>JAQGLY010000052.1 GCA_028292625.1 Herbaspirillum sp. | reverse complement strand
CCTTACCCAAGGAAGAGACCACGCCACCGGTAACAAATACAAACTTAGTCATTACAGAGGGTGCCTTTGAACGGCACATGCGGGAAATTCAAATTATACCCCAGGAAGTGGCGATTAAGCGCAGCTGGCGGCCCAATCGGTGGACTGCGATGCTCAACGTACTTGCGTACGCCTGCGCTTCTCCTCCACCGCTTGAACCGCCAGCTGCACTTACTCGCCACTTCCGCCGTTTTCTTCGCTCCGGCTTGGACTCCTCGCCTGCGGCTTTGGGGTGGGCTCGCCTTTGGCTTCGGGGTCTGCTCGCCTTTGGCTTCAGGGTGGGCTCGCCTTCGGCTTCGGGGACGGATGGCTTGGATTTTTGGTTAAATTTTACGGAACTGCCGTTCGTCCTGAGTAGGCGAAGCCTTATCGAAGGAAGCGCTCCTCCCTCTACACAACATTAATGCTTACTGCTTCGGACAATACTGTATTGATCATCTGGTTTACCGCCTCCGCGGCAGCTTCCGGAGTGGCCATCGGAAATAAATGGCCGCCCGGGATCTGGATGAAGTTCTCGCCTACCAGACGGCGGGTCGCCGCCAGGCCGGCCAGGCGGCATTCCACCGAATCTTCACCACCTATGAACCCTACCGGCACCGGGAAGTTTTGTTTCGTCAGTTTTCCTAAATCGTGCGGAATCGTGCGGTAGATCGCGGTCTCCGTTTCGCGTGAAAAACTGAGGCCTACGCCGTTTTCTTGTTCGCTTATGCCGTGCTCGACATAGTCTCGCAATACTTCTTCCGGCCACGCGGCAAAGACGCGCTTCGATGCGAAATGCCGGTAGCTGCTTTCGCGGTCGGGCCAGACGTTGCGACGCTTGACCGAGAAGCGCGAGGGGGCGTGTTTGTGCTCTACGTTGAACGCTTTCATGAGGCGCAGTATCATGGCGCGCCATCCCGCTACTATCGGTGAGTCCAGCAATACTACGCAACGCACCAGGTCGGGGCGATTCCTCGCCGCGATCAGGCTTAGTATGCCGCCCAGCGAGTGTCCTACCAGGATCACCGGTGCGCTGTAACGCCGCGCCAGCTCGTCCGATAATTCCCGACCCAGCGAGGTCCAGCCGTCATCGACGGGATAGTCGGGGTTGTGCGCATGCATCGCCATCGCGTGAATGTCGTAGTGCTGCCGCAATCGCTCGAAAAACAGGCGGTAGGTTCCTGCGGGATAGCTGTTGGCATGGGCGAAGTGCAATATCGGTTTTGTCATTGGCTGTTTCTATGGGGGCAACGGCGATGGCCCGCTGTGCCAGTAACGCGCATGCTGCTGCCGATAGGTCTGATAAAGCACGACCGTTCCTAATTGTAATGTGATTGCGCCGGTTTGGTCGGTCCTTAAGCGCCGAATGCCTGAATCGCGGTAGCGATCGTAGATTTTCGCCTGCGGATGGTGGAAGCGATTGCGGTAGCCGGTCTGAAAGACGGCGATGGCCGGGTCTACCGCTTGTAGAAATGCTGGCGAAGAGGAGGTTTTACTGCCGTGATGCGGCGCCAGCAGGACGCTGGCGCGCAGCCGGTGGGCGCCGAGCCGGTCGATGAGGTCTTTTTCTTGCGCTGCGCCAATGTCGCCGGGCAGCAAGACGGCATGCTTGCCGTTGCTTATCTTCAATACGCAACTGCGGGCGTTGGGGCTGCCTTTTCGGTTGGCGTAGACGGCGGCGGTCGGATGCAGCATGTCGAATGTCACGCCGTCCCATTGCCAGTGCTGGCCCGCGATGCAGCGTCGGTGTTGCGCGGCTGCCCGCACGATGCGGTGACGGGCGGGCAGCGACGTATATACGGTTGCTATCGGCAATGCGCGCAGCAGCGTCGCGGCGCCGCCGGCATGGTCGCTGTCGCTGTGGGATACCACCAGCGCATCCAGCGCGCCGATGCCGCGTGCCTGCAGATATGGCAGGAGCACGCGATCGCCGGCGTCGCTGTCCGTTCCGTACGGCGGGCCGGTGTCGTACAGCAGCCGATGCGTCCTGGTTTCAATCAGCAGCGCCATGCCCTGCCCTACGTCGAAGGCGGTTACCCACAATGCGCCGGCGGGTGGATGCATCGGCGTATTCAACAGCAGCGGCAGGCAGCCGAAGCAGCCGACCCAGCGCAAGGGCCAGCCGCGCGGCGCCAGTATCAGCAATGCGCCGCTCAGCGCCGCCAGGAACAGCGGCCAGCTCGGCAGCGGTGCACGCCATACGGCGGTCGGCAGCGTACTGCACCAGTTCAGCCAGTCGAACAGCAGCGAAAACGCAGCGTGCGCCAGCGTCAATGCCCATGACGCCAGCGGCGCGGGCAGCACGCTGCCGAGCAAGGCCAGCGGCGCTATCAATAATGTGACCGCCGGTATCGCCAGTGCATTCGCAATCGGACCGATCAGCGAATATTGCGCAAACAGCAGCAAGGTCAGCGGCAATAATCCCACCGTCACCGCCCATTGAGTGCGCATGCCGTCGGCAAGCGTGCGCAGCAGCCGGCGGCAATGCCGCCAGCAGTCCGTGGGCGCGCTGTCGCTTTCTTCGGTGAGGCCTGTTTTACCGCGGCCGCCGCCGGCGTACAGAATGATCGCGACCGCCGCGAACGATAAATGAAAACCCGGCCATAGCAAGGCCCAGGGGTCTACCGTCAGCACCACCGCCAGCGCGATGCAGAGAATGTGCGCGGCGCTGCCGATGCGCCCGAACCACGCCGCCAGCGCCACCGCGATCAGCATGTAGAGCGCCCGTTGCGCGGGAATCCCGCAGCCGGCCAGCACGACATAGCCCGCCGCGCCGGCGACGGCTGCGGGCAGCGCTGCTTTTTGCGCCGGCAGGCGCAGCGGCAGCGGCGTCATCCAGTGCGAAGGAATCCAGAACGAGCGCCGCCACAGTGCGGTGACCAGCCGGCCGAACAGGCCCGCGACCAGCATGATGTGCAATCCCGAAATGGCGATCAGATGGCTGACGCCGGTGCGCCTGAACACGTCCCAGTCGCTTTTTTCGATGGCGCGCTGTTCGCCTAGCGCCAGCGCGACGATGACGCCGGCATGCGCGGCTTGCGGCAACGCGGCCAGAATCTTGCGCCGCACCCGTCCGCGCAGACGTTCGATTGCGTGCGGCGCGCTGAATACGAACGGGTTCAGCAAACGCGGCGCGGTGTGCGGGTCGACGTCGCGCACATAACCGGTGGCGCCGATGCCGCGCTCCAGCAGCCATAATTCGTAATCGAAGCCGTCGGGATTGGCGTTGCCGTGCGGCCGCGTCAGCCTTACCGTCAAGCGCCAGCGCGCGCCCGGTGCGATCTCGGGAAGCCGCGCCTTGGCGCCGCGGCCGGCATACCAGGACAGCGACAATCGCGCGGGCAGATGCGGGATCGCGCCGTTCCGCGGCAGTACCCGCTCGACGGAAAACAGGAAGCGTCGTCCGCGTTCGAAAGACACGGGCAGATTGTCGACGGCGCCGATCACCGTCACGTCGCGCCCTTCCCATTCCGGCGCCAGCCGGTCGCGCAGACGATCGTGCGCGCATAGCGCGGCCCATGCGAATCCTATCGATGCGGCGCAGGCCGCCGATATCAGTAAACGAAGCCATGGAAAAGGCGTGCGGCGGAATGCGTGAGCCGCATCGCACACCGGCGGCGTCACGGGACATTTTTTCAGCAGCAGCCACGCCGAAGCTAAAGAGGCCAGCGCCAGCGCCATGCACCATCGCTGCGCCGGCAATACGGCCAGCGTCTGCAAGCCGGCAATACCGGCGGCATATGCCAGCAGCGCACAGCGCATCGCGGCTCAGGCGGCTGTCGCTAACCGGGGATCGACCTGTAGCATGGATGGATCGGACGCCTGAACGGCAAGACGCGAGGAACAAGATATGGAATCCAAATTCATCGAGCGCGGCCAATCAGCGATACGGCGTCGACAATTGAAACGGGTTGGACAAGGCATCCAGAAAATAATCGCCGCGCCATTGCTTGGCCTTTGCCGCCATATCCGTCAACAGGTCTCTCAGGCCATGCGCATCGAGCGCGTCGAGCGCGCGGTGATCGGCCATCACCACCCGCTCGGTTTCCGCGGAAATCGCAAACACCGGCGCCGCGCCGGAATACAAAAACAGATTGGCTTCCAGCAGCGCCTGCGCCGCCTGCAATTCGCGGCCGGTCGGCAGCTCGCCGAAGTCGGCATAGATGAACAGCAGGCTGTCGTCGATCTGTTCATTATGCAGCAGCGAAAACATGACTTCGTCGACGCTCAGCGCGCCGCCTTCGGCAATCAATTGCTGCTGCTCCACGCCGGCCAGAAAACAGAACTCGTCGACCAGTTGAAAATATTTTGCTTTGGACACGGCAATCCCATTTCATCGATGGGCGGCGCGGCCGCCCGTTCGTTTAGATTTGCATGTGAAGACAGATTGTGCGGCCGGGTTCCTTGCGAACCCGCGATTGCGCCGGCATACGGCGCGCTCTGTCGGATCGGAAAACCGTTTTTCGGGAAAAACGGCAGCACTTAGTGTAGAGGAATTTTCGGGAGTAATGCAGGCGAATCCGGCGGCGATGCTGCCGTAACCACAGTCATAATTACTAGTTGCGCGACGGGACATTCATCAATGCAGCCAGCCGAGGCATCGCCGCATACGCATTGGCGGCGGTCGCTCGCGCCACCGCATCTGGGGCGATGCCGCGCAATTGCGCCAGCACGCCGCCGATGCGCGGGATCTGTTGCGGCGTGTTGGGCGCCGGATGCAGCCAGGCGGGAGAAATGTCCGGCGCATCGGTTTCCAGCACCAGCGCATCCAGCGGTAAATCGGCGGCCAGCCGGCGTATCTGCAAGGCGCGCGGAAATGTCATCGCGCCGCCGAAACCGAGTTTGAAGCCGACATCGATGAAGCGCTCGGCCTGTTGGAAACTGCCGTTGAAGGCGTGCGCGATGCCGCCGGGAGCCGGATGCTGCCGCAGGTATTTCAGTACGATGTCCTGCGAACGCCGCACATGCAGCAGCACCGGCAGATCGTAGCGCCGCGCCAGCTTCAGTTGCGCGACGAAGTAACGTTCCTGCTTGTCGCGCAATGCGCCCTGCTTCAGCTCGGGCACGAAATAATCGAGGCCGATTTCGCCGATGGCGACGAAACGCGGGTCGCCCAGCGCCGCTTCGATCGCCTGCTGCAAGATCTCCAGCTCATGCTCTTCGGCCTGCGGCGTCAGCAATGGATGCACGCCCAGCGCATAGACGCAGTTCGGATACTGCCGCGCCAGCTCGGCCACGCGCGCGAAATTGAACGCCGCGATGGCCGGAATCACGATCAGCGCGACGCCCTCTTGCGCCGCGGCCCCGCTTAAAGCGGCCTGAGCGCCGCCGAATTCGGCGGCGTCCAGATGGCAATGGGTATCGATCCACATGATGCAGAGGATACAGCAGCGGACTATTGCACGACGAAGGTCTGCAATCCGTCTTCGGCCAGATGCAATATGCGCCCGCAGCGCTGCGCCAGTTCGCCGTCGTGCGTCACGATCACAAAGGCCGTGCCCAGGCGGTCCGACAATTCCAGCATCATATCGAAGGTCTTGTGCGCGGTGGCGTGATCCAGATTGCCGGTCGGCTCGTCGGCCAGCACGCAGGCCGGTCCGGTGACCAACGCGCGCGCCAGCGCCACCCGCTGGCGTTCGCCGCCGGACAATTCGCCCGGCACGTGCGTGACGCGATCGGCCAGGCCGACCCGCGCCAGGATTTCGCGCGCCTGTTCGCGCGCGGCGGCCGGCGCGACCCGGCGAATCCGCAGCGGCATCGCGACGTTGTCCAGCGCCGAGAACTCCGGCAACAGATGATGGAATTGATAGACGAAGCCCAGCGACTCGTTGCGCAGCACGCCGCGGGAGCTGTCGCTGAGGCTGGCGAAGTCCTTGCCGAGCAGCTTGACACCGCCGGCGGTCGGCGTATCCAGTCCGCCCAGCAAATGCAGCAGCGTCGATTTGCCGGAGCCGGACGCGCCGACCACGGCCACCTGTTCGCCGGCCTGCACGTCGAAATCGATGCCTTCGAACACCTTGACCGAGTAACGCCCCTGCGTAAAGGTTTTGCCCAGGCCGCGGCAAGACAGCACCGCTTCCCCGCTTGCCGGTTGGCGCGCGCCGTTGTCCCGATTATTCATAACGCAAGGCCTCCGCAGGTTTGACGTTCGACGCCCACCAACTCGGGTACAGCGTCGCCAGAAAGGCCAGTATCACCGCCACGCCGCCGATGGTGCCGACATCCGGCCAGCGCAGATCGGACGGCAATTCGGAAATCACATACACGCTCTTCGGCAGGAACTGCACGTGCAGCAGGTGTTCGATGAACGGCACGATCACTTCGATATTGGAGGCCACCAGCACGCCGAAACCGACCCCGGCGGCGGTGCCGATCAGGCCGACCAGCGCCCCCTGGATCATGAAAATTTTCATGATCGACAGCGGCGACGCGCCCAGCGTGCGCAGGATCGCGATATCGGCCTGCTTGTCGGTCACGGTCATCACCAAGGTCGACACCAGATTGAACGCCGCCACGGCGATGATCAGCGTCAGGATGATGAACATCATGCGTTTCTCGGTCTTGACGGCGGCAAACCAGTTGCTGTTCTGCTGCGACCAGTCGCGCAAATACAGATTGCTCGGCAGCATCCGCGCCAGATCGTTGGCTACCTGCGGCGCCTGCAGCATATCGACGATGCGCAGCCGCAATCCGCTGGGCGCGTCCATGCGGAACATGGTTTCCGCGTCGTCGATGTGAATGAAGGCCAGCGTCGAATCGAATTCGTAATGGCCGGCTTCGAAAATGCCGACCACGGTGAATTGCTTCAGGCGCGGCAGCACGCCGGCCGGCGTGACCTGTCCCTGCGGCGCGATCAGCGTGACCTTGTCGCCGATACCGACGTGCAGGCCGCGCGCCAGTTCGCCGCCCAGCACGATGTTGAATTCACCGGATTTCAGATCGGAGAAACTGCCCTGGCGCACCTGTTTCGCCACATCCGACACCTTCGGCTCCTCGGCCGGCAGCACGCCGCGGATCACCACTCCGCGCAAGGTTTCGCCGCGGCTCATCATCGCCTGCGCGGCGACATACGGCGCGGCGCCGATCACTTCCTTGTCCTTGAACACGTCCTTGGCGACCAGTTTCCAGTCCGGCATCGAACCGTTGGCGTCGAATACTTCGATATGCGCCAGCACGGACAGCATGCGGTCGCGCACCTCTTTCTGAAAACCGTTCATCACCGACAGCACGACGATCAGCGCGGCCACGCCAAGGGCGATGCCGGCCATCGAAATCAGGGAAATGAAGGAAATAAAGCTGTTGCGGCCGCTGCGTTTGCCGGCCCGGGTGTAGCGTATGCCCACCTGCCATTCAAACGGTAAATTTTTTAAAAAGCTCAAATAACGCTCCGGTAAACGAATATGCAATCAACGGGCGGGATTGCCGAGTCAGCCAATCGGGGCCGCCGACCCGCAGTGTGCCATATAAACAGTCGTCCTTGCCAATGACGATGGCGGCGACGCACCCGGATGGCCTACAATCGCGGCATGAATGCTCTCGATATTTTGCTTCCCTTCGGTTTTCCTCCGCCCGATACCGCGCGCGACCTGATCCGTGAATGCCGCACGCCGGCGCTGGCGACGCTGCTGTCGCGGGGCGCCGGCGATGCCGGCACGCGGGCGGTCGATCCGTTCGCCCGCGCGCTGGCACACGAAAACTGGCTGGCGCAACGCTTCGGCCTGGCCGCCGCGAACAGCGGCGCCGGCGACAGCAGCCCGCCGCTGGCGCACGCGGCGATGCGCGCGCTGGGCCTGCCAGCGGCCGACGGGCATTGGTTTATATTGCATCCCACCCATACCCATGTCGCGCGCGACCATCTGGTGTTGATCGATATGCGCCAATTGGCGCTGGACGACGGCGACGCCCGCACCTTGTTCGAGGCCGCCGCATCCTTATGCGACGAAATCGGCAAAACGCTGCTTTACGGCAACGCCGGCACCTGGTTCATCCGCGCCGACGACTGGCCGGCGCTGCGCACGGCCACGCCGGACGCCGCCAGCGGGCGCAATATCGATATCTGGATGCCGCAGGGCGAAGGCGACCGCGCCTGGCGCAAATTGCAGAACGAAATCCAGATGCACTGGTTTACCCTGCCGCTGAACGAAGCCCGCGAAGCGCGCGGTCTGAAGCCGGTCAATTCGCTGTGGCTTTGGGGCGGAGCCGACGCCGGCGCGCCGGCATCGGCATCGGCCGAACGCTACGACAGGGCTTTCAATCTGTCGGGCTGGACCCGCTTGTTCGGTCAGTTCGCCGCCGCCGCTTCCGTTGCCGCCGGCCCTACCGAACTCATCGACGCCCCCGGCGCGCGTGGCCTGTTGCTGCTGGATGCGCTGACCGAGGCGGCGTTGACCGATGAATGGGGTTACTGGCTGGAAGGCGTCGAAACGCTGGAGCGCGACTGGTTCGCCCCGTTGCTGGCCGCGTTGCGCGCCGGACGGCTGCAGCGGCTGAATCTGATTTTAAGCGGCCAGGATCGCATTGCCGAGATCGCCGTCAGCCGCAACAGCCTGCGCAAATTCTGGATCAAGCCCGGCTTGCAAAGGCTGGCGTCATGATCCGCATCAGCACCCGCCCCTATGCGCACAAGGATGCCGAAAAACTGATCCGCGACGGTGTCCATCCGGCGCTGGCGCGCGTGTTCGCCGCCCGCGGCCTGCTCGACGCCAGAGAGCTCAACAGCGAACTGAACGGATTGATACCGCCGTCCGGGCTGTTGCATATCGACGCGGCCGCCGTGTATCTGGCCGATGCGATCGCCGCCGGCAAGAAAATGACCATCGTCGCCGACTACGATTGCGACGGCGCCACCGCCTGCGCGGTCGGACTGCGCGGCCTGCGGGCGCTGGGGGCGAATGTCGATTTCATCGTGCCCAACCGCTTCGAATACGGCTACGGGCTGACGCCCGAGATCGTGGCGCTGACCGTGCGCACTTCCGCGCCCGACATCATCGTCACCGTCGACAACGGCATCGCCAGCATCGACGGCGTGGCCGAGGCCGCCCGCGTCGGCATCGATGTGGTGGTGACCGATCACCATTTGCCCGGCGACCGGTTGCCGGACGCGCGCGTCATCGTCAATCCGAACCAGCCCGCCTGCGGCTTTCCGAGCAAGCATCTGGCCGGCGTCGGCGTCATGTTTTACGTGCTGCTGGCGCTGCGCGCGGAAATGCGCCGCCGCGGCCTGTTCGATGCGCAGACGCAGCCGAAGCTGGATCATCTGCTGGATCTGGTGGCGCTGGGCACCGTGGCCGACGTGGTGAAACTGGACGCCAACAACCGCATCCTGGTGGCGCAGGGCTTGAAACGCATGCGCGCCGGCCGCATGCATCCGGGCGTGGCCGCGCTGTTTCGCGCCGCCGGCCGGGAGGCGCGGCGCGCCACGCCGTTCGATCTGGGCTTCGCGCTGGGGCCGCGATTGAACGCGGCAGGCCGTCTGGCCGACATGTCGCTGGGCATCGAATGCCTGACCACCGACGATGAAGGCCGCGCCTGGGCCATCGCCCAGCAACTGGATGAGATCAACCGCGCCCGGCGCGACATCGAGGCCGATATGCAGGAGACCGCGCTGAACCTGCTCGACAGCTACGATCCCCGCGACAGCATGACCATCAGCGTGTTCGATGCGTCCTGGCATCAGGGCGTAATCGGCATCGTGGCGTCACGGCTGAAGGATCGCTTTTACCGGCCGACCATCACGTTCGCGCCCGGCGATGAAGGCTGGATCAAGGGATCGGGCCGTTCGATCGCCGGTTTTCATTTGCGCGACGCGCTCGACCTGGTGTCCAAACACGCGCCGACGCTGATCGATAAATTCGGCGGCCACGCGATGGCGGCCGGGCTGACCATCCGCGCCGATGCGTTCGAGGCCTTTTCGGCGGCGTTCGAAGCCGTCGGCCGCGCGCAGTTGACCTCGGACCAGCTGGAGCGCGTGGTCGAAACCGACGGCATGCTGGAAGACGCCTATTTCACCACGCAATTCATTACGCTGATGGACGCGCATGTGTGGGGCCAGGGCTTCGCGCCGCCGGTGTTTTGCGACCGCTTCCGCGTGCTCAGCCAGCGCATCCTGAAAGAAAAGCATTTGAAGCTGCTGCTGGAAAAGAACGGCCAGAAATACGACGCGATCTGGTTCGGCCGCACGGCGTCGCTGCCGGACTACGCCAAAGTCGCGTTCCGGCTGGACGCCAACGAATATAACGGCGTGACCAGGGTGCAGTTGATGATCGAGCATGCGGAAGCGATGGAATGAGGCGGATCGAGCGCCCATAAGCCGCCATCGGCGCCCGGCAAAAGCGGCGCCGGCCTCTGCACGGACTCGGGTATAATGCCCGGTTTGATCGCACAAGAAAATATCATGGAAGCTGAACGCCTCAACACCCTCGAATCCCTGCTGGCCGACCTCAGCGCCCGTGCAGTCGAACTACGGAGGTATCTTTGACTTCGATGTGAAGTCGGAGAAACTCGATCAGGTCAACGGCGAGCTGGAAGATCCCACCGTGTGGGACGACCAGAAACGCGCGCAGGACCTCGGCAAGGAAAAAAAATCGCTGGAAAACATCGTCCATACGCTGATCAAGATCGACAGCGGGCTGAACGATGCGCGCGATCTGTTCGACATGGCGCGCGCCGAGAAGGATGACGATACGCTGGAAGCGATCGAAGCCGACGCCGCCGATTTGCAAAAACTGGTCGAAGACCTGGAATTCCGCCGCATGTTCAGCAATCCGATGGATCCGAACAATTGCTTTATCGACATTCAGGCCGGCGCCGGCGGCACCGAAGCGCAGGACTGGGCGTCGATGCTGCTGCGGCAATATCTGCGCTACTGCGAACGCAAGGGCTTCAAGGCGGAAATCCTGGAACAGTCCGACGGCGAAGTGGCCGGCATCAAGACCGCCACCATCAAGGTCGAGGGCGAATACGCGTACGGCTTTCTGCGCAGCGAAACCGGCGTGCACCGCCTGGTGCGCAAATCGCCTTTCGATTCGGCCAACGGCCGCCATACTTCATTCTCAAGTCTGTTCGTGTATCCGGAAGTCGACGATTCCATCGATATCGACGTCAACCCGGCCGATGTGCGCGTCGATACCTATCGCGCCTCCGGCGCCGGCGGCCAGCACATCAATAAAACCGATTCCGCGGTGCGCCTGACGCACGGCCCGTCCGGCATCGTCGTGCAATGCCAGAACGACCGCAGCCAGCACCGCAACCGCGCCGAAGCCTGGGACATGCTCAAGGCCAAGCTGTACGAACTGGAATTGCGCAACCGCATGAGCGAACAGCAGAAGCTGGAAGATTCCAAGACCGATGTCGGCTGGGGCCATCAGATCCGTTCTTACGTGCTGGACCAGTCGCGCATCAAGGATTTGCGCACCAATTTCGAAACGGGCAATACCAAGGCCGTGCTGGACGGAGATCTGGACGGTTTCATCGCCGCCTCGCTGAAACAGGGCGTGTAACGCCTGCCGTTTTTTTACCGCGGCATTTTTACCGCCGCACTTTATCGCCGCATTTTACCGCTCCCTATAAGAACACGCCATGACTACGCCTACTACACCGCCAGACAACGCCGCAGCCGTCCCCGCCGTCGATGAAAATACGATCATTGCCGAACGCCGCGCCAAACTGGCGGCGCTGCGCAAGGAAGGCATCGCGTTCCCGAACGATTTCCGCCCTACGCATCAGGCGGCCGATCTGCATGCGCAATACGATGAACTGGACAACGAGGCCCTGGAACAACATCCGGTCTCGGTGGCGATCGCCGGCCGCATGATGCTCAAGCGCGTGATGGGCAAAGCGTCGTTCGCCACGCTGCAGGACGCCTCGGGCCCGCGCGCAGACGGCCGCATCCAGCTTTACGTCACCAACGACGGCACCGGCGAAGCGGCGCACGCCGCGTTCAAGCACTACGACCTGGGCGACATCCTCGGCGCCGAAGGCAAGCTGTTCAAGACCAAGACCGGCGAACTGTCGGTAAAAGTCACCACGCTGCGCCTGATCACCAAGTCGCTGCGCCCCCTGCCGGATAAATTCCACGGCCTGGCCGATCAGGAAATCAAATACCGCCAGCGCTATGTCGACCTGATCATGAGCGAAGAAACGCGCCGCACCTTCAAGGCGCGCACCGCCGCGATCTCGTCGATCCGCCGTTTCATGGAAGAAAACCAATTCATGGAAGTCGAAACGCCGATGTTGCACGCCATCCCGGGCGGCGCGGCGGCCCAGCCCTTCGTCACGCATCACAATGCGCTGGACATGCAGATGTTCATGCGTATCGCACCCGAGCTGTATTTGAAGCGGCTGGTGGTTGGCGGCTTCAACCGCGTATTCGAAATCAACCGCAATTTCCGCAACGAAGGCGTGTCGCCGCGGCACAATCCGGAATTCACGATGATGGAGTTTTACGCCGCCTATGTGGATTACCAGTGGCTGATGAGTTTCACCGAAGCGGTGATCCGTCAGGCCGCGATCGATGCGCACGGCACCGCCGCGCTGACGTATCAGGGCCGGGAACTCGATCTGAGCAAGCCGTTCCAGCGGCTCACCATTCTGGGCGCGATTAAAAAACATGCGCCGCATTACGACGATGCGCAATTGCAGGACGAAACCTTCCTGCGCGCGGAATTGAAGAAATTCGGTCTGAAGCCAGATCAGGCGCCGCTGGCCCATGCCGGCAAGGGCGCGCTGCAACTGGCGCTGTTCGAGGAAACCGCGGAAGCCGAATTGTGGGAGCCGACCTATATCGTCGACTATCCGGTGGAAGTCTCGCCGCTGGCGCGCGCATCCGACACCGTGGAAGGCATCACCGAACGCTTCGAACTGTTTATCACCGGCCGTGAAATCGCCAACGGTTTTTCCGAATTGAACGATGCCGAAGACCAGGCGGCGCGCTTCCAGGCGCAGGTCGCGGCCAAGGATGCCGGCGACGAAGAGGCGATGTATTACGACGCCGACTATATCCGCGCGCTGGAGTACGGCATGCCGCCGGCCGGCGGATGCGGCATCGGTATCGACCGCTTGATGATGCTGATCACCGATTCGCCGAATATCCGCGATGTGATCCTGTTTCCCCATCTGCGTCGCGAAGGAAGCGCAGATTAAGTGACGGAACAAAGCTCTTTTCTGTCCAATTTGACCGAATTTACCTGTTCATACGCTAAAGCGATTTAAAAATCGTTGCCGGCCTCCCAATCACCCGATGTAACACTGTGCAACGGCCGAGGAATTCTTTACAAATCGCTACTAGGATGAGCGCGTATCTGCTCGGCTAAACGGTTTCAATAATTATTAAAAGTGAATAAACCAAAGGAGGGCGTTATGGACATCGCCGCTAAAAGTCGTCTTCATCCGCTCGTCGCAGGGGCGGCAATCGCAGTCATTTTATTCAGCCTGGTCGGCGTCGCCGCCGTCACCGGTCTGATCCCCGGATCCAAAAGCGCTGATGCGCCGCTGGTGGCAGGCAATGGCAGTTACGTCAATAGTTCCCCTTCTGCCTCGAACGACGGATCGAGCAACGGCAACGGATCCAACGGCCCGTTGAACAGCGCGCAGAAAGCCGCCGCCGAGCGCGACGCGGCCACCCCCGATTCCCGGAATAGCGATGCGCCACCGCCGCAAAGCGCCGCCATCTGTGATTCGTGCGGACGCGTCGAAAGCATTCGCGAAATCAGGCATGCGAAGAAACCTAGCGGGATCGGCATTGCCGCCGGCGCCGTATTGGGTGGCGTACTGGGCAATCAGGTAGGCTCCGGCAACGGCCGTACGCTGGCGACTGTCGCCGGCGCGGTGGGCGGCGGTTACGCCGGCAATGAGGTGGAAAAACGCACGCAGACTACCACCAGCTATCGCGTGATCGTGCGCATGGAAAACGGCAAAATACGCGAATTCCCGCAGTCCGGCGAGGGCTGGCGCGTCGGCGACGAAGTACGCGTGGTCCACGGCGCATTGCAATCGCGCGATTAAACGGCAGACATCAGCGCAAGGGCAGCGCCATGATCGCCCTGCGTTCGCGCAAATAAAGAGATAGAATGCAAAAAAATAAGCCGGCGCCCGCTCCGCCGGTTTTTGCACGTCTATCAACTTTCTACGGACCTCAATCCGCGCCAATCTGATATCAAAAAATTCGAAATCCTGACCGAGGTCAAGGAAATCAATAAAACCTTCTTCCACACTTTGGCTACAAAAACCGACTGGACAGCTTTAGTCGCGTGGACAGTAAAACAAATCCAACCACAGAGACAGGATGTAGAACCATGGATAATTCTCTTCACCTCGCAAAAGCGAGCGATCCGTATAGCAGGAAATTAAGTAATCGTTGGGTACAACTGGTTCTCGGTATTTTATGCATGGGACTGGTCGCCAATCTTCAATACGCATGGACCCTCTTTGTCACCCCGATGGACACCAAGCATCACTGGGGCTTATCGGGAATTCAGCTGTCATTCACAATTTTTATCTTGGTCGAAACATGGCTTGTCCCGATAGAAGGCTGGCTGGTCGATAAATTCGGCCCGCGCCCGGTAATTGCCGTGGGCGCTCTCTTCGCCGGGATCGGCTGGACGATCAATGCGCACGCGACGACGCTTCCAGAGCTGTATGTCGCAGCAGTGATCTCCGGTATTGGCGCCGGTTGCGTCTACGGCACTTGCGTCGGCAATGCGCTCAAATGGTTTCCGGACAGGCGCGGCCTGGCGGCGGGATTGACGGCCGCCGGGTTCGGCGCCGGAGCAGCACTCACAGTCGTACCGATCGCGAACATGATTCAGAGCGCCGGATATGAACAGGCATTCCTGTTTTTCGGGATTCTGCAAGGCGTATTGATATTCATTTTCGCGTTGGCGATGGTCAGGCCGAAACCGCCTCTGGGCGTGAAAATTTCGCCGAGGCTGGTCACGACCAAGGTGGATTTCACCACCGGGGGCATGCTTAAAACGCCGATGTTCTGGCTGATCTATGTGTTGTTCGTCGCTGTCGCCGCCGGCGGCCTGATGGCCACCGCGCAGCTCGGGCCGATTGCAAAGGACTACGGTTTGGCCAAGCTGCCGATCCACCTGTTCGGACTGACACTGCCTTTGCTGACGATGACCTTGTCGATCGATAATCTTTGCAATGGCTTCACGCGTCCCTTGTGCGGTTTCATTTCCGACAAAATCGGCCGGGAAAATACCATGTTCATCGTGTTCGCCGGTGAAGGGCTTGCCATGCTGGGACTGATGAAATACGGACACGATCCGATTGCCTTTATGGTGTTCGCCGCCTTGGTCTTCCTTTTCTGGGGTGAAGTTTTTTCGATTTTCCCAGCGATTTGCGCCGATACGTTCGGCGTCAAATTCGCCGCCGGCAATGCCGGGACTTTGTATACCGCAAAAGGCACCGCTTCGTTGCTGGTCCCATTGGCGTCGATCCTGTCCGCAGGCGGCAATTGGGATCGGGTATTTATTGCATCGGCCGGCATCACCATCGCGGCGGCCATTGCGGCAAAATTTATTTTGGCCCCGTCGCGCAAGCGCTTTATCGATAGTGCCAATGAAAGTATGGCGCAGCCATCTTATGGCGCTGGCGAAAACAAGATGGTGGCCTAGAATCCTCTAGCAGATAGTCCCGCGCCACCGGGATACACCAAAGGCCGCTTGCAAAAGCGGCCTTTTTATTTGACGCGAGATTTTTTTGTCCCTTTCGTGCGTCAGACCGGACTCGAACCGGAGCGCAAGCGCTGACTCTAAGGCCCTTTAAAAACGATCAATCAGCTCCAGTCGGAAGGGCGCCAATGTTAATACATTATATTTATCTGCTCGCGATCGCCACAGAAGCGATGTCCGGAGCAATCATGGGTATCCGGCGCGACATGGATTTGTTCGGCATCTGCCTGATCGGTACGGTCACCGCGCTGGGCGGAGGGTCCGTGCGGGACGTGCTGCTTGGACATTATCCTTTGGGCTGGATTGCACATCCTGAATATCTGGCGTTTACGATTGGGGCGGCCCTCCTGACCGCGGTGATAGCGCGAGTTCTGCATCATTTTCGGACTGTATTTCTGGTTGTCGATGCCTTAGGCCTGGTCACGTTCAGTGTAATCGGCTGCGATGTCGCCAGGTCTTTTCCGGAGATCTCGCCTCCGCTCATTGTGCTGTTCGGCATGATCACCGGCGTCTTCGGCGGTCTGTTGCGTGACATATTGTGCAACCAGATTCCCCTGGTGCTCCAGCGTGAACTTTACGCCACCGTTGCGCTTTTCACAGGGGGACTATATGAAGTTCTGCTCTGGCTTGATGTCGACCTGACACTCGCCACTTTAGGCTCCATCGGAGCCGGCTTTTTATTTCGCCTTCTGACCATGCGCTTTCATTGGGCGCTTCCGAGCTTCAATAGCGATCATATTCGCGGCTTTGAATGAAAGGCTGAGGCAGAGAAGCCGGGATGGGGCGACAGCCTGAAGCGAGCGATAGTCGCTCTTTAATGGGATTGGCGGCCTGCATCTTCCTCTTTAACAACACACAATGGATTCCAGTGAAAAAAAGTTGTAAATTAATCAATCCGTCGAGGATTCCCAAGATAAAAGTGTTATAGTTTCACCAACATATAAAGAGTAATGGCAGCGGTCCAGGGGTCGCCTCCATAAAAAGTTGCTGCGGGGACAATTCAATCCGAATTCGACAGGGACGATGGCTCTTTTTGCCGGTAGTGGAAATGCATCTTTAAAGCAAATTTACTATCAATTTTGGGAATTATTAGAATTATTCTTATCTTAATAGGGGAATTTAAGTCATGAAGAAATCCATCATCGGCGCGCTGTTCGCAGCAAGCCTACTCGTCGCGGGCGTCTCCACAGCTAACGCTGCCAACATCAACGACACCACCGCCATCACTTTCAATACAGGAACGACTTCCGCCGGTTTCAGCGGTGCATTCGGTCTGGGATCCACTGGAAAAACGTTTTTGGAAAATTACACGTTTAGTTTTCCATCGACTTTCGACGTAACGTCTGCCGTCATTTCCATCGCCCTTGGCGCAACCAGCGCGGTGAATATTTCCAGCTTTACGCTGACCGGCAACGGCCAGACATTCACCGGTACCGAGACGGTAAGCGGGTCTGCGGTTCAAGTGTGGAATCTGACGGCGGCAAATCTGGCGTCCGGTGCTTACACCTTGAGCGTTCTCGGTAATGTGCTGGGTTCGACAGGCGGCAGCTTCGGCGGCAACATCAATATTTCGCCTGTTCCTGAAGCGTCGACAACAGCCATGATGCTGGGCGGCCTGGCATTGGTCGGTTTTGCGGCGACTCGCCGTCGCCGTAACAACGTTGCTCCATTGGGCATGCTTCCAGCCTGATGCTGCCCGCTCCTTATCGCTGTGACGTTTTGCAGCGACATCAAAAAAATCTGCCCGCACTCACCGGGCAGATTTTTTTTTGTCTGTCCATTCAAAGCTGTCATCGCAATCGTCCCAACAAATCCCTGTGCAGCGTCTCACACGCATTGATCTCTGATTTTCGGTGTCGACAACGCTCTATCGCGTCCTCGCGTAAAATTCACGCCGGAGTTTGTTCGAGCGAACACGACGCTCGGCGGCTAATGCTATTTGTGATGACGTTTAAGGACAGGAGAATTACATGGAAGAAAATCAGGCGGCAATCAACTCGGGAAGCGGTAGTCTTTCCGGCTTGCCGGGCCAGGCCGGCGACACACCGACGACCTGGCGTTCCTGGATGTCGGTGGTATCGGTAGCTATAGGCGCATTTGCCTTTGTGACGACTGAATTTTTGCCGGTCGGCCTGTTACCCCAGATCGCGCGGGACCTTGGCGTGTCGCCTGGCACAGCCGGTTTGATGGTGACCATACCGGGCGTCATTGCCGCCATTTCGGCGCCGGGCATGATGGTGGGGGCCGGGCGCATAGACCGGCGCATTATCCTGTTGGCGCTGTCGGTCATGCTGCTGGCGTCCGACCTTATATCCGCCTTTGCCCCGAATTTTGCAGTTATGCTGCTGGGGCGCGCCATGCTGGGCGCTTGCCTGGGCGGTTTCTGGACCTTGGCGCTGGCGGCCTCGGGTCGGTTGGTGCGGCAGCAGCACGCCGCCAAGGCGACTGCGATGATCCTGACCGGCGTGACTTTCGCCACGGTCATAGGCGTCCCCCTCGGAACCTTTATCAGCGGCCTGTCGTCCTGGCGCGTGTCGTTCATGGCCACCGGCGGACTGGCCGCCTTCGCGCTGATCGCACAGGCATTGTTGTTGCCGTCCTTGCCGTCGGATGCGGCGGTGCGCTTTAGCGATCTACGCGCATTGCTGGGCCGCGCGCACCCGCGCAAAAGCCTGCTGATCGTGGCGCTGGTATTCGGGGCCCACTTTTCGTCCTATACCTATATCGCGCCGTTTCTGGTGCAGAACGCCAATTTCAGTCTGTCCGCCATCACCTCGCTGTTGCTGGGTTTCGGGTTCGTCGGCTTTATTTCCAATTTCGCTATCTCCGCTACCCTGACGCGCAATTTGAAAGCGTCGCTGCTTGCGATGGTGACGGTATTGATGATCGCTTTATTCGCGCTGCCGCTGTCGCACGGTTCCGGGGCCGGCGTGAGCGCCGCGGTATTGGCCTGGGGTGTCGCGTTCGGCGCCATCCCACTGTGCCTCAGCATCTGGATGCAATTATCGGCGCCGGATATGCCGGAGGCAGTGACAGCGCTATTCATCAGCATTATCCAGGTGGCGATCGCGCTGGGCTCATTGGCAGGCGGTGCGGTGGTGGATAACGTGGGCGTGCCGGTGGATTTCTGGTTCGGCAGCGTTTTGGCGCTGGCGGGTTTGGGTGCGATCGTCCGCTTCCGTATAAAAAACGAGAGCCCGGTAAGCTGCACCTGAATGCCGGTTGATCCTTAATTGAAGTCTGCCCTACTGTGACCCTACCCCAATAAATAGTCCCCCCGGTACCGATTTTGGGGTACGGTCATGGCGATACAGCTGGCACAAAAAAATACAGCAAAAGCTAAGCTGCAGCAACTCAGACAAGCACTGGAAGGCGCTACAGAAGCGCAACGATTGGGGACGCTTTGCGTTGCGGTTTCAACGGACTCGCAGCCAAGGTCCGGACCGCATTGGATGATGCCCCTTTCAGCGGCCAAAATTAATTACATTATGCAAACGAATGCATTAAAAACAACAATTGACGCATATTAAATGTCTATTAGACGTTTGATATGTAGTAATCATTAAATCCCACCAATGTATGAATTCATTGACTTTCTTTTTGACGATACCTATTATCTTTTGTGCAAACGTTTGCATAACGCAGCGTATAAGGCAAATAATCAGGCGACACTGCCACGCACCAAAGCGCACCGGCAATCAACGCCTGAACTCGATAACCCCATTCTGGGAGTCTGACACATGCACCTTTCTAATTTGATACGTACTCTGATCCGAGGCGGACAAAGCAGCAGAAATTTCTTCCGGCACATCATTCTGTTGTCCTGGGTGCTCAGCATTGCCCCCACTGACGTCTGGGCACAGCAGACTGCTGAAGCAAACAATATGGCGCTGGTCGGAACCAACGATCTACAAGGACGCGGCGCGTACCAGCCTGTCATTGAAGAACAGAATGGACGGTGGATTGCCTATGTCGGTCATCACGGCGGCACGCCATCGAACCCCAAGCCAATCAATCCGTTAAATGGTCAGCATGAGTTCAACGGAACCTCGATCATCGATGTAACCAATCCCGCGCAGCCGAAATATTTGGCTCACATTCCCGGCGAGGAAGGCATGGGGGAAAGCGGCGGCGGCCAGATGGCGCGCGTATGTTCAGGCAAGCAGTTGCCCAAAGGCGATCCGAGCAAGTTCTACTTGCTGCGCGTATTCGGCAACCACGCGCACGAAATATGGGACGTCAGCGATCCTGCCAAGCCGAATCGTATTGCCGAAATCACAGGCGTAGAGGGCACACACAAGAATTTTTGGGAATGTGATACGGGTATTGCCTATCTGGTTTCCGGCGCACCCGGATGGCGCGTCAAACGCATGACCCAAGTCTATGATTTAAGCGACCCGGCAAAACCTGTCTTCATCCGCAATTTCGGTCTGCCGGGACAACAGCCTGGCGCCACCGGACCGGCGCCTGAAGGCATACATGGCGCCATTTCGATTGGCGCTGCCGGCAATCGCGTGTACTTCGGTTATGGCACCAACCAGAACGGCATGCTGCAAATCGTGGATCGCAATAAGCTTCTCACCGGGCCAACAGAACCGACCGATGCCAACCTTGCGTTCCCAGAGGTAGGCCGGCTCGTATTGTCACCGAAGAACGGTTCTCATACGACATTTCCGATCATAGGATTGGATGTGCCGGAATTCGCTAAGGATAAAGACAGCAAGCGCAATTTTGTCTTGATGGTGCCCGAATCGTTAGTCAGCGGATGCACTGAGCCCCGCGAGATGGCATGGCTGGCCGATGTAACGGTAGAAAACAAACCGCAAGTGATCTCGAATTTCACGGTCCCGGAATCAAGCGGCAATTTTTGCAGCCGCGGAGGCCGCTTCGGCACGCATTCGTCTAATGAAAGCTTCTCGCCCATCTACTATCGGCGCATTGTATTTATTGCTCACTTCAACGCAGGCGTGCGAGCCGTAGATATCCGTAATCCGTACTCGCCCAAAGAAATTGGATTTTACATTCCTGCCACCACCGACAGGACATATCTGGCATGTCCCGCCGGGACCAAGGAGGGTAGCAAGGACGGTTGCAAGGCCGTCATCCAGACCAACAATGTGGAGGTCGATGATCGCGGCTATATTTATATAGTCGACCGTGCGGGCACCGGCATGCATATCCTGCAACTCACGGGCGATGCAAGAAAGATTGCCAATTTTCCTCTTTAAGACAGTCGCCAGCGTGCGCGGGTTGTCCGATTCGATCGGCTTCCCGCGCATTGCACATCAAAAGCAAGGTAAATCCGTCAAGGAGCGCCCAGGCACATTTGATCGATAGTGTCGATGCCCTGGATAGCAAAAAAGAAGTCTGCCCTACTGGAATCGAACCAGTAACCTATGCCTTAGAAGGGCATTGCTCTATCCAGTTGAGCTAAGGGCAGATGGAAAGGGGGAAATTATAATGCGCAACTCCACTGGCCTACAACCAGTGATTGCTCAGAAAAAAAGGCCTGAGAGTTTAACGTCTCAGGCCTTCTTCTTACTGCTTTATTTGGTCGGAGTACAAGGATTCGAACCTTGGACCCTCTGGTCCCAAACCAGATGCGCTACCGGGCTGCGCTACACTCCGAAGAACAAAATAATACGCTGACGACGCATTCCGGTCAACATATTTCGGTCAAATGCTTCAAATATTTACAGGCTGCAAATTTTCTCAATATGCCTCCAGGCAGCGCAACGGGCGCCCGTCCGGTAACATCCCTTGTCGGCCTCAGGATTGCGCATCCGGCCAAATTTCATTACCCAAATACGCCGCATAATTTCATAGAAAATAATTAATTCAATGACCCGTCTTTTTCAACGAAAACCAGCCGCAGCCAGATGGAATACGGCCATCGGCGGCTTGCTGGTCGTGGCTGTCACGCTGATCGCCATGCCGCCCGTCCCGGCGCAGGCGCAGAACGCGACACGCCCGCTTCCGTCGCTGCGCGAACCGGCCATCGATCGCGTGGCCGCGCCGATCGCGCTGTATCCGGATGCCTTGCTGGCGCAGGTGTTGATGGCGTCGACCTATCCGCTGGACATCGCCGAAGCCGCACCGTGGGCCGAACGCCGCGCCACGTTGACGGCCGACCAAATCGGCCGCGCCGCCGCCGCGCAACGCTGGGAAAGCAGCGTCAAGGCGCTGTTGCCGTTTGCGCCCATCCTGACCATGATGCGCAGCGAAAAAACCTGGACCGGGCAATTGGCCGACGCCGTCATCAAACAACCGGCGGCGCTGCTGAACGCGATACAGCGCCTGCGCGAACGCGCCTATGACAACGGCGCCTTGCATTCCACCCGGCAGCAGCAGGTGCAGCGGCAGGATACCGTGGTGCGTATCGATCCCGCCGACACACAACGGATCTATGTGCCGTACTACGATGCGGCGCAAGTCTACAGCCCGGCCGGCAACAGCCTGCTGCCGCCGGAATATTGGGCGGCGCAGCCGTATGCCGCGCCGCAAAACCGCGGCGCCGGCAACGGCGTGGCGTTCAGCGCCGCGGTCGAGATGCCCGATCGGGCGTTTTACGATGCCGCCATCGATTGGCGCGGCGGCCGTCTGCTGACCCGCGCGACCCTCTCCGCCGCCACCGTCAGCGCCGGCTTGGCCGAATGGAGGCACGATCCGCAGTACCGCAAACATCAGCCGCCCAAGCCGACATCCGATTCGATCGGCACCGAAGCGCCGCCGGCGTCGGGCACATCGGTCGGCACTCCGAACACAGGCGCATCGCCTGAACGCAACAGCGGCAGTATCTCCACCCGGCCGCCCCGATCCGGCGGACACTGACCGGCGCGAATGAAGCCGGACCGCGCAAACGGTATTGCCGGCCTCACATACGCTATAATCCTGCGTTCGAATCGCCGCCTGCAATACCGGCTCCAGCCGCCGGCATGCGCGTCGCCCGCACCGATTCTCCATCTTCCATATCTGTCTAGGCAAGCACTGCGCTTGAGTCTCATGCAAGAACCGAATTCCGATCCGAATCTCTCCGACACGACGGAAAATGTCGTTGCGCGCAAAGTCCAGCCCGAGCTGATCGCGCGCGAAGTGGCGCGCCGCCGTACGTTCGGCATTATTTCCCATCCGGATGCGGGTAAAACCACGCTTACCGAAAAGCTGCTGCTGTTCTCGGGCGCGATCCAGATGGCCGGCACGGTCAAGGCCCGCAAGAGCGGCCGCCACGCGACCTCGGACTGGATGGAAATCGAAAAGCAGCGCGGCATTTCCGTCGCCAGTTCGGTGATGCAGTTCGAATACCGCGATCACGTCGTCAATCTGCTCGATACCCCGGGCCACCAGGACTTCTCGGAAGATACCTACCGCGTGCTGACCGCGGTCGACTCGGCGCTGATGGTGATCGACGCGGCCAAGGGCGTCGAAGAACAGACCATCAAGCTGCTCAACGTTTGCCGCATGCGCAACACGCCGATCATCACGTTCATGAACAAGATGGATCGCGAAACCCGCGATCCGCTGGAGTTGCTCGACGAGCTGGAATCGGTGCTGAAAATCCAGTGCGCGCCGGTAACCTGGCCGATCGGCATGGGTAAAAGCTTCCGCGGCGTCTACCATTTGCTGCGTGATGAAATCATGCTGTTTGCCGCCGGCGACGCCAAGGCCAATCAGGAGAGCGTGCAGATCGTCAAGGGCATCGACAATCCGAAGCTGGCGGAGATGTTCCCGCGCGAAATCGAACAACTGAAAATGGAAGTCGAACTGGTGCACGGCGCATCGCATCCGTTCGATCTGGACGCCTTTCTGGCCGGCACGCAGACGCCGGTGTTTTTCGGATCGGCGATCAACAACTTCGGTGTGCGCGAAATCCTCAATGCGCTGCTGGACTGGGCGCCGGCGCCGCGCGGACGCGACGCGTCGCTGCGCCAGGTTGCGCCGACCGAAACGCCGTTCAGCGGCTTCGTCTTCAAGATCCAGGCCAATATGGACCCGGCCCACCGCGACCGCATCGCTTTCCTGCGGGTGTGCTCGGGCCGCTTCGAGCGCGGCATGAAAATCAAGCATCTGCGCCTCAATCGAGACATCAAGGTCTCGACCGTGGTGACCTTCATGGCGTCGAGCCGGGAACAGGTGGAGGAAGCCTATGCCGGCGACATCATCGGCCTGCCGAATCACGGCAATATGCAGATCGGCGACAGTTTCTCGGAAGGCGAATTGCTGCAGTTCACCGGCATTCCGTATTTCGCGCCCGATTTTTTCCGGATGGCGCGGATTCGCAATCCGCTCAAGATCAAACAATTGCACAAGGGTCTGCAGCAGCTGGGCGAAGAAGGCGCGGTACAGGTGTTCAAGCCGGTCAACAACAGCGATCTGGTATTGGGCGCGGTCGGGGTGCTGCAGTTCGAAGTGGTCGCCAGTCGTCTGCTCAACGAATACGGCGTCGACGCGGTGTTCGAAGGCACCAGCATCAGCAGCGCCCGCTGGGTGTCCTGCGAAGATAAAAAGATGATGGCGGAATTCGAGAAATCGTCGGCCGGACACAATCTGGCGCACGATGCGGCCGGCAATCTGGCGTATCTGGCCAGCTCCGGCGTGAATCTGCGGTTGACGCAGGAACGCTGGCCCGGCGTGACGTTCCACGCCACGCGGGAGCACGCGGCAAAACTGGATTGATGTTTAAACTGGATTGATATTCAAACGCAAAGACGAACGGTTTCGGTAAATCCGGCACAAACCCGTTCGTCCTGAGCAGGCGTGGAGCTCCGCATCGAAGGAAGGATACGCCGCAGCCCGGCGCCCTACGCCGAGACCCGGATCACGAACTCCATCCCGACTTCGCGCCAAAACTCCTGCTCTTTCTGCATCCAGTACGACATCGTGGGATGCTCCGCGACCCAGGCCTCCTTGATATCCACCTCGATCTTGTTCTTCATTTTCAGCCGGATCTGCTGCAGGCTCAGCGCGCCGAGATCCAATTCGATATGCGCATGCGTGAACATCACCGCCAGCCGCAATGACAGCAGCGCCTTGGCGAAATCCGGTTCATACAACGAGGCGCCGATTTTGCGCAGATTGCCCTTCTGCCCGAGCAGCAGCGTGCTCATCGTTTTTTGCTCACGGGTAGTGAAACCCGGCAGATCGGCATTCGCGACCAGGTACGCGGAATGCTTGTGATACCCGGTATGCGACACCACCTGGCCGACATCGTGCAGCAATCCGCTCCACAACAGATGCTTGCCGTAGGCGCCGGCATTGGGCCTCAGCAATTCGTAGAACGTCACCGCGGCGGCAGCCACCTGGCGCGCGCGCGTCGGATCGATTTGCAGGCGCTGGACGAAATCGTCCACCGATTCTTCGCGCCGGTCGTGTTTGGTCGCGCGCAGTTGCAGATCCCACATCACGCCCAGACGCAAGCCCGCCTGCACCGGCGTGATCAGGTCGATTTTCAATTCGCGCATCAGACCGATCAACACGCTCAGGCCGCCCATGATCACCGGCATGCGATCGGTCTTCAGGCCGATCAGATCGATGCGGCTGACGTTGCCGCGGGAAATCAGATACTGTTTCAGCGCTTCGACGTTTTTCAGCGTCATCCGGCCGTCGCCGATATCGTTCCTGGAAATGGTAAACGCAATCGCGCGCATGGTGCCGGACGAGCCGTACGCCTTGCTCCAATGCTGCTTGCCGAACGGCAGGATCGCATCCTCGACTTGTGAACGCGCCGATAGAATCGCTTCCGCGAATGCAGCTTCGGTGATCGACCCGTCCCCGAAAAACGCCAGACTCTGATTCACATTGCCGATGCTGAACGATTCGACCCGGCGGATATGCGGGCCGCGGCCCACGATCAGTTCGGTCGAACCGCCGCCGATGTCGATCACCAGCCGCTGTTCCTCGGCTTGCCCCAAGGCATTGGCGACGCCCATATAGATCAGGCGCCCCTCTTCTTCGCCCGAAATGATTTCGATCGGATAACCGATCGCGCGCTCCGCATACGGAATGAAATCCTGCGCATTTTTCGCCACGCGCAAGGTATTGGTGGCGACCACCCGCACCGCGTCCAGCGAATAGTCCTGCAGAATCGCACCGAAACGGGTCATCGACTCGACCGCGGCGGTAATCGCCTGCTGGCTCAGATAGCCCTCCGCGTTCAGCGCCGAGGCCAGGCGAATCGGATCGCGCGCGCTCTTGACGACCTTGATCGCGCCGCCCTCATAACGGCCGACGTGCATCCGGAAGCTGTTGGAACCCAAATCAACCGCAGCAAACATCGATTCCCTCTCCATGGGGTTTATTCATACAATAGCGCCTCAAGGAATGCGGCCGGGAACGGACAAGCGGATGTCGGTCAAGCAAACTTCAGCCGGCCTTAAACTGCACTCCGAGGCCCCACGCCACCATAGTGGTCCAATATGACTATTTAATGACTATGCAAATCTTTACCCCATGAGCCCAGGCACACTTTACCTTATCCCGAATACGCTGGGAGACAGCGACGCCGCGCCGGCCGAACGGCTGCATGCGGTGATTCCGCAACAAGTGCAGATCGTCAGCGCCGGCCTGAGCTATTTCATCGCTGAAAACGCCAAGACCACGCGCGCGTTCCTGTCGCTGCTCAAAGCGGTCCGTCCGCTGGCGCTGCCGCTACAGGAAATCCGGATATCGGAGCTCAATGTCAACACGCCTGCCGCCGCGTTGCCGGCGTTGCTGGCGCCGCTGCTGGCAGGATGCGACGGCGGTCTGATCTCGGAAGCCGGGGTGCCCGCCGTCGCCGATCCCGGCGCCGATCTGGTCCGACTTGCGCATCAGCAAGGGGTTCCGGTACGGCCGCTGGTCGGCCCATCGTCGCTGCTGCTGGCGGTGATGGGCAGCGGCCTGAACGGGCAGAGCTTCGCGTTCAACGGTTATCTGCCGACCGACGCCGCGCAACGCGCCAAACGCATCAAAACGCTGGAAGACCGCTCGCGCCAGGAGCGCCAGACCCAATTGTTCATCGAAACGCCGTACCGCAACGCCGCGCTGCTCGAAGCGCTGAGCGCCGTCTGTCAGCCGGCCACGCAGATCTGCGTCGCCACCGATTTGACGCTGCCCGGCGAAACCATCGTCACGCGCACCGCCGCCAAATGGAAAAGCGCGCTGCAGGCCGGCAAAGCGCCGGATTTTCATAAAAAGCCGACGGTCTTTCTATTGCTGGCCTGATCCGACCGTCAGCGCAGTTGTATCCCGCCCGCGCTGACCATCGCCTTGGCCACTCCCGAGCCCATCGCCACGCCGAATTTCTTCAGCACGCGTTCAGGCAGGCCTTCGGTTTGCGTATAGTCGACGATATCTTCCTGCTTCAATACGTCCCGCGCCACACTGTCGACGGTGCCGTAGCCGTCGGCCAGGCCCAACTCGACCGCGCGCGCGCCGGTCCAGAACAGCCCTGAGAACATCTCCGGCGTTTCCTTCAGACGCGTGCCGCGGCCGGCCCGCACCGCATCGATGAACTGATGATGGATGTCGGACAGCATCTGCTTCGCATAGTCTTTCTGCGACTGGCTTTCCGGACTGAACGGATCGAGGAAGCCCTTGTTTTCGCCGGCGGTCAGCAGGCGGCGCTCGATGCCCAGCTTATCCATCAGGCCGGTGAAACCGAAACCGTCCATCAGCACGCCGATCGAACCGACGATGCTGGCCTTGTTGACGTAAATCTTGTCCGCGGCCGAGGCCACGTAGTAACCGCCCGATGCGCACATTTCCTCGACCACCACATACAGAGGCTTGGCCGGATACTGCTTGCGCAGACGCATGATCTCGTCGTAGATCATGCCGGCCTGGACCGGGCTGCCGCCCGGGCTGTTGATGCGCAGGATGACGCCGACCGAATCGGTGGCGGCAAAGGCTTTATCGAGCGCCGAAATCACCACGCTGGCCGAACCCCGCCCATCCGCTTCGATGGTGCCGTTCAGATCGATCAGCGCGGTATGCGCGCCGACCGTCTCGCTGTCGTTCATCGTGTAATTGAAACCGGCCCAGACCGCGTACAGGATCAGCAGCAACGCGGCGATCTTGAAGAACACTCCCCAGCGCCGCCGGGCGCGCTGTTCGCGCACGGTAAACATCGCCAGCTTCTCCAGCACATCGCGCTCCCACCCGGGGGCGCGCTCTTCGCGCCGGCCTGCGGCAACGGCAGGCGCAGGCGCCGGCGAAGGGGGAGACTGCGGCGGCTCTTTCGGTTCCAGATCGTCATTGCTCATATCATTACTCATAAAACGTTCCCGCAATGCTCATGCGATTGCGGGCCTTACATAATCGTCCGGCGTCCAGAAAATCCTGCCGTCTTTCTCGACCGCGCACAGTTTATACAAACGCGCGCCGTTGCAGGGGCCGACGATGCATCTGCCGCTGTCCGGCATGTACATCGCGCCGTGAATGGCGCACATCAGAAGTTCGCGACCGGAATTGAAAAAATCGCCGGGAAGGCCGTCCATTTCGGTCGGCACGTGCGCGCAGCGGTTCAGGTAAGCGTGCACGGCGCCGTGATAACGAATCAGGAAACCGGTCGCGTCGCTGCCGCCGACGCGCACCGGAAAGCGCAAGCCCTTGCCGCGCTCGGACACGTCGCCGGATGCGCATAACGCGATGTCCGGCCGGTCCTGCGGCAGGTCCGGCGTCGGCGTTCCCGGCGCACGGTTCATGCGTTGGCCAGCAGCCACTCGTGCAACGCCGCAATCGACTCGGCGCAATACAACGGCGACAGCGCCAGCAGCTCACTCGTGGAATGGGCGCCGTACTCGACGGCAACACAGGCCGCGCCGGCGTTGCGCGCCATCAGCAGATCGTGGGTGGTGTCGCCGATCATCAGCGTGCGCGCCATGTCTTGCCCCAGCTCGCGGGTCAGTTCCTGCAGCATGGCGGGGTGCGGCTTGGAAAACGTTTCGTCGGCGCAACGGGTGGCGTCGAACACCGACAGCAAACCGGTGGCATTGAGCGCCCGGTTCAGCCCGACCCTGCTCTTGCCGGTCGCCACCGCCAGAAAATAACCCTGCTGCGACAAAGCGGCAATCATCTCGCGGGCGCCGTTGAACAAGGTCAGGTCCTGGTCCTGCCCCAGATAATGGTGACGATAGCGCTCGACAATGCGCGGATAGTATTTGGCGTCGATGTCCGGCATTGCCGCCTGCATCGCATCGGCCAGTCCCAATCCGATCACATGCGAGGCCGCCCGCTTGTCCGGCACCGGCAGGCCAAGATCCCTGGCCGCCGCCTGGATGCACTTGACGATGGTAGCGGTGCTATCCATCAAGGTGCCGTCCCAATCGAATACGATTAAATCAAATAACTTTCTTGCCATATAAATGCCAGGTTTTCCATTTTTGCCGGAATTTCGGAGATTATCAGGGTTAATCGCGTTTCATGCCCGCGTCCTGCGCGACTTTTTCCAAACTTTTTAAAAAGCGTTCGCATTCGGGCGGCAGCGGCGACGTCAAAGTCACCGGTTTGCCGCTGTCGGGATGAGCGAAGGTGATCTGAAATGCATGCAGAAACATGCGTTTAAACGCAATTCGGGCGCCGTCGGCTTTCTGCAACGCCCGATTCAGCGAAAAATCGCCGTATTTATCGTCGCCGGCGATCGCGAAGCCGCTGGATGACAGATGCACGCGGATCTGGTGCGTGCGGCCGGTTTTCAGCTCGGCTTCCAGCAATGCGTAATCGCCGTAGCGCCGTTTCAGCGTAAAAATCGTGTGCGACGCCTGGCCGCCCTCCTGCACCGCCACCCGCCGTTCGCCGTCGGCGGTGGTGTATTTATGCAGCGGCAACTTGATATGCTGGCGCGGATTGACCCAGTTGCCGTGCACCAGCGTCAGATAGCGCTTATCGGTGGCGCCGTCGCGCATCTGTTCGTGCAGATTGGTCAGCGCGCTGCGTTTTTTCGCCAGCAGCAGAATACCGGAGGTATCGCGATCGAGCCGGTGCACCAGTTCGAGAAATTTGGCGTCCGGCCGCGCCGCGCGCAATTGCTCGATGACGCCGTAGCTGACGCCGGAGCCGCCATGCACCGCCACGCCGGCCGGTTTGTCGATGACCAGCAGGTGATTATCTTCCAGCAATATGTGGAATTCCGCGCCGGGCACGATCTGGGCGGACGGTTCCGCGACCCGGATGGGCGGAATGCGCACCACGTCGTCGGCCTGCAAACGGTAGGTCTGATCGATGCGGCCCTTGTTGACGCGCACCTCGCCGGACCGCAAAACCCGGTATATATGGCTTTTCGGCACGCCTTTGCAGACCCGGAGCAGATAATTGTCGATGCGCTGGCCGGCCTCCTCTTCGGAAATGGATACCAGTTGGACTTGCGGCGCCGCCGGCTCCTGCCGGGGTTGGGACGGCGTTTCAACCGAGTTCCCAGAAAATCTCGCTAAGTCCTTCATTTTGAATATATAATCGTTTCTACACCGGTCCGAGACCAGTGTTGGTGTAAGAATAAAAAGACCATTCTACACAGGGGCGTTACCACCAGCCTCGCCAATTTGCAAATTTGATGGAAAATTGTGTATGCACCATCCCGCGCGATCAAGGTTGCACCGTTGTTGTAATCGGATAACGCGGCGGGATGTTGAACCGAATTGTTTGGATTGTTAGGATTAGTTCGGCCAGCCGGGGGCGCAAATGCCGCCAGCTGGCCAGATGATGTAATTGAACTCCGCTGCGCCGATTGATTGGTCCTGACCTGTGATGTACCGTATGGCAAACCAATATTGCATACCAGCCGTTTTCGCACCCGCCCCTGGTGGAAAGTGCACGGCCGTGGTGCAGCTCGGCGCTCGGTGGCTTGCATCCGCGCCCCGTTGTGTTCCAGCGCATGTCATTTGCGCCGACGCAGACTAAGGCAATTCCGTCCCCCAGACACTTCGTTTCCGCGTACATCCCTGTACTGTTGCCGCTGCTGTATCTGCGCTATATGCGTGATTTGACCGCGCGGCATTGAGGACCTTCGGGTCACGGAGTGAAACATGAAACGTATGCTGTTCAATGCAACGCAGCAAGAAGAATTGCGCGTTGCCATCGTCGACGGCCAAAAGCTGATCGACATCGATATCGAAGCCACCGGCCGCGAACAACGCAAGTCCAATATTTACAAAGGCGTCATCACCCGCATCGAGCCGTCGCTGGAAGCCTGCTTCGTCAACTACGGCGAAGAGCGCCACGGTTTTCTGCCGTTCAAGGAAGTCGCCCGCACCTACTTCAAGGACGGCGTCGATGTCCGCAGCGCCTCCATCAAGGAAGCCCTGCGCGAAGGCCAGGAAATCATTGTCCAGGTGGAAAAGGAAGAGCGCGGCAACAAGGGCGCGGCGCTGACCTCGTTCATCTCGCTGGCCGGCCGCTATCTGGTGCTGATGCCCAACAATCCGCGCGGCGGCGGCGTATCGCGCAGGGTCGAAGGCGAAGATCGCCAGGAACTGCGCGAGACCATGGACAAGCTGGACTTGCCGGGCGGGATGTCCGTCATCGCCCGCACCGCGGGCATCGGCCGCAACGTCGATGAACTGCAGTGGGATCTGAATTACCTGATGCAACTCTGGCGCGCCATCGAAGGCGCCGGCCAGTCCGGCTCCGGCGCCTTCCTGATCTATCAGGAATCCTCACTGGTGATCCGCGCCATCCGCGACTATTTCCAGCCGGACATCGGCGAAATCCTGATCGACACCGACGACATCTACGAGCAGGCGCAGCAGTTCATGAGCCACGTGATGCCGGACATGGTGCACCGGGTCAAGCGCTACCGCGACGATGTGCCGCTGTTTTCGCGCTTCCAGATCGAACATCAGATCGAAACCGCCTATTCCCGCACCGTCCCGCTGCCTTCCGGCGGCGCCATCGTGATCGATCATACCGAAGCGCTGGTATCGGTCGACGTCAACTCCGCCCGCTCCACCCGCGGCGGCGACATCGAAACCACCGCATTCAACACCAATCTGGAAGCCGCCGAAGAAATGGCGCGCCAATTGCGTCTGCGCGACCTGGGCGGCTTGATCGTGATCGATTTCATCGACATGGAAAACGCCAAGAACCAGCGCGAAGTCGAATCCCGGCTGAAGGATGCGCTGCATTTCGACCGCGCCCGCGTGCAGATGGGCAAGATTTCACGTTTCGGCCTGATGGAGCTGTCGCGCCAGCGCCTGCGTCCGTCGCTGTCCGAAGGCAGCCACGTGACCTGCCCGCGCTGCAACGGCACCGGCCACATCCGCGACACCGAATCGTCGGCATTGCAAGTCCTGCGCATCATCCAGGAAGAAGCGATGAAGGAAAACTCGGCCGCCATCTACGTGCAAGGCCCGGTCGACGTCGCGGCCTTCCTGCTCAATGAAAAACGCGGTGAAATCCTGAAGATCGAGACGCGTCACCGCGTGACGGTCATCATGATCCCGAACAAACACCTGGAAACGCCGCATTACAAGCTGGAACGCATCAAGCACGACGATCCGCGCCTGGAAGACGTGCAGGCCAGCTACGCGATGGCGGAACAGGCCGACATCGATATCGGCTATAACAAACAGCAGAAGGAAGAAGCGAAGCCGCGCCAGGAAGCCGTGGTCAAGGGCATTACCCCGGATCAGCCGGCGCCTATCGTCGAGCGCAAGGCCGAAGTGCTCGCCGAAGCGGTCCCCGCCCTCTCCGCAGTCCCGCAAAAAGGCTTTTTCGACTGGCTGACCGGCCTGTTCGGCAAGAAAGCCGAAGCGCCTGTCGTCGCAGTGCCCGCCCCGGTCGAGATCAAGCCGGCGCAGCATCGCGAACGCAACGGCCGCGGCGCCCGCAACCGTAGCCGCAATGCCCGCGGCGGCCGCGATCGCGAAGAAGGCGATACCGCCAACGTCCGCAGCGAAACCGTCAAAACCGCAACCGCCGACGGCAACGAAGCAAAACCGGCCCGTGCGCCGCGTCCGCCGCGTGAACCGCGCGAAGTCCGCGAGCCGCGCGAACCGCGTGAAAATGCCGAAGCCCGTGCCGATGGACGCAATGAAACCCGCCGCGAACGCCCACCGCGTCCGCCGCGTGAAGAGCGCAAGGAAGCCGTCGCCAAGACCGAGGACGAAGTGCTGAACGCCGACGTCACGCTGGCCGCCAGCGGCATTCCCGCCGCTGCGGTAATGAAAGGCGCTGTTGTCGCAGGCGACGAAGACCTGGTGATGAATGAAGGCCCGGCAACGGAAACAACTGCCGGCGAAGGCGGCGAAGAACCGCGTCGTCGCCGTCGCCGCGGCGGCCGCAACCGCAACCGTCGCGATCGCGAAGCAGGTCAGGAAACCGGCGAAACCGGCCAGGCGGAAGGATCGGAAGCGATCGCCGCGGGAGAGGCAGGCACGGATGTCGCCGAGACCGCGCCGAAACCGGCTTTCACCCCTGTGCAGCAGCCGGCCGCCTGGTACGAATCGAGCCCATCGGCACCTGCAGCGCCTGCGGAAACACGCTTCATCCCGGTGGAAGCCGTCGCACCCGCCCCGTCGGAACCGGCGGAATACATGCCCGACCTAGCTGCCGAGCCCAGTGCGCTGAGCAAAGCCATCGACGCGCCGCTGGTGCCGCAGCAAATCACCCTGCGGTCGGAAACGCCCCAGAATGCGCCTGAACCCGAGTCCGCGCCAACGCCGGCTCCAGCTCCGGCGGCGGCGGAAGTCTCGAAACCGGCCGCACCGGTCGCTCCGGCGCCTGCGCCGCAAGCTGCCGTAGCGGAAGAACCCGCTGAGACCATCCTGTCGGCGCCGGTCATTTCCCCGGTTGGGGACGAGTCGGTCGCGCCAACCGTTGGCGGCATGGTCGTCGAAGCCATGGTCGGCGAGACAGATACGGCTGAAGTTGCGGCACCGGCATCGGAAACCGCGCAAGCGCCGGTCGAAGCCGCGCCCAAGCCTCAGCCAGAGCCAGTAGCGGCTGCCGCGCCGTCCCCTGTCCCGACCCCTGTCCCAGCGGCGGCTCCTGCTCCCGCACCGGTTCCGGTTCCCGCGGACCTGCAGCAAGTTCTGCAAGCAGCGGGTCTGGTGCTGGCCACCACCGATCCGGAAAAACTGCGTGCCGCGCAGCAGGCGGCAGAGCAATTCGCCCCGCCCGCGCGCGCTCCTCGCGAACGCAAGCCGGCGGCGGAAGTGCCGAGCGAACCGCTGGTCCAGGTCGAAACCCGTCATTAAAACCGCCATGTCGCCGCAATGACGAAAAAGGGAGCAATCGCTCCCTTTTTTTCATCCGGCAATATTGACGAATGTCAAAGCAGGGGTTTTCGCCTCGTGATATCTTGTAACTTGTAATAATTGACAGTGCACCAAAATAAAACGGTATGACAGTCATCCCCATCCTTGACCTCCGCGCTTCGCAGCGATCCATCGCCGAACTGGCCGCCATGACGTCCGCCTCGAACGCGACGGCGGTCGCCCCCAACGGCCTGCTGACGGACCGGCTGGAACGGCCGTTGCGCGACCTGCGCATTTCGGTCACCGACCGCTGCAACTTCCGTTGCGTATATTGCATGCCGAAGGAAATCTTCGACAAGGATTATCGTTTCCTGCCGCACTCGTCCCTGCTGTCGTTCGAGGAAATCTTCCGCGTGGCGCAGATCTTCGTCGCGCACGGCGTGGAAAAAATCCGCCTGACCGGCGGCGAACCGCTGCTGCGCAAGCATCTGGAACGGCTGGTGGCGATGCTGCGCACCATACAGACGCCCAGCGGCCGCCCGCTGGATCTGACCCTGACCACCAACGGCGCCCTGCTGGCGAAAAAAGCCCAGGCCTTGCGCGACGCCGGCCTCGACCGCGTCACCGTGTCGCTGGACTCTCTGGACGACGCCAACTTCAAGCGCATGAACGACGCCGAATTTCCGGTATCGCAGGTGCTCGAAGGCATAGAAGCGGCGCACCGGGCCGGGCTGGGCCCGATCAAAATCAATATGGTGGTCAAAAAAGGCGTCAACGATCACGAAATTGTCACGATGGCGCGCCATTTCAAAGATACCCCGTACATCCTGCGTTTCATCGAATACATGGACGTCGGCAGCTCCAACGGATGGCGCATGGACGAAGTGCTGCCGTCGGACCAGGTGATCGCGCGGATTCGCCAACACCTGCCGCTGAGCCCGATCGACGCCAATTACGCGGGCGAAACCGCCAGCCGCTGGCGCTATGACGGCGGCGGCGGTGAAATCGGCGTCATTTCCAGCGTCACCCATGCGTTCTGCGGCGACTGCAACCGCACCCGGCTGTCGACCGAAGGCAAACTGTTCACCTGCCTGTTCGCCACCGGCGGCCACGATTTGCGCGCTCTGTTGCGCAACGGTCAAAGCGATGACGACATCGCCAACGCCATCGGCCACATCTGGCGCAACCGGGGCGACCGCTATTCCGAGCTGCGCGCCGCGCAAACCGGCAGCCAGGCCCAGGGGACGGGTCGCAAAGTCGAAATGTCCTACATCGGCGGCTAGGGCGTGATCCCCGCTGCCGACATTACCGGCCTGATTCTGGCGGGCGGCCGCGGCACTCGCATGGGTCACGTCGACAAGGGTTTGCAGCTGTTCCGCGACCGGTCTTTGGCGGCGCACGCAATCGAACGGCTGGGACCTCAGGTCGGACCGCTGGCCATCAATATCAACCGCAATCACGCGCTGTACGAACTGTTCGGGCTGCCTTTATGGCCCGACCTGCTGCCCGACTTCGCCGGCCCGCTGGCCGGCCTGCAAACCGGTCTGAGCCGCTGCGCCACGCCCTATCTGCTGACCGTTCCCTGCGATTGTCCGTTTTTCCCGCCGAACCTGGCGCAGCGCCTGTCCGCCGCCTTGCAAGCGGCCGACGCCGATCTGGCGCTGGCCGTCACCGACGGCGACGATGACGAAAGCCATAGCCGCCCAGGCGGCAAGCCGCAGCGGCACCCGGTCTTTTGTCTGCTGAAAACCACGCTGCTGCCGCAATTGAATGCCTATCTGCAGAGCGGCGGCCGTAAAATGGAAAACTGGATGACCACGCTGGCGATGGTCGACGTGCACTTCGACGACCGCGCCGCCTTCAGCAACATCAACACCCTGCAGCAATTGCAAACACTGGAACAGCGCCCGTCGCCATGAAACCCATCTCGCATACCTCCCCGGCCTCGCTGCAGGACATCGTCAGTTGCCTGTCGGATTACGACCCGAATGCGCTGACCGTCGCGCAGGGCCAGCAAGTTATCGGACAATTCGTGCAGGCCGTCAAGGCGACCGAATACGTGGCGATCCGCAGCGCGCTGAACCGCGTGCTGGCCGGCGATATCCATTCCACCATCAACGTTCCCGCGCACGACAATTCCGCGATGGACGGCTACGCCTTTCACAGCGATGAATTGAACGGCGCCGCAGATCAATTGCGCCTGCGCATCGTGGGCAGCATCCAGGCGGGCAGCCTGTTCGACGGTGCGGTCGGTCGCGGCGAATGCGTGCGCATCATGACCGGCGCCGCGATGCCGACAGGCTGCGATACCGTGGTGCCGCAGGAATTTACGCAGACCGACGATCACAATGCCGAATACGTCACGCTGCTGGCCGACTGCGTCGCCCCGGGCGCCAACCGCCGTCTGGCCGGCGAGGATCTGAGCGTCGGCCAGATCGCGCTGCAAGGCGGCAAGATCCTGCGTCCGGCCGATCTCGGTCTGCTGGCCTCGCTCGGCATTCCGGAAGTCAGCGTACGGCGGCGCCTGCGCGTGGCGTTCTTTTCCACCGGTGACGAATTGCGCTCGGTCGGGCAGGCGCTCGATCCCGGCTGCGTTTACGACTCCAACCGCTATACGCTGTACGGCATGCTGACCCGGCTCGGCTGCGACGTGATCGACATGGGCGTGGTCAACGATCATCCCGCCGCGCTGGAAGCGGCGCTGCGCAGCGGCTGCGAAAACGCCGATGCGGTCATCACCTCCGGCGGCGTGTCGGTGGGCGTGGCGGACTACACCAAGCAAAGCATGGCCGCACTGGGCGAAGTGCTGTTCTGGAAAATCGGCATGCGCCCGGGACGTCCGATGGCTTTCGGCAGTCTGCTGTCGAACGGCAAGCGCGCGCTGCTGTTCGGCCTGCCCGGCAATCCGGTGGCGGTGATGGTCAGTTTTTATTTCTTCGTGCGCAGCGCCTTGCTGCAGATGTCCGGCGCGACGCAGCCGGCGTTGCCGATGCTGCGCGTGAAGTCGGAATCGTCCATTCGGAAACGGCCCGGCCGCACCGAATATCAGCGCGGCATCGTCGCGCCCGGCGCCGACGGCGTCTGGAGCGTGCGGCTGACCGGCGAACAGGGTTCCGGCATCCTGCGCTCGATGTCGGACGCCAATTGCATCATTGTGCTTGGCCATGAGCAAGACAATGTGGTGGCCGGCGATACGGTCGAAGTCGTGCTGTTCGAAGGACTGATTTAGGGCCTGCCCCCCGGCGCACGCGGTCGGAATCGATGCGGCCCCATGCCGCGCCCCCCTCAAAGGAAGCCATGAGCCATTCATCCATCAGAAGCGGCGCGCTGTTTTCGGTGGCGCAAATACGCACCATCGAACAGGCGGCGCTGGCGGCCTTGCCGGCCTATGCGCTGATGCAGCGCGCCGGCGCGGCGGCTGCCGCCGCGGCCAGGGATTTGTTGCCGGATCATGCATCGGCCCGGATTCTGATTCTGGCGGGGCCAGGCAACAACGGCGGCGATGCGGTGGAGGCGGCGTGCGAGCTGAGCGGCTGCGGATTGGCGGTGTCGGTGCTGCTGATCGACAGCGATCGGCGGCCGCCCGACGCGCAACGGGCGCTGGAACGCGCGCGCGATCTGCCTATCGACTGGATTACGGCGGATCACCTGACCGCTCAATCGCAGTGGACGCTGGTGCTGGATGGCCTGTTCGGTATCGGGATGGCGCGTGCGGCCGGTCCCGACTATCGGGCGCTGTTCGCTTACGTCAATCGCCTGGCTTGCCCGGTATTGGCGCTGGACGCGCCCAGCGGCTTGAATGCGGATACCGGTTGCGTAACGGCGCCTGACGGCGAGGCGGATGCGGACGCCGGCGATCTTGCGGTGCGGGCTACGCACACCATCACCTTTATCGCCGGCAAGCCGGGCTTGCATACCTGCGATGGCCGCGACTACAGCGGGCAAGTGCTGGTCGCGGATCTGCAAATCGATGGCTCGCTGTTTCCCGATCCCGATGCGATGTTGAATGGGCCGGATCTATTTGCAGCCGGTTTGCAACCACGCGCGCAGAATTCGCACAAGGGCAGTTTCGGCGATGTCGGTATCGTCGGCGGCGCCGACGGCATGGCGGGCGCGGTCATTCTTGCTGCGCGGGCGGCGGCTTGCGCAGGGGCCGGGCGGGTATATGCGGGGTTTCTGGGCCAAGCGCCGGCTTACGATCCGCCGCATCCCGAATTGATGTGCCGGCGAGCGGACGCCATCGACCTTTCGCGCAGCACCCTGGCGCTCGGGCCGGGTCTGGGAAATAGCCGGGATGCGCACGATCTGCTATCGCACGCCTTGCATGCGCCCGGGCATCTGGTGCTGGATGCGGATGCGCTTAATTTGCTGGCGGCGGAACCCGGCTTGCGGCAGAAGTTGATTTCACGGCGGCGACCGGCGGCTACGCTGCTGACGCCGCATCCGCTGGAGGCTGCGCGCTTGCTCGATGTGACGGCTGCCGCGGTGCAGGCCGATCGATTGCAGGCAGCCCGGCGCCTGGCGGATCGGTTTCAGGCGATTGTTGTGTTGAAAGGATCCGGAACCGTGATTGCGCGCCCCGATGGGCTGGTCGCGATCAATCCGACCGGCAATCCGGCGCTGGCCACGGCCGGTAGCGGCGATGTGCTCAGCGGGGTTTGCGCGGCTTTGCTGGCGCAGCATTGGGAGCCCTGGCAGGCGGCATTGGGCGCGGTTTGGCTGCATGGCGCTGCCGCCGATGCGCTGGTGACGCAGGGGATCGGGCCGATCGGGATGCACGCCGATGAACTGACGGTGGCGATACGGCGGGTGTTGAATGATTTGATTGCCGAGCGCGGGCGCCGCAGGCCCTAAAGCGTATCGTCGAGCAAATCCCCCACCGGATCCACGCCCAGCAACTCCTGCGCGGTTTCCGACGGCAACGCCTCCACCGACTTCAATTTGCGCGCCATCTGACGGCTGCGCGTTTCAGCCATTTCGATATTCTTGGCGGCCCGCTCCAGCGTATTTCTGGTCGCGGCCAATACGTCGCCGAATTTGCCGAATTCGGTCTTCACGGCGCCCAGCACCTGCCACACTTCGGATGATCTTTTTTCCAGCGCCAGCGTGCGGAATCCCATTTGCAGACTGTTCAGCAATGCCGACAAGGTCGACGGTCCGGCAATGCTGACGCGGAAGGTGCGCTGCAAATCGTCGGACAGGCCGGGCCGCCGCATCACTTCCGCATACAGGCCTTCGGTCGGTAAAAACAGAATCGCGAAATCGGTGGTCAGCGGCGGCGACAGATATTTTTCGGCGATGGTCTTGGCTTCGCCGCGTATCGCACGCTCCAGTTCGCGGCCGGCCAGCGCCACCCCTTCCGCATCGGCGCGGTCGGCGGCGTCGGCCAGGCGTTCGTATTGCTCTTTCGGGAATTTGGCGTCGATCGGCATCCATACCGGCGCACCGCCGTCCACGGTGCCGGGCAGCTTGATCGCGAATTCCACGCGCTCGCCGCTGGCGGGGACGGTTTCCACATTCTTCGCGTATTGGTCGGGCGTCAACATTTGCTCCAGCAGCATTTCCAGCTGGACTTCGCCCCACGTGCCACGGGTCTTGACATTGGTCAGCACACGCTTCAGATCGCCGACGCCTATCGCCAATTGCTGCATTTCGCCCAGACCCTGATGCACCTTTTCCAGCCGATCGGACACCAGCTTGAACGATTCGCCCAGACGCTGCTCCAGCGTCGCGTGCAGTTTTTCGTCGACGGTCTTGCGCATCTCTTCCAGACGCGTGCCGTTGTCGGTCTGCAGATCCTTGATCCGGGCTTCCAGCGTGGCGCGGACTTCGGCCATGCGCAGGGCGTTCGATTCGGTCAGCGTCGACAGGGTCTGATTCAGGGTGTCGCCGAAACGCTTCAGCGACGCGCCCTGCTCTTCGCGGCTGCTTTGCGCTTGCTGATTCATCGCCAGGCGCATGCTGTCCAGTTGCTGCGCGTTGGTTTCGTTGAGTTTGACCAGCTGCTGCGCGAAGCCGTCGATCTGGTTGTTTTGCAGCGTCGCCACGCTGCTGATCTGCGTGGCCAGCGTTTGCTGCAGTTGCGCGAAGTTACTGCCCAGTTCCTGCCGCGTGCTTTGGGCGGTGCTTTGCAATTGCGCGCGCAGTTCGCGTTCGGTGCGCTCGGCCATGTCTTGTTGATGGCGTTGCAGCTCGGTCTTCAACTGGCCGATTTGTTGCGCGCTCTGCTCGTGGGCCGATTCGGCGCCGCGATTGCCGGCGCGCAGCAAGGCCGCGATCTGCAACGCAATGATCACGACGCCTAGAACGATAAGAATGATTTCTGCAGTTGTCATAGGGGAATTCGAGTCCGCCGGCGCTGGCCGGCGTTGTTAGCCTGCCTTGTTGCGCATCCAGTCGGCGGTCTGATAGAAGGATGTCAGCAGCCGCTCCCGCAGGTTTTCGCCGAGGCCGATGTCTTCCATCGCGCGCGCCATGCAGCGCAGCCATTGATCGCGTTCGGACAAGCCGATCGCATACGGCAAATGGCGCGCGCGCAGCATCGGATGACCGTACTGCTCGACATACAGATTCGGACCGCCGCTCCAGCCGGATAAAAATTTATAGGTTTTGTCGCGCGAACCGTCCAGCGTGGGCGGGTGCAGCGCGCGCAGGCCGGCGAATTCCGGTTCCAGGTCCATCAAATCGTAAAAACGGTCAATCATCTCGCGCAGTTTCTCTGCGCCGCCGATCATCTCGAAGACACTGGGCTGGTTTGGCTGTTCAATTTGCATGATCCGAATGATAGCGCAAACCGGCCTTCGCTTACGCTTCGCGCAAGGATTGCATCGGCGGCCGGTTCAGCACATTGCGCAATCCGGCCCAGCCGCCTATCAGCGCGCATGCCGCGCCGACCAGCATGCCGGACAGCCATACCAGCGGGCTGAAATGCCATTCGAAATCGAATACGTAATTGGCCAGCGCCCAGCCGGTGGCGGCCGCGCCGGTCGCCGCCAGCAGCCCGGCCAGCGCGCCGACCAGGCCGAACTCTATCCATTGCGCCTGCGCCAGCTGACGGCGCGTGGCGCCGAGCGCGCGCAACAGGCCGGCTTCGCGGATGCGCGCATCCTGCGATCCCACCAGCGCGGCATACAGCACCAGCACGCCGGAAACCAGCGTGAACATGAACAGGAATTCGACCGCCGCCACTACCTGATCGACCACGTCCTGCAATTGCTTCAGGACGACGCCGATATCCACCACCGTCAGATTCGGGAAGTCGCGCGTAAGGCGATTGCCGAACTGGGCCTGCGCCGGCGGCAAATGAAACGCGGTAATCCAGCTCTGCGGCATGTCGGTCATCGCATGCGGATTGATGATGACGAAGAAATTCACGCGCATTGATCCCCATTCCAGTTTACGCAAGCTGGTGATCGGCGCAGTGACGGTCTGGCCGGCGATGTCGAACTTCAATTGGTCGCCCAGTTTCAAATTCAGGGTTTTGGCCAGCCCTTCCTCGACCGAGGCTTCCGGCTTGCTGTCGTCGTACCAGCGGCCGGCCACGATCTGGTTTTGCGGCGGCAGGCTGGTCATCGTCGATAAATTGAATTCACGATTGATCAGCCGCCGCGCGTGCTCGTCGGGATAGGTGTTGGCGGTGATCTCGACGCCGTTGACCGCGATCAGCCTGCCGCGGATCATCGGATACAGCTCGGGCTGCGCGATGCCGCTTTGATGCAATTGCTGCTCGACCGCGGCTTTCTGGTCGGTCTGGATATTGATCACAAAACGGTTAGGCGCATCGGCCGGCGTCGATTGCCGCCATGCGCCTACCAGATCGCCGCGAATCACGGTCAACAACAGCAACGCCATCAAACCCAGGCTGAGCGCCACGATTTGCATGATCGTCGCGCCGGGACGGCGTTGCAGCCCGGTCAGCGCAAACAGCCAGCTTTGATGGCTGGACAGGCCGCGCAGCCGGCGCAAGCCTTTCAGCGACAGCCAGGCGATCAGCGCGAACAGCGCCAGGGCGCCGAGAAAACCGCCTGCCGTCAGCAAACCCAGCCGGATATCGCGCGCCTGCCACAGCAGCAGGCCGATAAACGCCAGCGCGCCCAACAGATAGGCGGCCAGCGTCAACGGCTGCGGCGCATCCTGTTCGCGCCGGATCACGCGGTTGTGCGGCACATTGCGTAACTGCAGGATAGGCGGCAGCGCAAAACCGATCAACAACAGCAAGCCGGTCGCCACGCCCTGCAGCGCCGGCAGCCAGCTCGCCGCCGGCAGCGTGTTTGGAATAAAACGTCCCAGCCATTCCAGCAACATGAAATGCGCGCCGAAACCGGCCAGCACGCCCAGGCCGCTGCCGGCCAGGCCGACGATCAGGAATTCAAGCGCATACATCGCCGTGGCCTGGTTCTGCGTCATGCCCAGGCAGCGCAGCATCGCGCTGGCGTCCAGATGACGCAGCATGAAACGGCGCGCCGCCATCGCCACCGCGATCGCGGCCAGCATCGCCGACAGCAGGCCGACCAGCGACAGGAATTGCTCGGCGCGATCCAGCGTGGCGGTCATTTCGGGGCGTCCGTTTTTCAGCGATTCCAGCTGCATGCCCTTGACGTTGTCGTCGGCGATGCGCTTTTCCAGTTGCGCCTGATACACGCGCACCGCCTCGGGCGTGCCGGCCATCAGCAGCCTATAGGTGACGCGCGAACCGAACTGGATCAGATTGGTTTGCGGCAAATCGGACATCGCCAGCATCACCCGCGGCGAGAAATTGACGAAGCCGCTGCCGCGATCGGGCTCGGTGGCGATGGTTTTGGCGACGATAAAGCGCTTATCGCCCAGCGTCAGCGGATCGCCGATCCGCAAATTCAATGCCGCCAAGATACCCGGGTCGACCCATACCGAGCCCGGCGCGGGAGTGGCGGAAGTTTTGGCGGCGGCGCTGCCGTCGGTGCGGTCGCTGACGCTCAGCTTGCCGCGTAACGGATAGCCCGGCGACACCGCCTTGACCGAACTGAGCAGCGAACGCGATTGTTCGCCTTCGCCGGCGATCGCCATGCTGGGGAATATCGCGGTATCGGCAACCGTCAGGCCATTCGCCTGCGCCTGCGCGCGCCAATCGGGCGGCACCGGCAGATCGGCGCTCAACAACAGATCGGCGCCCAGCAATTGCGCGGCGTCGCGCGTGAGTCCCTGGCGCATGCGATCGACGAAAAAACCGACCGACGACAGCGCCGCCACCGCGACGATCAGGGCCACCAGTAAAAAGCGCAGTTCGCCGGCGCGCCAGTCGCGGCGGGTCATTCTTAATGATTGCAGGAGCATGCTTTCCTAGGGCCTGTTAACAGGCCCTAGCTCGGTTGTTTAACTCAGTCGTTCAATACATCCGCGCCCTTGGGCACGGTAAATTTGAAACTGCCCGCATTGAGCGTCGGATTTTTTTGAAAGTTGCTGAAGGTCAGCAGCGATGTCTGACCGAAAGAATCGCGCAATTCCATCGCCTGCGGCAAGCCGTCGCGCATGCCGATGCCGATGCGGTCGAAGGTCGTGTCCTTGCTTTTCGGTGTCGCTTCCAGCCATTCCATGCCATCTTTCGTCGCGCCCGCTTTCAGCGTGAAATTCTGTTCCAGATCGTTGCTGCCGAACAGGATCGCCGCCGGCGACGAACCCAGCGCGCTACCCAGCTTGCGCGTGGTGACCTGGTTCAGATCCTTGTCGTAAATATAGAGTTGTTCGCCGTCGGCCTGCAGCACTTGCTCGTACGGCTTTTGATAGGTCCAGATGAATTTGCCGGGCCGCGCGAATACAAAGGTGCCGCTGGACACGCTCGATACATTGGCATGCCCGCTGTCGGTCTTGACCAGGCGCTGCGTGAAATCGCCTTTTGCCGACTGGGTGCCGGCGACGAAAGTCTTGAATTGCGCCAGCGCGTCGGCGTGGGCCAGCGATGGTGCGGCGATAGCCGCCGCGGAAATACAGATAGTGAAAAAACGATTGAATCTTGCTAATCTCATTTGAGTCCTGTTTCAGTCTGCGCTTAGGGCCTGCCAACTTCGCTGTGGCTTTGCCGCTTTATTCCGAATTGCCGGCCGGTACCAGGATTTCCCGATTGCCGTTCGACTGCATGCTGGACACCAGTCCGCTGTTTTCCATTTGCTCCAGCAAACGCGCGGCGCGGTTATAGCCGATGCGCAAATGACGCTGCACCAGCGAAATCGACGCGCGCCGGTTTTTCAGCACCACCGCCACCGCCTGATCGTACAGCTCGTCGCCTTCGCCGCCGCCGGCGCCGCCCGCCGCGCCGTCGGCATCCCCGGCCACGCCGCCTTCCAGGATGCCTTCGATGTAGTTCGGCTCGCCCTGCGCCTTCAGGTGATCGACCACGCGATGGACTTCGTCGTCAGACACGAAGGCGCCATGCACGCGGATCGGCAAGCCGGTGCCCGGCGGCATGTACAGCATATCGCCCATGCCAAGCAAGGCTTCCGCGCCCATTTGATCCAGAATCGTGCGCGAATCGATCTTGCTGCTGACCTGGAACGAGATCCGCGTCGGCACGTTGGCCTTGATCAGGCCGGTAATCACGTCCACCGACGGCCGCTGTGTCGCCAGGATCAGATGGATGCCCGCGGCGCGCGCCTTCTGCGCGATACGGGCGATCAATTCTTCCACCTTCTTGCCGACCACCATCATCAGATCGGCCAGCTCGTCGATGATGATCACGATGGTCGGCAATTTCTCCAGCGGTTCCGGGGCGTCCGGCGTCAGGCTGAACGGATTCGGGATTTTTTCGCCGCGCTTGTCGGCGTCGGCGATCTTCTGGTTATAGCCGGCCAGATTGCGCACGCCGACCTTCGACATTTTCTTGTAGCGGCGCTCCATTTCGGCCACCGCCCAGTTCAGCGCATGACCGGCCTGCTGCATATCGGTCACCACCGGCGCCAGCAGATGCGGAATGCCTTCGTAGATGGACAACTCCAGCATCTTCGGATCGATCAGAATCAGCTTGACGTCGTTCGGACTGGATTTGTACAGCAGCGACAGAATGGTGGCGTTGATGCCCACCGATTTGCCCGAACCGGTGGTGCCGGCCACCAGCAAATGCGGCATCTTGGCCAGATCGGCCACCATCGGATGGCCGGCGATGTCCTTGCCCAGCGCGATGGTCAGGCTGGACGAACTGTCGTTGTAAATCTTGGAGCCGAGGATTTCGGTCAGACGCACGATCTGCCGTTTCGGATTCGGCAATTCCAGTCCCATGTAATTCTTGCCGGCGATGACTTCGACCACGCGGATCGAGGTCAGCGACAGCGAACGCGCCAGATCGCGCGCCAGTCCGACGATCTGGCTGCCCTTGACGCCGGTGGCCGGTTCGATTTCGTAGCGTGTGATGACCGGTCCCGGATGCGCCGCGATGACTTTGACCTGCACGCCGAAATCGGACAATTTTTTCTCGATCAGGCGGCTGGTGAATTCCAGCGTTTCGACCGTCACGGTCTGCTGCGCCGGCGGCGCTTCGTCCAGCAGGGACAGCGGCGGCAAATCGCCGTCGAGATCCTCGAACAGCGTGGTCTGCTTCTCTTTCTCGATGCGTTCCGATTTCTGCACACCGACGATTTGCGGCTCGATCCGGATCGGCGGCGCCTCGACCGTTCTGGCGCGCTCCTGCACCACTACCTCTTCGCGCTTGACCGCGGCCACATGGCCGACTTTGCGATCTTCCCGCGCCACATAGAAATTCTTCAGCCCGAACACGGCGTTTTCCAGCGCCGCGCCGATGCGTTCCACCGCCGCCAGCCAGGACACATGGAAAAACAGGCTGAAACCGAGTCCGAACAACAGCAGCAGCGCCAGGGTGGCGCCGGTGAATCCGAAGGCGCTCTGCGCATTGCCGCCGATCAATTCGCCCAGCACGCCGCCCGGCGCGCGCGGCTGCGGCAGCTTCATGCTGTACATGCGCATGTATTCGATGCCCATGCTGCCGGCCAGCATCAGCGCGAAACCGGCCAGCCGTATCGGCATTTCGTACCGATGTTCCGGTTCGTCGCCTTGTTCCAGCAGGAAACGGCGCGACATGCGGCGATACCCCAGCCACACGTAACGCCCGCACAACACGCAAAACCACCACGCCGACAAGCCGAATACATACAGCAGCAGATCGGCGGTGTAGGCGCCGACCTTGCCGCCCCAGTTATGCAGATGCGCATTGGCATTGGAATACGACCAGCCGGGGTCCTGATGCGAATAGGTCAGCAGGATCAGCACCATGTAAACGGTCAGGGCGATCAGGGCCAGCCAGCGCGCTTCGGACAGCAGCCGCACCAGCCGGTTCGGCAGCGGCGGCGGATCGGCGGGCTTGGGGCTACGGGTATACGCTTGGGAGGTTCGGGTCATGGATCTGTCTGCTTTGTTGCCAATATTACTATCGATGCATTGTAACGGGCTATCGCCTCTCAGAATGTAACATAAGGTCGCCGCGGGCGATAATCCGCCGGCCGCAGTTTCGACCCTTCCCTTGCGCAAGCGCAGCAATGCCCCCATGTCGTCTATAATCTGGTGCCGGGAAATACCGTATCGAATACGCCTGCCTGACCGTTCCATGCCGATATTTTCCGGACATTTTCGTCCGAACATCACCCTAGAGCGCTTTATGACATCTCCGAAACACGCAAAAGTATTGATTCTGGGTTCCGGCCCAGCCGGTTACAGCGCCGCGGTGTACGCCGCGCGCGCCAACCTGAATCCGGTGCTGGTCACCGGCGTCGAACAAGGCGGCCAGTTGATGACCACCACCGACGTGGAAAACTGGCCGGGCGACGCGGACGGGGTGCAGGGTCCGGATCTGATGCAGCGGCTGCTCAAGCATGCCGAGAATTTCAATACCGAAATCGTTTTCGATCACATTCACACCGCCAAACTGTCCGAAAAGCCGTTCCGGCTGATCGGCGACTCCGGCGAATACACCTGCGACGCGTTGATCATCGCCACCGGCGCTTCGGCCCAATACCTGGGCCTGGAGTCTGAAAACGCGTTCATGGGCAAGGGCGTGTCGGCCTGCGCCACCTGCGACGGCTTTTTCTATCGCGGCAAGGAGGTCGCGGTGGTCGGCGGCGGCAATACCGCGGTCGAGGAAGCGCTGTATCTGTCGAATATCGCCAGCAAGGTGACAGTGATCCATCGCCGCAACAAATTCCGCGCCGAACCCATCCTGGTCGACCGGCTGATGGCCAAGGTAGCCGACGGCAAGGTCGCCGTGCATTGGGATCACGTGCTCGATGAAGTGGTCGGCGACGACAGCGGCGTGACCGGCATCGCGCTGAAGGCCACCGCCGACGGCAAGGCCCTGAACCTTCCGGTGCACGGCGTGTTCATCGCAATCGGCCACAAACCGAATACCGCGATCTTCGAAGGCCAGCTGGACATGCGCAACGGTTACCTGAAAACCAAGACCGGCCTCGAAGGCAACGCCACCGCCACCAGCATCCCGGGCGTGTTCGCCGCCGGCGACGTGCAGGATCATATCTATCGCCAGGCGATCACCAGCGCCGGCACCGGCTGCATGGCGGCGCTGGATGCGCAGCGCTATTTGGAAGGCCTGGAGTAAGACCAGGCACGGCTGCCGCCGTCAGGCTGATCGCGGCGGCAGTCATACTGCATGGTTGATGTCGCACCGAGAACCGTCATGCCCGCCTCAATCAAGGATTTCACCGCACTGAATGCGCTGCGCAAGGATTTAAAGGCGCAAGCGGAGGCGCGCGCGCTCGCCGAGGCCGAAGCGGCGCGGCTGGCGAAAATCGCGGAGGAAGAAGCCGACCTGTTCCGCCGCAGCATCGGGCAGGTCGCGCCGCTGCCATCCCACGACAAGCATCATCACGCCGCGCCGCGGCCGTCGGCCGAAGCGCGTCAGCATCTGGCCGACGAACAGGCCGCGCTGCGGGAATCGATCTCCGACGAATTTACCTACGATACGCTGCTCGACACCGACGACAGGCTCAGCTATGCCCGCAACGGCATCGGCCAGGATACGCTGCGCAAGCTGCGGCGCGGTCATTGGGTGATTCAGGAAGAACTGGATTTGCACGGCATGCGCACCGATCAGGCGCGCGATGCACTGGGTGAATTTCTGCGCGAAGTCCGCCGGCGCGGGTTGCGCTGCGTGCGCGTGATTCACGGCAAGGGCTTGGGATCGCTCAATCGCGAGCCGGTGCTCAAAAACAAGGTGCGCAACTGGCTGATTCAAAAGGATGAGGTGCTGGCGTTTTGCCAGGCCACGCCGGCCGAAGGCGGCTCCGGGGCGCTGATGGTGCTGCTGAAATCGCAGGAACGGGGTTGACCGTTCCCTTGGAGGTATCGCCGACTGCGGGCCGTCTCGATGCGGCCCGGGCGACGAGTCCTTAAACGGCCTCTGCGCCGGTTTCGCCAGTGCGAATGCGGACCACCTGCTCCACCTCTTGCACGAAGATCTTGCCGTCGCCGATCTTGCCGGTGCGCGCGGACTTGATGATGGCGTCCACCGCCGCCTCGACATTGGCCGCCTCCAGAACCACCTCTATCTTCACCTTCGGCAGAAAATCCACCACATATTCGGCGCCGCGATACAGTTCGGTATGTCCTTTTTGACGCCCGAATCCCTTGACTTCGGTCACGGTCAGTCCAGTCACCCCGACTTCGGCCAGTGCTTCGCGGACTTCATCGAGCTTGAAAGGTTTGATAATCGCTGTAATTTGCTTCATGGAAAGCTCCTTCTAATTGTTTCAATACGGCCTGATGCTGCTGAATTCGGCTGAATACGGCATACGCCCCGATTATGCAGACAATTGCCGCTGCATGCGACTATTTCATCTTAAAGTTGGCCTTATGCGATTAAAGCGAAGGAAATGCTTAATCGGTGTTTCCTTCCGGAATGTTTTTCAGGTCATCCATCCAAACGGTTGCTTCCGAATCGCTGGGCGCGCGCCAGTCGCCGCGCGGCGACAGCGAACCGCCGGAACCGACCTTGGGCGCGTTCGGAATGCACGAGCGCTTGAACTGGCTGGTTTTGAAGAAACGGTACAGAAAGATGCCGAGGTTTTTCTTGATATCCGCCAGACTGTATTCGTTGCGCGCGACGTGCGCCTCCTCCGGCCAGTGGCCCGCATCCCTGTCCTGCCACGCGGAAAATGACAGAAACGCGACCTTGGTCGGCGTGAATCCGAAGCGCAGGATGTAATAAAGATTGAAATCCTGCAATTCGTAAGGCCCGACCACGCTTTCGGTCTTCTGTTCGGGATGATCGTCGGACTTGCCTGGCACCAGCTCGGGACTGATATCGGTGTTCAGGATATTTAACAGCACGTCGGAACCGGAGTCGCTGATGGCCCCGGTCTCGGCCACCCAGCGCACCAGATGCGAAATCAGGGTCTTCGGCACGCTGGCGTTGACGTTGTAGTGCGACATATGATCGCCGACGCCGTAAGTGCACCACCCCAGCGCCAATTCGCTCAGATCGCCGGTGCCGAGCACGATGCCGTTATGGAAATTGGCCAGCCGGAACAGATGGCTGGTCCGTTCGCCGGCCTGCACATTCTCGAAGGTAATGTCGTACAACTCCGCGCCGGCGGAATAAGGGTGGGCGATATCCTTGAGCATCTGCAGGCAGCTCGGACGGATGTCGACTTCACTGGCGGAGCAGCCGACCGCCGCCATCAGTTGTTTCGCCTGCCGCAAGGTCCGTTCGCTGGTGGCGAAACCGGGCATGGTGACTCCCAGAATATTGGCGCGCGGCAAGCCCAGCCGATCCATCGCCTTGGCGCACACCAATAAGGCATGGGTCGAATCCAGGCCGCCCGACACGCCGATCACCACCTTTTGAATGCCGGAGGCCGACAGGCGCTGCACCAGCGCCTGCACCTGGATGTTGTAGACCTCGTTGCAACGCTCGTCGCGCCGCAGGCGGTCCGACGGCACATACGGGAAACGCTCGACGTTGCGCCGCAGCGGCAATGCCCGGTCCAGCGGCAGCGCGAGATCGAAGGAAACGACTTTGAATTTCGACACTTCGGCGCCATGCCGACGCACCGATTCGCCGAACGTGCCCATGCGCATCCGCTCCCTGGACAGCCTTTCCAGATCGACATCCGCATAGATCAGATGCGAATCGTCGGAAAAGCGCTCGGACTGCGCCAGCAATTCGCCGTTTTCGCAGATCAGCGCCTGCCCGTCCCACGCCATATCGGTGGTCGATTCCCCTCTGCCCGCCGACGAATACAAATAAGCGGACATGCAACGCGCCGATTGCTGCGACACCAGTTGGTGGCGATAGCCGGATTTGCCGACCAGCACGTTCGACGCGGACAGATTCACCAGCACGGTGGCGCCGGCCAGCGCGGCGAATGACGAAGGGGGGATCGGCACCCACAGATCTTCGCAGATTTCGACATGGAAGCGCAGCAGCGGACGGTCGGCGACTTCGAACAGCAGCGCCGCGCCGAACGGCGCCGTTTGGCCCAGCAGGGTCACCTGGTCGCTGATCGCGCGATCGGCCGGGCTGAACTGGCGCGCCTCGTAGAATTCGCCGTAATTCGGCAGGTAGCTTTTCGGCACCACGCCGAGGATCCGGCCGCCGGCCACCACCACCGCGCAATTGAACAGCAGATGATCCACCTGCAGCGGCAGACCCACGATCATCGCAATGGCGAGCTTCTCCGATGCGGCGACCACGGTCGCCAGCGCTTCCTTGCTGGCGTCCAGCAAGGCGCGCTGATGGAACAGATCCTCGCAACTGTACGCCGACAAACCCAGCTCCGGGAACGCGATCAGCGCCGCGCCATCGGCGGCGGCTTCGGCGGCCAGCGCGACGGTCTCCGCCGCATTGAAGGCGGGATCGGCGACACGGCAACGCGCCACCCCCACCGCCACACGCGCGAAATCATGGGAATACAGATTGAAAAATGGATGGCTCATAGTTATACGTTATACGGAGAAATCGCTGGTTATGACCGATGGCGGCGTTTGGGGCCGGATGCATATTGTTCATCATGACAGATGTTGCGCCAAGCCGCGGCGTCGGCAAACGTGCGCGGGGTTTTTGCGTAGAATGCGGAAGTATTCGCCATTGTTCGGATTTCTCGGATGAGCGGTATCAAAGACGGCAGCAACCATAAGGAATAATGTGGCGGTGAATCCAGCTGAAAACCCCGGGCCGGAAGCGGCGGCCGATGCGACAGCGAATTATCGCACGCGAATCATATCTTCCCTGGCCGAAGCGGGGCAGCCGGCTTGGGACGCGCTGGCCGCCGCGCAGGCCGACGCCAATCCGTTCTTATCCTACGCCTTCCTGCATGCGCTGCACGAAAGCGGCAGCGCCGCCGAGGACAAGGGCTGGCAGCCGCAATATCTGACGCTGTGGCGCGACGGCGAACTGCACGCGGCGCTGCCGCTGTATTTGAAATACCACTCCTACGGCGAATACGTGTTCGACTGGGCCTGGGCCGACGCCTATGCCCGCAACGGCCTGGAGTATTACCCCAAACTGTTGTCGGCGATCCCGTTTACCCCGGTCACCGGCGCCCGCCTGCTGGCGCGCGACGCCGTTGCGCTGAAAGCCTTGATCGCCGTGCTGCAAAACGTGCAGGAAGGCACCGACATCTCGTCGACGCACATCCTGTATCCGCCGCAGGAACAGGCATCGCTATTGCACGACAGCGGTTTCATGCTGCGCTCGGGCGTGCAATTCCACTGGCTCAATCCCGGCTACCGCAGTTTCGATGAATTTCTCGACACGCTGGAGCGCAAGAAACGCAAGAACATCCGCGCCGAACGGCGCAAAGTGGCCGAAGCCGGCGTGAGTTTTCGTCACCTGCGCGCCGTCGATGCGCGCGCGGAAGACTGGGCTTTTTTCTATCGCTGCTATAGCCATACCTATCGCGCCCACCATTCGACGCCCTATTTGTCGCTGGATTTCTTCGAACGCATCGGCGCCGAGATGCCGCAAAACATCCTGCTGGTGGTCGCCGAACGCGCCGGCAAGCCGGTCGCCTCTTCGCTGCTCATCCATACCGATACCACGCTGTACGGACGCTATTGGGGCGCGATCGAAGCGATCGACTGCCTGCATTTCGAAACCTCGTATTACCAGCCGCTGGAGTTCTGCATCGCCAACCGCATCGGCTGCTTCGAAGGCGGCGCGCAGGGCGAACACAAGATGGCGCGCGGCTTCCTGCCGCAGAAAACCTGGTCGGCGCACTGGCTGAAGCACCCGGCGTTCTCGGATGCGATACAACGCTTTTTGGAGCGCGAGAACGACGGTATCGAAGGGTATATCGACGATCTCAATGAGCACAGCCCGTTCCGGTCGTCCTCCTGCAATGGAAACTAGACGCCCGCAAAGCGCGAAGCCCCGCCGATTCGACATCGGCGGGGCTTCGATCGGTTCGGGCGTGCGGAATGCGTTACGGTTTGTACGCGGCGACGCCATCCATGATTTCCTTCTTCGCTTCGTCAATGCCCTGCCAGCCTTCGACCTTGACCCATTTGCCTTTTTCCAGATCCTTGTAATGCTCGAAGAAATGCTTGAGCTGGTCCAGCAGATAGGCCGGCACATCCGTATACGATTTGATATCCGCATACATAGGGCATAGTTTTTCGACCGGGACGGCCAGCAGTTTGGCGTCGACGCCGCTTTCGTCGGTCATTTTCAGCATGCCCAGCACGCGGCAGCGCACCACAGCGCCCGGGAACAACGGAAACGGCGTCATCACCAGCACGTCGACCGGGTCGCCATCGCCGGCCAGCGTTTGCGGGATATAACCGTAGTTGCACGGATAATGCATCGCGGTGCCGAGGAAACGGTCGACGAAAATCGCGCCCGATTCCTTGTCCACTTCGTATTTGACCGGATCGCCATGAGCGGGGATTTCGATGACGACGTTGAAATCATTCGGCAGATCGCGACCGGCAGGAACGTTGTTTAAACTCATGATGGTGTCTTTAGTGGTTTCTGGTTGGAAATCGATGGAGGACAAGCCCCCTGTAATATACCGGACCGCCAGTGTGCTAGCGGATCGCCGTCGCCAAGGCGCATTGCCGGTAATGCGCGGCCGCCTTGTCGGTCTGATCCAGCGCATCGAACAATTGCGCCAGGCCCAGATGCGCATCGCGCATGGTGCGCGGCTCCGCCGCATCGGTCAGGGCGCGTTCCAGATGGCGCTGCGCCTTGCCCCACAGCTTCTGCCGCAGGCAGAACAGGCCCAGCGTCAATTGCAGTTCCGGGTCGTTGCTGCGTTTCGAGACCCAGCTTTCGCAGCGTTCGATCTGCCCCAGCAATGCCGGCGTGCCGGTCGCGGCGGCCGCATCGCGGTAAGCGCGCAGCAGCCGTACATCCAGTTCGGCTGCCAACGCTTTTTCCAGCAAGGCGCGGCTGTCGTCGTACAGGCCGCGACGGTTGAACGCCTCGGCGGCGCGCCACGCGATTTTGCTTTGCAGCCGATCGACGTTGGGCACCGTCGCCCATAGCCGGCGCAGCGACTCGGCATCGTGCGCGGGATCGGACAGCAAATGTTCGTAAGCCAGTTCGGTCAGGCGTTTCGACAGGGCCGGATGCAAGGCCTTGCGTTTGTCGAGCGCCTGCACCAGACGCAGCACTTCGGGCCAGTCATTGGCTTGCTGATGCGCTTTCAGCGCCCATTGCAAGGCCTGCAGATGCCGTGTGCCGCTGGCGTTGAGCTGATCGACGACGGCCAGCGCCTCCTTAGTCTGATGCGCGTCGACCTGCATTTCCAGGGTGGTCATCAGGCGCGCGGTGTTCAGCGTTTCATCGGTTTCGGTGCTCGCCAGCCATACGTCGCGCCGCTCCGTCTGGCGCATGCGATGCGCGGCGCGCGCGGCGACCAGCGCCGACAGGCCTGAGTTGATGTGCCATTGCGCGGCGCGGGTGGCGGCTTTTTCAGCCTGGCCGAAACGCCCTTCGAACAAGGCTTTCAATGCATCGCGCAGCGACTGGTTGCTTTCCTCCTGCAGCTTGCGGCGGCGATAGGCCATCACGCGACCGGGCAATCCCTGCGTGACGCGGACCGCGCGAATCAGGAAATACAGCAGGATAAAAGCGAGGATCAGCAGCGCCACGAAAAAATTCAGCGACAGGTCGACCCGGTACGGTGGATAGAAAAACACCACATTGCCGGTATTAAAACGGGTCGCCACCGCCAGCCCGATCGCGGCCGCGAATAGCGTGAGAAGCCAGAGAAGTAATCGCATAAATCGGCCGCCTTAAGGCTTTGCTTTGTAATTGCGCACCGCGCTGATGCTGTCGCTCAAGGTCGGCATTTCTATCGACAGATTGCTGCCCTGCACCTGCTTGATCAAAGCCTGCGCGGTCTGCGTCTGTCTGGCGCGGGTGTCGAAATATTTGGAGATGGCGTCCTGCGCCGCCAACAGATCGCTGCGGAACGCGCCTTCGTTATGCGACAACAGGGCCAGCCGTGCATTGAGCAAACGCAGTTTCAGGTTTTCGCGGGCGTAATACGCTTGGGTCGGCGACAACAGCAACGCTTCCGGCGTTTCGACGCTGCGCACGCGCACCAGTTGCTGGATATCGCTCCACATCTCGGCGGTCAGGCTTTGCCAGGCGTCCTCCACGCGCAGCAGCCAGTCGGGCTTGGCGTTGCCGCTGCCGTCCGCGGGCGCGGCGGAATTGTTCGGCTTGGGGCCGGGGATCAGACGCAGCGGCTTTTTCGGTTGCGCCGTCGACACTATCGGCTTTTCGTCGGCCAGCAACGGCATGCCGTCGATCTGACCGATCACGCTATCCAAGCGCAGCGCGATGCCCGGCACGTCCACCGTCGGCAAGGCTTTCAGCCGGTCCATGTCGCGCGCCAGCGCGCGGCGGATGACGATGAATTGCGGCTTGTCGGAGCGCGACAGGCTCTTGTCGGCGTTCTGCAGCGCGATCAACGCGCCCTGCACATTGCCGCCCAGTTGCAATTGCTGGCTGGCGGTCGACAGCACGCCTTCGACTTCGGACAGCGCCCATTCGTCGCCATTCTTCGACAGATCCTGATACAGCTGTTCCAGCGCCAATTGCTGGCTTTGCGATTCGGTCTGCTTGCTTTCCAGCACGCTGACCTTGGCCTGGACTTCGCGCGTCTCTTCCTGCAGCGATTTCACCACGCCGCGCACTTCGTTGTTGCCGACGTCGCCCGCCTGCAAACGGCGCGCCACTTCCTCGCGCAGCATGCGGATTTGCTGGTGGGAATACCACCACTGCGTGGCGAATCCGGCCAGAACCAGCAACAGCAGCAGATACAGCAGCCACTTGGAGATGCCCTGGCGGCGCTCGGCGGCAGGTGAAAAGGAGGAAAAACCGCCGGAGGCATCCGGCGCGGGAGTGATCGGCGCGGCTTTGGCAGCCGGGGGATCGATGGACTGACGGGAGTCCGAAGTCGGTGGCAGATCGTTCATGTCTCTGATTGTAACGCGGCAAGTAGCCGTTCGTCGCCTGATCCGGTCAGGCTTACTCGGGAAAACCCGGCAAGCCGCGCCGTTTCGGCGATACGGGGGTGAGGAACGATGAGACGCTTTTGTTGCATTTTCACTACAGCATCCGCAAATCCGCTTTGCTTGAGCATGTCCTGCAAATTCCGCAAGGCTTCGGAGCTGGTGACAATCCAGACGCTGTCGCTGTCGAGCAATTGCCGCAATTGCGCGGCGGCGGCGCTGTCGAACGGCGGCTTGCCGCGCCGATAGGCGCTGACCTGCTCAACCTGCACCCCGATGCCGAGCAAGGCATCGCGGAAGAAATCGCGGCCGTCCTGCCCGCGCACGATCAATACGCGCCGGCCCTGCAATGCGCGCCGATCGAGCGCCGCGAATAAACCTTCGGAATCGGTTTTTGCGGGGTCGGCCGGCGCCACGATGCGCGCGTTCGACGCGTTCACGCCATGCCGCTCCAGCGCCGCGCGGCTGCCCGCGCCGACAATGCCGATCGCCACCGCCTGTGGCCAGCGGCCGATAAACTGGAACGCGGCATCGATCGCATTCGGACTGACGAACATCACCAATGCATAACGCGACAGATCGGCGAGCGCCGCCTGCAATGCAGACGCATCGGCCAGCGGTCCGATTTCGAGCAACGGGAAGATGACCGGGCGCAAACCCAGTGCCGCGATCCGCGGCGCCAGCATTTCCGACTGTGCACGCGGCCGCGTGATGACGATAGCTGCCGCGGCGGCCGTTGCGTTCTTCATGCCTTAAGCCTCAAGCATCGCGGCAGGCATCCAGAATCTCTCTGGCGCCCTGCTCCTGCAGCAGCTCCGCGATGCGCCGGCCCAAAGCCTCCGGCGCCTCGGCCGGCCCGCTGATTTCGGCGGCCGCCACACGCTGGCCGTCGGGCGTCGCCACCATCGCCCGCAAATGCATCAAGGCGCCTTCGATGGTCGCATACGCCGCCAGCGGAATCTGGCAACTGCCGCCGAAGTGACGCGACAAGGTCCGCTCCGCCGTCACCGCGCGCGCGCTGTCCTGATGATTCAGCGGCGCCAGCATCTGCTCCAAATCGCCGCGGCCGCTCAAAATCTCGATCGCCATCGCGCCTTGCCCCGGCGCCGGCAGACTCTGCTCCGGCTCGATCAGCGCCCGGATGCGTTGCGGCAGGCCCAGGCGTTTCAAACCGGCGGCGGCCAGAATGATCGCCGCATATTCGCCGCGATCCAGCTTGGCTAGCCGGGTATCCAGATTGCCGCGCAAGGGCTTGATGACCAGCGACGGGAAACGCGCCGCGATCAGGGCCTGCCGCCGCAGACTGCTGGTCCCGACCACCGCGCCCGGCGGCAAATCGGCCAACGACGCATAATCGTTGGACACGAACGCGTCGCGCGGATCTTCGCGCTCCATCACCGCGCTGAGCATGAAACCCGGCGGCAGCTCCATTGGCATGTCCTTCAGCGAATGCACGGCCAGATCGGCGCGCCCCTCCGCCATCGCCACCTCCAGTTCCTTGACGAACAAGCCCTTGCCGCCGACCTTGGACAAAGCGCGATCCAGGATCTGGTCGCCGCGCGTGGTCATGCCCAGAATCTCAACGCTGCACTGTGGATATAATGCGGACAGCCGATCGCGTACATACTCTGCCTGCCACATGGCGAGGCGGCTTTCACGCGAAGCAATCACCAGCCTGGAAGGAAACGATGCTTTCAACTTGCGCTTTCAAAATGATTCGGTCAATCCTGAGCGAGGACATTGAACAAATGAGAAATAAGAGATAAAAATACCAGCGGTCAATACTAGCGGCAAATTTTATCACTCAAAGGAGCCGCACCGGCGCGCCTAGCGAATGACCATAGGCGCTTTTACCCCGATTTCATCCCGACATTTATCGCATTCATCTATGGCCACCCAGAAAAAAACGACAACCGGCAGCAAAAAAACCGCCCAGGACAAAGACGCTCCGCTAAAAGAAGACATTCGCTTGCTGGGCCGTCTGCTGGGCGAGGTGCTGCGGGAACAGGAAGGGGACGCCGTCTTCAACATCGTCGAAACAATTCGCCAGACCGCGGTACGCTTCCGCCGCGAATCCGACGCGGCCGCCACCGGCGAGCTCGACAAGCTGCTCAAGCGATTGACGCGCGACCAGAGCAATTCCGTGGTGCGTGCATTTTCCTATTTCTCGCATCTGGCCAATATTGCCGAAGACCAGCACCACAACCGCAGCCGCCGCGCCCATCTGCTGGCCGGCTCCGAGGCCCAGCCCGGCAGCATCGCGTGCGCATTGGCAGAGCTGGATCAGAAGGGCGTCGGCGGCGCCGATGTCCGCAAATTCCTGAATGGGGCCTTGATTTCGCCGGTGCTGACCGCTCATCCGACCGAAGTGCAACGCAAGAGCACGCTCGACGCGGAACGCGAAATCGCGCGCCTGCTGGCGCTGCGCGACTATCCGTTGACGCCTAAAGAACTGGGCGACAACACCGCACTGTTGCGCGCCCGCATCGCGACGCTGTGGCAAACCCGCATGCTCCGCTACAGCAAACTGACGGTCGCCGACGAAATCGAAAATGCCTTGTCGTACTACCGCATCACCTTCCTGCAGGAACTGCCGGCGCTGTACGACGACGTCGAAGCCGAAATCGCCGCCCGCTTCCCGGCGCGCAGCCGCCGCGCCGGCAGCCCCCTCCCCGAAGAACCGGGGGCCTATCTGCAAATGGGCAGCTGGATCGGCGGCGACCGCGACGGCAATCCGAACGTCAACGCCGCCACCATGCGGCACGCAGTGGCGCGCCAGTCCACCACGATTTTCGATTTCTACCTGGAGCAGGTGCACGCGCTGGGCGCCGAACTGTCGATCTCGACGCTGCTGGTCGACGTCAGCCCCGCGCTGACCGCGCTGGCCGAATCCTCGCCCGACAATTCCGACCACCGCACCGACGAGCCGTACCGGCGCGCATTGATCGGCATCTACGCCCGCCTCGCCGCCACCGCGCGCGGGCTGGGCGCCACCAATATCCTGCGCCACGAAGTCGGCTCCGCCACCCACTACGCCGCATCGGAAGACTTCGTCGCTGACCTGCAGATCCTGGCCGACTCGCTGATCGCCAACCACGGCGCGGCGCTGATCAAACCGCGGCTGGCCTCGCTCAAGCGCGCGGCGCAGATTTTCGGCTTCCATCTGGCCACACTGGATCTGCGCCAGACCTCCGACGTGCATGAACGCGTGCTCGGCGAATTGTTCGCTTACGCGCAAGTCGAACGCAACTATGCGGCGCTGAGCGAAGCAGAAAAAATCAAACTGCTGCTATCCGAAATCGACAAACCGCGCCTGCTGTATTCGCCATACAACGAATACAGCGCCGAAACCGATTCCGAACTGACCGTGATGCGCGCCGCGCGTGAAATCCGCCGGCACTACGGCGACCGCGCCATTCGCAACTACATCATTTCGCATACCGAAGCGGTGTCCGACCTGCTCGAAGTCATGCTGCTGCAAAAGGAAACCGGCCTGCTGCGCCACAGCCCTGCCGGGGCGGCGCAAATGGAATTGATGGTGGTCCCGCTGTTCGAAACCATTCCCGACCTGCGCTGCGCCACCGACATCATGACGCAATGGATGGCCTTGCCGCAGGTCGCGCACCTGATCGCGCGGCAAGGCAAACTGCAGGAAATCATGCTCGGCTATTCCGACTCCAACAAGGACGGCGGCTTCCTGACCTCGACCTGGGAACTGTACAAAGCGGAAACCAGTCTGGTGCAGCTATTCAATCAAACGGGCGTCAAACTGCGGCTGTTCCACGGCCGCGGCGGCACCGTCGGCCGTGGCGGCGGACCCAGCTATCAAGCGATCCTGGCGCAGCCTGCCGGCACCGTCAACGGCCAGATCCGGCTGACCGAACAAGGCGAAATCATTGCCTCCAAATTTTCCAATCCCGAGATCGGCCGCCGCAATCTGGAATTCCTGGTCGCCGCCACGCTGGAAGCCAGCCTGACGCCGCCGGCCGCCGAAACCCGGCAATCGCGCAAACTGGCCGGCTACGAAAGCGTGATGGGCGACCTGTCCGACCGCGCCTATCGCGCCTACCGCGATCTGGTCTACGATACGCCCGGCTTCACCGACTACTTCTTCGCCTCCACCCCGATCGCCGAAATCGCCGAACTGAACATCGGCTCACGTCCGGCATCGCGCAAATCGACGCGCCGCATCGAAGACCTGCGCGCGATTCCGTGGGGATTTTCGTGGGGCCAATGCCGGCTGCTGCTGCCCGGCTGGTACGGCTTCGGCAGCGCCGTCGGCGAATGGCTGGACGAAGACGGCGCCAGCCGCGCCAAGAAGCTGACCATACTGCGCGCGATGTACAAGGAATGGCCGTTTTTCGAAGCATTGCTGTCGAACATGGACATGGTGCTCGCGAAAACCGACCTTGCCGTCGCGTCGCGCTACGCCGAACTGGTGGCCGACAAGAAGCTGCGCAAAACCATCTTCCAGCGCCTGTCGGACGAACATGAACGCACCACCGCCTTTTTAAATGCGATCACCGGGGTCAAGGACCGGCTGGCAGGCAACCCGCTGCTGGCGCGTTCGATCAAGAATCGATTCCCCTATCTGGATCCCTTGAATCACTTGCAGGTTGAGCTGCTCAAGCGGCATCGCGCCGACGCCAAAACGGGACGCGTGACGGAAGCGCGGGCGCTGCGCGGGATTCATTTGACGATTAATGGGATTGCGGCCGGGTTGCGCAATACGGGTTAGGTTGGGGAGCCTGGATGCGGGAGATCGGCGACGGGCGAGCTTGAGCAGGCGCCCGCCGCTCTGCTATAATCGCCGACCAGTCGGGGCGTAGCGCAGCCTGGTAGCGTACTTGCATGGGGTGCAAGGGGTCGTGTGTTCGAATCACACCGTCCCGACCAATGGAATCAATGACTTACAATCTATCCTGTATATATGAACAGCACTGTATATTATAGATTCTATAATATCGGTGCTTTTTTATGGCCTCGTGGGCAGCGTAGAGTCCGGGATTGTGATTCCTGTTGTCGCGGGTTCGAGCCCCGTCGTCCACCCCAAAAATCACAATCAAATCAGCAAGTTAGGTCTACGCTGAAATTTCACATCGCAAAATTCACAACGGTTTTTCTGTTTTC
>JAQGLY010000029.1 GCA_028292625.1 Herbaspirillum sp. | reverse complement strand
GCGCGCAAGGGCCTGAAGATGTTTGAAAAGGTCGGCATTCCGATTCTGGGCATCGTCGAGAACATGAGCACGCACATCTGTTCCAATTGCGGTCATGCGGAGGCGATCTTCGGCAGCGGCGGCGCCGAAAAGATGTGTGCGGAATACGGGGCGGATTTCCTGGGCGGCCTGCCGCTGACGATGGCGATCCGGGAGCAGACCGATTCCGGCAAGCCGACCGTGGTGGCCGATCCGGACGGGCCGATCGCGGCGATCTATAAAACCATCGCGCGCAAACTGGCGATCAAGGTGGCCGAAAAGGCGCGCGATATGAGCAGCAAATTCCCGAGCATCGTGATTCAGAACGATTGATCGGTATGGGGCGCCTGGCGGCGCTCCTCCTCGTGGATTCGCTTGAAACCACGGTAAAATGACGCTTTCCAACGGCCGGTGATGTCATATCGGCCACAGGACACCGGCATTCCCTTTTTACTCGGCTTTGGTGATCCAAAGCCGTTTTTATTGAAATTATCGATCATGACAGCTGTCCGCACCCGCTTCGCTCCCAGCCCCACCGGCTTCCTTCATCTCGGCGGCGCGCGCACCGCGCTGTTTTCGTGGGCGTATGCGAAGCGCTTCGGCGGTACTTTCGTACTGCGCATCGAAGACACCGATGTGGAGCGCTCGACGCCGGAAGCGGTGCGGGCCATTCTGGACGGCATGCAATGGCTGGGCCTGGAGCATGACGAAGGCCCGTTTTATCAAATGCAGCGCATGGACCGCTACCGCGAAGCGATCGCCAAAATGCTGGCCGACGGCAGCGCCTATTACTGTTATTCGTCGCCGCAGGAAGTCGAAGCGATGCGCGAGAAACAACGCGCCGCCGGCGAAAAGCCGCGTTACGACGGCACCTGGCGGCCGGAGCCGGGCAAGACGCTGCCGGCCGTTCCCGCCGACCGCAAGCCGGTGGTGCGTTTCAAGAATCCGCTGGACGGCGAGGTCAGCTGGGACGATGTGGTCAAAGGCACGATCACGATTTCGAATCGCGAAATGGACGATCTGGTGATCGCCCGCCAGGACGGCACGCCGACCTATAACTTCTGCGTCGTGGTCGACGATTGGGATATGCGGATCACCCATGTGATCCGCGGCGACGATCACGTCAACAATACGCCGCGCCAGATCAATATTCTGAAAGCGCTGGGCGCCACGCTGCCGCTGTACGGCCACGTGCCGATGATTCTCGGCGCCGACGGCGAAAAATTATCGAAGCGGCATGGCGCGGTCGGCGTCATGGAATATCCGGCGCAAGGTTATCTGCCGGAAGCGGTGCTCAATTATCTGGCGCGCCTGGGCTGGAGCCACGGCGACGAAGAAGTGTTTTCGATGGAGCAGTTCTGCGCCTGGTTCGATCTGGATCACCTGTCGAAATCGCCGGCGCAATTCAATCCGGAAAAGCTGGCGTGGCTGAACAATCATTACATCAAGCTGGCCGATAACGACCGGCTCGCCGCGCTGGTCAAGCCGATCATGGAAAAGGACGGCGCGGAATTCGGCGGCGCCCCCGATCTGGCGCAGGTGCTGGCGGTGCTGAAAGAACGCGCGCATACGCTGGTCGAACTGGCGGCGGCCGCGATGATGTTTTATCGCCGGCCGGCGCCTGACCCGGCGCTGGTGGCGCAGCACGTCACCGACGCGGTCAAGCCGGCCCTGGCCGATTACGCCAAACAATGCGAAAGCGTCGAATGGCAAAAGGAAGCGCTGACCGCGATGCTCAAACAGGTGCTGGCGCAGCACGGTTTGAAGATGCCGCAACTGGCCATGCCCTTGCGCCTAATTGTGGCCGGCCAATTGCAGACGCCCGCCATCGATCTGGTGCTGGCGTTGTTTGGCCGCGACGTTGTGCTGGCGCGCCTGAAGCCCTATCTCAATTAAAGCGTTTAAAAAATTTACATGGCGAAGAAAACATTGCTATAATCTCGTCTCTTCGCATCCGGGGGGTATAGCTCAGCTGGGTGAGCGCTTGCATGGCAGGCAAGAGGTCCGCGGTTCGATCCCGCTTACCTCCACCAGTCTAATGCAGATTGCGTTCGGTTGTTTCAGGCAGTTCGATGAAGCGGCAGCAAGATCGGTAGCAGAAGTGATGTGATCGCGAAGAAGCAGTAAACGAGACGTACAGAAGTAGCAAGACAATTGTCCCCATCGTCTAGAGGCCTAGGACATCACCCTTTCACGGTGAGTACAGGGGTTCGAATCCCCTTGGGGACGCCAGTTCATCCGGTGTCAGCCGGTAAAAATCCACACCATCGTGTGGATTTTTTTTTGCTCTTGGCGCGGGCGCAATTCTCCGCTACCGTGCATCCATTGCACCTGCAGCCCAATCGCATTCACCGGCGGAGACCCCATGACCCACTCTTCGGCTTTAACGCTCGCTATCGAGGCGCGCGGCGTCGCTGTTCTGACGCTCAATCGCCCGCAATTGCACAACGCTTTCGATGACCTGCTGATCGGCGAATTGCTCGCCGCGCTGCGGCAGGCCGCCGCCGACCCGCGCGTGCGCGTGCTGCTGCTCGCGGCCAACGGCAAATCGTTTTCCGCCGGCGCCGATCTGGGCTGGATGCGGCGCATGGCCGATGCCGGCCGCGACGAGAATCTGCGGGATGCGCAGCGCTTGAGCCTGTTGATGGAAACGCTGGATCGCTTTCCGGCGCCGACCATCGCCAAAGTGCAGGGCGCGGCAATGGGCGGCGGCATCGGTCTGGTCGCGTGTTGCGATATCGCGCTGGCCGCCCGGCCAGCGGTGTTTTCGTTTTCCGAAGTCAGGCTGGGATTGGCTCCGGCGGTGATCAGTCCGTACGCGATCGCCAAAATCGGCGTATCGCAGGCGCGCCGTTATTTTGTGACGGCGGAGAAGTTTTCGGCGCAACGGGCGCTGGCGCTGGGCCTGGTGCATGAAGTGGCCGACGCGAACGCCCTCGATGCAGCCACGGAACAGATGGTGAACACGCTGCTGGCGAACGGTCCGCTGGCGATGCGCGCGGCGAAGGCCTTGGTCGGCGCCGCGGCAAGCTCGCGGGAGCCCGCCGCATTGCATACCGCGAATGCCGGCGTGATCGCCGATTTGCGCGCGTCGGCCGAAGGGCGCGAAGGGCTCCGCGCATTCCTGGAAAAATCGGCGCCCGCATGGAGCGACGACAAAGGTTAATATGTTGTGTTTTTTCAAATCGATCATTTAGCTCAAGAATAATTAAAAAGGGAATACGAAATGGCTTTCGCAGAACATAATGCGTCTCCGTCAAGAGTCGACGGCCCTAAAATTATCGTGGAAGCGCTCGCGCATGCCGGGGTTGGACTGAACGGCTCGGCGCCGTGGGACATCCAGATCGTCAGCAAGGATTTTTTCCGGAAAATGTTTTCCAAATGGGAACTCGGCATTGGCGAGTCCTACATGGACGGCGACTGGGAATGCGAACAACTCGACGAGTGCTTTTACCGGATAGCCAGCGCCGATCTTGAGCAAACCGTGGTCGGGCCGGCCAAGATCCGATTCGTCATGGAAATGCTTCGCCAGCGCCTGCTGAACCTGCAAAGCAAGAGCCGCGCATTTCAGGTGGGGGAACAACACTACGACATCGGTAACGATATATTCGAACGCATGCTGGATAGCAGTTTGATGTATTCCTGCGGCTATTGGGAACACGCCAAGGATCTCGAAGAAGCGCAGCAGCACAAGCTTAAAATGATTTGCGAAAAGCTCCAGCTTAAAGCGGGCGAACGTCTTTTGGACATCGGTTGCGGATGGGGCGGCCTGGCCCGTTATGCCGCTGAAAATTATCAGGTTGAAGTGGTCGGCATCACGGTCTCGAAGGAGCAGCAAAAGCTGGCCCAGGAGCGTTGCGCCGGCTTGCCTATCGATATACAACTCACCGATTATCGCGAACTGACCGGAAGCTTCGACAAAATCGTCTCCGTGGGCATGTTCGAGCACGTCGGCCCGAAGAACTACGATACCTACTTCGATATCGTTGAGCGCCTGCTCAAACCGGACGGCCTGTTTCTGTTGCACACGATAGGCAATTACATCACCGAGCGCAAGACCGACGCCTGGATCGACAAATATATTTTCCCCAATGGCCATCTGCCGTCCGCCAAGCAAATCGCGGCGAGTCTGGAAGGGCGATTCCTGATCGAGGATTGGCACAACTTCGGGCGTGACTACGATCGCACTCTGATGGCATGGGCGGAGCGATTCGACGCAGCGTGGCCGCAGCTGAAAGATAAATACGATCAGCGCTTCTATCGCATGTGGAAATATTTCCTGTTGTCTTCCGCCGGCTACTTCCGATCGGGACAAGGGCAGCTTTGGCAACTGGTGCTAAGCAAGCGCGGCCGCCCCGACGCTTATCGCTCGGTTCGCTTGCAACGCAAATCCTAGCGCAGCCAAACGATGTCGGGCGCACGTCCCATCAGGTAATCCCGATTCGGCTCGATCGCCTCGCGCAAATAATTCCATAACGCCGACACCCGCGCGATATGGCGTTGTTCGCTGGGCGCCGCCAGCCAGAACGAGCGCACGATGTCGATCTGATCCTGCAATACCGGCGTCAGCGCGTCGCATTGCTGCGCCATGAAGCAGGGCAGGACCGCCAGCGCCCGGCCGCAGCGCGCCGCCATATATTGTGCGACCACGCTGGTGCTGCGCAAGGCGCGGAATGCGTCGGGCGCGATATTGTCCCTGTAGCGCAATTCCTGGCTGAACACCGGATCGTCGACATAGCCGATCAGCCGGTGTTGCGTCAGATCGTCGACGTGGCGGATAGGCGGGTGCGATGCCAGATAGGCCGACGTCGCGTACAGCCGCAACGCATAATCGCTGAGTTTGGTCACCACGTAATTGCCACTTTGCGGGCGTTCGATGGTCACATTGATATCTGCTTCCCGTTTCGATAGATTGATCAGGCGCGGCATCGGCAACAGATCGACCGCGATATGCGGATGGCGCTCGCAGAAGTAGGCCAGATGCGGCGCCAGAAAGCAGTTGCCGAAACCCTCGGTGGCGCCCAGACGCACCTGTCCGGACAATAGGGCGTTGCGGCCGCCCAGTTCATCGGCGGCGGCGTAGACCGTACTCTCCATTTGCTCCGCATATTCGACCAGCCGATAACCTTCCGGCGTCAGCGTGGTGCCATGACTATTGCGATTGAACAGACGGCTGCCGACCTCTTCTTCGAAGCGGCGCATCCGGCGCGACACGGTCGAATGGTCAATGCCCAGCTTCCTGCCTGCCTCCACCAATCCCTGACTGCGCGCCAATTCCAGGAAGACCCGTAAATTGTCCCAATCCAGCATGATGTCTCCTCCATTTGCATTTATGCAAAATGGCCACGAGTTATTCATTATTGCTTCGATATTAATGCACATGCAGAATAGGCTGCAATGGCCGCGCTCCCCGGCGCGGCCGATTATTTCGATCATCAGGAGGCGCTATGAAAGCAACGGACATCGTCTTTATCGGATTGGGCAATATGGGCTTGCCGATGGCACGCAATTTGTTGCGCGGCGGATATGGCGTCAGCGGCCACGATCTGCTTGCGGCCAATGTCGCGCAATGGGTAGCCGACGGCGGCGTCGCGGCGATCGACCCCATGCGGGCCGTTGCCGACGCGCAAGTCGTCATCACGATGCTGCCCGCCAGCAAGCATGTCGAAGAGCTGTATTCGGGAGCGGACGGCATTCTGGCGCATGTCCGGCCCGGAACCTTGCTGATCGATTGCTCGACCATTGCGCCCGCTGTCGCGCGCAAGGTGGCGGCTGCCGCGGCGGCGCGTGGCTTGACGATGCTCGACGCGCCGGTATCGGGCGGCACCGCCGGCGCTGCGGCCGGCACGCTGACCTTCATGGTGGGCGGTTCGGCGGACGGATTTGCCGCCGCCGCCCCTTTTCTGCAAGCCATGGGCAAGGCCTTGTTTCACGCCGGCGACAGCGGCAGCGGACAGACGGTCAAAATGTGCAACAACATGCTGCTCGGCATTCTGATGATCGGCACGTCCGAGGCGATCCGGCTGGGCATGGCCAACGGCATGGATGCGCAGGCCTTGTCCGACATCATGAACAAGAGTTCGGGCCGCAACTGGGTGCTGGACGTATATAACCCCTGTCCCGGCGTGATGCCGAATGCGCCGGCATCGAACGGCTATGCGGGCGGCTTCGGCGTGGATCTGATGCTGAAGGACCTGGGACTGGCGCTGGAAAGCGCACTGGCGACCGGCAGCGCGGTGCCGCTGGGCGCGACGGCCCGCAATCTATACGATATCCATAGCAAATCGGGCGCCGGGCGGCTGGATTTTTCCAGCATCTTCGAGATGCTGGGCAAGCGCGGGTTTTAGCCAGCAAATGCCTGGACGAAAAAAAACGCTGCGGAATCGGCAGCGTTTTTTTGATTTCGGATGAGATCAGCCACGTACGACTTTCTTGTATTCGTTGGTGCGCGTATCGATTTCAATCATGTCGTCCTGGCTCACGAACAACGGCACCATCACAGTGTGGCGATTCGCTTCGATCGGATTTTCGATCTTGGCTTCTTTCAGCACGTTGCCCGACGTGTTGCCTTTGACCGCCGGTTCCGAGTAAACAATCTGGCGCACGATGGTAGTCGGCAGTTCGACCGAAATTGCCTTGCCGTCGTAAAAAACGGCTTCGCATTCCATGCCTTCTTTCAGGTAGCTCAGGGCGTCGCCCAGGTTCTCGCTTTCGATTTCATATTGTTCGTAATCGGCGTCCATGAATACGAACAGCGGATCGGCGAAATAGGAATAGGTCACGGGCTTTTTGTCGAGGACAACGACGTCGAACTTGTCGTCGCCGCGGAAAACGTTTTCCGAAGGGCTGTTTGTCAGGAGATTTTTCATCTTCCACTTGTAGGTGAAGCCCGTGCGGCTCGAACCGTTGACATCGGAGCGCAAAATGATCATTGGCTTGCTGTCGACCATGATGATATTGCCGACACGAATTTCTTTTGCTGGTTTCATAGCCATATACGTAAAAAGAGTAGGTTTACACAAAAATCGTTTGTGGCCTACTGGCAAAGAACACCGCAAGCCGACTTATGATTGAATTTAAATTGCATTAAAAAATAGCCGTATATTTTAACCCATTTTTGAATCATCCCAGCTTAACCGCCTCTGCGAACTTCAATAAATTGGATGCCAAGTCGCCATTTGCCCACACTTGGCGCTGCCAATCGCCGGACATCGCGCCGATTTTCGGCATGTCCGCTTCAAATGCGGACCATATCGCAGGCCAGTCGACCGCTTCCTTTGCGGCGGCGTTCCAGGCAAGCGACAGCGCAATCGAACTGTCCGTACTGGCTGTGCAGGCCTGCAAGAAAGCATTCAATTTGACGTGATGCAGGTCTTTGTCTTGCGGATAGATGTGCCAGACAAACGGTTTCCCCGCCCACTGCGCGCGGACGAAAGAATCTTCGCCCCGTACAAAATTGAGGTCGCAGGCCCACAGCAGTTTGTCGTAGTCGGATTGCGGCATGAACGGCAGTACGCGCATCGTCAGCGCGCCGCGGGTCGCGCTGGCGCCGGCTGTTGCAGCTTGCCCGAGAAAAGCCTCAACGGCGTCGGAGGCAACGCCTTCCGGCACCAGGCAGGCAATTGCCTTGTCGCCGCCTTGCCATGCCGCGAACAAGTCGGGAACCGGCGCCTGCGGGTAGCAGAACAGGGATACTTGCAAGGCGCCCATCTCAGCCGGCGTGACGCCGAATTGCCCGAGAAAAGTTGCCATGCCGGCCCGATCGCGCTGGAATGCCTCGCGCTGTTGCGCCAAATCGGATTCGAGCAGCAGGCCGCCGGTGCGTCCGGTAAAGCCGGGAAAGAAGAAATACTTGGTCAAAGGCAGCGACGGATGCGGCGACGGCAAGGTATGGCAGCCTTCCACCCATGTTTCCGCGGTCAGCCCTTCCAGATTCAGCCATACGGGACGCGGCGTGCGCTTCGACATCGCGGTGATATAGCCGGGGGGAATGTCGCAGGCAAAAAATTCAATCACGATATCGGCAATCTCGCCGGGCGCAAACACGCCGTCCTGGTCGCGCCAGTGCCTGACCGTTACCGCGCCGACTTGCTGAATCTCGCATTCGATGGCCACTTCCGGGCAAATCCGCCGAAAGCTGCGCAGATCGTCGACCCACAGGGTCACGGCGATGCCGTGTTCGCGCGCCAATTGCCGCGCTAGGCGCCAGCAGATCCCAATGTCGCCATAGTTGTCGACGACTTTGCAAAACAGCGCCAGCGATGTCGTTTCTTGCATTTTCGGATGCATTTATATTCGGGTTTCCAAGGTGAATTCCGTTCATCCGCATGATACACAGGACGACACAGGACCACGGAGCCGATTTAAATTATTCGCAATTAAATTGCTTGCAATTCGTTTCCAGCCAGCGGAAATGGGCCTGGGTCATGATCAGCAAGGGTTCGACAACTGACAACTGTACATGTGGGAAATGTCGCCCGTTCAAAAATGAAAACACCCCACCAGCATACCGCTGGTGGGGTGTTGAGCATTTCGTCAAAGGCCTGCGGGTTGATCCGTGGACTCTGACTTACAGCACGCTTATTGCGCGCTGGCCTGCAACGCGCCGCTCAGATCGCCGATCGGCTTGCCGCCATTGGCGCGCAGGGCCTGATCGCGCTCCTTGATGCCGTCGAGCACGGGCAGCGACCAGCGGCGGGTAATGAAGCGCAGGATCGATGTCGTATCGTACGGCGTCGAATCGACATAACTTTTCTTCGCATACGGCGAAATGATGATGGTCGGGATGCGCGAGCCAGGACCCCAGCGATCGGCTTTCGGCGGCGCGGCGTGGTCCCAGAAGCCGCCGTTTTCGTCATAGGTCACGACGATCATCATATGGCCCCATTGCGGACTTTGCTTGAGCTTGGCGATGACCTCGGCAATATGCGCATCGCCGGCCGCGACGCTGGCGTAGCCGGCATGCTGATTCAGGTTGCCTTGCGGCTTGTAGAACGTCACCGTCGGCAATTTGCCGGCTGCCGCGTCCTGCAGGAAGCTGGCGTCGAAGTCTTTCAGATGCTGCGCACGGTAAGCCGCATGGGTAACCGGATCCATGTTCGCGAAATAATTAAACGGCTGATGATGGAACTGGAAGTTCGGCGTAGGCGCCGGGAATTTACGGTTCCCCTCGGCGACGTTGAGCGTGCTGTTCCATGCGCCGGCGTACCAGGCCCAACTGATGCCCTTGGCCGACAACAGATCGCCGATATTGGTCTGCGTTTGCGGCGGCAGGACGGTGGCCTGCTTCGGATCCGCATACAGTCTGGTCTTGTCGCCGGCCGGCGGCGCCACGCTGCTCGGCTGATACGGAGGCTGCATCGTATTGACGGCGTAGTACATGCCCTTGTCATCTTTCGGCGTCAGCGTGCCGTCGTTGGCGTATTTGGGCGCGCCGTCCAGCACCGAGGCCTGGCTGCCGGCCGCCGGCGTCAGACGGAGGAATTGTCCGTTCGCGTCGACGTCGATTTTGGAAATGCCTCCGTGGGCGACCGATTTATCCGCGTTCGGATACTGCGGCGCACAGGCGCAAATCAGGAATTGATGATTCAGGAACGAACCGCCGAAAGCGCCGATATAGAAATTGTCGGCCAGTGTGTATTGCCTGGCGATATTCCACATCGCCATCTTGCGGCCGTCGTAGTAGCCCATCGACAAGCCGCCGGCATCCGAATAGGCGGTGAACATATCGTTTTTGCCGTCGTCGATCTGCATCTGGTCGTTATAGAAGCGATGCACCAGATCGCGGGTGACCAGCGATGCGTCCGCATTCAAGCCGTCGGCGCTGTCGACCTGGAATGGACGATTCGGCATATTGGCCGATTGGGCCTGGGTGATGACCTTGCTTTGTCCCGGGATGGTGACGCCGCCCCAGCTTGGCGGCAAGACCGGCAGCACTGCGCCGTTATAATCTTTTTGCGGGATATAGGCGGCCTTGGATGACGGATTGACGCCGGGGATGCCGTCGGCGCCCGGAAACAGCCCGTACAGGGTGTCGAAGCCGCGGTTTTCGGCGTAGATGACGACGACCGTATCGATATTGCGAACCGCGTCATTATTGTCGGCGACAAGACTATTGCTGCCGCCGCAGGCGGTCAGCGCTATGGAGACCGCCGCGATCAGCAGCGACAAGCGTGTGTGTGGCAAATTTAAGCGCATGGTTTTAGCCCTCGTGAATGGTAGGGGCATGCTAACGGTGGAATGTAACGGGAAGATGACATGGCGTCATTGTTGGGTCATAAACGCCTGTTAATGTGCCGCGATGAAAATGATTCTGACAATTGCGGCATTGGCCGCTGCCGCGATTGCCGCGGCGACGGTTGCAGGGCCGCAGGCACACGCCGACCAGCCCGTCGCGGCCACAGTGGACTACGCCAATACGCCGTATGCATCGAAAAGGCCCAGCGTCGAGGCGCTGACCAATCTGGGGCGCCTGATGTTTTCCGATGCGTCGCTGTCGGCCTCGGGCCGGCAGTCGTGCGCCACTTGCCACGATCCGCAGCATGCGTTCGGTCCGCCCAACGATTTGTCGGTGCAGTTGGGCGGCCGCGACATGAAGCAGCCGGGCAAACGCGCAGTCCCGTCGCTGCGCTATGCGCAGAATGTGCCGCCGTTTTCCGAGCATTATCACGATGACGACGGCGACGATAGCGTAGACGCCGGCCCTACCGGCGGCCGCACCTGGGACGGCCGCGCCGATTCGGCGCATGATCAGGCGCGCATTCCGCTGCTATCGCCGTATGAAATGGCCAATGCCGACGCCGCCGAAGTCGTGGCCAAACTGAAAAAGGCCGCATACGCGCCTCTATTGCGCGCCGGTTTCGGCGACGATATTTTCGACAATACCGACCGCGCGTTTCAGGCGGCATCGATGGCGCTGGAAGTGTTTCAGGAAAGCCCGGCGGATTTCTATCCATACAGCAGCAAATACGATGCATTTTTGCGCGGCCAGACGCAGCTGAGCCAGCAGGAATCGCGCGGTCTGGCGCTGTTCGATGCGCCCGACAAGGGCAATTGCGCCTCCTGCCATATCAGCGCAGTCGCGCCCAACGGTGCGTTTCCGCAATTCACCGACTACGGCCTGATCGCTATCGGCGTACCCCGCAATCGGAAGATTCCGGCCAATGCCGACCCCAAATATTTCGATTTCGGCCTCTGCGGCCCGGATCGCACCGATTTCGCCGATAGGCCGGAATATTGCGGCCTGTTCAAGACCCCGACGCTGCGCAATGTGGCCCTGCGCAAAAGCTTTTTCCATAACGGCGTTTTTCATTCGCTGGAACAGGTAATGCAGTTTTATGTGCAGCGCGACACCCATCCCGAAAAATGGTATCCGCGCAATCGCGACGGCAGCATCCACAAGTTCGACGATCTGTTGCCGCAGCATGATGCCAATGTCAATACCGAGCCGCCGTTCGGCCGCAAACCGGGTGAGCAGCCGGCCTTGTCGGAGGCGGAAATTCAGGACGTCATTGCGTTTCTGAAGACGCTGACGGATGGCTATCGGCCCTGATCGGCGCCGGCGCGTCCTCGCTCCTTTTATTTCCTTGCTGTAATAGAGCAAACGGCCGCGACTAGGACTGTGCGGCCGTTGCCTGCACGGCGTGTCACAACGCCATAAATGTTGTGGACAAGCGAAAATTTGTCGCCTACAATAAATTTAGATATCTAAGCAAGTTGGTATTCACAACAAAATAAAGCTGCTCGGGAATCCCGGATTTGATGGAATTCGACGACGGCCAATTGCATTCAGGAGACGGCAATGTTGAGCAAGGAAGAAAACGACCTTCTGTGTCGCGTCGAAGGCGACGCTCCGATGGGCCAATTGATGCGCCGGCACTGGCATCCGGTATGCCTCAGCGAAGAAGTGAGCGAGCCCGACGGTACGCCGGTCAAGGCGCGCCTGTTCGGCGAGGATCTGGTGGTGTTCCGCGATACCGAGGGACGTGTCGGCGTGATGGACGAGTATTGTCCGCACCGCCGCGTGTCGCTGGTATATGGACGTAATGAAGATTCCGGTCTGCGCTGCCTGTATCACGGATGGAAAATGGATGTCCACGGCATCGTGCTGGAAATGACTTCCGAGCCTGCCGCCAGCGGCCTGACCGACAAAGTGAAGCATCGCGCCTATCCGGTCAAGGAATGGTGCGGTTTCATCTGGACGTACATGGGGCCGGCCGAGACCATGCCCGAGTTTACGCCTCCGGTATGGGCGCCTACCGCCGATACCGCGGTCAGCATCGCCAAGGTGTTGATCCCGTGCAACTGGGCTCAGGTGCTGGAAGGCGCGATCGATTCGGCGCACAGCTCCAGCCTGCATTCATCCGATTTTGTGCCGGCGCGGGTCGGCGGCGCCGAGGCGGAGGAGAAGAAATGGCTGCGCCCATCCACCGACAAGGCGCCCCGGATGCAGGTGCAGCGCTCCGGCTACGGCTTCCGCTACGCCGCCATCCGGCGTCCGATCGCCAATGCCGCCACGCATGAATATGTGCGTTCGACCGTGTTCGTGGCGCCCGCCACCGCGCTGATCCCGCCGAACAATCTGTACAACGTCGCCAACGTCAACGTGCCGATGGATGACGGCAATACCGCATTCTATTTCCTGGCCTGGGGACGTCCGGAAAAAACGCCCGAGACCGAAACCTGGCGCAAATTCCTGGGCCAGCGCGTCGGCGTCGATCTGGATCCGGAATACCGGCCGCTGCGCACGCGCGAAAACCGCTTCTGGCAAGATCGCGAAGCGATGAAAGCTGGCAATTTCACCGGCATCACGGGCTTTCCGAATCAGGATCTGGCGATGTGGGTGACGATGGGTACGATCGCCGACCGCACCAACGACCGTCTTGGCGCCAGCGATCTGGCGATCGTGGAGTTCCGCCGTCAAATGCTGGCTGCGGTTCAGGCGTTTCAGAAAGGCGAGCCTGCCATCGGCACCGGCGCGTCGGCCATCCCGGCGGAGATCTGTTCGTATCAGGCGATCATCCCCAAGACCGTCGACTGGCGTGACCATCCGGCCAAACCGGTCTGGGAAGACAGCGACGCGCCGGCGCTGGAGCCGTCGTATTCGACTCCTGCGCGCTGACCGGCGGCGGCCCCCGCAGACCTTTCCCGCCGCCGCAGCACGTGCGGCCGGTCTCCCATGTCTTTGGAGAACATTGAAATGGACACGCAAGTTAACCCCGATCCTGTGACGCCGCTGCGGATCGCCGCCATTGTCGACGCCGCGCAAGGCATCCGCAGCTTTGAACTGGTGCATCCGGACGGACAGGAACTGCCGGCGTTCACGCCAGGCTCCCATGTCAGCGTACGGGTTCCGAACGGCGCGATACGCAAATATTCGCTGTGCAACGACGCCGCCGAACGCCATCGCTACGTCATCGCCGTCAAGCGGGAAGCCAATGGACGCGGCGGTTCGGCCAATCTGTTCGATACCGCACAGGTCGGCGATATGCTGCCGACGTCGACGCCGGTCAATGCCTTCGCGCTGACCGATACCGCGAAATCGTATCTGTTCATCGCCGGCGGCATCGGCATTACGCCGATACTATCGATGATCCGTACCTTCGGCGAACTGCCGCCGGCGCCGTGGAAACTGTACTATTTCACGCAATCGCCTGAGACCACCGCTTTCCTCGACGAACTCGGCGCGCCGGGCCTGCCGGGCAAGGTGGTGGTACATCACGATTACGGCGACCGCGCCCGATCCTTCGATCTGTGGCCGGTGCTGGAACGCCCCGGCAGCGGCGCGCATATCTATTGCTGCGGACCGCGTGGCTTGATGGATGCGGTGCGCGACATGTCGGGACATTGGCCGCATGCGAATGTGCATTTCGAAAGTTTCAACGACGGCGGCGAAGTGCGGACCGACGATCACGCATTCATGATAAAGCTGGCCAAATCGGGGCTGACGCTGGAAGTGCCGGTCGGTAAAACCATCCTAGAAGTGCTGCGCGAGAACGGCCGCGATGTACCCGCCTCATGCGAGAGCGGCACCTGCGGCACCTGCCTGACCGGCCTGCTTGCGGGCCAAGCCGATCATCGCGACATGGTGCTGATGCCGGAAGAAATGGAGTCCCATATCATGATTTGCGTATCGCGGGCGAAATCGCCGGAACTCGTGCTGGATCTATAGATATGACCATCGTGCAAGCCCCCATCCGTATCGGCGTCGCCGGCCTGGGACGTGCATTCTCGTTGATGCTGCCGACCTTTTTACGGGATCCGCGCATCGTGCTGGCGGCGGCCTGCGATCCGCGCGAAGCGGCGCGCGCGCAGTTCGCGCGCGATTTCGCCGCGCCGGTCTACGCCGATATCGAAGCTCTGGTCGATGACGCGGCGGTAGAAGCGATTTACATCGCCAGTCCGCATCAGTTCCACGCGGCGCATACGCGTCTGGCCGCCGGTCGCGGCAAGCACGTGCTGGTGGAAAAGCCGATGGCGCTGACCATGGACGAATGCGACGACATGATCGAAGCCTGCCGCGCCGCCGGGGTGTATCTGATCGTCGGCCATTGCCACAGTTTCGATACGCCCTATCTGCAAGCGCGCAAGCTGATCGAAAGCGGTGAAGTCGGGGCGGTAAAAATGATTCAGGCGCTCAATTACACCGATTATCTGTACCGTCCGCGCCGTCCCGAGGAATTGCTGACCGCCGCCGGCGGCGGCGCGATTTTCAGTCAGGCGGCGCATCAGGTGGACATCGTCCGGCTGCTGGCCGGCAGCCGCGCCACGCGGGTGCGTTCGGTGATCGGCAATTGGGATAGCGCCAGGCCGACCGAAGGCGCTTATTCGGCGCTGCTGTGGTTCGACGACGGCGTGTTCGCGTCGCTGACCTATAGCGGATACGGTCATTTCGATTCCGACGAATGGTGCGGCTGGGTGTGCGAGATGGGCGCCCCCAAAAATGCCGACGATTACGGGCAGGCGCGCAGAAAACTCAGTGGCGTGCAGTCGCCGGAAGAGGAGGCGCGGCTGAAGAACGCGGGCACTTACGGCGGTCCGGCCTACCGGCCGCCTGGCTCGGACGAGGTGGAGGAGCCATTGCGCAAGCATCAGCATTTCGGCCCGGTGATCGTCTCCTGTGAGTGCGGCGACCTGCGGCCGTTGCCGGACGGCATATCCGTTTATGGCGATGCGATACGCGAACACCGCGCATTGGCGCCGCCGGCGGTGCCGCGCTTCGAAGTGATCGATGAGTTATATGCGGCAATGACGGCCGGGCAGAAGCCGCTGCACGACGGCGTCTGGGCCAAGGCGACGCTGGAGGTTTGCCTCGCATTGCTGCGTTCCGGGCGCGAGCAGCGCGATGTATCGCTGCGATATCAGGTAGGTTCCGGCGGATGACGCGCCTGGCGCAATGGCGGCGATGGACAAGGATTTGCAAAGCCGCTACCCTTTGTTAGACATCTAATATTATTCGGCGAAGACCGACACGGCAGTGCAGCAAAACGTAAAGACGTTTCACAGCATATTTGCAGTTTAAATAAAATAAATGAAGGAGACAAAAGTATGAAAGCCGGATTTCGTCCATTTATCCAGTCGGCGCTGCTGTGTTGCGCGCTAGCGGCTGCCTCGGTCGGGCCGGCATTCGCCGCCGACATGATCAAAATACGCGTAGGCGCCACGGTGTCGAGCGACGTATCGGCCGCGGCTTTTTCGCTGGCGCTGAAGAACGGCGAATTCGCCAAGGCAGGGCTGGACATCGAATTCAAATCCTTCGTGCAGTCGAACATGAAATACGATGCCTTCAAGGGCGGCGCGCTCGACATGGATATCAATATGGGTGCGATCAACGCTGCCCAGCTGTTCAGTTCAGGCGTGCCCGTGCGGGTATTGCGGGCGGTGACGCCGGCCGATATCTGGGGCGTGATCGTGAAGAAGGATTCTCCGCTGGGCAAGCCGTCCGATTTCAAGGGCAAGCGCTTCGGCGTGGTGTCGCTGTCGGGCACCAACTACGGCACCACCTATCTGGCCTTCAAGGCTGAAGGCATCGATTTCCGGCGCGACGTCAAAGTCTCCACGCTGCCCCCGGCGGCGCTGCTGACCGCACTGGAGCAGGGCGAAGTCGACGGCGCCGTCATTTATGAACCGTATCTGACTCCCGCCCTGAAAACCGGCCGCGTCAAACTGGCGTTCAAACCGGGCGATGTTTACGAGAGGCATTAC
>JAQGLY010000026.1 GCA_028292625.1 Herbaspirillum sp. | reverse complement strand
GCAATTCGAACGCGTGCGCCGCCTATACATTGTCGCTGTCGTCGATGCTCGCCAAACGCAAGGGTTTCGTGTTGATGTTTCTCGGGTTTTGCATGCTGTCCTGCCTGTTGTATCCGTTCCTGGGGCGCGATTTCTTCCCGAGTGTCGATGCCGGCCAGATTCGCCTGCACATGCGCACGCCCACCGGCACCCGCATCGAGGAAACCGCGCGGCAGGCCGATCAGGTCGAGACCGCGATCCGGCAATTGATTCCGGCCGATGAACTGGAAACCATTCTGGATAACCTCGGGGTGCCCAACAGCGGTATCAATCTGTCTTACAGCAACGCCGGCACCATCGGTACGATGGATGGTGAAATCCTGATGGCGCTGCATGAAGGACATCGTCCGACTGCGGAACTGGTTTCAATGCTGCGTACCGAATTGCCCAAGAAATTTCCGGGGATTGAATTCTTCTTCCAGCCGGCCGATATCGTCACGCAGATTCTGAATTTCGGGCTGCCGGCAGCAATCGATGTGCAGTTTACGGGCACCGACGTCGCCGGCAATGCGGCATTGGCTGCCGAGCTGACCAAGCAGATCCGGACCATTCCCGGCGCGGTCGATGCGCATGTGCATCAGCGGCTCGACGGCCCCAGCCTGAGCATGAATATGGACCGTTCGCGGCTGCAGCAATTCGGCCTGAGCGCCGCCAATGTCGGCCAGAACGTGCTGATTGCCTTGTCCGGCAGCTCACAGACGGCTCCAGCGTTCTGGCTCAACCCGCTCAACGGCGTGGTGTACAACGTGGCGGTGCAGGTGCCGCAATATCGCGTGGATTCGCTCGATTCGCTGATGAACATGCCGGTCGCCAGCTCGGGCGCAGGGGCCGCCGCCACCGGCAACGCGGTCGGCAATACGCAGCTGCTGGGCAATCTGGTGGACGTGAAGCCGGCGCGCGAAGCGGCGATCGCGTCGCGCTACAACATCATGCCGGCGATCGATGTTTATGTCAGCGTGCAAGGCACCGATTTGGCCAGCGTGGCCAAACAGGTGCAGGCGCGGGTCGATGAGATGACGCCGAAACTCAAGCGCGGCAATCAATTGACGGTGCGCGGCCAGGTGCAGACCATGCAATCCTCGTTCATCGGCCTCGGCGTCGGTCTGCTGATGGCGATCGTGCTGGTGTATCTGCTGATCGTGGTCAATTTCCAGTCATGGATCGATGCCGCGATCATTATCGCCGCGCTGCCCGCGGCACTGGCGGGGATCGCCTGGATGCTGTTCATTACCGGCACCACGCTGAGCGTGCCGGCATTGACAGGCGCGATCATGACCATGGGCGTGGCGACCGCCAACAGTATTCTGATCGTCTCGTTCGCACGCGAACGGCGCGCGCTCGGCGCGGTGCCGCTGGCGGCGGCGCTGGAGGCCGGCGCTACCCGTATCCGGCCGGTGCTGATGACGGCGCTGGCGATGATTATCGGCATGATTCCGATGGCGCTGGGGCTGGGCGAGGGCGCCGAGCAAAATGCGCCGCTGGGCCGCGCGGTGATCGGCGGTTTGTTGCTCGCTACTGTTTCTACGCTGTTTTTCGTTCCGGTCCTGTATGCCGGAATTCACCAACGATTGGTACGGCGTAAAGCCGTCCGCGCCCCGGCCGCTCCGGCCGCGCCCCTGGAGGTCTGAAGCAATGTCGCAAGAAAGTCATTCCCAGCTCGCCATTCATCCGATCGTGGACGACGGATCGCACGAACTGTTGAAGCGGCGGCAGGTCGCGCGCCGCACCAAAATTCTCGCTCTCATCGTGCTGATCGTACTGGCGCTGGGCGCGGCCCGCACCATCGTCAGCCGCATGTTGAACGGCCGCACGCTGGAAGCCGACGCCACGCAACTGGCCACCCAGTATGTCAAGACCGCGCTGGTCCAGACGCCGGATACGGTGCAGACCTTGGTATTGCCCGGCACCCTGCAGGGTTTCGTGCAATCGCCGATTTCGGCGCGCGCCGGCGGCTACCTGCGGCGCTGGTATAAGGACATCGGCAGCCGGGTCGAGAAGGGCGATTTGCTGGCCGATATCGAAACGCCGGAAATTGATCAGCAATTGAGCCAGGCCGTCGCCGCCCGGCAACAGGCCGCCGCCAGTCTGGATTTGGCGAAAAGCTCGATGGTGCGGTGGGAAGCCTTGCGCAAACGCGACGCGGTATCGCAGCAGGAACTGGACGAGCGCCGCAGCGCGTCGGCGCAGGCCGATTCGAATCTGGCCGCCGCCGAGGCCAACGTGGAACGGTTGCGTCAGGTCAGCAGCTTCAAACGGGTCGTCGCGCCGTTCGCCGGCGTGATTACGCGGCGCAATGTCGACGTCGGCGATCTGATCGATCCGGGCGCGGGCCGTCCATTGTTTACGCTGGCGCAAACCGATCCGTTGCGGGTGTACGTGAACGTGCCGCAATCGTATGCCCAGATGGTCAAGCCCGGCCAGGAAGCGATCGTGACGCAGTCCGAATTGCGCGGCCGGAAATTCCAGGGCAAGGTGGCGCGCACCGCCGCGTCGATCGATATCGCCACACGCACCATGCAGATCGAAGTCGCGCTGCCGAATCCGGAAGGCGTCCTGATGCCGGGTTCGTATGTGCAGGTTTCGCTGCCGCTGAAGCCTAGCGGCGCATTGGTGATTCCGAATAATGCGCTGCTGTTCCGCAAGGAAGGTTCGCTGGTCGCGGTGGTCGATGCGCAGTCGAAAATACATTTGAAACCAGTGCAGATCGGCCGTTATTTCGGCGAGACCGTGGAGATCCTGGACGGCCTCGCCGCCAGCGACCGGCTGGTGCTCAATCCCTCCGATTCGCTGGCCGAGGGCGATAGTGTGAAATATGAGCCGGATGCACCGGCGGCGCCCGCCACGCCCGCCAAACCGGCAGCGCAGGCGGCGTCATGAAACCGCGTTCGACCGCCATTGCGGCGTCGGCGACGCTGATGGCGTTGGCGCTGGCCGGCTGCGCCGTCGGCCCGGACTATCATCCACCGGCGTCGGATAACATGCCGGCGGCCTGGGCGGTGGAAGCGCCGTGGCGCGCCGGCGCGCCCGGCGATACGCATGCCAAGGGCGCCTGGTGGGAGCGCTTCAACGATCCGGTGCTCAATCGGCTGGAGCAGCAGGCGCTGGACAATAACCAGACTCTGGCCGCCGCCATCGCGCGCTTGGCGCAGGGACGCGCGAATCTGGACAGCGCGTCGGCCGGTTTGATGCCGCAGGTCGGCGTCACCAGCCGCGCCGGGCGTTTGAAAATTTCCGGCAACCGGCCGCTGACCAATTACAAAACGCCCAATGCCTCCACGGTTCAAGACGATTTTTCGCTGGGCCTGAACGTCAATTATGAAATCGACCTGTTCGGCCGCGTCAAGCGCACGGTGGAGGGGGCGCAAGCGTCCGCGCAACAATTCGCGGCGGATTTCGAAAACACGCGGCTGGTGCTCAATGCCGATGTGGCGAACAATTATTTCAATTTGCGTCAGACCGATGTCGAACTGGGTGTGGTCGAGCGCTCGATCGCCTTGCAGCGGCGTTCGCTGGATTTGGCGACCGCGCGCCACGATCTGGGCGCCAGCTCCGGACTGGACGTGTCGCAGCAGCAAGCCTTGCTGGATGCGACTTTGACCCAGATCGATCTGTTGAAGCGTCAGCGCGGCATATACGAACACGCGATCGCCACGCTGATCGGCACGCCCGCGCCGGTATTCGCGCTGGCGTCGACCGAGATCGAAATCACGCCGCCCGCGATACCGCTGGGCCTGCCTTCGGACATGCTGGAACGGCGTCCGGACGTGGCCTCGGCCGAACGCGCGATGGCCGCCGCGAATGCGCAGATCGGCATCGCCAGCGCCGCGTATTATCCGAGCTTCATTCTGAATCCGACTTACGGCTTCGACAGCACATCGATGACCACGCTGTTCAATGCGCCCAGCCTGATGTGGTCGTTCGGCGTATCGATGTCGCAGACTTTGTTCAGCGGCGGACGCATCGCCGCCGGCGTCGATTTCGCCCGCGCCGGGTACCAGGGCACGCTGGCCAACTACCGGCGCACCGTGCTGACCGCGATGCAGGAAGTCGAAGACGGCATCACCGGTGTGATTACGCTGGACAGCGCGCAGGCCCAGGCGCAGAAGGCTATCGTCAGCTCGCGCAAGGTGCTGGATATCGCCAACGATCGCTATGAAGGCGGGGTGGCGACTTATCTGGAAGTGATCACGGCGCAGCAGTCGCTGCTCAATAACGAACGGCAGCTGGCGCAGTTGCGCGGGCAGCGTTTGCTGGTTTCGGTGTTCCTGATCAAGGCGCTGGGCGGGGACTGGTCGGCGCCTGCGGGTTCAATGGTTGGAGGGACGCCAGATGCTGCGTCGCCACCTTCTTGAAATCTTCCGAGATGCGCGCATCGCCGCATACTTGCAGCCAGAAGCTTTGCGCCATGTGGAAGCACGCCGGCAGATGACGTAGTTCCAGCCGGTTGATCGCCGACGGATTCCAGGTCCGGTGGACGATTTCCCCGTGGGCATTGGGCCGGTAATACATCGGCAGCGTGTCGTACGCGGGCAGCAGGCGGTAGGGCGCATCGAACGCCCACGACACCGCAATATTTCCATGATGCTTGTCGGTATTGCCGATCAGCGTGCCGTACAGATCGAGCATCTCCACGGTCTGCCGGTCCGCCGGCGAGAGCAGATTGCGACGCTGGAGTTCGCGTGCGATCGCCGTCCAATTCTGGTCGAGCATGCCGAGTTCACCGTCGAGTCCAGAGAAGGAAAGCATCGGCAACCTGCCCGCGCGGCTGTTGCGATCGAAGCGGACGACCTCCAGGAAGACGCGGCCGTCGCTTTCAAGGATCGCGCTGCGGGCGGCCGCAATGCCGTTTTCAAGCAACACCTTCGCCGCCAGATGTTCGCAAACCAGCAGATCGGCCCAACGCCGTCCGCTTGCGCTATCGGTGCGCGGCGAGAATTTGACGATGACGTGCTCAAAACGCGGCATGTCCCCGGCATGCCGGATGAGATGCGTAAACTTGGGTTGTTCGCCGCCGGCCGACGAGCCGGGCAGGTCGCCCCGCATCGCGTCTTCGGCCAATAGCGGATAAACCTGCGCGCGCGCACCGGCGTCGAGTATTTCTGCATCGTCATGCACCGAGGCCAGGAAGCGTCCGTAAGACTCGTTTCCGATGAAGATATTGCCGGCGGCGTGTTCGCCGCGTCGGGCGAGATAGGTCAGCACCTGATCGTCGCTCCATAGAAGAATATCTTCGGGCAAGCCCAGATCGCGATTTTTCATGGGCTCCAGGCGGCCGAGAAAGCCTTGCGGACGCACATCGCTCAGGAAAAACGGCATTCCTTCGAACAGCCGGTAGTCGTGATTGTCCGGCGAGGTCAGCGCCATCCATCCTCCCTGCAGCGGATCGAGTAAGCCGATCTGGGACGCCTGGCCTTGTTCCGAAACGATAAATACCGGGATAGGGGTATCGACGCCCGGGATTCTGCGCTTGCGCGCGTACCTGCGTGCGCGGGCCGCGCCGATGGCTATGCCATCCTCAACCCCAGCCCATAAACGGGAAAAGGTGGGCTGGCTGATTCCCAGCGCGCGCGCGACGGTGACACCGTCGAGGGGTCCTTGAGCCAACAATCTCAAAAGCGCATCGATATTGTCGTTTCGGGTCGCCATAGATTAAATAATGAATAGATTTAAATATGGCGATTATATAGGTAAAAATTGGATTAAAAGCCTTTAATGAATAGATTTATGAATAGATTTTTGAATGAATTGTCGGCGATGCAATTTGAGCTTGGGGAGCGGTCGCAGCGCGGGCGGTCACTGCGTCGTTCAGAAAGAACGCCGACAATGACAACGTGATGGAAGCGCCCGCTAACCGCCCAGTCTAACTAGCCGCTTTCATGCAGGCATCCCGCATGCGGAAGACGACTGTGTTCAGGGCTTGCCGGTCAAATCGCAGCTGCCCCGCCAGATCGGCGGTCCATTTTCCGTCGTGATCGAAGGCGACGATGAGCGCGCCTATGGTATCGCCGGATTCCGCGGCTTCCAGCGCGCGTTCCAGTTTGACGACGACTTCGCTACGATAGGCTTCGACTGGTATTTCGAAGGTGGGGATGGTGCTGGTGGAACGGGAAGGACGATGCGGACGCTTCGTAGTAGCCATGGAAGAACTCCAGAGTGATGGGCGAATCCACCTTCTTGAAAAGAAGGCGGCCAGGTAGTTAAGCGCCGTCACAACCACACGGTCCGCAGCTTTTCCCGAAGGTCTTGTATCGCTGCGGCTACCCGGCCATAAAAGTATAGGCGTAGATGAACGCCACCACTGTTGGCACAGAGTAGTTGTGAAGTGCTCTTAAACACTGCCGAGCACTTTAATGTGAAGGCAAATCGCGATCAACCTGTAGGCTCATACACTCAATTTCTGATTATTGAAGTAATGCAAAAACCTAATCCCTCGGTCGGAATGCGACCCTTGACGAATAGGGACCAACGGGCCAAAGTCGCTTGTATCGCCAGATACGGGGGATTCGACCATGCCTATGTGCCGTTCGTTGACTGCCGCCATGCAGGGATTCAGACGCAGATTATTGTCTATCACCCTCATTCTGCTCGGGCTGCTGACAAATGGGACTTTGGCCGCCAATCTGCGACTGGACGCGCTGCGTCTTCCGCCCGGCTTCCATATCGAGGTGCTGACCGACGCCGTTCCGAACGCGCGCCAGATGACCCTGGGGCGGTATGCGGACGGGCGAGGCGTGCTTTACGTGGGCAGCATGAGCGGCAAGGTCTACGCAGTTGAACTGGAGCAGGGTCGGGCCAGGGCGGTACACACCATTGCATCGGGCCTGCCGATGCCGGTCGGCGTGGCTTATCGTGACGGGCAGTTGTATGTATCGGCCGTGTCCCGGATTCTTCGCCTGGATGGAATTGATGATCGGCTGTCCAATCCGCCCAGGCCGGTTGTCGTCACCGATCGCTTCCCCTCTGCCACCCATCACGGCTGGAAGTTCATCGCCTTCGGGCCGGATGGATGGCTGTATGTTCCGGTCGGCGCGCCTTGCAACATCTGCAATCCAGACGCGCGCTTCGCCAACATCCAGCGCATGAAACCAGATGGCAGCGCAGTGGAAGTGGTGGCGCTCGGTGTACGGAACTCGGTCGGCTTCGACTGGAACCCGACCGACCATTCGTTCTGGTTCACCGACAATGGCCGAGACATGATGGGTGATGATTTGCCCGGTGACGAGCTCAATCACGTCGAGAAACCGGGCCAGCATTTCGGCTATCCGTACTGCCATCAGGGGGACACGCCAGACCCGGAATTCGGGACCCAGCGAAAATGCGCGGAATTCGTGCCGCCGGTGGACAAGCTTGGGCCACACATCGCGGCCCTTGGCATGCGGTTCTACACCGGCAAACTATTCCCGGACGAGTACCGGAACAACGTGTTCATTGCTGAACACGGTTCATGGAACCGCAGCAAGAAAACCGGTTACCGGGTCGTCAGGGTGGTGCTCGATAGCCGAAACCGCGTTGTGCGCCATGAACCCTTTGTCGAGGGCTGGCTGCAAAGGGACGCCCGCGGTAAGGAATCGGTTTGGGGTCGCCCCGTCGACGTACTGGTCATGCCTGACGGTTCGCTGCTCATCAGTGACGATCTCGCAGGGGCAATCTACCGCGTGCGGTATGCTCCCTGAGCGTTCGAATTGTTTCGCGCTGCAATCATGTCGAGTCTGTTGAATCGTTCCGGTTCGAGTATCCCCTGGACCGTGGGGTTCGCGGCGAACCCGGTCTTTCGCGAGTGACGCAGTTCGGCCATCGAGAGACCGTCGGGAAACCGCAGCGAATGGCTGAAGACCGGCGCAAACTAGCCGCTCACGCTTCATTGTCGCACCCGACGGAGATCCGCTTGTGCGGCCTGGACACGGGCGGTCATGACCATGTACACGCGCGCCGTTTCAGTCATCCGACTTCTGATGGAGACTGCGCAGCTTGCTCGGCGAAATCCCGAACCGTCGCTTGAAGGCCCGCGCAAAGGCGCTTCCGGAGTCGTAACCGACCGCCACGGCCACCTTCATCAGGGAGGCATTCGTGGCGGTGAGGCTTTGCTGGGCCAGCCCCAGGCGTAACTCGGTGAGGAAGGCGAGCGGCGCTATCCCGGCCGCCTTCTGAAAGGTACGCACCAAGGTTGCCCGCGAAACATGCGACTCGGCGGCAAGCTCATCCAACGTCCAGCCGCGAGCCGGATCGTTCAACATCGCATTGACGGCCCGGGCGGACGCTGGCGTAGCGAGCAGCTTCATCAGATCGCTGGAGGATTGCGCCTGCTCGAAATGTGCGCTGAGCATAACCACGAACATCGCGCTGGCGAGGTCGGTCGCGACGGCCGCCCCTCCCGGGCGGGCGGCCTTTAGCTCCTCCTCGATCATCTGCACCAGCATGCTCAGGCGGCCCAGCAACTGCTCCGTGCCCAGGCTGAGCAGGATGGTCTTGGGCAGTGCGGCGACGACCAGGCTGCTGGGAATCTCTTCGAAGCGCAGGCGGCCGCAGATCAGCTCGGTGTCACTCTCTCCATGGGTATTGGTCTTGATCCTTATTGCGTTGTTGGATTCGATCCGGACCTGCGCGTCTGGGCTGCGGCCACCGCGGACCGAGCGCACGACGTGGGCATCGCCATGCGAGAGCAGCAGCAGGTTGCCCGCCTCCAGCTCGAAGCACTTCCCGCCTTGCAGTTCCAGGCGGCAGCTGCCCTTGGTCACGATATGAAATTGAGCCCAACCGGGGGATTCCGCTTCGTGCACGGTCTTCCATTGCGCAGCGAAACGGCACACCTCCTGCAGTTCCGGCCGCACCCGAAGCAGCGGCGCGATGGCGCTCAACGAGTCGCGGGCTGGCGGGCGGCCAGAATGCGCACCGTCCTGCTCGTTGAGCCGATCGGCATTCGATTGCGCCGCGAGGACATAACGCATTTCCTTCTGATAGCTACAATGGTGACACTTATACACAACAAGAGGTTTTCATGCACATGCACGACTGGAACCAGTATCGCAAGCAACTTGCCGCAGGCGTCAGCGGCTTCGGCAAGCTCAACCCCGACGCGGTCAAGGGCTATGTCGCCCTAAGCGGTGCCGGTCAGAGGACCGGTCACCTCGACGACAAGACGCGCGAACTCATTGCCCTGGCGGTTGCCGTCAGCTTGCGCTGCGACGGCTGTATTGCCGTGCATACCGCCGCCGCCCGCAAGTTCGGCGCGACGAAGGAGGAGGTCGCCGAGGCTCTCGGCGTGGCCGTGGCCATCAACGCTGGAGCTGCCATGGTTTATTCAACCCGCGCGCTCGACGCCTTCGACACCACCGGCGAGGAGCAGGCCAACGCCTGAGCACCGAACATTCTATATCGCGTATCCGCCGAGCCGAGGATATGGCGCCAAGGTGAGGTGTTGCGGAAGGGCCGCTACATTGTTCGCATCTGCTTGAGAAAGTGGCAGATGAGAGTCTGGCGAAAGTCAACCTTATAGCGGGGGCTTGAGCGCCGCATAGGCGCCCGGCGTAAGGCGGTATCACCCGTTCGCCGCACCAAGCGCTTCGCCGAAGCGCGACATGCCCGCGAGCGGGCCCGTTTCCGTCGATTCGACCAGGTAGTCGAGGAAGGCCCGCACAGAGGGCGATGTGCGCCGCGCGCGTTCGAAGAGCACAGTCACGGGCGCAGGCATTGCCTCGTAATCCTGAAGGATACGCCGCAGCCGCCCGCGCTCGATGTCGTCCGCCACTTGCCACGACGGGGCGCGCACGATGCCCGCACCGTCAATCGCCGCGGCCGTGAGCACGTCGAGCGCGTTGGCCCAGAGGCGGCCTGTAATGCGGGCGGAATGACGCGTGCCAGCGGATTTGAAGCGCCAATCGACGGGGCCAGGCTGGTCGGAGAAAACGAGGCAGTCGTGCCGGCGCAGCTCGTCAGGCGAGCAAGGCGCTCCGCGGCGCTCGATATAAGACGGCGCGGCGCAAACGATCATGCGCACGTCACCGAGCTTGCGTGCCGCGAGCGCGAATCGGGCAGGCGGCCCACGCGAATCGCGAGGTGGATGTCCTCCTCGATGAGATTTACGGCGCGGTCGATCCAGTTGTCACTGATGATGGTCGGCTCTTATGCCAATTAGCGCGACCCGTTTCGATTGCGAGAAGGACAAATTATCTGCATCTCAATCCAGACCATTACTTGCGGACCGATACCGCGATCGCCGATTGCGGGAGGTCGGAAGGTGCTGAGTATTGCAGTGGGTTGCGAGACAAGCTCTTCATTGAATATCACAGGTACACTTCAGCGGTGGGTGTAGCGAAAGCGGAAAAACTGAACCCTAACACTCTGTCCCGGCTGGGCTTCACGATGGTGAGTTTGCGCAAAACGAATATGAAACGCATCCAGAGCGTGATGCTGCCTGCACTGCTTCTCGCCCTGTTCCCACCGAGCAGTCGCGCGGACGTGGGCAACCTCGGTGGTCTCGTCCAAGTCGCGCTGACGATCTCCGGGCTTGTTTGGGTTGGTCTGACCGTCACGGTGTTCGTGCTTCTGCGCCGGCGGCTCTCCGCGGGCAAGCGCGTAGTTGGATCCGTATTGTTCTTCTTTGCACCCGTCCTGTTTGTAGCGCTGGCGTCGTTCAAGGAGTATGCATTCGGTGAATACACCACCGAAGTAACGGAAACAACACGCGAGCCCTTGGCGGTGGCAGGCACCGTTTTCCCGGCTGGTAGTCGTGCCCACTATGAACAGACCGGAGGTTTTTTCGGTTGGCGTGCACAGCACACGTTATTGGACATTCACAGTGCTCGGCCGGTTTGGCTGGGGACCATCCGCATCGAAGCGCTGACGCTTGACCGCGATAGCGACCAGCTAACGTTAAATTTGAGTGGAGATCAGGTCCTCAATGGTTGGCTCTGCGCTGGTGGTGAGTACACCCTTATGTGGACAACACCAAAGGGGCTCCAACTCGACTCCTGCTGGCTGGCTGCGTCACGCGAGTGGCACGGTGAGACGGTGCCAGCCGGAACCTATGTCTCTCGAAATGGAGAGGAAGACGACTGGCTGTTCGCTCAAATGCCAAAGCCACAGGAATAGCCACCATAAAACCCATAACTCGATAAGTTATCCTATGCATTTGACATTCCAGAAAATGATGAAGCAGCGTGCTGCCGACAGTTCTCCGGGCAACGCTCGCACGCGGTGACGCACCTTGACGTCTCTTCGAGCGGCCGCTTTAGAGAAAATCGAATGTACCTCGTGGGTCGCGTGCCGCCGATCGCGGATAGGCAAGGGTCGGCCAATTGCGACCATCCGCGATGTTCGCCCAATGATTACGAGAGGCAAAACGGCTGTTCTGTGCCAGAATTTGATTTTCATTGCGCAGGTGCCGCATGACCCGATCTGCCGATGGCTTCTACGATGATATGGCGTCCTCCTATCACTTGATCTTTGATGATTGGGATCAAGCAATCGAGCGTCAACGGGCGATTCTGACGCGACTTATGCCAGCGCCCGATATGCTAGGCACCGTCCTTGATTGCACATGTGGTATCGGTACTCAGGCACTCGGCCTTGCTCGTGCTGGCTACGATATCGAAGGTGGTGGAACTACTATGGAGCGTTCTATAGGTCGGAGATGCGAAAGCTCTTCCACTATATAGACCAGAAGCTTGCGCAGTGGGCCAGACGCAAATACAAGACACTACGGCGGCGAAAGCAACGTAGTGTGCGATGGCTCGGCAAGATGATGGACCTCGCTCCGCGGTTGTTCGTTCACTGGCGTATCGCTCGGCGCGAGGTCGGGTAACGGGAGCCGGATGAGGTGCGAGCCTCACGTCCGGTTCTGCGAGAGCCTCGGGGTGAAACTCCCCGGGGCCACTCACCAATTTGCTTTGATTCGTGTTCGTGTACATCGAACACGTCCCCAACCGCAACTCGCCGCCCGCGATCCTGCTGCGCGAGTCCTATCGCGACGGCAAGACGGTCAGGAAGGGGTAATCGTACTTTTCGTGCAAAATCTGGCGGTTTCTCCTGAGAGCCTTTATTTATAAGGATCTGCGGGCGACGCAGATGACCCATTGAAAGGCCAACGTAAAGGGATAAAGTGCTTCCCTCAAGGCCAAGCCTTGCACGGTTGGGGATAGTCATCCCGCTGTTGCGAAGCTTGATGACGCGTCCGGTTTTTCGTCTGGCTACGGAACTGATCCGCACCAGACACCCATTCGGGATCAAGGCGAGTGCCGGTGGTCTGGCCATCGCCCTGGCTCAGTCGAGCCCTAGAAAATCGCCGGTTCCAGGCCAATGTCCAGT
>JAQGLY010000015.1 GCA_028292625.1 Herbaspirillum sp. | reverse complement strand
AAGGCGGATATTGATTTGGATTTGGTCGTTTGTCATGCTCACATTATATATAGCAAAGTGCTTGACGTAAATATAGCACTTTGCTATATTCAATCGTCCGCTGAAATATGGCGTAACCCAGACGAGGAGTCCAGATGAAAAAGCAATACCAAATCGGCCAAGTGATCGACATCGCAGGCATGAGAGGTGCCCGAGTGGTTGCGGACGTCGTAGAGGCAGCCGGCTATGCCGGCGACGAAGTGTATGTCATTGAATGCTACGGCTGTCTGTTCGAGCTGGCCAATAACCGAGCATGGCCGATCAGCTATGACGAAGCCATGGCACTCCCCAAGCAGTATCGGGCAAGGCAACGGCAAATCAAACGCATTAAAACTCGCGATAGAGGCGTTACATCAATGAATGCAACTGCGGCGCCAAAGGTAAAGTGTGCGGCAAATATCCAGAGTTTGACCGCCGTCTGACGGTATTAGGCAAAGCGGCGGTAAGGACGCGCCAACGACCGAGCCGCCTAACCACACCACTACTAAGAAGGAGTAGCGCCATGGCTAAGATCAATACTACGGCATCAACCGAGCAAACGCACATCCCGTCGATATCGATGGCGGACAATGAGCAAGAGGGTGTTCTGATACAGAACATAGAGGCCACTGGGTACATGTTACGGGAACTGATGGCCCTCGCCGATCTGGCTCCAGCTCCTGACAAGAGATCTGTGCTCATGTGCGCTGCGGATCACTACCGCGATGAATTCAATGTCGCAATCGACAAATTCGAAAAATTCCACAAGGGTGGTGCGCAATGAAAAAAGGCACTCCAAAACAGGTCGCTGCTCAGCCTCTTATGACCGTTGCACCAAAAGAGCAAGTTTCAATGAATACACTGACGCCACGAGAGCGGCAGATTGTTGCATTTTTCAGAAAATCGAACAGCAAGACCCAAGAATTCCTTTTTAATGCCTCGGAACGGCTTGCGTTCCGCGACATGCAAGAGAGCGCGTTGCAAATGAAATCTCACCTGAAATTGGTTTCGGGGAGTGCGCGATGAACCTACCCACGGTACCAGGGCAGATCGCTTTAACGGCCCATGAAATATCTACCATTTTGACCCTACGCAAAATGACTGATAGCCAGAGATACTTCGTTCTGGACTTTGTGGACGATATTGGCAAAGAAATTCGCGCCGCCGAAAAAACACCCCGCTTAAAACTTGTGCGCGGAGGCCGGCAATGAAACTAATTGGTAAGCCTATGCACACCGCCATCTCGCGTGAGTTGTCATCATTAGAGGTGCAATTACTTCGCGCATTCCGTGCACTATCTCACTCAGAAAAGGAAACGCTGCTCAGATACACAGACCTTCGTGCCTCTAAGAGAAAAAGCAATAGGCCGGCACTTCAACTTGTCTCCGGAGGCAAGCAATGACAACGCAACAAAATCAAAACATCGCACCAGCACCGACAGCGGCAACAATGCCGTCCTCTGAGATGAAAGTTGCGGTCGCTTCGACCAGTCAACAGTTGGTCATCTACCTCGCAATTGGCATCGTCGAATATCGCGGTACCAGCGCCATGTTGGAAGATGAAGGCATTATCCCAGCTAACTTTAAATGGCCCATTGGCTACGGTGAATTCCGCTGGGCGTCCGGAAAATTCAAATACTGGCTTCGCCGCAAACGTCCAGAGGGCGCTAAAGGGCCACGTAAAGATTTTTTTGATTGCGATTATTGGCATTTGCGCTGCGCCCCGGTTGTCATGCCAGATAGCGCACAAAGTTGCATCGCAAATAAGGCCAAAGACCTTGCCGATGCAATCTACTGGCAAAGTCCCAAGGGCCGCGCTGAATGGTACCTCGAATGTGACCGTTGCCGGAAGGCTCTCAAGGACGAAAAATATCAGGCATTTAAAGCGCTTATCCCCGGCCTTGCTGCGCCAAAACGCGGCCGTCCATCAAAAACAATCACACAACAGGGAGCGGCAGAATGAAAAACATTGATATATCGGAAACTACAAATGCTTACCTGGAAGGCATAGACTGCGCGTCCGAATGGCTGGATAACAATCCCGAGGCGACACGCCCCCTACCGGCGGAGTTCTTTGCATGGCGGGCGCGCTGCTATGCCAATGTCAGCCGCCAATTGAGAGTCAGCCCGACTTTCCGCAACTGCTGGCCGAATGGGAGCGAGGATTCGATTCAATAGCAAGCGAGGCAGACGCGCCGGCACCATCCCGCCATGAAATCATCAAACGCATTGTGGGGCAAGCGAACGCCGTAGCGGCCCTGCTTTCGGTTGTCGATGCCATGCCGATCATCGACCAGCACGATGCATTGTGTATCTGCGCGGGCCTCGCCGATGGCATTGCCGCCGACGTGTCCACACTCGCCAGAGGTACGCTATGAGACAACGCGAGTGATGGCGAACGCTTGCCGTTGAAGCTTGAGAGACCGGCTCATCGGAAGGTGCTGTCACGTATTGACAACACTTTCATTTATGGCGGGCTTGATGGCGGGTAGAAAATAAAAACGGGCCGCAAAGGCCCGTATTCATTATGTTTCTGGCGGAGACGGTGGGAGTCGAACCCACGATACAGGTTTAAGCCCATATGCTTCCTTAGCAGGGAAGTGCCTTCGACCACTCGGCCACGTCTCCACACTGACGGCGACAGCTTCGTCGCAGCAGTAAAGTCAGGCATCATATCTTTTCATACGAATTTGGTCAACCGAACTTCGTCTGAAAATTGCCTCTGTCAGATTCAGCCGTCGATGCTGTCGCCGGAGCTCAGATTGCCCTTTTCCAGGTCGAAGGCCTTGTGCAGCGCGCGGACCGCCAGTTCCATGTATTTTTCGTCTATCAGCACCGAAATCTTGATTTCCGACGTGGAAATCATCTGGATGTTGATGCCTTCTTCCGACAGCGTGCGGAACATCTGCGACGCGATGCCGACATGGCTGCGCATGCCCACGCCCACCACGGAAACCTTGGAGACCTTGGTATCGCCGACGATGCTGGTTGCGCCGATACGGTCTTTGGTGCCGTTCAGAATGTCGCTGGCGCGGATGTAGTCGGCGCGCGATACGGTGAAGGTGAAGTCGGTTTTGTTGTCGACGGACTGGTTCTGGATGATCATGTCGACTTCCAGGTTGGCGTCGGCCACCGGGCCCAGGATCTGGTAGGCGACGCCTGGACGGTCGGGCACGCCCAGTACGGTGATTTTGGCTTCGTCGCGGCTGAACGCGATCCCGGTGATGATGGCTTGTTCCATGTTGCTGTCTTCCTCAAACGAAATCAGGGTGCCGGATACGGCTTCTTCTTCCAGCGCAATTAACGGGTCGGTCAACGACGACAGGACCCGGGTCGGAACTTTGTAGTTGCCGGCGAATTCGACCGAGCGAATTTGCAGCACCTTGGAGCCCAGCGACGCCATTTCCAGCATTTCCTCGAAGGTGACGGTATTGAGCCGGCGCGCTTCGCTGACCACGCGCGGGTCGGTGGTGTAGACGCCGTCGACGTCGGTGTAAATCAGGCATTCCTTGGCCTTGATCGCCGCCGCCACCGCGACGGCCGAGGTGTCGGAGCCGCCGCGGCCCAGCGTGGTGATGTTGCCGGCTTCGTCCATGCCCTGGAATCCGGTGACGATGACGATCTTGCCGGCATCGAGGTCCTTGCGGATTTTGACGTCGTCGATCGAATGGATGCGCGCCTTGGTGAACGCCGAATCGGTCTTGATCGGCACTTGCCAGCCGGCGTACGAAACGGCTTGCTTGCCGATGGCCAGCAGGGCGATCGCCAGCAGGGCCACCGAGGCCTGTTCGCCGGTGGAGGCCAGCATGTCCAGTTCACGCCCGTCCGGCTGCTCCATGATTTCCCGCGCCAATCCGATCAGACGGTTGGTTTCGCCCGACATGGCCGACGGCACCACCACGATTTGATGTCCGGCATCGTGCCATTTGGCGATGCGTTTCGCGACATTTTTGATGCGCTCGGTCGAGCCCATCGAAGTACCGCCGTACTTGTGAACGTATAAAGCCATAAGAAAGAGAGTCGGGCCAGATTAAATAAACCCTCGACTTTACAGGCCGAAAGGATAAATAACAAGACCCGGGCGGGGCAAAGGGGCTTCAGCCGGTGGTGTTGCCGATGGCGGCGCGCAGGTGTTTCTGCAGCGAGAAGTCGCTTTGCCACGATCTATGTTGCTCATTGGAAACTGCGTGCGCCTGCAGTTCCTCCAGCGATTTTTCGCGCTGGGTCATGAAAATGCGTTCGGCCAACCGGATTTCCGGTTCCATCGGGCCGAAAAAGGTGACGATGGGGCCGCGCTGAATCAGCAGGGTAGGGAAGTCGTCGATATCGAAATCGCCGACCACATCGGCCTGATCTTCGATGTCGATCCAGACGAAATAATGCTGAGGGTGGCGTTCGGCCAATTGGCGGAATGCCGTTTCGTACTCGCGACAGCTACCGCACCACGCCGCGCACAGGCAGGCCACCACCCATGCATCGTCGGCCAGCGCTTGCGCCAGCGCTGGTCGATTGTCGGCGTCGAGTCGGGAAAATGTCATGCGGCGTATTTTACTCTGAACAGATTGACAAGACGGTTCTGGCGGTTCCGTGAATATTATGGCTAATTTAGTGCAATCACTAAAAGGTGGGGCGTTCTTTTTTTTATCGGGGACATCGGTGACGATTTGCATTCACTTTCTGAAGGGGTAAAGAATGTTCAATAAACCGGTGATCTTGAGTTCAGCGACGCTTGAATGTTTTTTTTATATTGCTCATGATAAAAATCCGAGGGCGTTTTCGGATCCGGAGTGCCAAGTGTTAAACTTTGACCATAAGGACTGCCCCCACGTAAAGCGATATATGACGCACTTGGGCGAAAAGGGGCAGGCTCTAGTGGACGTCGGCCATTATAAATCTAAGCTGCGAGGCGCTCTCAACCCTAAGATCCCATTGAAACGGTTTAAGCCATTGAAACGGCATAAGACATTGTGCGTTCACTATCCGAATGATGCGGACAGGTCGCGCTGGAGAATACGCGCTTCAAAAAAGTATTCCATCGAAGAAGAAATGCTGCCCATCCTTTACCGAATGAGAAAGGGACCGGAAGCCGAGTTAAAAAGGAAGCTGAATGATTTGGGAAAAGGCAGCGGCTTAAAAGTCGACAACACGGGCCTTTTGACTGTGCTTCGTTTTCTAAATGATTTGGAAATGAAGCTGATGACCGAGATTGTTGCGAAAGATGCTCCGGAGTGCTCGGAACAATTGGAAAAATTTCATCAGGGCACCGAGCGCACATACAAGACCGTAAGATATTCCCTGCTTTCTGACAACAGCTCAAATTATTCACCTTGCGTTACGCCGGAGCCTGTAAGGGCGAACGAACGCATTGTCTGGACGGACGCTCTGCTTTACAACAAGTACCCGTCATTGGCATGGCCAAATTATAACGACGTAACCTGGCGTTGAAATCGCTTATACACACGTTTTAACAGGCGAAAAAGGTAAAATACGCGAATGTCCATCATCCTCGCCATTGAAACCTCCACGGAAGTCGCTTCCGCCGCTCTGCTGAGTGGCGGAAACATGTTCAGCCGCGAATCGGCAGGCGTTCACACCCATTCCGAAACCATACTGCCCATGGTGCAGTCCTTGCTGCGGGAGGCAGGCGCAACGCTTGCCGAATGCGATGCGATTGCATTCGGCATCGGCCCCGGCTCGTTTACCGGTGTACGCACCGCATGCGGCGTGGTGCAGGGACTGGCGTTCGGTGCCGATCTGCCGGTGGCGCCAGTGGTGACGCTGCAGGCGATGGCGCAGGCCTGCCGTGAATTGCACGGCGCGCGGGATGTGCTGGCGGTGCTGGATGCGCGCATGGGCGAGGTGTATTGGGCGCAGTATCGCCATGCGGACAACGCGTGGGTCACGGTGGTGCCGCCTGTGCTGTCGACCGCGGAACAGGTGGCGCCGGCCGGCGATTTGGCGGATGTGACCGCATGCGGCAACGGTTTGAAAATGTATGCGGCGGCGTTTGCCGGCCGCGGTTTTGCCGGCATGCATCCGGAGGTCATGCCGTCGGCGCGCCAGATCGCGGTGCTGGGAAGCGCGATGGCGGCCAATGGCGGCGCGGTGCCGCTGGAGCAGGCGCAGCCGCTTTATCTGCGCAATAAAATCGCATTGACCACCGCCGAGCGGTTCGCGAAGGCGTCGGCATGAACGCGCGGAGCTCCGGCGCAGTGCAGCAGCCCGCCGCTTGCGCCGAGCCGTATTTCACGATCATGCAGAGCGCCGATCTCGACGAGGTTGTCGCCATCGAGCAAAAAGTGCATGCCCATCCATGGACGCGGGTCAATTTTCAGGACTCGCTGAACAGCGGTTATTACGGCGGATTGCTGCGCGATGCCGGGCATGGCCTGCTCGGCTATTTTCTGGTGATGCAGGTGATCGATGAGGCGCATTTGCTCAATATCAGCGTCGATGCTTGCGCGCAGCATTGCGGGCATGGACGGCGCCTGATGCGCGAGGCGGTCAAATTGTCGCGCGCGCGCAATCTGCATACGATGTTGCTGGAAGTGCGCGTGTCGAACGCTCAGGCCCGCGCGTTTTATGCACGCTACGGATTCGACGAAATCGGCCGCCGCAAGCGCTATTATCCGGTCGCCGGCGCCGAGCGCGAAGACGCCATCATGATGACGATGCCCTTATGAGCATGCAATTCGAACCCGCGGCCGTCGCCCGCCGGATGCTCGTGCTCGATGAAATCGGCGTCGGCCCATTGTGGTTGCGCCGGGATGCCATCGTCGGCGCCCCGGCTCCTGCGCCTTCCGATGCTCCCGCGATGCGTCCGCCTGCCGGAAAACCGATGGCCGACGCGCCGCATTCCCGCGCCTCCGTCGCGCCTGCCGCCGATGCCGCATGGCATGAAGACGATGCGTCATCCGCCGGCGCAGGGACGTCGACCGATCTGGTGCTGACGCTCTGCGTTCGCACGACCGGCGCATCCGGCGCCGAGGGCGCGATCGCGACGCCTTATCTGTTCATTGCCAGGCGCAGCGGCGCCAAGGGCGCGGAAGAATTGTTCGACAATATTTTGCGCGCGCTGGAGATGAAGAAAGAAGCGCATGCGCCGGCCGACCTGTCCGATCTGGACGCGCGGATCGCCTCGCACCGGCCCTCGGCGCTGGTGGTGATGGATGTGGACGCGGCGCGGCAAATCTGCGGCGATCCGGCGGCGACGCTGGAATCCCTGCGCGGGCGCATTCATCGCTTCGACGGCAGGCCGGCGCTGGTGACCTATCCGGTGGCGCATCTGCTGCGCCGGCCGGCCGATAAGCGCCAGGTCTGGGACGACTTGTGCGTGCTGATGACGTTGCAGGCCGGCGATGTCGCTGATCCGGCATAAGGCCTTTACCGCGTTTCAAACGCAATTTCAATCCAGCCACGGCGCTCTGCGCGACCCGCATGTGCGCGCGCTGGCGTGGTTGCTGACATCACCGAATCTGCTGGATGCGCATGCCGGGCGCTGGCAAGGGGCCATTGCGGCGCTGGACGACATGCCGGGCGTTCCGCGGACCGATGCATGGCTCAAGGCGCTGGACGCCGATCCCGCTGCGCTGCACGCGGTGGTCGCCAGGCAACCCACCGGGCGACTGGGCCGTTACGCCGAACAACTGCTGGGATTTTATCTGCGGCAGCACGGCCGCCTGTTCGCCAACAACGTCCAGATCCGCGCCAACGCCAACCAAACCGTCGGCGAATTCGATTTTCTGTTGCACGACCCGGGCGCAGCGGCGTTGATCCACTGGGAATTCGCCACCAAATTCTATTTGCTCGAATCGCAGCGTGCGCAGCCGCAGGCGGATTGCTTCGTCGGTCCGAATCTGGTCGATACGCTGGGCGCGAAAATGGGCAAGATCATGAACCGGCAGTTGAAGCTGTCGCATCATCCGGCCGCCCAGGCGTATCTGACGCTGCCGGTGTCGCGCGCGGAGGCGCTGGTCAAGGGGTGGCTGTTCTATCACGACCCGGCGGTGACGCTGGCGCCCGCGATGGGGGTGACGGTGGATCATTGCCGCGGTTTCTGGTGCACCCGCGCCGAGCTTGCGGCCGATGAGGGCTTTTCCGGAATGAGATATGCGATTTTGCCGCGTTTGCACTGGCTGGCCCCGGCGCGGCTGGCGCTTGGCGCTACTTTATCGCCCGATGCACTGCTGGCCGGCCTGCCGGATCTGTGCGCGAACGATGCCGGGCCGGTGCTGATTGCGGCGCTGACCTGCGAAGGCGATGCCGCAATCGAAAGCAGCAGGGGTTTCGTGGTGCCGGACGACTGGCGCGGCAGGGCGGCGCAACGTGCGCAGCATGCGCTGGTAAAAAGCGTTTCCTAGCGGACTGTTGCAGTCCACTAGTGTTTGTGTTCGCCAATCAGCGCCAGAGAATCGAATTTGCGCTGGTTGGCCGCGTGCAGGCGCATGATCAGATACATCATCGCGGCGACGAAGACGCCGAACATGACGATGATCAGATTGATGTTCAGACGCAGTTTGATCATGAACGCGTACAGCACCAGCATGAACAGCACGGACAGGTTTTCATTGAAGTTCTGCACCGCGATCGAATGCCCCGCGCTCATCAGTACGTGGCCGCGATGTTGCAGCAAGGCATTCATCGGCACCACGAAATAGCCGGACAATATGCCGATGACGACCAGCAGCGGATAGGCCAGCCAGACCGTATGCAGCAGCGTCATCGCCATCACCGCCACGCCCATGGCGATTCCCAGAGGCATCACCGACAACGATTTCTTCAGCGGGACGAAACGCGCCGCCGCGATCGCGCCGATGGCCACGCCGACGGCGACCACGCCCTGCAGAATGGCGGCTTTCCCCAGCGGCATTCCCAGCGAGTGTTCGGCCCATTTCAGCACGATGAACTGCAATGTGGCGCCGGCGCCCCAGAACAGCGTGGTGACCGCCAGCGAAATCTGGCCCAGCTTGTCCTTCCACAGGGTGGTGCAGCAATTGCTGAAATCGACCACCAGACGGACGGCGTTGCGTTCCTGATGCGCGTAGCGGGCGCCGGTATCGGGAATGCGCAGATTGAAAATGGCGGCGCACACATAAATGACGGTGATAATGCATAGCGCCGCTTCGGTCGCGGTGTGCAGGGTGAGGCCGATCAGCGGCAGGTAGTGATGCAGCAGATTGTCGGCGATATGCGGATTGAGCAGCGCGCCGCCCATGACTGTGCCGAGAATGATGGACGATACCGTCAGCCCTTCGATCCAGCCGTTGGCGGCGACCAGCTTTTCCGGCGGCAGCAATTCGGTCAGAATGCCGTATTTGGCCGGCGAATACGCCGCCGCGCCGAAGCCGACGATGCCGTATGCGAACAGCGGATGCACATCGAAGAACATCATGCTGCAGCCGACGATCTTGATCATATTGGTGACGAACATCACCCGGCCCTTGGGCAAGGCATCGGCGAAGGCGCCGACAAATGCCGCCAGCAAGACGTACGACAGCACGAAGAACAGTTTCAGCAGCGGCGTCATCCATTCCGGCGAATGCATCTGCGTCAATAACGCGATTGCCGCAATCAGCAGAGCATTATCGGCGAGCGACGAAAAAAATTGTGCCGCTATGATGGTATAAAAACCGCGATTCATCCGTTGTGGAGCCTAAAAAAAGCGTTGGCCTGCTTTATACCATGAAATTATGACAGGCTAAAATTCTGTCGGATATTCATAATGTTTCATGCTTTAGTAGAATAGCGCTGTTGATTTTTGCGGCGGCGGATACATATCTTTCCATTAGCGCCGTGCGCACCGGAACGCGTTTCACCGATTGCCCCGTTCCGCCGGGCGGCCATCGTTGAAATGCGTTCTAGTGTTCAGGCAAATCCCGCTCATTTTCGTTCCGTCCCAACCAGCGTGAATATATGCCCAGACCTCTTGTAGCTTCCATCGATCTTTCGGCAATGCAGCATAATCTGGCAATTGCCCGCCGGCATGCCGGCGGCGCGAAGGTATGGGCGGTCGTCAAGGGCGACGCTTACGGCCATGGATTGGCGCGCGCGCTGAAAGGCTTTGCCGATGCAGACGGCCTGGCGCTGATCGAGCCGGATTATGCGGTGCGCTTGCGTACCCTCGGCTGGCGCAAGCCGATCATGCTGCTGGAAGGGTGTTTCGACGCCGCCGATTTGCAGGCGGCGTTGCGGCATGATCTGCAGTTCGCCGTGCACAACGACGAGCAGATAGCGATGCTGGAAGCGGCCCCGCCGTTTCCGGCGATGCCGCCGTTGCCCACTATCCATTTGAAGATGAACAGCGGCATGAACCGCCTGGGATTCCGGCCGGACGCCTTTCGCGCCGCGCATGCGCGGCTGCGGAACGTCGCCGGCATCGGTGAGATCGTCCTGATGACGCATCTGGCCAACGCCGACGACCCCGGCAATCCCAGGCTGCCGCTGGCGCGCCAACTGCGCTGTTTCGAAGAAGGCTTGCGGGGATTGCCGGGGCGGCGCAGCATTGCCAACTCGGCGGCGGATCTGCAGCATCCCGAAGCGCTGGCCGATTGGGTGCGCGCCGGTGTGATGTTATATGGAGGCACCCCGTGCGCGACCCCGGCCGCGGATTTCGAACTGCGGCCGGCGATGACCCTGCGCAGCGAAATCATCGGGATTCAGAAGCTCACCGCCGGCGATGCGGTCGGCTACGGCAGCCATTTCGTCGCGCAACAGCCCATGCGCATCGGCATCGTGGCCTGCGGTTATGCCGACGGCTATCCGCGCTTGGCGCCGACCGGCACGCCGGTGTTGGTCAACGGGGTCAGGACCGGCACGCTGGGCCGGATTTCGATGGACATGCTGATCGTCGATCTGAGCGGTATCGATGACGCCGCTGTCGGCAGTCCGGTGATCCTGTGGGGCGACGGCTTGCCGATCGACGAAGTCGCGCAGGCCGCCGGCACCATCGGCTATGAATTGATGTGCGCTCTGGCTCCCCGGGTGCGTATCGAAGATGTTTGAATATTCCACCTAATCCGACCCCATCCAATGGCCAAAACGAAAACCAACTACACCTGCAGCGAATGCGGCGACATCAGCAATAAATGGGCCGGTAAATGCCAGGCTTGCGACGCGTGGAACACGATGGTGGAAACCGTCGTCGAAAGCGGCGGCAACCGTTTTTCGACGACCCATCAGGGATTGGCGCAAACCGCGCCGGTGCTGAGTCTGGCCGATATCGAGGCGATCGATGTGCCGCGTTTCGGCTCCGGCATCGAGGAATTCGACCGTGTGCTGGGCGGCGGGCTGGTGCCGGGCGGCGTGGTGCTGATCGGCGGCGATCCGGGCATCGGCAAGTCGACGCTGCTGCTGCAAGCGCTGGCCAATATCGCCAAATTGAAACGGGTCCTGTACGTCAGCGGCGAAGAATCCGGCGCGCAGATCGCGATGCGCGCCAGACGCCTGGCCGTCGATGCCGGCGACGTCAAGCTGCAGGCCGAGATTCAGCTCGAGAAAATCCTCGGCACGCTGGTCGAACACAAGCCGGAAGTGGTGGTGATCGATTCCATCCAGACCATGTACTCCGACGCGCTGTCGTCGGCCCCGGGTTCGGTGGCGCAAGTGCGGGAATGCGCGGCCCAGCTGACGCGCGCGGCGAAGACGACCGGGATCACCATTATCATGGTCGGCCACGTCACCAAGGAAGGCGCGCTGGCCGGACCGCGCGTGCTGGAGCACATTGTCGATACGGTGCTGTATTTCGAAGGCGATACGCATTCGAGTTTTCGTCTGGTGCGCGCGGTGAAGAACCGGTTCGGCGCCGTCAATGAGCTGGGCGTATTCGCGATGACGGAAAAAGGCCTGAAAGGCGTATCGAATCCGTCGGCGTTGTTTTTGTCGCAGCATGAAAATCAGGTGCCCGGTTCCTGCGTGATGGTGACGCAGGAAGGCACCCGGCCGCTGCTGGTGGAGATTCAGGCCCTGGTCGACAGCTCGCATGTGCCGAATGCACGTCGTCTGTCGGTCGGGCTGGAGCAAAACCGGCTGGCGATGCTGCTGGCGGTGCTGCACCGTCATGCCGGCATCGCGGCCTTCGATCAGGATGTGTTCATCAATGCGGTGGGCGGCGTCAGGATCACCGAGCCCGCCGCCGATCTGGCGGTATTGCTGGCGATAAATTCATCGATGCGCAACAAGCCTTTGCCGCGCGGGCTGGTGGTGTTCGGAGAAGTCGGCCTGGCCGGCGAAATCCGTCCGGCGCCGCGCGGTCAGGAACGTTTGCGCGAAGCCGCCAAGCTCGGGTTTTCGATTGCGATGATTCCGAAGGCGAATGCGCCCAAGCAAAAAATAGAGGGATTGAAAGTGATCGCGGTGGAACGCATCGATGAAGCGTTGCAGCGGATTCGGGACGACGTCGATTAGAGGCCGATCAGGGACCGTTAAGCGTGCCGGCGGCCCGAGCCGAGGCAATCAAGGCCACAGCTCATAGCTGACGATAATTTGCGCCGTGTCGCCGTACACCGGCGACGTCAAAGCGCTGCTGCCTATCACCTGATACAGCAAAGCAAAAGGCAGCGTCGCGTCCCTGCCGTTGAAGGCGCCGGTGTGGCCGCTTGCGAGAAGGCTGATGTTGCGGCAGACCTTGGCGCCATTCCAGCAGAGCGCGGCGTCGAATCCGGCGGGACGCGATTTGGTGCCGTATTTCCATGCGACGTCGGTAATCGTCGCGCGCCCGGCCAGGCGCGACGGCAGCGGGAACGGCGTCGTATACACCACGTTTTTACTGTAAATGATCGGGCTGACCGCGTCGACCGAATAAGCATTTGCCTGGCCGGCGCCGTTCGGCTGGTCGGCGGCTCCCGGTACGCTGACTGCGCGAACGGCGTTGGCGGGAACGGTCGACGGCGGGGATGTGGACGGCGCTTGCAGCGAACGGATCGTGTTCAGCGAACGGTCGACATACGCGCCCGCATGCGCCGCCGTTGCCGCCAGCGAAGCCAGTACGCTCACGGCGATGCCACGCGTCAAGCGCATGACCCGTTCCATTTCCGCAGCCGTTCTCACGTCGTTTGCTCCTTCGCCGATGCGCCGCCGCGTTTGTTCGCGGGACGCAGCGGCAACGTGATCAGCACGATCAAGCCGCCGCCGGGGCGGTTGCGTAACACCAGCTTGCCTTTGTGGCGCAAGATAATGCGGTTGACGATCGCCAGGCCCAGGCCGGCGCCGTTGGTCTGGCCGCGGGCGCTGTCGAGCCGGGTGAACGGACGCTGCAGACGCTCGATGTCGCCTTCCGGCACGCCATCGCCGTGATCGCCGATTTCGATCACGGCATTATTGCCTTCGGTGCGGCAGGCGATTTCCAGTTCGGTAAATTCGGCGCCGGCTTTCATGCCGTAGCGGCGCGCGTTTTCGATCAGATTCAGCGCGACGCGCTGCAGTTCGGTGGCGATGCCCATGACCTGGACGTTGTCGGCGATATGGGACGTCACCTGCACCGAGGTCGCGCGGCCGGCGGTGGCGACCGCTTCGGCCACCACCGCCGACAGATCGACCTCGGTGAAATTGTTCGGATCCGACGGTTTCGCGTAATCGAGGAACTGGCCGATGATGGCGTCCATTTGCGACAGATCGGATTGAATGCCGGTACGCGCCTCATCGCTCAGATGCGCCAGTTCGACTTCCAGTTGCATCCGCGCCAGCGGCGTTCGCAGGTCATGCGAAATGCCGGCCAGAATCAGCGTGCGGTCCGATGCGACCCGTTCCAGATCGTCCACCATTTGATTGAAGCTGCGATTGGCTTCGCGGATTTCGGTCGGCCCGGTCTCCGGCAGAATGCCCGGCCGGTGGCCCTTGGCGATGGCGCGCGCGGCGGCGGTCAGCCGCGCCAGCGGCTGGTTGATCAGCGTCGAGATGAAGGCCGCGCCCATCAGCGACAGCGACAGCGCGATCGAGCCCCAGCCCAGCCACTGCAGGCCGGTGGTGCGATTGATGCGGCCGCGGTCCAGCATCAGCCAGTAATCGTCGTCCTCGATGCGAAAGCTGATCCAGAAACCGGTCACGCCGTTGACGCTGGACGCGAAGCGGGTATCTTCGTCCAGCGCTTCCTTGACCTGATCGCGCAAGGAGGTCAGGAACAGATTGTCTTCCGGTTCGATGACGGCATCGGTGTGTTCCCGCGGATAGATGCGGATGCCTTCGTTGCTGGCGAGATCGAACAGCAGTTCGCGCCGCATCTCGGGGGCGGAATGGGTCAGGGCGGCACGGGTGATGGTGACCACGGAAACGATCTGGGCCGCCAATTGTTCGGCCTGGGGGCCGCGTTCGACGATGCTGTAGCTGGCGAACCACGCCATCATACTGGCGGTGGTGAGGAAGGTCAGCAGGATGAAGGTACGCCAGAACAGCCCGTTGCGTACCCATTCCAGGCGGCGTTTGATATGACGCATCATGCGGACCCTGAGGGCGTTAAGCGAAACAGAGCAGGATGATACCAATGGCCGCGCCCGCCGCCGGCCGCAGCCGCCGCATTGATGGCAGGGAGGGCGCCGGGGCCATTAGCGCGGGTTGCCTTCCGGAATGAAAACGTAGCCCAGGCCCCAGACGGTCTGGATGTACAGCGGATTGGACGGATCCGGCTCGACCAGTTTGCGCAGGCGTGAAATCTGCACATCCAGGCTGCGGTCGAATACCTCGTACTCGCGGCCGCGCGCGAGTTCCATCAGTTTTTCGCGGGACAGCGGCTGGCGCGCGTTGCGGGCGAATACCTTCAGTACGGAAAACTCGCCGGTGGTCAAGGGCACCGGCTCGCCGTTCTTGCGCAGTGAACGGGTGCCGAGATCCAGTACGAAATCGCCGAAGGTGAAAGTCTGCGGCGTTTCCGACGGCGCGCCCGGCAGCTCGTCGGCGCCCTTGCGGCGCAGCACCGCGTTCATGCGGGCCACCAGTTCGCGGGGATTGAACGGCTTCGGCAGATAATCGTCGGCGCCCATCTCCAATCCGATGATGCGGTCCACGTCTTCGCCCTTGGCGGTCAACATGATGATCGGGGTTTTGTCGCCGGCGCCGCGCAGGCGGCGGCAGATCGACAGACCGTCTTCGCCCGGCAACATCAGGTCCAGCACCAGCAGATCGTAACGTTCGCGTATCCATAGTTTGTTCAGCGCGGTGGCGTTTTCGGCGGTAATGACGTTGAAACCCTGTTCAGTGAGGTAGCGGCGCAACAGATCGCGCAAACGAATGTCGTCGTCAACGACGAGAATTTTGGCTTGAGGAACCTGGGCTGTTATGTTGTTAGTGTTCATGTCGTTATGGTAACGTTAGAAAGACGTTGAACTGAGCATGCCGCTTAAAAGATTACAAAGAGTTACACAGCTTACTTCCATAATTTGAACCGGCGGCATATGGCAGCATACAATACGGTCGTGCGTGCGGTCATGCGCGATGCTTAGGAATTAAATTAGGTTCGGTCCGTCCGGGAAATTAATTTTTATGATAGGTATGAGACATTTACTGCTTGGTATGGTTCTCCTTGGGAGCGCCGTCGCGGCGCTTGCCGATACCGGCCAAAAGCACAATGAATCGGACGGCGGGGCAATGAGGGCGCAGATCGAACGCTCTTCTTTCGACGGTCGCGGCGAGGCCAAGCAGAATGCGGTTCACGCGCAGCAGGACGACCATCGGACCGGCGGCCGTCTCAGTCCGGACGAACGGCGCGAATTACGCCGCCAGATCAATGAAGTGGGTCAGGACATCTACCGCCCGCATCGTTGAGCACCGAAATCCCCCGATGGCGCTCAAGCGGGATTGCACAATAAGCAATAAATCAGGCGATACCGATTTTTTCCAGCGTTTCCTGTTCCTTCATCCATTCAGCTTCCAATTGTTCCAGATCCTTTTTATAAAAAGCCTGGTCTGTCAGCAAGGTTTTCAATTCCGCTTTCTTGGCCTGATCGTAGATCGATTGGTCCGATAATTTCGCTTCGATTTCAACCATCTGCGCATTGCGCTTCGCCATCTTTTCTTCGACGCGTTTCAAGCGCGCTTCGACCGGCTTTCTTTGCGCGGCAAGGCGCTGGCGCTGTTCGGCGTCGATTTTTTTCTGATCGCGGCGATCGATGGCGGGGGCCGCCGCGACCGGCGCCGCTTGCGGCAGACTGTCCTCCTTGTTGACCGCCGGCAGCACCGTGGTGCCTTTGCCCAGCTTGGTCTTGAACAGCCAATCCTTGTAATCGTCCAGATCGCCGTCGAACGGCTGCAATTTGCCGTCGGCGACGATGATGAACTGGTCGGTGGTGGCGCGCAACAGATGCCGGTCATGCGAAACCAATACCAGCGTGCCTTCGAATTGCGCCAGCGCCATGGTCAGCGCTTCCCGCGTTTCCAGATCCAGGTGGTTGGTCGGTTCGTCGAGCAGCAGCAGGTTCGGCCGCTGCCAGACGATCAGCGCCAGCGCCAGACGGGCTTTCTCGCCGCCGGAAAACGGCGCGATCGGACTGGTCACCATGGTGCCCGGAAAATTGAAACTGCCCAGGAAATTGCGCAGTTCCTGCTCGCGCACAGTCGGCGCGATCTTGGCCAGATGCCACAGCGGCGATTCGTCGTGGCGCAGCATTTCGACCTGATGCTGGGCGAAATAACCGATCGACAGGCCCTTGCCGATCACCGCCTCGCCGGTCAGCGGCTGCAGGTCGCCGGAAATGGTTTTGATCAGCGTCGATTTGCCGGCGCCGTTGACGCCCAGCAGGCCGATGCGCTGGCCGATCTGCAGCGAGAAATTGATGTTGTTGACGATGATTTTTTGCTGTACCGAATCGTCCTTCGGATTGGCGATGCGATAGCCGGCATTGACCTCCTCCAGCACCAGCAGCGGATTCGGCGCATTCAACGGTTCGCGGAATTCGAAGGAGAATTCGGCCGCCGCGCGCAACGGCGCGAGCTCTTCCATTTTGGCCAGAGCCTTCATCCGGCTCTGCGCCTGACGCGCCTTACTGGCTTGCGCCTTGAAGCGGTTGACGAAGGATTCCAGATGCGCGCGTTGGCGGGTCTGCTTTTCCAGCGTGCCTTGCGCCAGTATCAGTTGGGCGGCGCGCTGGCGTTCGAACGAGGAATAGTTGCCTGAATAACGCTTGAGCTTGCGTTCGTCGATCTGCACGATCACATTCACCACGCCGTCGAGGAAGTCGCGATCGTGCGAAATGATCACCAGTGTGCCCGCATAGCGCTTGAGCCATTCTTCCAGCCAGATGATCGCATCCAGATCCAGATGGTTGGTCGGTTCGTCCAGCAGCAGCAGGTCGGAAGGGCACATCAGCGCCTGCGCCAGATTGAGCCGCATGCGCCAGCCGCCGGAGAAGCTGGCCACCGGCTGCTGCATTTGATCCAGGCTGAAACCCAGTCCCAGCAATAATTGTTCGCCGCGCGACTGCACGGTATAAGCATCGGCATCGGCCAGAGCGCTATGCAGCTCGCCGATCAGAATGCCGTTGGCCGCGGTTTCCGCCTCGCTTTCGGCCTGCGCCAGCTGCGCCTCCAATTTGCGCAGCGTGACGTCGCCGTCGATGGCGTAATCCAGCGCCGCCCGGTCCAGGGCCGGCGTTTCCTGCGCCACATAGGCCATGCGCCATTTGGCGGGGAAGTCGATTTCTCCGGCATCGGCGTGCAGTTCGCCGCGCAACAGGCCGAACAGACTGGATTTGCCGGCGCCGTTGGCGCCGATCAAACCGATCTTGTCGCCCGGATTGAGCGTGACGTCGACCGTATCGAGCAACGGCTTGATGCCGCGCATCAGACTAACTTGTTGAAAACGAATCATCTATTTACTTTATTTGCTTGAATAGGGTCGCGCCGCAGCAAGAAACAATGTGCGGCGGCGCTTATGGTGGAGCGGGCAAACGTTTACGGCAACTGCCCGGCGCTCAGCAGGAATACCATATCGTCGCCGGCGCTGGTCGAAATCCAGGTCAATTCCAGATCGGGAAAAGCCGCTTCCGCATGCGCGCGTTCATGGCCGATTTCGACGATCAGCACGCCGCCCGGCGTCAGGTACTCTTTGGCGCCGGCGACGATGCGGCGCACCAGATCCATGCCGTCGTCGCCGCCGGCCAGCGCCAGCGCCGGTTCGCGGCGGTATTCCTGCGGCAATTTCTCCATCGCGCCGGCATTCACGTAAGGCGGGTTGCTGATGATCAGGTCGTATTTTTTCGGCGGCAGGCTGTTATACAAATCCGACTCGACCAGCGCGATGCGATCCTGCAGCGCGTATTCGTCGACATTACGGCGCGCCACCTGCAACGCATCCGGCGAGATGTCGACCGCGTCGATGTGCGCACCGCGAAACACGTCGGCCATCAGCACCGGCAGGCAGCCGGAACCGGTGCACAGATCCAGGATTTCAGACACGCTGTCGGGCGCCGTCAGCCAGGGCGCGAATTGTTCCGGAACCAGTTCGGCGATGAACGAGCGCGGCACGATCACCCGTTCATCGACATAAAAGCGATAAGTGCCCAGCCAGGCTTCGTTGGTGATATACGCAGCCGGTACGCGATCGACGCTGCGTTTCTCGATCACGCCCAGCACCGCATCGATTTCGTCCTGCAACAGGCGCGCATCGAGAAACGGTTCCAACTGATCCAGCGGCAGCCGCAGCGTATGCAGGATCAGATAGGCGGCCTCGTCCAGCGCGTTGCTGCTGCCGTGTCCAAAGGCCAGGCCGGCTGCATTGAAGCGCGTTACCGCATAGCGCAACAGATCGCGGATGGTGGAGAAATGGTTTGGTGTCATGGCGCTGCTTCGTGGTTGTTGCATGGGGCGATCAATGGTTAAGAATCCGGCTGCCGTTACAGCAACAGGTTTTCCATGGTGCGGCGATAGATATTCTTCAACGGATCGATATGGCGCACTTCGATGTGCTCGTCGATCTTGTGAATACTGGCGTTGGGCGGTCCGAATTCGATCACCTGCGGGCAGATCTGCGCGATGAAGCGTCCATCGGAGGTGCCCCCGGTGGTCGACAGCTCGGTGGCAATTCCGGTCTCATCCAGAATCGCGGCAGCGATCGCATTGCTCAACGTGCCGCGCGGCGTCAGGAACGGCAATCCGCCGACAGTCCATTTCAGCGAGTATTCGAAACCGTAGGCATCGAGCATCGCATGCACCCGCTGCTGCAAGCCTTCGACCGTACTGGCGGTCGAAAAGCGGAAATTGAAATCGACCGCGACTTCACCGGGAATGACATTGGAGGCGCCGGTGCCGCCATGGATATTCGACATCTGCCAAGAGGTCGGCAGATAGTACTCATTGCCGTCGTCCCAGTTTTCCGCGGCCAGCTGCGCCAGCGCCGGCGCGGCCAGATGAATGGGGTTTTTCGCCAGCTGCGGATAAGCGATATGGCCCTGGACGCCTTTGACGACCAGCCTGCCGGACATGGTGCCGCGGCGGCCGTTCTTGATCATATCGCCCAGCGTCGCGGCCGACGTCGGTTCCCCGACGATGCAGTAATCGAGTTGTTCATCGCGCGCCTTCAGGCGCTCGCAAACGATCACCGTGCCGTCGGTAGCCGGCCCCTCTTCGTCGCTGGTGATCAGAAACCCGATCGACCCCTTGTGATCGGGATGCGCGGCGGTGAACTCCTCGACCGCGACGACCATCGCGGCGATCGACGTCTTCATATCGGCCGCGCCGCGGCCGTACAGTTTGCCATCGCGATGGGTAGGCGCGAACGGATGCGATTGCCACTGCTCCAGCGGACCGGTGGGCACGACATCGGTATGACCGGCGAACACCAGCAACGGCCGCGCCGCGCCGCGGCGGGCCCACAGATTGGTGACATCGCCGGACTGCATGGTTTCACAGATGAACCCGAGCGGCGCCAGCAGATCGATCAGATAAGCCTGACAGCCCTTATCCTCCGGCGTAACGGACGACAAGGCGATCAGTTTTTCGGTCAGCGCCAGCGTTTTACTCATAATACGGTCCCGGAAGCAGGAAAAATCTGTGAATAAACGGCGTCGGAAAAACCGACATGGACCACGCCATCGACCGCCAGCACCGGCCGCTTGATGACAGACGGCTGCGCGATCATCAGCGCCGTAGCCTGCCCCCGGTCCTCGGCCGCCGCCTTTTGCGCATCGCTCAGCGCGCGCCAAGTCGTGCCCTTGCGGTTAATCAGCACATCCAGCCCCAAGTGCGGCAGCCAGGAATCGACCAACGCCAAATCCACCCCGGCCTTCTTAAAATCGTGAAAGGTATACGCGATGCCATGCTCATCCAGCCAGACGCGGGCGTTCTTAACCGTGGAACAATTCGGAATTCCGTAGACGGTGACAGCAGGTTTTGCGGAAGGCGGCATGGTATGAGCTATGGAGAAAAATTCAAAGAAACCGCAACCCAAATTAACAAGGCAAAGCAAAGCGAGCCAAAGCAAAGCAAAGCGAGCCAAGGGCAAAGCGAAGCGAGCCTTCAAACAACCTAATTAGGGCATTGAAGTGCTGAGTAAGTGGCGCAGGGGCCCCAAGCGCTGAAGGAGAAGCGCAGCCGTACTATACGTACGGTGAGCATCGCAGTTCGGCGATTGGGGCCCCTGCGCCGCTTAATCAGCGCTTCAATCGCGGAGGAGTTCGTTTATGGCGGTCTTGGCCCGAGTCTGAGCATCCACCCGCTTAACAATCACCGCGCAATACAAGCTGTACTTGCCGTCCGCCGAAGGCAGATTGCCCGACACCACCACCGAACCGGCCGGAACGCGGCCATAGCTGACTTCGCCGGTCGCGCGATCGTAAATCTTGGTCGACTGTCCGATATACACGCCCATCGAAATCACCGAGTTTTCCTCGACGATCACGCCTTCGACGATTTCCGAACGGGCGCCGATGAAGCAGTTGTCTTCGATGATGGTCGGATTGGCCTGCATCGGCTCCAGCACGCCGCCGATGCCGACGCCGCCGGACAGGTGGACGTTCTTGCCGATCTGCGCGCAGGAGCCGACGGTGGCCCAGGTATCGACCATCGCGCCTTCATCGACATAAGCGCCGATGTTGACGTAGGACGGCATCAGAATCACGTTCTTGCCTATGAAGCTGCCATGCCGCGCGACGGCCGGCGGCACCACGCGGAAACCGCCCTTGGCGAAGTCTTCGGCGGTGTAATTGGCGAACTTGGTCGGCACCTTGTCATAGAACTGCATGTCCGCGCCGGCCGGCATCGGCAGGTTGTCTTCCAGGCGAAACGACAGCAGCACGGCTTTCTTGACCCATTGATTGACGACCCAGGCGCCGTCGGTCTTTTGCGCCACGCGCAGCGAACCCTGGTTCAGTTCGTCGATGACGTGCTTGACGGCGTCTCGGACTTCCTGCGGCGCCGATTTAGGCGAAAAACTGGCGCGGTCTTCCCACGCCTGATCGAGCAATTTCTGAAGGGATTGAGTCATTTTTTTATCTATCTGAGCGAAAGTTGAAATACGTAAAACTGAATTGCTTATTAACAGGCAGGCCCTAGCGTCCCAGGGAACGCGTAAAGCTGACGATGCGGCGCGCCGCTTCCAGGCATTCCGCGGTTTCCGCCACCAGCGCCATGCGGATGCGTCCCTCGCCGGGATTGCCGCCATGGGCTTCGCGCGCCAGATAACTGCCGGGCAAAACCGTCACATTATATTCGGCATACAGGCGCCGCGCGTATTCGGTATCCGAAATGGCGGCGATTTTATCGACTTTGGCCCAAAGGTAAAAGCCGGCGTCCGGCAGCGCCACGTCCAGCACCTCGGCCAGCAGCGGCGTGACGGCGGCGAATTTGGCGACGTATTTGGCGCGGTTTTCCCGCACATGGGCTTCGTCGTTCCATGCCGCCACGGACGCGGTCTGGACCACCGGACTCATGGCGCCGCCCTGATAGGTGCGGTAAAGCAGGAATTTTTTCATGATCTCCGCGTCGCCGGCGACGAATCCGGAGCGCATGCCCGGCACATTCGAGCGTTTCGACAGGCTCGAGAACGTGATCAGGCGCGGATAGCCGCCGCGTCCCAGCTTATGCGCCGCCTCCATGCCGCCCAGCGGCGCTTCCGGCTTGAAATAGATTTCCGAATAGCATTCATCGGAGGCGATCACGAAGCCGTAGCGGTCCGACAGCGCAAACAGCTCGCGCCATTCGTCCAGCCCCAGCACGGCGCCGGTGGGATTGCCGGGAGAGCAGATATACAGCAATTGCACGCGCGACCAGACTTCGGCGGGCACCGCCGCGTAATCCGGCGCGAAATTGCGCGCCGGGTCGGAGTTGACGAAATACGGCCGGGCGCCGGTCAGATAGGCCGCGCCCTCGTAGATCTGATAAAACGGATTCGGGCACATGACCAGCGCATCGTTGCCGCTGACCACCGTTTGCGCCAGCGCGAACAGGGCTTCGCGCGAGCCGTTGACCGGCAGCACCTGGGTGGCCGGATCGACCGGGGGCAGGCCGTAGCGCCGCTCCAGCCAGCCGGCGATCGCCCTGCGCAGCGGTTCGCCGCCGATGGTCACCGGATAAGTCGCCAGCCCCTGCTTGTCGTCGGCCATGGCTTGCAGGATGAAGGGCGGGGTCGGATGCTTGGGCTCGCCTATCCCCAGGCTGATAGCCGAATAAGCAGGATTCGGCGCAACGCCGGCAAACAACTGTTTCAGTTTTTCGAAGGGATACGGTTGCAGCTGATCGAGTAATGGGTTCACTGGGCGTCAAAAACGGAGAAGAAAAAAGGGGAGGCTTTCGGCGTGACAGATTTGCTGAGTTTCTGCAGCGCAATACGGCTATTATGGCAAAACCGCGTCATTATACTGCCGCGCCGCGGGGATAAGCGCCTAAAAATCGTTCAAGATGCGCGCCGTCCATCCGTTAACCGTAGGCCTGGCCTACGGTTCGCCGGAGCGGCGCGGTGACGAAAATATTAAAAAAATGAAAAAGGGGACTAGATGAAGAACTTGAGACTGAGCGCCAAATTGTGGTTGATCCTCGCCTTGATGTGGCTTGGATTGGTAATGCTGGGCGCGTGGTCGGTTTGGAATGCGCGCAGCGTCATGCTGCAGGAGCGCAGAATCGCGCTGAAATCCGAGGTTGAAATCGGCGAAACGGTGCTCCATGAGTACGCCGCCAAGGTCGCCCGCGGCGAACTGGCGCTACCGGAGGCACAGAAGCAGGCGAAGGCGGCATTGACTCCGATGCGTTTTACGCCTGATGGCTATTATGTGGTGTACGACGCCGATTTCGTCAACGTCGTGCACCCGAATCCGCAGATCGTCGGCCGCAACATGAAAGGCAATGCCGGCGCGTCCGGCGAGCTTTACATACAGGAGCAGGCCCGTGTCGCGCGCGCCAGCGGCGACGCCTACGTCACCTATGCATTCGTGCGGCCGGGCGAAACGGTGGCGGCTCCCAAAATAACCTACGCCAGGTATTTCCAACCCTGGGGCTGGACCATTTCCACCGGCGTTTCTGTGGAAAGCGTGGACACCGAGTTTTACGCCTATATACGAAAAATGCTGGTTTACCTGGTGTTGATCGGCGGCGCGCTGTCGGCGATGACGTTTGCCGTCATGCGCAGCGTGATGCGCAGTCTCGGCGGCGAACCGGCGTATGCCGCCGCCGTCGCCACCAAGATCGCCGACGGCGATCTGAATTTACAGGTCGCGGTAGGCGCGAAGGACACCAGCAGCCTGCTGTTCATGATGCGTCAGATGCAATTGCATCTGGCCGGGACCATCGTCCGGATTCGCAAGGGCACGGAGGCGATTAACGTAGGCGCGCGCGAAATTGCCGCCGGCAATCTGGACCTGTCGTCGCGCACCGAACAGCAGGCGGCGTCGCTGGAAGAGACGGCATCGAGCATGGAACAGTTGACCGCGACCGTGAAGCAAAACGCCGACAACGCGCGGCAGGCCGGGCAATTGGCGCGCACCGCGTCCGATATTGCGGTGCGCGGCGGGGATGTGGTGGGGCAGGTGGTGGAAACCATGGAAGGCATCACGCAAAGCTCGCGCAAGATCGCCGACATCATCGGCGTCATCGACGGGATCGCGTTTCAGACCAATATTCTGGCGTTGAACGCGGCGGTGGAAGCGGCGCGGGCGGGCGAACAGGGGCGCGGTTTTGCGGTGGTCGCCTCGGAAGTGCGCAGCCTGGCGCAACGCAGCGCGCAGGCGGCCAAGGAAATCAAGGGCCTGATCGACGATTCGGTGACGCGGGTCGACAGCGGTTCGGAGCTGGTCACGCGCGCGGGCGCGACGATGGACGAAGTCGTGGTCGCCGTGAAGCGGGTCACCGACATCATGGGCGAAATATCGTCGGCTTCGGAAGAGCAGAGTCAGGGCATCGGTCAGGTCAACGACGCGATCACGCAGATGGATCGGGTCACGCAGCAAAATGCCGCGCTGGTGGAGCAGGCCGCCGCCGCCGCCGGTTCACTGGAGGAGCAGGCGCGCATGCTGGTGGAGGCGGTATCGGAATTCCGCGTTTCGGAGGAAGCGGGTGCGGCTTCCGCGCTTGCGTCGCCGGCAGCGCCGTTGCGCAAACCTGATCCGGCGGCTTCGGCGACGGTTAAGGCGGCGGAGCGCCCGGCGCCTAAAGCAGCGCCTAAAGCAGCGCCTCAAGCAAGCCCGAAAGCGGCGCCGCAACGGCCAGCCGCGACGGCGAACATCACGGCACCGGTCCAACGGACCGCGCCGGCCGCGCCGCATGCATCCAAAATCGCATCGATGGCCGGCGAGGACGACTGGGAGACGTTTTAACGCTTGCCCTGCAAGCGATACACGACTGTATCCAAGGCCGCCAGGCCACGCCCGGCGAATTTGGGTTCTTCGTCCAGAATATCGATCCTATCGATCGCCACAGCCTCGGAGTGCCGCGCATACAGCGCCTGGACTTCCCGATCCGGAACCGAGAACGGCGGGCCGTCCATGCGCTCCTGCGCATAATCCAGCGTAATCAACAGCCCTCGATATTGACCTGAAAGCTGCGCATAAACATGCCGGACATACCGTTCGCGCATGTCTGCCGGAAGGGCGACCAGGGCGGCGCGGTCGTATACGCCGACGCAGCCCGACAGCGTAGCGGCGTCCAGCTTGAAGATATCGCCGCAAACGATTTCGATGTTGCCGGCGCAATAGTGGGCGCCCGACGCCGTGCTGCGGATATCGGGAGACAGGTCGTTCTCCGCAAAAAATTGCTCGACACCGAGTTGCGACAGTTCGACACCAAGCACGCGATAACCCTGTTCCGCCAGCCAGATCATATCCAGCGATTTACCGCAAAGCGGCACCAACACGCGGCTGCCGGGCGGCAACGACAGGGATGGCCAGTGCTTCCGCAGCAACGCCGTTACTTGCGGCTGATGAAAATGCGTGCGCCCGTCACTCCACCGCTCTAGCCAGAAATCCGCATGCATGATTTATCCTCTTTGGTTTTTCAACGCGTATTGTATTTCCAATCCATTTTTTCAAACATGCGTCCGTTCCCTGTAGGGGTCATCCGCAGGTCATAATGCAGCGTTATTTCAGGAAATGGATTGCCGTGCACGGCCCGTGGGGCCGTGTTGACGGGACTTCTTCCCAAGGAGAAACGCATGCAAAACGCCGTCGCATTTGCCGACAACGACGTGGTTGTGGTGGCCTGGAGTTACGGACGCCAATTGCCTTCCTGCATGGGTTTCGCGGTCTACCGCATCGACGCGCACGGCAAGGAAACGCCGCTGCCGTCGATGGCAGTGTTTCCCGGCACGAAGCGCCTGGCAGGGCAGACCACCGAACAATTCCCGATCCAGAAATTTTATTGGAAAGATCCGTATGCGCGGCTGATTGCCGACGCCACCGGATCGCGTACCTTTCGCTACAAAATCGTGCCGCTGGAAGGCCAGCCCGGAAAGCTGACGCCGATGCGCGTCGGTTTTGCGATTTCGAATGAGGTGTCGCTGACGCCGCAAGTGGCGCCGGATCTGCGCGCGTATTTCAATCGCGGCCTGATTTCGACGCAGCGCGTGTCGCGCGCGATGAACGGCCGTGCGGGAAAAACCGGTTTGCTGAAAGTGGTCGCGGTGCCGGGCAATGCTCTGCGCAAGAGTCTGGCCGGCGACATGATCGCCGCACTGCTGGATTTCGTCGCGCGCGCCGACGGCGGCGGCAGCCTCCATGCAGCGCTGTATGAGCTGGGCGACGACGAATTGATTTCGGCGCTGGAGGGCGCCGGCAAGAAATTGCATCTGGTTCTATCCAATCCCAAGGCCAGCGATCAGCAAAGCGCCAGCGGCATGACCGACGGCAACGATGCATCGCGCAAACGCCTGCGCAAGACCGCCGGCACGCTGATCGACCGCATGGCGCCCGACAATCACATCGCTCACAATAAATTCGTCGTGTATGTGGACGCCAAAGGCAAAGCGAAGGCGGTGCTGTTCGGGTCGACCAATTGGACGGCGACCGGCCTGTGTACGCAAACCAACAACACCATCGTGTCGGACGATGCGGCGCTGGCGAAGCGCTATTTCGATTACTGGAATCAGCTGGCCAAGGATACCCAGGCCGCGGCGGGCGATCCGAAAGCCTTGCAGGGAGCGGCGCTGCGGGCATGGGATCAGAAATCCAAGGTGTTGAAGCTGGATGGCGGCGCGAGCGCGACCAGCTGGTTCTCGCCGAATACGCCGCAGCAGCGCGGGCGTGCGCGCACGAACGAAGCGCGGCCGCCTGACATGGGCGAGGTGGCGGAACTGATCGCCGGCGCGCGGCAGGCGGTGCTATTTCTGGCGTTTTATCCGGGCACGCCGAGCGTGGTCAATTGGATCGGCGAGGCGCAGAAGGCAAACAAGGATTTGTTCGTGCGCGGATGCGTGACCAATCCTTCGGCGGCGGCGGGATTCCTGTATGAGCTGCAGGGCGTCGAACCTCCCAAACGGACCAAGGGCAGTCCGCCGGAAAAACAGGATCCGCGCGTGATTTCGGCCAAGGCGCTGACCACGGTGATTCCGGCCGGCTGGCAAAAGGAAATTCTATCCGCCGGCTTTGCCGTCACGCACGACAAGATTGTGGTGGTCGATCCGTTTTCCGATCGTTGCGCGGTGGTCACGGGCAGTCATAATCTAGGTTATCGGGCGTCCTACAACAATGACGAAAACCTGGTGATCGTCCGGGGGCACCATGCATTGGCCCAGGCTTACGCCACGCATGTACTGGATATCTACGATCATTTTTCGTGGCGCTGGCTGGTGCAGTTGCGCGGGCAGAAAAAAGCCGATGCGATGCTCGGACTGAAGCCGGCCGACTGGCAGGGAAAATACTTCGACGATGAGGGCAATATCCGGTCGGCGCAATTGAAATTCTGGCTGGGGGCGACGGCGGCGCCGCGCTGAAGGCGCCGGAAACGAAGGTTTTTCCGCAAAAAAATAAAAATGTCCGGAGGCCTGGAATCCCCATCGCATTGAGATATCTTACCTGCTGAGATTTCCGCGGAGCGTGTGGTATGCGCTCACCCTGTGATTTGGCGATCCGCCGAAAATTGACCATGGTCAATGAGCTCAGCAAGACCGCTTCGATATGATGAGTTTCATACAAGGTTTCATACGTGAACTCAGGTATGACGTCCGCGACCGGCTTGGACAGTACAAACGCAATATGCTTGGCAAGCACGCACCGCATGACGAAAGGGGCGTTCGGACACAATCCGGGCGTCGGCATCGAATGCCATGAGCGTGTACGAATTAACGACGAAATTCGCTTCGATGATTCAGCGTGGAGCATAATTAAAAATAACTAGAGTTCATTTCATAAGCAGCTTTCAGTGCGAATGATGCTATCCGGTGTGCAGCGACGGGCGCTTTCCGGACCGGCAGGCGCGGCATGGCAATATAATAGATGCCCGTATCGTTCCCGACTGCAGTTATTTATCGAATGAGTTCTAAACAATCGGAGACTGATTATCATGAGCAAAGCCTTGGATGGCGTTCGTATTCTCGATTTTACCCACGTGCAATCGGGGCCGACATGCACGCAATTGCTGGCCTGGTTCGGCGCCGATGTCATCAAGGTGGAGCGCGCCGGCGAGGGTGATGCAACGCGTGGGCAGTTGCGCGATATTCCCGGTGTCGACAGCTTGTATTTCACGATGTTGAATCACAACAAGCGCTCGATGACGCTCGATACCAAAAATCCCAAAGGCAAGGAAGTGCTTGAGACTTTAATCAAGCAATGCGATGTGCTAGTCGAAAATTTCGCGCCGGGCGCGCTGGATCGCATGGGCTTCAGCTGGAAGCGCATTCAGGAACTCAATCCGGCAATGATCGTGGCGTCGGTCAAGGGCTTCGGCCCCGGCCCTTATGCCGACTGCAAAGTCTATGAAAATGTCGCGCAATGCACCGGCGGCTCGGCCTCGACCACAGGGTTTGCCGACGGCCCGCCGATGGTTACCGGCGCGCAAATCGGCGATAGCGGCACCGGCCTGCATCTGGCGCTGGGCATCGTGACCGCCTTGTACCAGCGCAAACAGACCGGCCGCGGGCAATTGGTGGAGGCGTCGATGCAGGATTCGGTGCTCAATCTGTGCCGCGTCAAGCTGCGCGATCAGCAACGGCTGGAACGCACCGGCACGATGGAAGAATATCCGCAATTCGCCACCGGCGATTTTGGCGAGGCGGTGCCGCGCGCCGGCAATGCATCGGGTGGCGGCCAGCCGGGCTGGACGCTCAAGTGCAAGGGTTGGGAGACCGATCCCAATGCCTATATCTATTTCATCGCGCAGGCGCCGGTGTGGGCCGAGATCTGCAAGGTGATCGGCAAGGACGAGTGGATCACCGATCCGGCCTATGCAACGCCGCGCGCGCGTCTGCCGCATTTGCCGGCGATCTTCGCCACTGTGGAAGAGTGGACCAAGTCGAAGACCAAATTCGAGGCGATGGATATTTTGAACAAATTCCATATCCCGTGCGGTCCTATCCTGTCGATGAAGGAAATCGCCGAGGAGCCGTCGCTGCGGGCGACCGGCACCATCGTCGAAGTCGATCATCCGGAGCGCGGCAAGTACTTGTCGGTGGGCAATCCGATCAAGCTGTCCGACAGTTCCACCGAGGTGACGCGTTCGCCGTTGCTGGGCGAGCATACCGACGAGGTACTGGAACTGTTGGGGTATTCCAAGATGCAGATCGCGGCCTTGCGCGAGGAACGGGTCATTTAGGAAAACGCCTTTGCCGGCTCCGGCTCCGGCTTGATCAGCCAGCTCTCAACGGGATATTGCGTTCGGTTTCAATGACGGCCGCCCCAATATCCCGGCTGCGCATAAATCGCCTTCAGCGCATCGATAAAAAACCGCACTTTGGCCGGCAAATGCCGCTGCTGCATATAAACCGCCATGATGTCGTAATCCGGCAACGCATAGTCGTCGAGCACGGTAATCAGTTCGCCGGCAGCCAGCTCCGACTGGATTTCCCAGGTCGAACGCCAAGCCAGGCCTATGCCTTCGCGGGCCCAGCGATGCAGTGCCTCGCCGTCGTTGCAGTCAAGATTGCCCGCCACCTTGACGGTCACCGGCTTGCCTTCCTTTTGAAAATACCAGCCGCGCTGCTGTCCGCCCTGCATATTGAACGCCAGGCAGTTGTGATGCGCCAGGTCTTCCAGCGTGCGCGGGATGCCGTGCCGGTCGAAATAATCCGGCGTGCCGCAGACCGCGCGCCGGTTGTTCGCCAGTTTGACCGCGACAAAATTGGGGTCGATGGCGCCGCCGATGCGGATGCCCACCTGATAGCCGTCGCGCACCAGATCGACCACCTGGTCGGTCAGGTTGAATGAAATCTGTACATTCGGATGCGCTTTCACGAATGCCGGGGCATGCGGTGCGACGTGCAGGCGGCCGAACGAGGCGGGGGCGGAGACGATCAGATGGCCGGTGGCCTTGTGGCGGCCTTCGGACACGATTTTTTCGGCGATGTCCAGTTCGCTGAGCAGCTTGCGGCAGTATTCCAGGAACACGGAGCCCTGGTCCGTCAGCGTCAGATGCCGCGTGGTGCGATGCATCAATTTAACGCCGAGCCGCTTCTCGAGCGCGTCTATGCGGCGGCCCAGCATAACCGGCGTGATCTTCTGTTCCAGCGCGGCGCGGGCGAGGCTGCCCTTGTCGACGGCTTCGACAAAGGCGGTCATTTCTTTCAGTTTATCCATGGTCGAAGGGCCTGGCGATTTTTGATGAAATTTGATTATTCCATACTTTAAGTATCGAATCACACGATATTTTATCGCCTTATCAACGCCGGTTTTTCGCTCTACTATCCGCTTAGAATTCTTATGTAGTTTGGCATTCGATACTTGGAGATAGACATGGCAAAGATGACTGCGGCCGAAGCGGCTGTTTACGTGATGGAAAAAGAAGGCATTAGCGCGGCCTTCGGTGTGCCGGGCGCGGCCATTAACCCGCTGTACTCTGCGCTGCGCAAGCGCGACAGCATCAAGCATTTCCTGGCGCGCCACGTGGAAGGCGCATCGCACATGGCGGAGGGTTATACCCGCGCCAAGGCCGGCAACATCGGCGTGTGCATCGGCACTTCCGGCCCTGCCGGCACCGACATGATCACCGGTCTGTATTCCGCGCAAGCCGATTCGATACCGATTCTCTGCATTACCGGCCAGGCGCCGCGCGCCCGCATTTACAAGGAAGATTTCCAGGCTGTCGATATCGAATCGATCGCCAAGCCGGTCACCAAGTGGGCGGTGACGGTGCGCGAACCGGCGCTGGTGCCGCGCGTATTCCAGCAAGCGTTTCACCTGATGCGCTCCGGCCGTCCGGGCCCGGTGCTGATCGATTTGCCGTTCGACGTGCAGGTGGCGCAGATCGAATTCGATCCCGACACCTATGAGCCTATGGGCGCGTTCAAGCCGAAGGCTTCGCGCGAACAGATCGAAAAAGCGCTGACCATGCTCAACGAGGCGGAGCGTCCGTTGATCACCGCCGGCGGCGGCATCATCAATGCGAACGCGTCGGAGCTGCTGGTCGAATTCGCCGAAATCACCGGCGTGCCGGTGATTCCGACATTGATGGGCTGGGGCACGATTCCGGACGATCATCCGCAAATGGCGGGGATGGCCGGTCTGCAGACCAGCCATCGTTACGGCAATGCGACCGTGCTGGCTTCCGATTTCATGCTGGGCATCGGCAACCGCTGGGCCAACCGCCATACCGGTTCGGTCGAAGTGTTTACCAAAGACCGCAAATTCGTTCACGTGGATATCGAACCGACGCAAATCGGCCGGGTATTCGGGCCCGATTACGGCATCGTTTCCGACGCTGGCGCCGCGCTGGCGCTGTTCGTCGAAGTGGCGCGCGAATGGAAGGCCAAGGGCAAGCTGAAAGATCGCACCAAGTGGCTGAACGAATGCCAGGAACGCAAGCGCACCATGCTGCGCAAGTCCGATTTCAACGACGTGCCAGTCAAGCCGCTGCGCGTGTACGACGAGATGAACAAGTTCTTCGGTAAGGACGTGCGCTATGTGGCCAGTATCGGTCTGTCGCAGATCGCCGCCGCGCAATTCCTGCACGTCTATCAGCCGCGTCACTGGATCAACTGCGGCCAGGCGGGTCCTTTGGGCTGGACCATTTCGGCGGCGCTGGGTGTGCGCGTCTCCGATCCTACCGGCGATATCGTGGCGATTTCCGGCGATTACGATTTCCAGTTCATGATCGAGGAACTGGCCGTCGGCGCGCAATTCAAACTGCCGTACATCCACGTGCTGGTCAACAATTCCTACCTCGGTCTGATCCGTCAGGCGCAGCGCGGTTTCGAAATGGATTACTGCGTGCAACTGGCGTTCGAGAACGTGAATGCTCCGGAGCTCAACGGCTACGGCGTGGATCATGTGGCGGTGGTCGAAGGTCTGGGCTGCAAGGCGATTCGCGTGTTCAAGCCGGAAGACATCGCTCCCGCCTTCGCCAAGGCGCGCGAATTGATGAAACAATTCAGCGTGCCGGTGGTGGTGGAAGTCATTCTCGAACGCGTGACCAATATCGCGATGGGAACGGATATCGATGCAATCAACGAGTTCAATGAAGTGCTCGATGTGAAGTAATCCGTCACAATGGATGCATCGGCGGACCGCAGCGACGGTGCGCCGGTGCATATTATGTTGCTTACCATTTCATGTGAACAGAAAAAATCATGCCGAAATTAGCTGCCAATCTGACTATGTTGTTCAACGAGGTAAGTTTCCTCGACCGCTTCGAAGCTGCCGCGCGCGCCGGTTTTCAGGGCGTCGAGTTCTTATTTCCCTATGCGTTTCACGCCGATCAAATCGCCGACAAGCTGAACCATTTCCACCTGGATCTGGTGCTGCACAATTTGCCGGCCGGTAATTGGGATGCGGGCGAACGCGGCATCGCATGCCATCCGGACCGCGTCGCGGAATTCCAGGACGGCGTCGGCGACGCCATCCGTTACGCCAAGGTGCTGGGCGTCAAGCAGCTCAACTGCCTGGTCGGAATTGCGCCCAAAGGCGTCGACGCGGAGCTTGCGCGCGCGACCATGGTCGACAATCTGGCCTTCGCCGCGAAGCAGCTGAAGGAAGAAAAAATCCGTCTGTTGATCGAGCCGATCAATACCTTCGACATTCCCGGATTTTTCCTGAGCGGCACCCGGCAGGCGCTGGATCTGATCAAGGACACCGGTTCCGATAATTTGTTTGTCCAGTACGACATTTATCACATGCAGCGCATGGAAGGCGAACTGGCGGCGACCATCAAGGCCAATCTGCCGATGATCAAGCACATCCAGGTGGCCGACAATCCGGGACGTTTCGAACCGGGTACCGGCGAGATCAATTATCGCTATCTGCTGGCGATGCTCGACGAGATCGGCTACGACGGCTGGGTCGGTTGCGAGTACAAGCCCAAGGCCGGCACGGTCGAGGGACTGGGATGGCGCGCGGCGCATCAGGCAGCGTAAATAGACAACGAGAAAACCACAGGAGAAAATTATGTTGAACGTAGGATTTATCGGTCTGGGCATCATGGGCGCGCCGATGGCGGCCAATTTGCAGAACGGCGGACATAAGCTGTATTTGCACGACATCAAGAATCCACCGGCCAACCTGATCGACGGCGGCGCGACGGTCTGCACTTCGGGCGCCGAAGTCGCCAAGCGCAGCGACATCATCATCGTGATGGTGCCGGACACCCCGCACGTGGAGGCGGCCCTGTTCGGCGAAGACGGCGTGGCGAAGGGGTTGAGCGGCGGCAAGATCGTGGTCGACATGAGTTCCATCTCGCCAATGGCGACCAAGGAATTCGCCAAGAAAATCAACAAGCTCGGCTGTGAATATCTGGATGCGCCGGTGTCCGGCGGTGAAGTCGGCGCCAAGGCCGCATCGCTGACGATCATGGTGGGCGGACCGGAAACGGCGTACGAAAAAGTCAAGCCGCTGTTCGAACTGATGGGCAAGAACATCACGTTGGTCGGCGGCAACGGCGACGGCCAGACCACCAAGGTCGCCAATCAGATCATCGTGGCGCTGAACATCCAGGCGGTGGCCGAAGCGCTGTTGTTCGCGTCGAAGGCAGGCGCGGATCCGGCCAAGGTACGGCAGGCGCTGATGGGCGGCTTTGCGGCTTCCCGCATCCTGGAAGTGCATGGCGAGCGCATGGTCAAGCGCACCTTCAATCCGGGCTTCCGCATCGAGCTGCATCAAAAGGATTTGAATCTGGCTTTGCAGGGCGCCAAGGCGCTCGGCATTTCGCTGCCGAATACCGCAACCGCGCAGGAGTTGATGAATTCATGCGCGGCGCACGGCATGGCTGGGCTCGATCACTCGGCCCTGTGCCGCGCGATCGAACTGATGTCGAATCATGAGATTGCAAAAGCTTAAAACAAAACGATAAGCAACCCGCAGTCAAGAAGTTAAGAGCCGGCCGCCGCCGGCTTTTTTTTGCGCGCCGGTTTCGGTAACGGCTCGGCTTGCAGCTGCGGATGCGGTTCGAAAGGAATCAGCTTCTGTATCATCGCCGCGCCCTCGCGCAGCAAAAAATGCCTGAACGCCTGCGCCACCGGCGGCAGCCGCTTGTTGCGGCGATGCACCACGTACCAGTTCAGCATCACCGGAAAGCCTTCGACGTCGAGCACCGTCAGGCTGCCGGCCTGCAGCTCCAGACTGATGGTGTGGGCCGATAAAAAGCCTATGCCCATGCCGGCGATGATCGCCTGCTTGATGGTTTCGGTGCTTTTGATTTCCATGACGACATTGAGCTCGTCCAGATGCGGGCCGAAAGCGTCTTCCATCGAATTCCAGGTATCCGAACCCTTTTCACGGGAGACGAACGGCTCGCGCTTGAGGACAGACAACGGAATCCGCTTTTGCGACGCCAGCGGATGATTGGGCGGAGCGACGATCACGTATGGGTGCGGCGCGAAGGATTCATTGAGCGTGTCCATGCCGCGTGGCGGGCGCACCATGACCGCCAGATCGGTCTGGTTGTCCGCCAGTTGCGCCAGCAGTTCCTCGCGGTTGTGCACCGTCAGATTGAATTTGACGCCGGGATTGCGGCGAGCGAATTCAACCAGCAGCCGCGGGAAAAAGTAATCCCCGGCGCTGATCACCGCCACGTTCAGCTTGCCCCCCGAGATGCCCTGGAATTGCGTCAGCGCATCTTCCGCTTCCCGGAATTGCTGAATGATCGCGCGGCTGTGATGCACCAGTTCCGCGCCGGCTGGCGTCAGGTAGATTTTTTTGCCGAGCTGCTCCAGCAGCGGCAGGCCGATGTGGCCTTCCAGCGTTTTGATCTGGATCGAGACCGCCGGCTGGGTCAGGTGCAATTCCTCGGCCGCACGCGAATAGCTCAGGTGGCGCGCCACGGTTTCGAACACTTTTAATTGGCGCAAGGTTGCGTTTTTCATAATAATTTAACGGAAGCGGGCGGAAATGGCGGTGTATAAGCAACTACTAATGATTATGCATAAAAACATTAACTATACCTAATTGTTTTTTGCTTCTACGATGTGTGTACGTTATGCCAATTCTGACAATGTGCTCTACAACCGGAGGACGACATGTTTGATAAAAATATTCACACCGCTACCGACGCCGCCACAGCAGCCGCCACCGCCGCGGCTGTCGATATTCATCGTAATGCCTACAACGCCGCGTTCTACGAACTGGGCTTGAAATGGTACTGGGACTGCGCCAATTATCAAGCAGTGTTGTGTCCCGAGGACGAACGCCAGCAATTGCGTGCCTATCTCGAAACTCAGCACCCGCATATGCTGAAAGCCTACGATACCAACTTCCTGATCGACGCCATTCAGACCACGAAAGCGCGTTGTTATTCGGCTATGGCCGCCGATGGCCGGGGCCTTGGCGTGACGGTCAACTGGGCTGAAATCCAGCAACATCAGGTCGGCGTTTAAGCTCGGCTGTGCCCCCCTTGCGAGCGGGTGGCCGCAGGGAATAAAATTGACCAATAAACAACGATTCGCCGAGGTGAATCTTAACCGTGGTCAAGGATAACGGGCATCAGTTCTCCCACAATCTATTCACTGCCATCGTTCAATCGAATTGCAGAAAATCTGGAAAACGCCCGCGAATATTCACATTCAGTGCAAGGTCTGGCATCATTCATTTAGACCTAAAACGGTTTGTGGATGATTTCCATTTCTATCGGGGAGGACAGAGCATCAAGTCGTGGTAATCAACCCGGCGTATAAATCAAATATTAAAAAAATTAATTGGAGATGATGATGAGACTAGAGAGCACAGTAGCGACTGTCAGCAGGCCTCCGTCCTATCGATGGATGCAGCTCGTGATGGGTATCGTCTGTATGGCGATGATTGCCAACCTGCAATACGGCTGGACGTTGTTTGTCAATCCGATAGCCGATAAGCATGGCTGGTCGAAAGCCGCGATTCAAGTGGCGTTTACAATTTTCATTTTGACCGAAACGTGGCTGGTCCCGATCGAGGGCTGGGCGGTAGATAAGTTCGGCCCGCGGCCGGTCGTGCTGTTCGGCGGTCTTCTTTGCGGCCTGGGCTGGGTAATGAATGCTTATGCCGGTTCGTTGACGGTGCTCTATATTGCAGCGGCGATCAGCGGTATCGGTGCCGGTGCTGTCTACGGCACGTGCGTCGGATCCGCGCTGAAATGGTTTCCGGACCGACGAGGACTGGCGGCGGGGCTGACGGCGGCGGGATTTGGCGCGGGTTCGGCGGCGACGATCATTCCGATTTCATTCATGATCGCCAAGAGCGGCTACGAAGCAACCTTCCTGTTTTTCGGCATCGTTCAGGGCGCCATCGTGGTGATTCTTGCGTTGCTGATGGTCCGGCCGCCTGCGCATGTCGCCGGGGCCGTGGCGAAAAAGACCAAGGTGCAGCAAAGCAAGCTCGATTATCCGCCGAGCCAAATGGTACGCAAGCCGGTGTTCTGGGTCATGTACGTCATGTTTGTCCTGGTGGCCGCCGGCGGGCTGATGGCAACGGCGCAGATGGGGCCGATCGCCAAGGATTTCAAAATCGATACCGTGTCGTTCAACGTCATGGGGATGATCTTGCCGGCGCTCACTTTCGCGCTTGCCATCGACCGTGTGCTTAACGGCCTGACCCGTCCGTTCTTCGGCTGGGTCTCCGATCAGATCGGACGTGAAAAAACGATGTTCATTGCCTTTGCGCTGGAATCGGTCGGCATCATGGCGTTGTATTACTGGGGTCGCGATCCGATCATGTTCGTGATCCTGACCGGCATCGTGTTCTTCGCCTGGGGTGAAATCTACAGCCTGTTCCCGGCGACTTGCGCCGACACCTTCGGCAGCAAGAATGCGGCCGGCAACGCGGGCCTGTTATATACAGCCAAGGGAACCGCATCGCTGTTCGTTCCGGTTTCCAGCATCATTACCGCGATGACCGGCAGTTGGGAAGCGGTGTTCTTTGTCGGCTGCGGAATGAATGCCATCGCCGCGCTGATGGCCTGGTTTGTATTGAAGCCGATGCGCAAGAAATTCATGGACGGCGCCGCATTAGCGGCCGAGAAAGCGCAAGGGGACACCGTTGAAGGGGTGGTACGGCCTGCAAGAGTCTAACTCTAGCCGGCTTTGATTTGGCGCCATGCGGACGATTCCGCATGGCGTCGGGATAAAAAAACGGTAGGCATTGTTTCAGGAAAAAAAATGACACAACGTTGGGTGCGTTTCATACATGACGGCAGTACGCATTTCGGTACGCTTGAAGGCGAAAAAATCCGGATATGGAATGGTGCGATGTTTGACGCGCCGACTCCTTCCGAATCGTATATAGAACAGAACGAAGTCAAGCTATTGATGCCGGTTCAGCCGAGCAAAATCATAGCGTTATGGAATAATTTCGGCGCGCTCAGCGCCAAGCTGAATTTATCCAGGCCGGCCGAACCTTTGTATTTGATCAAGTCGCCGAATTCCTATCTGAATCCGAACGAAACGATTCGTAAGCCATCGGACGATGGCAAGGTCGTATTCGAAGGCGAATTGGGAATTGTGATCGGCCGGCTTGCGAAGGAAGTCGCCGAAGAGCAGGCGCTGCAATACGTGTTCGGCTATACCTGCGCCAACGATGTGACGGTGGCGGATATTTTGAATCGGGATCCCTCTTTTGCGCAGTGGGTGCGCGCCAAGGGATTCGATACGTTTTGCCCATTCGGTCCGGTGGTGGCCAGCGGCGTGGATCCCGCGACATTGCGGGTCAAGACCGTTCTCAACGGCGACCTGCGCCAGGATTATCCGATCAGCGACATGCTGTTTTCGGCCGCGCAACTGGTCAGCCGGATCTCGCACGATATGACGCTGCTGCCTGGCGACATCATCCTGTGCGGCACGTCGGTCGGTGTCGGATCGATGAAGCCGGGCAGTACCGTGGAAATCGAGATCGAGGGAATCGGAAAACTTAGCAACCGCTTCGAATAGATCAATTAATATCATTAGTCCATACGGAGCAAATATGAAAATCGCTATTGTGGGAGCCGGGGCCATCGGTGGGTACGTCGGCGCGAAGTTGGCGCTGGCGGGAGAAGATGTGACATTTATCGTGCGCGGTGCGAACCGGGACGCGATTCGTCGCAACGGCTTCAAGCTGATCATGGACGATGGCTCGGAACACGTCGCCGCCGACGTCAAGGCCACCGACAACTACGCCGAAGCCGGGCCGCAGGATCTGGTGGTGCTGGCGCTCAAGGCGCATCAACTGGAAGCCATCGCCGACGAACTGCATCATCTGCTCGGGCCGGATACGCCGATCGTGACGATGCAAAACGGCATTCCCTACTGGTATTTCCATAACACCGGCGGCCCGCTGCAAGGCAGCCGGCTGCAGATGGTCGATCCGACCGGCATCATCAGCGACAAGATTCCGGCGGAACGGGTTATCGGCTGCGTGGTGTATCCGGCGTCGGAATTGGTCGCGCCGGGCGTGGTCAGGCATTTCGAAGGCGACCGCTTCCCGCTGGGAGAGCTGGACGGATCGACCAGCGCCCGTGTGACACGCATTTCCGAGTGCTTCACCAACGCCGGGTTCAAGGCGCCGGTGCTGGACAATATCCGTGCTGAAATCTGGCTCAAGCTATGGGGCAATCTGAGCTTCAACCCGATCAGCGCGCTGACGCATTCGACGCTGGTCGATATCTGCCAGTATTCGCTGTCGCGCTCACTGGCGGTGTCGTTGATGACCGAAGCCCAGACCATCGCCAACAAGCTCAACATCGAATTTCGCGTGCCGCTGGAAAAACGCATTGCCGGCGCCGAGAAAATCGGCAAGCACAAGACCTCGATGCTCAAGGATGTGGAAGCCGGACGCGCGTTGGAGATCGATGCGCTGGTCGGTTCGGTGATCGAGCTGGGACGTCTGACCGAGACGCCGACGCCGCATCTGGATACGGTATATGCGTTGGTGAAATTATTGGGCAAGACGATAGAAGACGACAGCGGGCAGCTGCGCTTGGAAAAGGCGGCCTGACAGGCAGTCCCATCCGCATGATGTGCTCTCGGAATGTCGGTGCACGGATACAAAAAAATAGCCAACGCTAGGTTGGCTATTTTTTTTTGTATCCATGCTGCAGAATGTGCTGCCGGGCTGCCTTGCGGCCACCCGCGCCGGTATTACAGACCGTAGTCGAATGCCGCATCCGTTTTATCGCCGGATGTGTTTGCGTCCATTGCTTCGCGCATTTCCACCATCAGAACGGTGGCGGCGACGAAATAAGCGGCTTGTGCAATTTTGGAAAGCAGGGTGCTGGATTCTGGTGCAATGCTCTTTGTAGCTGATGTCATTGTGTGACTCCTGTGAGATAGAGAAACTTTATGTTGCGTTGCAGTATAAAGAGAGTCCATCGCATTGCCCAATCACAAGTTGCAATACCAGTTATCCGCGTACCGCATTTCTGCCGCGGTAAAAATGCCGTTTTTCGCTTGAATTGCCGCGATATATGCTGTTTTTCGCATATCTGCCTATGGTTCCCTCGGCATGCACGACAAATTGACCACGATCAATGCCAATTGAGGAGGGGGATGGCTAAGATGAGCGGTATACACCAATTAAATGCCGGAGACCCCCTCATGAATATGCAGCAACCTGTCGATATGGCAGCCGTTGAATCGCTGATCCAGCGGCATCGCACGCAGCCGGGGCCGTTGCTTCCGCTGCTGCATGCGATCCAGGATACCGTCGGCTATGTTCCCGACGAAGTGGTGCCGGCGATTGCGCTGGGGCTCAATCTGTCGCGCGCCGAAGTGCACGGCGTGATCAGTTATTACCATCATTTCCGGCGCTACCCGGCAGGCAAGCACGTGTTGCAGATCTGTCGCGCGGAAGCCTGTCAGGCGCTCGGTTCCGATGCGCTGGTGGCGCATGCGCAAGCGGCGCTGGGCTGCGATTTCCACGAAACCAGCAGCGACGGCAATTTTACACTGGAGCCGGTGTATTGCCTGGGCCAATGCGCCTGCGGCCCCAATATCATGCTCGACGACCGCTTGCATGCGCGCGTCAGCGACGACAAGCTGAACCGGCTGCTGGATGCCAAGCGAGGCGCCCAATGAGCATCACCATTTACGTACCGCGCGACTCGACCGCGCTGGCGCTGGGCGCGGATGAAACCGCGGCGGCGATTCTGGCGCAGGCCGAACAACGTGGCATCGACGTCAAACTGGTGCGCAACGGTTCGCGCGGCATGTTCTGGCTGGAGCCGCTGGTCGAAGTGGCGACCGCGCAAGGACGCGTCGCATTCGGTCCGGTGGAAGAGGGCGACGTGGCGGGCTTGTTCGATGCCGGTTTTCTCGACGCGGCCGCCGGCCATGGCGGCAAGCATCCGCTGGCGCATGGCCTGACCGAAGAAATTCCGTATCTGAAGAACCAGGAAAGACTCACCTTCGTACGCGTCGGCATTACCGATCCGGTATCGATCGGCGATTATTTGGCACACGGCGGTTACGCCGGCCTGGAACGCGCGCTCGGCATGGACAGCGCGGCCATCGTGCAGGAGGTGCTCGACTCCGGCCTGCGCGGACGCGGCGGCGCGGCATTCCCGACCGGCATCAAATGGAAGACGGTATTGGCCGCGCAGGCCGCGCAGAAATACATCGTCTGCAATGCCGACGAAGGCGATTCGGGCACGTTCTCGGACCGCATGGTGATGGAAGACGATCCGTTCAAGCTGATCGAAGGCATGACGATCGCCGGCCTGGCGGTCGGCGCGGACCACGGCTATATCTATGTGCGCTCCGAATATCCGCATTCCATCGCCGCATTGAACGAAGCGATAGAAGTCGCCGTCAAGGCGGGCTATCTGGGCGCGAACATCCGCGGCTCAGGCAAGACCTTCGAACTGGAAGTGCGCAAGGGCGCCGGTTCGTATGTGTGCGGCGAGGAAACCGCGCTGCTGGAGAGCCTGGAAGGCAAGCGCGGCATCGTGCGCGCCAAGCCGCCGCTGCCGGCGCTGCAAGGTTTGTTCGGCAAGCCGACCGTCATCAATAACGTCATTTCGCTGGCCAGCGTCCCGCTGATCCTGGCGCGCGGCGCGGCGTATTATCAGCATCACGGCATGGGCCGTTCGCGCGGCACCCTGCCGATGCAACTGGCCGGCAACCTGCGCTACGGCGGCCTGGTCGAGAAAGCCTTCGGCGTGACGCTGCGCGAATTGCTATACGATTTCGGCGGCGGCAGCCTGTCGGGGCGGCCGATCC
>JAQGLY010000090.1 GCA_028292625.1 Herbaspirillum sp. | reverse complement strand
CGAAGTCAAGCGCTACGAATGGGAAGCCGGCGACGTGATCTATATACCGCCGAACACCATCCATCAGCATTTCAACGCCGATCCGGACCGTCCGGTGCGTCTGATCTCCGCGATCAACCGCATCTATCAGAAGTTCGGCCTGAACGATCTGGAGCAGCTGGAAGACGCTCCCGAATATCGTCACGGCGTGATGTTGGCGCCGGAGATGGTGGCCGATTACATGAAGTCGAAGTTAACTACTTGAGGCTTAAACAATTGATGATAAAACAATGGATTGTGGCGAGCGAGCGAAAGTAATTGTTCGAATCGACCGAACTTTCGCCTAATGTTGTGCAAACGCAACGAAAAATGGTTTGTCAAATTTACATAAGCATGTAGGATGCAGCGATTGAAGCGGGCACCCCCCGCCTCAAGATGTAACGGAAGGATTGGTGCGTCTAAACTCAATCGGACCGACATTCCGCATATAAGAACCATAAATTGGCGATATGCGGATGGGTAATAAAAGCAGAAAAGCAGTCAACATTTCACCAACTGGAGGGGAATTTAATGTTCGAAAAGAAGAGTACGTTAATCGCAGCAGCACTGAGCGCAGCATTCGCTCTGCCGCTGGCAGCGCAAGCGCAAACCAGCGTGACCGTGTACGGCAAGCTGTACCCTGAAATCAACCATGTCAGCATCACAGGCGCATCGCCTGCCGGCGCAGACGGCAGCACATTGACCAGAGGCGCAGGCACAGCCAGCGCCAGCGCCACCACCATGGATTCGCCGAATTCGCGTCTGGGCTTCCGGGGTTCGGAAGATCTGGGCGGCAACCTGAAAGCCATCTTTCAGTTGGAAATGGGCTTCCAGACCGACACAGGCGCTGGCGACAGCACACTGTTCAGCCGCAATACTTTCCTGGGCATGTCCGGCGATTTCGGTACGATCAGGCTGGGTAACATGGATACCGTCTATAAGGAATTAGGCGACACCCTGCCGTTCCTCGGCATCACCAGCGGCAACTTCATGGCGATCAGCAACATCCTGTCCAAGCCGACTATCGGTGGTTCCGCATCCGCAGGCAGCTTCCATCTTCGCCGCACAAACAGCATCTATTACACGTCGCCAGAATTTTCCGGCGTCCAGGCATTGGTGGATTACTCGCTGGGAGAAGCGGCGAACGGTGTTACCGCCAAAGGGTCCGTTCTGTCCACGGGTCTGAAATACGAAAGCGGCCCGATTTATGCGGCGCTTGCGTACGAAATGCACAAAGACATGTTCGGAGCATCCACCTCGCTGGCAGGTACGAGCGCAGGTAATGCCAATCAGCCTACACTGGCCAACGTGACTTCCACCGGCACGGCAATTAACGGCGCGACTTCGAAGGACGACGCCATGCGCGGCACCTTCCAATACCGTTTCCGTCCGGATCTCCGTGCAGAAGTCAACCTTGCACACCTGCGTTACAACGAAAGCGGCGGCGCAATCGGCAAGTTCAGCAATTTCCAGCAAACCACCTGGTCGATATCCGGTCAAAAAGACTTCGGCGCAGTTTCCCTGGTGGCGGCGTATGCCCAAGCCAGCTCGGGCAGCTGCTCGCTGGTCGGCGGCGCGAGTTGCAGCACAAGCAACATGGGCGCCAAGATGTTGAACTTGGGTGCCGGTTACAATTTCTCGAAGCGCACTCTGTTATTTGCGGTGTATTCGACTTTGCGTAACGACAGCGCTGCTTTGGACACCAACTGGCAGAACGGCAAGATGACCGCCGGTCAGGATTCCAGCATCATGTCGATCGGTATGAGCCACAGCTTCTAATAGTTGGCGGAGAAACGGGTTCTCCCGTTTTTTTTCTGACACAACGGACTTATACCGAGCCCGCCGAATCGGCCCCGTGCGGTTTTTCACCGCCCGGGGCCGATTTTACGTCCGGCCTCGGATTGACATCTTTACATATCTGGTGCTATCGTTGTTCAACTTAAGGAACGGTGTTCCATATGATGGAACATTTGCGTGGTCGCTTGCATCATCTCAGTCGACGCCGGCCGGCGGCCGCATTGCATAGCTAATTGAATGCATTCAAGTTGATTGACGCAGTATTTTAAGGAATCCGACATGATCACGCGCGAACGAAACGAGCTGCTGACACAGACCGGTCCGGGCACTCCGATGGGCGACCTGTTCCGGCGTTACTGGATACCGGCCTTGATGTCGAGCGAATTGCCGGAGAACGATGGCCCGCCGGTGCGCGTGAAGCTGTTGTCGGAGCGCCTGATCGCGTTCCGCGACACCGGGGGCAAGCTGGGCCTGATGGACGAATTCTGCGCGCACCGCGGCGTGTCGCTGTGGTTCGGCCGCAATGAAGAAAACGGTCTGCGCTGTCCTTATCACGGCTGGAAATACGAGACGACCGGCCAGTGCGTCGACGTGCCGTCGGAAACCGTGGAAAGCGGCTACTACAAGAAAATCAAGCTCAAAGCGTATCCGCTGATCGATCGCGGCGGCATCCTGTGGACTTACATGGGACCGCCGGAATTGCAGCCGGAACCGCCGGAATATGAATTCGCCACGGTCGGTCCGAAACGCAGCTATGTCTCCAAACGCCATCAGGAGTGCAATTACCTGCAGGCGATGGAAGGCGGCATCGACTCCAGTCACGTCTCGTTTCTGCACAGCGGCGCATTGGAACACGATCCGCTATTCAAGGGCGCCAAGGGCAATCAATACAATCTGGCCGATTTCCAGGTGAAATTCGAAGTGGTCGAATCCGATGGCGGCCTGCTGATCGGTGCCCGCCGCAATGCGGAGAACGGCAACTACTACTGGCGCATCACGCAGTGGGTAATGCCTTGCTTCACCGCGATTCCGCCGCGCGGCGACCACCCCATCCACGGCCATTTCTGGATCCCGATCGACGACGAGACCTGCTGGTCCTGGAGCTACGACTACCATCCGGCGCGCGATCTGAGCGAGGCCGAAATCAAGGCGATGGACGACGGCTATGGCATTCACGTCAAACTGATTCCGGGCACCTTCATTCCGGTGCAGAACAAGGACAATGACTACCTGATGGACCGCGCCGCCCAGAAAGCGAAAAAGAGCTTCAGCGGCATCGACGGCATCGCCATCCAGGATTCGTCGCTGCAGGAAAGCATGGGCCCGGTCGCCGACCGCACCAAGGAAAATCTGGTGTCCACCGATAACGGCATCATCATGGCGCGCCACCGCCTGTTCAAGGCGGTGACGGCCCTGAAAGACAAGGGCATCGCGCCTCCGGGAGTGGAGCCCGTCAACCATCGCGTGCGTTCGGCATCCCTGGTGCTGCCGCCGGACGTCGCGTTCAAGGATGCGGCCAAGGAAGCCTTGATCGCCAAGGAAGGCGTGCCTTTGACGTCGGTCTAGGGTGGCCGCGCTGCGAAATGACGGAATGCATAAACGCCGCTCGGACGCGGGTGTCGTGTAGCCGCTCATGCCATAAATTAAAACGAATAACTTGCGGTCCGTCATGCAAAATACGCGGCGGATCGTAAGAGTGCATCAAACGCGTCCGATTCATAGTGAATTGGATTGCGTAAAAAACGACCAGGCCCAAGTGCCGGCAACGATCAATTTTTGAGGAGACCCATTAATGCATTATTCCACCGTATTACGGCGCTGCGTCGCCGCGTGTCTGGTGCTCGGCAGTGCCGCCGCTTATGCGGCCGATCCGGTCACCGTGCGCGTCGGATTGGCCAACGCCAGCAGTGACGTAGGATTTTTCATCGCCCAGAAGAAGGGTTATTTCAAGCAGGAAGGACTGGACGTCACTTTCACGCCGTTCGATTCCGGCGCCAAGATGGTCGCGCCGCTCGGCGCCGGCCAGCTGGAAGTGGGCGCCGGTTCGCCGTCGGCCGGTTTGTACAACGCCGTCGCGCGCGGCATTTCGATCAAGATCGTCGCGGACAAGGGATCGACCCCGCCGGGCTACGGTTATCAGCCGCTGCTGGTGCGCAAGGACCTGGTCGAAAGCGGCCGTTATAAAACCCTGAAAGACCTGAAGGGCATGAAGATCGCCGGCAGCGCGCCGGGTAGCGCATCGACTTCCACGCTCAATCAGATGTTGACCAAGGCCGGCCTCAAAAACGGCGACGTCGAACGTCTGTACTTATCGTTCCCGCAACACGTACTGGCGCTTCAGAACAAAGCGGTCGATGCCGCGCTGACCACCGAACCGTCGGCGACCAAGGCAGTGCAAAGCGGCGCCGCGGTGCGCGTGATGGGCGACGATGAAATTTATCCGAATCACCAGCTGGCGGTAGTGCTGTATTCGAGCAGCTTCATCAAGGATCATCCGGAAGCCGCCAAGGCTTTCATGCGCGCTTATCTGCGTGCGGTGCGCGACTATAACGACGGGCTGAAAAACGGGAAACTGGCCGGCCCCAACGCCGCCGACGTGATTGCGATCCTGACCGAATACACCAACGTCAAGGATCCCGCCATCTATCGCGCCATCACCGTCCAGGGTTGCAGCCCGGACGGCGCACTGTCCATTGCGAGCCTGAACACCGATCTGAATTTTTACAAGAGCGAAGGCCTGATCAAAGGCAATGTCACCGTCGATCAGGTGATCGACACCTCGTTCGCCGCAGCAGCCGTGAAAGCGCTCGGCCCATATCATCCAAAGACCGGAAAATAAAGAAGCCATGCAAACTCCCGTCATCACGCCGGGCGCGTCCATGGACGATGCGCCCGCCAAGATCCGTCTGCGCAATCTGACGAAGACCTTCACCACCGGCGACGGCACCGTCGTGACCGCCCTGGACAATGTCTCCCTGGACATTCCCACCGGTTGCTTCTTTATGATCGTCGGCCCCAGCGGCTGCGGCAAGACGACCTTGCTGCGCATGCTGGCCAATCTGGAGACGCCCACTTCAGGCTCGCTCGAGATCAGCGCGCCGGCGGCCGGCCGGCCGGCCAATTCGATGGTGTTCCAGGGCGATTCGCTGTTTCCGTGGATGACCGTGTTCGAAAACGCAGCGTACGGACTGACGCTGCGCAAACGGCCGAAAGCGGAAATCGCCGACGTGGTCGGGCATTACCTGAACCGCACCGGCATGACCAAATTCGCCGGCGCCTATCCGCATCAGCTGTCGGGCGGCATGCGGCAGCGGGTATCGATCGCGCGCGCGTTCGCCAACGATCCGGACATTCTGCTGATGGACGAGCCGTTCTCCGCGCTGGACGAACAAAACAAGCTGCTGCTGCAGGAAGAATTGCTGCGCATCTGGGAAGAAACCCGCACCACCGTGCTCTTCATCACCCACAGCGTGGACGAAGCGGTGACGCTGGGCGACCGCATCATGATCATGACCGCGCAGCCCGGTCGCGCCAAACAGATCGTCGATGTACCGTTCGAGCGGCCGCGCAAGGTGCTGGAATTGCGCGCCCAGCCGGCATACGGCGAATTGGTGTATTCCATCTGGGGCCAGCTGCGCGATGAAGTGCAACGGGCGCGAACCTTGGACGAAGGGAGTGTCAAAGCATGAGCGTAGCATCCGAAAATCATCCGAAAGCCGCAGTCGAAGAAATCAAGAAGGCGCAAACGGTCAAAACGGCCAACAAGGGCATGAGCGTCGGCAATCGCGATCGCCTGATCAGCCTGGCCTCGCCGATCGTTCTGCTGTTCGTGTGGGAAATCGCGGCGCGCACCGGCATGATCGATGCCCGCTTTTTCCCGGCGCCGTCCAGCATCTTCGAAACGCTGCTGGCGCTGATTCGCGACGGCAGCCTGTGGGCCAACACCTGGGCCACCTTGCAGCGCCTGTTCTGGGGTCTGCTGCTGGGCGGCATTCCGGGACTGTTGCTGGGGATCGCGATGGGTTTGAATCGCCCATTGCGCGCCATGATCGATCCCTTGATCTCCACCACCTATCCAATCCCGAAAAGCGCGATTTTCCCGCTGATCCTGCTGGTATGCGGTCTCGGCGAATCCTCCAAAATCGTGATGGTCGCCATCGGCGTGTTCTATCCCGTGCTGATCAACTCGACCACCGGCGTGCTGGAAATCAACAAGATTTATCTGGACGTCGGCCGCAATTTCGGCGCCACTCGCTGGCAGACATTCCGCACCATCGCCTTTCCCGGCGCGGTGCCGCATATCATGAGCGGCATCAAACTGGGTATCGGCCTGGGCCTGATGCTGATCGCCATCGCCGAAATGATCGGCGCCAAGAGCGGCCTGGGCTACATGATCTGGAACGCCTGGGAAATCCTGTCGGTCGAGACCATGTATGTGGGCCTGATCATCATCGCATTGCTGGGTTTCATCTTTTCCCTGATTCTCAACGAAGTCGAGCGCAAGCTGGTGCCTTGGAAAAAGTCGCGCTGATGCATTGAAGCATGGCGGTATCGGTATCGGTATCGCTGACGAAGGCGACGGCGCAATCTTGCACCGTCGCCTTTTTTGTTTTTCTCTCACCAGTGGCCGCCTCGGACTCGGAAAGCGCGATGCATCGAGCCCCATGTTCTTATATGCAGAACTGTGGTTCACTTTTTTGTTGCCTGACGCCAATTTCCACCCTACAATGATCCATCACTATAAGCCCGGCAGAACCGGGGACGTTTAGCCGATTGTGGCGCCGCTGGCGCATGACGCAGCAAAACGCCAGACCATGGGAGGGGATCAGATGTTCACATTCGACGGTCTTGTCGGCATCATTCGCGCATTCCAGACCGGCCAGCATTCCCTTCATCGGTAATAAGTATCGTAAAGCAGGCGCATCGCGGACGGCATTGGCTGTCGACATCGGCGCGCAACACAGAATTGTCGCAGCTCGAACCGACCCGGACCGCCCGGCGTCGGTAATAAAAAATAAAAGCAGGGGGGAGGCGCCGTCAGCGGCGTCGGTCGGTTCACGTAGCCGTTCCAATTAAAAGAGGGTCACAATGCAGTGGTTTTACGATTTGAAAATTTCAAAAAAACTGATGTGCGGAATCGTCATCGTATTGGCCTTCAGCGTTTTTCTGGGCTTGTTCTCCATCAATCAGTTGGCCAAGGTCAATCAATCCACCGCCGAGATGAAAAATGTCTGGCTGCCGAGCCAGCGCACGGTGCTGCAGATACGGGAATATCTGGCCCGTTTGCGCGCCATCGAAATGCAGTTCTCCACAGTCAGCGCGGACGCCAATCTGTCGGCGTACACCAAAGGCGTGACGACCGTGTTCAGCGAACTGCAAAAAAGCACGGAGCAATACGGCAAAATGATCTCGCTGCCGGCCGAGAAAGATGCGTTGCAGCGCTTCGACGCCCAGCTGGCGCTGTATCAGGCCGAGCATAAAAAAATCTTCGCCCTGATCGAGGATCAAAAGGTCTGGGACGTGCCCGAGATGTTGAAAGGCAATGCACTGGCCGTGCCGCGCGACAAACTGGTCGGCATTATCGCCGAGATGATCAAAATGAACGAAGATGGCAGCGCCCGCGCCGGCGACCGCGGCGAGAGCTCGTACACCTCGGCGCGCATCTGGATTATCGGGCTGTTGGCCGCCAGCGTGGTGATCGGCCTGGCGTTCGCGATATGGATCGCGCGCATCGTATCCAGTCCGCTGCAAATCGCGGTGACGCTGTCGCGCCGGGTGGCCGCCGGCGATCTCACCGGCGAGGTCGAAGTGCGCTCGCGCGACGAAACCGGTCAGTTGATGCTGGCCTTGAAGGAAATGAACGCCAGCCTGACGCGTATCGTCACCGACGTGCGCGGCGGCACCGACGCCATCGCCACCGCTTCCAGCGAGATCGCCTCCGGCAATATGAATCTGTCGACGCGCACCGAAGAACAGGCCGGCGCGCTGGAGGAAACCGCCTCGTCGATGGAAGAAATGACGCTGGCGGTGAAGAAGAGTGCCGACAGCGCGCATCAGGCCAATCAATTCGCCGAATCGGTGTCGAGCGTGGCGCGCAAAGGCAGCGCCGTGGTCTCGGAAGTGGTCAGCACCATGGGTTCGATCAGCGAATCGGCCAGACGCATTACCGACATCATCGGCGTCATCGACGGTATCGCATTCCAGACCAATATCCTGGCGCTGAACGCGGCGGTGGAAGCGGCGCGCGCCGGCGAGCAGGGACGCGGCTTCGCGGTGGTGGCGTCGGAAGTGCGCAGCCTGGCGCAGCGCTCGGCATCCGCCGCCAAGGAAATCAAGACGCTGATCGGCGATTCGGCGGAAAATGTCGCCACCGGCACCAAGCTGGTCGGCCAGGCCGGCGCGACCATGACGGAGATGGTCGACGGCGTCAAGAAACTGGCCGATATCATGGGCGAAATCACCCTCGCCACGCAGGCGCAGGCGGGTGGCATCGACAAGATCAACCAGACGCTGCAACAAATGGAAAACTCGACCCAGCAAAATGCCGCGCTGGTGGAACAGGCCGCCGCCGCCTCGGCCAGCATGCATGAACAGGCGGAAAACCTGTTGAGTTCGGTCAGCGTGTTCAAGGTCAATGACGGCCCGGTCACGCTGCTGCTCGAACAATAGGCCATGTCGGCCAGCGCCGCTGGGCGCATGGCGCGTCCGTGATGCGCTTTCATCGCCGATAAGAAAAAGTGCGCGCATGCTGTCATGCGCGCACTTTTTCTTTTGGGCCGCCGCGAAACCGCTGTACTGCATATCCTACAAAATGTCCGGGCGCTGACCGACAGAATGTCCAACTCGGCGGCGCGATAATTGCCTTCAT
>JAQGLY010000013.1 GCA_028292625.1 Herbaspirillum sp. | reverse complement strand
GCCGAATTTCTTCGACAACACCGTCGCAATCGCCGCCGTCAGCGTGGTTTTACCATGATCGACGTGACCGATTGTGCCCACGTTCACGTGGGGCTTGGTCCGTTCAAACTTGCCTTTTGCCATTTTGGACTCCTAACGATTTTATGAGAATGCTCAGGCAAACGCCCGACCTAATTGCTGACTCGAATGGGTGATGCCGATCTACCGCGAATACGTTGGTGCCCTTGACGTGGATCGAACACGTGGCCTCTCCCTTACCAAGGGAGTGCTCTACCACTGAGCTACAAGGGCTTTACACACCGTGCGCACCAACTACCGAACGATGCACACGAAAAAAACTGGAGCGGGTGAAGGGAATCGAACCCTCGTCATAAGCTTGGAAGGCTTCAGCTCTACCATTGAGCTACACCCGCGAGGCAACGCTTCAAATCCTGACGAGCCCGATACCGCGCCCATTACACCTGCCTCAAAACCCTTATTACCGCATCGCGCAGATTACACGCAATTTCCTGCTTTTTCTTTCTACTGCCTTCAACTCACTCGCAACCTGCCTGCAACTTTTTGGTGGAGAGGGCTGGATTCGAACCAGCGTACTCGTAAGAGGGCAGATTTACAGTCTGCTGCCATTAACCACTCGGCCACCTCTCCACGGGGAACCCAAAACTATATTGGAACACCTCAGGCTTGTCAACATAAAGCTAAGGAATATTGTTAAACGGATAGAACCGAGATTCGCCGGATAGGAAACAGTTTCCTATAAGAAATAAACCTCGCGTTCGATGCACTTACTGGACGATGCATCGTCGCCGCTTATTTCTTCCTGAGCCGGAACACCGCCAAACTGCCACGCCAGTTGCGCAGCAGCGACACCGGGCGGCCATCGTCCAGCGCCACGCATTCCAGCACATCCAGGCCGACCTCGTTGGCCAGCGCCTCGAAATCGCTAATCGTCGCGCAGCGCAGATTGGGGGTGTCGTACCAGTCGTATGGCAGCGACTTGGAGACCGGCATGCGCCCGCGCAGCAGCGCAAGCCGATGCGGCCAATAGGCGAAATTGGGGAAGGAAACAATGGCCTCCCGGCCGACCCGGGCGATCTCGCGCAAAGTGCCTTCGACGTCTTTGAGCATTTGCAAAGCCGACAGGCACAGCACGGTATCGAACGCCTTATCGGCAAATATCGCCAAGCCGGCTCCCATGTCCTGCTGAATCACCGACACGCCGCGTGCAATGCAGGCCGGGATTTCCACATCATCTATTTCAATGCCGTAGCCGGTGCAGCGCTTGTCGGTCTGCAAATAGTCGAGCATGACGCCATCGCCGCAGCCCAGATCGAGTACGTGCGACCCGGCGGACACCCAATGCGCGATAAACGCCAGATCGGGGCGCAACACCCGCAATTCAGAAAAATTCATACGCCAACCCCGGACAATTCTTCCCACACGCGCTGGTAATACTCGCGCACCACTTTCATATACCGCGCATCGTCAAGCAAAAAGGCGTCATGCCCGTGCGGCGCGTCGATCTCGGCATAGCTGACGCGGCGCCTGTTATTGACCAGCGCCCGCACCATTTCGCGGCTGCGATCCGGCGCAAAGCGCCAATCCGTCGAAAACGACACCAACAGGAATTCGGCCTGGGTGCCGCTGAACGCCGCGCTCAGATCGCCGCCGAAATCCTTGGCCGGATCGAAATAATCCAGGGCCTTGGTGATCAGCAGATAGGTATTGGCGTCGAAATACGTCGAGAATTTATCGCCCTGGTAGCGCAGATAGGATTCGATCTCGAAATCGACGCCGAATCCGAATTGATATGTGCCGGCACGCAATTCACGCCCGAATTTCTCGGCCATGTCGTCATCGGATAAATAGGTAATATGGCCGACCATGCGCGCCACGCGCAAACCGTTTTTCGGCACCACCCCATGCGCGTAATAATCGCCCCCGTGAAAATCCGGATCGGTCAGAATGGCCTGCCGGGCGACATCGTTGAACGCGATGTTCTGCGCCGACAGCTTCGGCGTGGACGCAATGACGATGCAATGGCGCAGCCGATGCGGGTACAGCATGCTCCAGGCGAGCGCCTGCATGCCGCCCAGCGAACCGCCCATCACCGCCGCAAACTGCGTAATGCCCAGCGCGTCGGCCAGCAAGGCCTGCGCGTGCGCCCAGTCGTCCACCGTCACCACTGGAAAACCGGCGCCATAAGGATGTCCGGTCGCCTCATTGATATGCATCGGCCCGGTGGAGCCGAAACACGAACCCAGATTATTGACGCCAATGACAAAAAATCTGTCGGTATCGAGCGGCTTGCCCGGCCCCACCATGTTGTCCCACCAGCCGACATTATCGGGTTCATCGGCATACCGGCCGGCGACATGATGCGAGGCGTTCAGCGCATGGCAGACCAGCACGGCATTGGAACGCTCGGCATTGAGGCTGCCGTAGGTTTCATATACCAGATGATAATTGCTCAGCGTCGCCCCGCTTTGCAGTTGCAGAGGGCCCGCGAAATGCATGGTTTGCGGCGTTACGATTCCGATCGACATAAACGGTATTTTCTCGATATCAAATAAATGCGTTGAAGGCATTCGCATGGCTTCAACGTCCACACTCCAGGGGCCGGAAACAAAAAAGCCCGCGGGCGCTAGGCTCGGCGGGCTAAATTCTGAACTCGCGGATCAAGCTCGCTTTAGCCGTATTTATTCGGACGACCGATAGGAACGTCCGGCGCCCGCAAGCTGAGATTGATGCAAATCACTCAAATCGGCGCGATGCCGCAAGAATAACCAAGTCGGCCGGGCGCGTCAAACGGTTGCGCCTTTACCAGGTCTAGGTGGCCTTCATTCTCCGCCGCACCGCCTGCGTCATCCCGGCGCCGCGCAATTGCACGACCGCCGCGGCAATCGCTATCGGCTCGGTATTGCGCAAGATCTTCTTCACCTGCGGCTCGATCTGGCTCAGGTCGCTGTTCAGGACTTCCTGTTTGACCGACAGCAATTGCCCGGGGTGCATCGAAAACTCCAGCAAACCCATGCCCAGCAACAGGCGCGTGAGCTTGGTGTCGCCGGCCATTTCACCGCATACCGAGACCGGAATACGGGCCTTTTTGGCGATCGAAATCACGCTCGCCAGCAAATACAAAATGGCCGGATGCAGCGGATTGTAAAGATGCGCCACCTCATGGTCGGCCCGGTCGATCGCCAGTGTGTATTGAATCAGGTCATTGGTGCCGATCGACAGGAAATCCAGCCGCTTGATGAACATAGGCAAGGCCAGCGCCGCTGCGGGAATTTCGATCATCGCCCCGATCGGGATGGAAGCGTCGAATTTCTGCTTATGCGCCTGCAATTGGGATTTGGCCTGATTCACCAACGCCAGCGTCTGATCGATTTCGAACGCATGCGCCATCATCGGAATCAGCAATTTGATCGGGCCGAAGGCGGAGGCGCGCAGAATGGCGCGCAACTGGGTCAGGAATATCTGCGGTTCGTTCAGGCAATAGCGGATTGCGCGCAAGCCCAGCGCCGGATTGAGCGTGGTCATCTCATCGGCGTCCAGCGGCTTGTCGGCGCCGACATCGAGCGTACGGATGGTGACGGGACGCCCCTTCATCGCGAGAACGGTGCTGCGGTAGGCTTCGAATTGCTCGTCTTCCGACGGGAATTTGTCGGCGCCTGCGCGGCCCATGAACAGGAATTCGGAGCGAAACAGCCCGACGCCGTTGGCCCCGGCCTCCATGGCCGCCCGCGTATCGTCCGGCAATTCGATATTGGCCAGCAACTGCACCGAAACGCCGTCCTGGGTGACGGCCGGCGTTTTCTTCAGGCGACCGAGTTTTTTACGGTCGCGCAGCAACTGCGCCTGACGTTCGCGATACTCCGCCAGCACCAGCGGCGATGCATCCACGATCACCACGCCGGCGTCGCCGTCGATAATCAGCCAATCGTCCTGCTCGATCAGTGTCGACGCATTGTGCATGCCGACGGCCGCCGGAATATCCAGGCTGCGCGCCACAATCGCGGTATGCGAGTTCTGTCCGCCCAGATCGGTCACGAATCCGGCAAACGCGCGGTCGCGGAACTGCAGCATGTCGGCCGGAGAGATGTCATGCGCCACCACAACGATATGCGCCGAGGCCTGGTCGTCGGCGTCGGCCGGCAGCACGGTGGCGGTGCCGGTCAGGACCTTCAGGATGCGGTCGCCGACCTGCTGGATATCGGCCTTGCGCTCACGCAGATAAGCGTCTTCGATCTCGTCGAACTGCGCGGACAATTCATTGATTTGCGTCAGCAGCGCCCATTCGGCGTTGTAGAAACGATTGCGGATGATGTCCAGCGGCATGTCCGACAGCATGGTATCCGACAGAATCAGCGCGTGCACGTCGAGAAATGCGGCCAGTTCGGATGGCGCATCCTTGGGCAGGGCCCCTCGAATATCGTGCAGTTCGCGATGCACGGCTAGGATGGCGTCCTTGAGCCGCAATACCTCGGCTTCGACCTGTTCCTGCGCGATCAGATAGTGCTTCACGTCCATCGCCGCCGGCGCCAGCAGGTGCGCGCGCCCGATCGCAATGCCTTGCGAAACAGAAATGCCGTGTAAGGTAAAGCATGCCATCACATTGTCTCCGTCTGCTTCCTGTTCGCGTCGATCCGCCATTGCGGTCTTCGAAATCATTTGCCGCCAGCCGCGGCGGCCATGCTTCCTGAATGCCGGCCGCTTATTCGCTCTCGCCGAAACGGTCCGCGATCAAGGAGGCCACCGCGTCGATGGCCGCTTGCTCGTCTTCGCCGTTGGTTTCCAGCGTCACCATGCTGCCCTTGCCCGCGGCCAGCATCATGACACCCATGATCGACTTGGCGTTGACACGGCGCTTGTTATAGCCGAGCCAAACTTCACTTTTGAATTTTCCGGCCAGCTGCGTCAGCTTGGCCGAAGCCCGTGCATGCAAACCGAGCTTATTAATGATTTCCAGTTCTGTTTGGATCATGTTTTTGATTTTAATTTGGAGAAATACGAATTCGGTTATCCACGCGCACGGCACCGTTATGCCCCCCGGCGAGCGCCATTTCCACTACCACATCCAGCGTATCTTCACGATAGGTGATCGCGCGCAGCAGCATCGGCAAACTGATGCCGGCGATCACCTGCACGTCCGGCATCGCGCACAGCAGTCCGGTGCAATTGGACGGCGTGCCGCCCATGATATCGGTAATCACCAGCACGCCGGCACCGTCGTTGAGCCGGTGAATCGCCTGATCCGCCAATTGCTGGATTTCGGCCGGATTCTGGTCGGCCGCCATATCGATCGCTTCGAACCGTTCCGGCACGGAACGGAACACATGCGTCGCGGCCGCGACAAAGGCCTGACCCAGCGGCGCATGCGTTAAAAGAAGAATGCCGACCATATAGTGTGCAATATAAAAGAAGCTACTTTACCGCAGCTTCCACTGCCGCGATAAACATTTCGGCGACATCGAAACCAGACTGCTGTTTGATTTCCTGGAAGCAGGTTGGGCTGGTCACATTGACTTCGGTTAAATAATCGCCGATCGCGTCCAGCCCGACCAGCAACAGACCGCGGGCGTCGAGCACCGGCGCCATGGCCTCGGCCATTTTGAGATTGGCTGCGCTGATCGGCTGCGCCACCCCCAGACCGCCGGCGGCCAGATTGCCCCGCACTTCCGTGCCTTGCGGAATGCGCGCCAGCACGAACGGCACCACGCGGCCGCCGATCAGCAGGATGCGTTTATCGCCATCGGTGATCTGCGCAATGAATTTCTGGATCATGATCGTGCGCCGGCCGTTATCGGTCAGCGTCTCGATGATCGAGCCCAGATTCATGCCGTCCCTGCCGACGCGGAAAATACCGGCGCCGCCCATGCCGTCGAGCGGTTTCAGAATCACGTCCTGATGTTCGGTGTGGAAGCCGCGCAGCCGCCTGGCGTCCCGCGTCACCAATGTCGGAGCGGTGTATTGCGGAAATTGGGCGATCGCCAGTTTTTCGTTGAAATCGCGGATCGCGGACGGCTTGTTGAACACCCGCGCGCCCTGTTTCTCGGCCAGTTCCAGCAGATATGTGGTGTAAATATATTCCATATCGAACGGCGGGTCCTTGCGCACGATGATCGCGTCGAACTCCGACAAATAGGTTTCCTTGCCGTCGTCCAGCCGATACCAGTCTTCGGCGTCGCCGGTCAAGGTCACCTTGAACGCATTCGCCGTTACCAGTCCCGATTCCAGCACGATGTCCTGCTGTTCGAATGCATATACCTGATGGCCGCGGCGCGCGGCCTCGGTCATCATTGCATAGGTCGAATCCTTGTAGATTTTGAAAGCGGAAAGCGGATCCGCCAGGAATGCGATTTTCATTGTTATGTCGTTTTCGATTTCAGTAAATTTCCGGATTCGGATCCGTACGTTCCATTTCCAGCGACGCGGCCACCGCCGCCAGCCGCGCCACCACGCCGTACATATAAAAGCGGTTCGGCGCAGTGGTTCCCGCCTTGGCCAGCAGATCCGGCAATGCGTGCTGCTGCGCAAACGCCAGCGGCACGTAATGCGCGCCCGGCGCATTCAGGGTTTCATGCGCGCCGCGGTCGGCGTGGACGCGATAAAAACCGCCGACCACGTAACGATCGATCATGTACACCACCGGCTCGGCCACCGCCTCGTTGATGCGCTCGAACGAATGCACGCCTTCCTGGATGAATATCTCGCCGGTGCCCAGGCCTTCCTTGCCCAACGGCATATTATTGCGCTGCACGCGGCTGAGTTCCTTGATTTCGCTGGAATGACGCACGGTCATGATGCCCATGCCGTAGGTGCCGGCATCGGCCTTGACGATTACGAACGGTGTTTCCTTGATCCCGTATTCCTTGTATTTCTTGCGGATTTTCGCCAGCAGCGAATCGACGTTCGCGATCAGACGCTCCTGATCCGCCGCATCGTTGAAATCGACTTCGCCGCAATTTTTGAAAAACGGATTCAGCATCCATGGGTCGACGTCGATCAGTTTGGAAAACTTTTTGACCACTTCGTCGTAAGCGGCGAAATGATTGCTCTTGCGCCGCACCGCCCACGCCGCATGCAGCGGCGGCAGCACATTCTGTTCGTGCAGATTCTCCAGCACGCCGGGAATGCCGATCGACAGATCGTTGTTCAGCAGCACGGTGCAGGGATCGAAATCCTTCAGACCGAGGCGGCGCCCGTTCTGGGAGCGCTCCAGCGGCTCCAGCGTCATCATGCTGCCGTCCGGCAACTCCAGCGGGGTCGGTTTTTTAAGATCCGGCGACAGCGAACCCAAGCGGACATTCAGGCCGGTCTGACGGAAGATTTGCACCAGCCGGGCAATATTCTGCAGATAAAACGTATTCCGGACGTTTTGCTCCGGAATCAGCAATAGGTTTCTGGCGTCGGGGCAATATTTATCGATCGCGGCCATCGCCGCTTGCACCGCCAGCGGGAGCATCTCCGGCGACAAATTATTGAAGCCGCCCGGAAACAGATTGGTATCCACCGGCGCCAGCTTGAAACCGGCATTGCGCAGATCGACCGAACAGTAAAAAGGGGGCGTGTGCTCCTGCCACTCCAGCCGGAACCAGCGTTCGATAGCGGGCGTGGCCGCCAGAATCTTGTTTTCGAGTTCGAGCAACGGACCGTTCAGGGCGGTAACGAGGTGGGGCACCATATAACAACTTTCTTCTATCTGCTTAAGGGCTGCGGCCATCATGGCCGACGCCAATTCTAGCGTTTATCGGCCGAACGCGTCGGGGGACGTTATCGGCGCAGGGGGTCGGAACAGTTAGATAACGGCATTTCGCCGAATTTAAACCCCGTGGGTCGGCTAAATGGCGGTATTTCGTCATTTACCGATAGAGGCGGCCGAAAAGCGGGCGAAAAAAAACCCCATCCGGATACAGATGGGGCTTGAAGAAGGACATTACAGCTTTCGACAACCGCTCCTCGTAGCGGTCGTCGATACTGCATCAAACGACTCAAGGATGGTAAGCGGACTCACCGTGGCTCGAAATATCCAGACCTTCGCGCTCTTCCTCTTCAGTGACGCGCAGACCGATGACGATATCGACCAGCTTGTAAGCGATCAGCGACACGACGCCGGACACGACGACTGTGGTCAACACACCCTGGAATTGAATCCAGACCTGGCCGCTGATCGAGTAATCCGGGGCCACGGCATTGGCGACGTAATCGTAAATACCGCTGCCGCCCAGACTAGGCGCGGCGAATACGCCGGTCAGAATCGCACCCATCATACCGCCGATGCCATGCACGCCGAATACGTCCAGCGCATCGTCCGCACCCAGAATCTTCTTCAGGCCTGTCACACCCCACAGGCAGAGCAGACCGGCCAGCAGGCCCATCACAACCGCACCGATGACACCGACGAAACCGGCGGCAGGAGTAATCGCCACCAGACCCGCCACCGCGCCGGAAGCGGCGCCCAGCATCGAAGGCTTGCCCTTGCCGATCCATTCGGCAAAGCTCCACGACAAGACTGCCGCGGCTGTCGCCAGGATGGTGTTGACGAATGCCAGCGCAGCAGTACCGTTGGCTTCCAGACCCGAACCGGCGTTGAAACCGAACCAGCCGAACCACAGCAGCGAAGCGCCGACCATGGTCAATGTCAGGCTATGTGGCTTCATGGATTCCTTGCCGTACCCGATGCGAGGACGGATCAGGTAGGCGCCGACCAGACCGGCGATCGCCGCATTGATGTGCACCACGGTACCGCCGGCGTAGTCCAACGCACCTTTTTGGAACAGCCATCCGGAAATCGCAGTGGCTTTTTCGGCGGCGGCGGCGTCAGTAAATGCGTCAGGACCAGGCCAGAACCAGACCATATGCGCCATCGGCAGATAGGAG
>JAQGLY010000082.1 GCA_028292625.1 Herbaspirillum sp. | reverse complement strand
GGTTTTCTTGGTCACGCCCAGCAATTTGATGCGATAGCCCAATTGCTCCGCATAGCGGATGTCCGTGGCTTCCAGCTTGGTGATGCCTTCGACGTAGGCCTTGTCGAACTGCACCGGAATACCGAATGCAATCGAGGCCATGATGGTCAGTTTATGTGCGGCATCGATACCTTCGATGTCGAAGGTCGGATCGGCTTCGGCATAGCCCAGTCGCTGCGCTTCTTTCAGCACGTCGGCAAAATCCAGCCCCTTTTCGCGCATCTCGGACAGGATGAAATTGGTGGTGCCGTTGATGATGCCGGCGATCCATTGAATACGGTTCGCGGTCAGGCCTTCGCGCAGCGATTTGATGATCGGAATGCCGCCGGCGACGGCCGCTTCGAACGCCACGATGACGCCCTTTTCCTGCGCCGCCTTGAAAATCTCGTTGCCGTGCCTGGCGATCAGCGCCTTGTTGGCGGTCACCACGTGCTTGCCGTTGGCGATGGCCTTGAGCACCAGATCCTTGGCAATGCCGTAGCCGCCAATGAGCTCGATGACGATGTCGATATCGGGATGGTCGACCACCAGCCTGGCGTCGTCGACCACCTGGCAGGCGCCGCCGGTCAGTTCGGTCGCGCGCGCGGTGTCGAGGTCGGCCACCATCGTAATTTCAATCGCGCGCCCGGCGCGACGGGCAATCTCTTCCTGATTGCGTTTCAATACGTTGAATGTGCCGCCGCCGACGGTACCGATGCCGAGCAAACCTACTTTGATGGGTTTCATATTGTTCAATGAGAAATAAGGCAAAATCGAAAGCAAAAAATCGAAGCGAAGAAGCGGAGCAAAACAGCCCGCGCCGCTTAGAGCCTGTCAACACGCCCTGACACGTCGATCCGATCCGCATCATACGCTATGCGCGCCGGCCGGCCGGCCGCCTCAGTCGGTGCCGTGGCGCCGGCGATACCCCTCCAGGAAATGCGCGATGCGCCCCATGGATTCGGTCAGGTCGTCGGTATTGGGCAGGAACACGACGCGGAAATGATCCGGCGACGGGCAATTGAAGCCGGTGCCCTGCACGATCAGCACCTTTTCCTCGGCCAGCAATTCGTAAGCGAAGGCCTGGTCGTCGACGATCGGATACAGCTTCGGATCCAGCCGCGGAAACATGTACAGCGCCGACTTCGGCTTCACACAGGTCACGCCGGGAATCGCCGTCAGCAGGCTGTGCGCCAGATCGCGCTGCCGGGTCAGGCGTCCGTGCGGCCCGACCAGATCGTTGATGCTTTGATAACCGCCCAACGCGGTCTGGATCGCGTATTGGCCCGGCGCATTGGCGCACAGGCGCATCGACGCCAGCATGTTCAGGCCTTCGATGTAGTCGGCGGCGTGTTTCTTTTAGCCCGACACCACCATCCAGCCGGCCCGGTAGCCGCAGGAGCGGTAGTTCTTGGACAGGCCGTTGAGCGTGATGAACAGCACGTCGTCGGCCAGCGAGGCGATCGACGTATGGGTATGGCCGTCGTATAGCACCTTGTCGTAGATTTCATCCGCGAAAACGATCAATTGATGCTTGCGCGCCAGTTCGACGATCTCGCGCAATACCTCGTCCGAATACAGCGCGCCGGTCGGATTGTTTGGATTGATCACCACGATCGCCCTGGTATTGGCGGTGATCTTCTTCCTGATATCGTCGATATCCGGCTGCCAGCCGGCCTGCTCGTCGCAGACGTAATGCACCGGCTTTCCGCCGGAAAGGCTGACGGCCGCGGTCCACAACGGATAGTCGGGCGACGGCACCAGCACCTCGTCGCCGTTGTCGAGCAGTCCGTTCATGCTCATGACGATCAGTTCGGACGCGCCGTTGCCCAGATAGATATCGTCGATATCGACGCCCAGAATGTTTTTCTGCTGCGTGTAATGCATCACCGACTTGCGCGGCGCAAACAGGCCCTTGGAATCGGTATAGCCCGACGCATTGCTCATGTTGCGGATCATGTCCTGCACGATTTCATCGGGCGCATCGAAGCCGAACGCGGCCAGATTGCCGATATTGAGCCTGATGATCTTATGGCCCTCTTCCTCCATATGGCGCGCTTTTTCCAGCACGGGTCCGCGGATGTCGTAACAGACATCGGCCAGTTTCTTCGATTTTTGAATCGGTCGCACTATGCATCCCTTAAATATTGGCTTCAAACCATGCCGAAAAATCCACGCTTCGCTTGCGGTTTTCGTTCGGGAATGACCGGGCGGCAAACGCGCAAGACGGCGCGCCGCCATATGAAAGCAATCGGACATTTTGCCGAAAATGCCGGGGTTTATCAATCAATAACCGTCGATCCCAGAAGGAAAACGCTACAATGCTGCTCTTTGGAATGGATTTCCGTGTCCGGAGCGCCATGCGCAGCGGTCGGGAAGCCCTTCGCAAAGACCCATCGAACAATCACGAACGCGTCATGAAGCTACACAGTACTCCCACTCAGCAATACCAGACCGTCACCGCCTATGACGACGACGGTGTCGAATTCAACGCGGTGCGCCATACCGACAGCCTCCTGGTATTGCCGGAAACCGCGCCCGTGGCCTGGCCGGTAGACAGCTTCGATAGCCTGAACGAAGCGCATTTCGAACATATCGCGTCGTTTGCGCCGGACGTCGTCATCCTCGGCACCGGACCGCGGCAACGCTTCGTCCATCCGAAACTGACCGGCGCCCTGACATCGCAGCGCGTCGGCATCGAATGCATGGACAACCGGGCCGCCTGCCGCACCTACAACATCCTGATGGCGGAAGGCCGCAAGGTCGCACTGGCGCTGATTTTCGAACGCGGCGCCGGGAATTCCACGCAGGACATCACGAAGGACATCAATTAATGCGCGAATTGCACAAATCACCCGGCTTTCTATGGGGCCTGCTCATCCTTTTTGCGCTGGTCTGGTTTTATCTGCTGGGCGTGCGCACACTAGTGCCGAGCGATGAAGGCCGCTATGCGGAAATGGCGCGCGAGATGTTCGCCAATCACGACTGGATCACCACCCGCCTGAACGGCATCAAATATTTCGAAAAGCCGCCGCTGCAGGCCTGGATGAATGCGCTGACCTTCGAATTGTTCGGACTGGGCGAATGGCAGGCCCGCCTGTGGACCGGGCTGTGCGGCTTTTTCGGCGTTCTGCTGACCGGGTATACCGGCGGCCGCGTGTTCGGCGGACGGGTCGGATTCTACGGGGCGCTGGTGCTCGGTTCCAGCCTGCTGTGGAGCGGCCTGGGCCATGTCAATACGCTCGATACGGGGTTGGCGGCGATGATGACGCTGTCGCTGTGCAGCCTGCTGATCGCGCAGCGCAATCATGCGACTTATGCGGAACGGCGCAACTGGATGCTGGTGTGCTGGTTCTCGATGGCGCTGGCGGTATTGTCGAAAGGATTGATCGGCATCGTGCTGCCGGGCGCGGTGCTGGTGCTGTACAGCCTGTTCGCACGCGACCTGAGAATCTGGAAACGGCTGCACCTGCTGACAGGCCTGCTGCTGTTCTTCGTGGTGTCCGCGCCGTGGTTTATCGTGGTGTCGATGCGCAATCCCGAATTCGCGCGCTTCTTTTTCATTCACGAACACTTCCAGCGCTTCACAACCAAAATTCATCAACGCACCGGCGCCTGGTATTACTTCGTGCCGATCCTGGTGGCCGGCATCATTCCCTGGCTGGGCGTCTTGCTGCAAAGCCTGTGGGAAGGCCTGCGCGACCGGCATGAAAGTTCGCTCAGCGGTTCGCTGGACGGCACCGCGGGGCGCGGTTTCCAGCCCAAGAAAATGCTGCTGATCTGGGTATTGTTCATCTTTTTGTTCTTCAGCATTTCAGATTCCAAGCTGCCGTCGTACATCCTGCCGATCATCCCGGCGCTGGCACTGCTGATCGCGGCCTATCTGAACCGCGCCGGCACCGGCGCCTTGTATTTGACCGCCGCGATCTTCGGCTTGCCGGCGGCTATCGGCCTGGCCTTCGTCGCGCGCATTCCCGCCACCGCCAAGAACGCCTTTTCCGCCGCGCTGCTGCGCCTGCATCTGCCGTGGATTTATGCCGCGCTGGCCCTGGTGGTGGCCGGCGCCATCGTCGCCGCGCTGATGGCGCGCCGCCACAAGGACGGCGCGATCGTCCTGCTGGCGCTGACCGGTTTTCTGGCCGGACAAATCGTGATCGTGGGACACGACCCGCAAGGACGTTATTCGGCCGGCGTCGAGCACCTGCCCGCGATACGCGCCGAACTGACGCCGGATACGCAGTTGTATATGGTCGGCCTCTACGAACAGGCGTTGCCGTTCTATCTGCAACGCACCGCAACGCTGGTCGCGCATGAGGACGAGATGGCCTTTGGCCTGGAACATGAACCGCAATTGTGGATTCCCACCGTCGAGGCCTTTGCCGAAAAATGGAAAGCGGACAACGCCGCCGGCAAAAAGGAAATGGCCATCCTGCAGCCGGACATATATCCGCGCCTGCAGCAACTGGGCATTCCGATGCGCATCATAGGCAGCGATCCGCGCCGCATCATCATCAGCAATCGCATGGATGCGGCTGCGGTCGACGCTCCCGGCGCCGCAGGCAAGGCCCAATGAGCATCGCCACTTTCGGATTTCTGTTTCTCGGCATCTGCCTCAACGCGGTCGCGCAGCTGCTGCTCAAGGCCGGCACCAACGCGGTGGGCGCGATTCACCTGACGGCCGACAACTGGTTCCCCACCGGCATCAAGCTGGCGACCCAATTGCCGATCCTGGGCGGACTCGCCTGCTACGTCATTTCGGTCCTGGTCTGGATCGTCGGACTGTCGCGCGTCGATGTGACGATCGCCTATCCGCTGCTGTCGCTGGGCTACATCATCAATGCGATCGGCGCCTGGTATTTTCTGGGCGAAGCGGTATCGGTGCAGCGCCTGCTGGCGATCGGCGTCATCATCGTCGGCGTGGCGCTGCTGACGCGCAGCTAAAAGCAATCCCATTTTTATATTCAACAGCAAGGAACGGCAAGCGATGACGCAGACTATTCTTCCCTTTTCCCGGCCGACGATAGACGAAGCGGCCATCGCGGCGGTCGGCGAGGTATTGCGCTCCGGCTGGATTACCAGCGGTCCGAAGGTGCAGGCTTTTGAAAAAATGCTGTCCGGATATTTCGGCGGACGACCGGTGCGCACCTTCAATTCCGGAACCTGCACGATGGAAATCGCGTTGCGCGTGGCCGGCATCGGCCCCGGCGACGAAGTGATCACGACGCCGATTTCGTGGGTCGCCACCGCCAATGTGATCATCGAAGTCGGCGCCACGCCGGTGTTTGCCGACATCGATCCGATTACGCGCAATCTGGACCTGGCGAAAGTGGAAGCGGCCATCACGCCGCGCACCAAGGCCATCATTCCGGTGTACCTGGCCGGTCTGCCGATGGATATCGATGCCCTCTATGCGCTGGCGAAAAAATACAATCTGCGCGTGGTGGAAGACGCCGCCCAAGCCATCGGATCGAGCTGGCAGGGCAAACGCATCGGGGCCGTCGGCGATTTCGTTTCGATCAGCTTCCAGGCCAACAAGAACATCACCACCGGCGAAGGCGGCTGCCTGGTGCTGAACAACGAGGAAGAAGCGCGCCTGGCCGAAAAATACCGCTTGCAGGGAGTCACCCGCAGCGGCATCGACGGACTCGATGTCGATGTGCTGGGCGGTAAGTTCAATATGACGGACATGATGGCCGCCATCGGCCTGCACCAATTCCCGCAACTCGACGCCATCACCGCCCACCGCCGCGCGCTGGCGAAGCATTATTTCGCGCAATTCGGCGCGGATTTCGAAAGCAGCACAGGCGCGCAATTGCCGCCGCGGGATTTCGAACAGACCAACTGGCACTTGTTCCAGCTGGTCTTGCCCGAGCGCATGCCGCGCGCGGTCTTCATGGAAAAGATGCTGGCCGACTGCAAGATCGCCGTGGGCTACCACTACCCGGCCATCCATTTGCTCAGCCTGTATCGCGCCCGCGGCTTCAAGGAAGGCATGTTTCCGGTTGCCGAGCGCGTGGGCCGGCAAATCGTTTCGCTGCCGATGTTTTACGCGATGACCATGGAAGATGTCGACCGCACCGTCTACGCGGTAAAATCCCTGCTTGCATCCGAATGAAGCGACAGCCATCCGCAGCACCGCCGCCGGCCCTCGCACAAGCGCTCTCGTAGCAGATGGCCGTTTTTCCCCGCTCACCCGCTCACATCCGCTTTACGATGAAACCAGAACTGTCAGTCGTCATTCCCGTCTATAACGAGGCTTCCAGTCTTGCGCAATTGTTCGCGCGCATCTACCCGGCGCTCGACGCGCTCGGCATGCCTTATGAGATCATTTTCGTCAACGACGGCAGCCGCGACGCGTCGGCCGCCATCCTGGCCGAACAATTCCGCCTGCGGCCCGATGTCACGCGCGTAGTCCTGTTCAACGGCAACTACGGTCAGCACATGGCGATTTTGGCGGGGTTCGAAGCCACCCGCGGCGAAATCACCGTCACGCTGGACGCCGACCTGCAGAACCCGCCGGAAGAAATCGTCAACCTGATCGCCAAGATCCGCGAGGGTTACGACTACGTCGGTTCGATCCGCCGCAAACGGCAGGATGCGGCATGGCGCGGCATCGCGTCCAAGGCGATGAATCGCCTGCGCGAAAGAATCACGCATATCAAAATGACCGATCAGGGCAATATGCTGCGCGCCTATGGCCGCAACGTGATCGATCTGGTCAATCAGTGCCAGGAAATCAATACCTTCGTGCCGGCGCTGGCGTATACCTTTTCCCGCAATCCCACCGAAATCGTGGTCGAGCACGAAGAGCGTTCGGCCGGCGAATCCAAGTATTCGCTGTACAGCCTGATCCGGCTCAATTTCGATCTGGTCACCGGCTTTTCACTGATGCCGCTGCAATTCTTTTCGCTGCTTGGCATCGGGTTGTCGTTCGCCTCCGCCGCGCTGTTCGTGCTGCTGATGCTGCGGCGCTTTGTGATGGGGGCCGAAGTCGAGGGAGTGTTTACCCTGTTTGCGATCACCTTTTTCCTGATGGGCGTCATCCTGTTCGGCATCGGCCTGCTCGGTGAATATATCGGACGGGTTTACCTTCAGGTGCGCGCGCGGCCGCGGTATGTGATTCAGGCGGTGCTGCAAAAATCCGACGGCGATCAACTGAGCGAAACCAAACTGCAGGCGTTCGACGCGAGCCGGCCGTCATGAAGGCAGTGGTGTTCGCTTATCACGATGTCGGCGTGCATTGCCTGAAGGTGTTGCTGGCGCGCGGCGTGGACGTGGCGCTGGTGGTCACGCATGAAGACAATCCGGCGGAAAATATTTTCTTCGCGTCGGTCGCCGGGCTGTGCGCCGAACACGGCATCGCCTGCATCGCGCCGGAGCGGGCGGATACGCCGGAACTGCTGGCGCAGGTCGCCGCGATCGCGACCGACTTCATCTTCAGCTTTTACTACCGCAACATGCTGCCGCTCGCGCTGCTGGCGCTGGCCCGGCGCGGCGCCTACAACATGCACGGTTCGCTGCTGCCCAAGTATCGCGGCCGGGTGCCGATCAACTGGGCGGTATTGCACGGCGAAACCGAAACCGGCGCCACCTTGCACGAAATGGCGCTCAAACCCGACGCCGGCGCGATCATCGGCCAGACCGCGGTGCCGATTCTGCCCGACGATACGGCCTACGAAGTGTTCGCCAAGGTCACCGTCGCCGCCGAGCAGACGCTGTGGAACGCGCTGCCGGCCATGCTCGATGGCAGCATGGTCAGGCTGCCCAACGACCTGGCCAAAGGCAGTTACTACGGCCGCCGCACGCCGCAGGACGGGCTCATCGACTGGCGGCAACCTGCGCAAGACCTCCACAATCTGGTGCGCGCGGTCGCTCCCCCCTATCCGGGCGCCTTCGAGCAGCTCGGGGATGATAAAATCACCGTTTTGAAAACCCGCATGCCTGCTGCGGCGACAGACGCGGCGCTGCACGCCAGATACGGCGCGCAGGCGCGCATTCTCGACGATGGCAAGCTGTACGTACGTTGCGGCGACGGTCTCTATCTGCAGATTCTGGGCATCCGGGTCAACGATAACGACGCTCCTCTTAACCATTATTTGAAATACTTCGCAGCATAAGCCTGCGCTTACCCCATGAAAAAAGTTCTGATTCTCGGCGTCAACGGTTTTATCGGCCATCATCTGTCCCAGCGCATTCTGGAAACCACGGACTGGCACGTCTACGGCATGGACATGATGACCGACCGCATCGACGACCTGCTGGACGATCCCGCCTACAAAGCGCGGATGCATTTCTTCGAAGGCGACATCACGATCAACAAGGAATGGGTCGAATATCACGTCAAGAAATGCGACGTCATCCTGCCGCTGGTGGCGATCGCCACGCCGTCGACTTACGTCAAGCAGCCGCTGCGCGTATTCGAACTGGATTTCGAAGCCAATCTGCCGATCGTGCGCTCCGCGATGAAATACAAGAAGCATCTGGTGTTCCCATCGACGTCGGAAGTCTACGGCATGTGCCACGACGACGAGTTCGATCCGGAGGCCTCGGAACTGATCTGCGGCCCGATCAACAAGCCGCGCTGGATCTATTCATGCGCCAAGCAATTGATGGATCGCGTGATCTGGGGCTACGGCATGGAAGGCCTGAACTTCACGCTGTTCCGTCCGTTCAACTGGATCGGCTCCGGACTCGATTCCATCCATACGCCGAAGGAAGGCAGTTCGCGCGTGGTGACCCAGTTCTTCGGCCACATCGTGCGCGGCGAAAACATTTCGCTGGTCGACGGCGGCATGCAGAAACGCGCGTTCACCTATATCGACGACGGCATCGACGCACTGGTCAAAATCATCGCCAACAAGGACGGCGTGGCCACCGGCAAGATCTATAACATCGGCAATCCGGCAAACAATTATTCGATTCGCGAACTGGCCGGCATGATGCTGAAGCTGGCCGCCGAATATCCTGAATACGCCGACTCGGCCAAGCACGTCAAACTGGTCGAAACCACCTCCGGCGCCTATTACGGCGAAGGCTATCAGGACGTGCAGAACCGCGTGCCGAAAATCAACAATACCTGCGACGAGCTGGAATGGAAGCCCACCACCACGATGGCCGATACGCTGCGCAACATTTTCGACGCGTATCGCGGCCAGGTGGCCCAGGCCCGGGCTCTGATGGATTAAGCCTTGCCGCTCATCACGCTTAAAATCGACGCCGACACCGAACGCGGCACGCGCATCGGCATACCGAATCTGGTGCGCCAGCTGCAACGGCATCGCGCCAACGCCACCTTCCTGTTTTCACTGGGGCCGGATCACACCGGCTGGGCGCTCAAGCAGATCTTCCGGCCGGGCTTTTTCGGGAAGGTGTCGCGCACGTCGGTGGTCGAACATTACGGCCTGAAAACGCTGATGTACGGCGTGCTGCTGCCTGCGCCCGACATCGGCAAACGCTGCGCCGCGCAGATGCGCGCCGCGCGCGACGCCGGCTTCGAATGCGGCATCCATACCTGGGATCACCGGGTGTGGCAGGATCACGTCAGAACGCGTGACGCGCGGTGGACGCAGCAGACGATGCAGCGTTCGCGTCAGCGCTTCATCGACATTTTCGGCGCGGCGCCGCAGACGCACGGCGCGGCCGGATGGCAGATGAACGAGGAAGCGTTTCGGCAGCTCGACGCCTTCGGTATCGCCTATGCGTCGGACGGCCGCGTCATGCTCAACGAGGACGGCAGCGTGGCGTCCGCCCCAGCCGGGCCGCACCGTCTGGCCGTCGGCGGCCGCACCCTGAACTGCGTGCAATTGCCGACCACCCTGCCGACGCTGGACGAGTTGCTCGGCCGCACTATCGGCGGCGCTGTCATCGACATGTCAAATATCGCCGCCACACTGCTGGCATTGACCGCGGTTCCGCGCGATCATGTATTTACGCTGCACGCCGAACTTGAAGGCCAGAAACTCGCCCCCATATTCGAGCAATTACTGCGGGGATGGCGCAATCAGGGCTACGATCTGGTGTCGATGGCGGACTATTATCGACAGCTTAAGGATAAGGATCTACCGGTGCTGCCCGTGCAATGGGCGCCCTTGCCGGGACGTTCCGGCGACATGATTGTCCAGCCCGCCGCAGTAACTTGACAACCAACACCGGGGCCTATTTTGACAGCAGACAATCTTTCCATCACCAATCTGACAGTGCCCGAATTCTCCGCCGCGATGACCAGCGGCAAAACTTTCCGTTTGTCCGACTATCGCGGCAAGAACCTCGTGCTGTATTTTTATCCCAAGGACAACACCCCCGGCTGTACCGCCGAAAGCATGCATTTCCGCGATCTGATGCCCGAGTTTACCGCGCACGACACTGAAATCTTCGGCGTGAGCCGCGACAGCCTGCGCTCGCACGAAAACTTCAAAGGCAAATTGGGCCTGCCGTTCGAGCTGATCTCCGATCCGGACGAGACCCTGTGCCTGATGTTCAACGTGATGAAAATCAAGAGCATGTACGGCAAACAGGCGCGGGGAGTCGAACGCAGCACTTTTCTGATTGACGTTGATGGCAAATTGGTGAAAGAATGGCGTGGACTGAAGGTGCCGGGACACGTCGATAATGTCCTGGATTTGATCAAAACAATGGCTTGATGCACTTTTTTGCGATATCCGGTGTGGCGAACCGACAAGCTGACGATTGTCTTACCAAGATTCGGTAAATATAGCCAACCAATTGATTTCATTACCTTTATATCTATCGAGGCCGTTTTCGGAGCTGGCGTGAAGCCCTCCCAAAACGGCTTTTTACTTTGCGTTTTGCCTCAATGTTTTTGTACCGTTGTTGTTTTTCACGCGCCTTAGCGAATTGAATCACTTACTTTTGAGGTCCTGATGCCACTGCCTAAACCGCCGAGTAAACCCGCAGCCCTGCTTGCAGCCAGTGATTATCCGAAAGCCGCACCCGGCAAAGTCATAAAACCCGTCATCGCCCTGGTCGAAACGCCGAATCGACCGGCCCACGCGGCAAGCATTGCGAAAACCGCTCCGATTGCCGAGGTTTCCTCCCGCTCGGCCAATGCGCCGCAGGCCAAAATCGGCGGCAAGACCGCGCTCGAAAAGCCGCGCCTGGCGCCGAAAATCGTTGAAACACGCGCAAAATCCCCGTCCAGCCGCGCCGCCGACAAGACCGGCGTGACCAAACTGTTCGTGCTCGACACCAATGTCCTGATGCACGATCCAACTTCCTTGTTCCGCTTCGAAGAGCACGATATCTATCTGCCGATGATCACCCTGGAGGAGCTGGACAATCACAAGAAAGGCATGTCCGAAGTCGCCCGCAACGCGCGCCAGATCTCGCGTTCGCTGGATGCGCTGATCTCCGACGTGGCGGAAGACGCCATCGATCAGGGCATCCTGCTGTCGAAACTGGGCAACAAGGATGCCGGCGGCAGATTGTTTTTCCAGACCAAGCTGCAGAACGCGACACTGCCCGAAGGCCTGCCGGAGGGCAAGGCGGACAACCAGATTCTCGCCGTCGTGCGCGCACTGGACATGCAATACCCGGAACGCCCGGTGGTGCTGGTATCGAAAGACATCAACATGCGCATCAAGGCGCGTGCGATCGGGCTGCCGGCGGAAGATTATTTCAACGACCACGTGCTGGAGGATACCGACCTGCTGTATTCCGGCATCCAGCAATTGCCCGACGATTTCTGGAACAAGCACAGCAAGGGCATGGAATCGTGGCAGGAAAACAAGCACGGCACCGGCTACACCTACTACCGGTTGACTGGCCCGGCGGTACTGACGATGCTGGTCAACCAGTTCATCTTCATCGAACCGAAAAATGGCGAGCCGGCGTTTTACGGCCAGGTGGTGCAGATCAACGGCAAGACCGCCGTGCTGCAGACCCTGCGCGACTACGGCCATGCCAAAAACAGCGTATGGGGTATCACTGCCCGCAATCGGGAGCAGAATTTCGCGTTGAACCTGCTGATGAATCCCGAATGCGATTTCGTCACCCTGCTGGGGCAGGCAGGCACCGGCAAAACACTGCTGGCGCTGGCCGCCGGTCTGGCGCAGGTGCTGGAAACCAAGACCTATAACGAGATCATCGTCACCCGCGTCACGGTGCCGGTGGGCGAAGATATCGGCTTCCTGCCCGGCACCGAAGAGGAAAAGATGGGGCCGTGGATGGGCGCGTTCGACGATAATCTGGAAGTGTTGAACAAGTCCGATTCGGAGGGCGGCGAATGGGGCCGCGCAGCGACCCAGGATCTGATCCGTTCGCGCATCAAGATCAAATCGCTGAACTTCATGCGCGGCCGCACCTTCGTCAATAAATTCCTGATCATCGACGAAGCGCAGAACCTCACGCCGAAGCAGGTCAAGACCCTGGTCACGCGCGCCGGCCCCGGGACCAAGATCATCTGCCTGGGCAATATCGCGCAAATCGATACGCCGTACCTGACCGAAGGCTCCAGCGGCCTGACCTATGTGGTCGACCGCTTCAAGGGCTGGTCGCACAGCGGGCACGTCACGCTGGCCCGCGGCGAGCGTTCGCGTCTGGCCGATCACGCCAGCGAGGTATTGTAACGATGTGATGCGCTGACGGCGCGCTATCCAGGCGCCGCGGATATTGAAAAAGGCCGATTCCACTGCGATGGAACCGGCCTTTTCTTTTGCCGATGAAATTTTAAAAAAGACGCGTACCGATCCACCAGGCGATCGCCGCAGCCAACGCCGATGCCGGAATCGTGAATATCCAGGCCCACACGATATTGCCCGCCACGCCCCAGCGCACCGCAGACATCTTCTGCGACGCGCCGACGCCGACGATGGCGCCGGTGATCGTATGCGTGGTCGACACCGGCACGCCCAGCGCGGTAGCGACGAACAGCGTGATCGCGCCGCCGGTTTCAGCGCAGAAGCCGCCGACCGGCTTGAGCTTGGTGATCTTCTGCCCCATGGTTTTGACGATGCGCCAGCCGCCGAACAAGGTGCCCAGGCTGATCGCCGCATAGCAGGACAGAATGACCCACATCGGCGGAGCGGCGTCGCCTGAATGGCCGGTGGCGATCAGCAGCATCCAGATAATCCCGATGGTCTTCTGCGCGTCGTTGCCGCCATGGCCGAGACTGTACATCGACGCCGAAAACAACTGGCCGCGCCGGAACCATCTGTCGATCTTGCCCGGCGTCGCGCGCACGAAAACCCACGACACCAGCAGCATCATCAGCGCGCCCAGCACAAAACCGAGCAGCGGCGACAGCACGATGAAAAGGACGATCTTGATCAGGCCAGACGCAATCAGCGAACCGGGGCCGGCCTTGGCCATCGCCGCTCCGACCAGACCGCCGATCAGCGCGTGCGAAGACGACGACGGAATGCCGAACTGCCAGGTCAGGAAATTCCAGAAAATGGCCCCGATCAGCGCGCCGAACACCACGTAATGATCGACCACCGCCGGCTGGATCGTTCCCTTGCCGACCGAGGCCGCCACCGACAACTCGTGAAACACCAGAATCGCCACCAGATTGAACAGCGCCGCCATCGCCACCGCCGTCTGCGGCTTCAATACGCCGGTCGACACCACGGTGGCGATTGCATTGGCCGCATCGTGAAAGCCGTTCATGAAATCGAACAGCAGTGCGAGCGCGATCAGGAATCCTAAAACATAAATGCTGATTTGAACGGTGTGCATGAATAGGGAATGTTATGAATGGAACGGCGCAGCGCGCATACCCGGCAACGCGCGATGCGCCGGCGAACGATAGCCTATCGGCACGCTATCGGGCAGGCGCCGATCAGGCATTTTCGACGATGATGCCTTCGATAATATTGGCCACATCCTCGCAGCGATCGGTGACCGTTTCAAGGATCTCGTAAATCGCCTTCAGCTTGATCAAGGTGCGCACGTCCGGCTCGTCGCGGAACAGCTTCGACATCGCCGCGCGCATCACATGATCGGCGTCCGATTCGAGACGGTCGATTTCCTGGCACAGGCTGAGGATCTTTACTTTGTTATCCATGCTGTACAACAAGGCCACCGCGCTCTTGACCCGTTCCGCGCAGGCCAGGCACAACTCCGCCAGCCGCTTGGCTTCCGGCGTGATGGCCTTGATGTCGTACAGGAACACGGTCTGCGCCGCATCTTCCAGCAAATCCAGGATATCGTCCATCCGCGTGATCAATTGGTGAATATCGTCGCGATCGATGGGCGTGATGAAGGTCTGATGCAGCAAATCTATGCAATCGTGCGTGACCTTGTCTGCTTGTTTTTCCAGGGTTTCGATCGCATGGACGCGCAATTCCAGATTGTCGAAATCGGTCATCAAGGCCACCATTTGGGTGGCGCATTGGACACCCAGTTCCGCATGCTCGACGAACATGTCGAAAAACTTGCCTTCTTTGGGCAGGAAACGTCCAAACATAGTCGTGCTCTCTAAAAATTAACGTTATCGTATTGCATTGCCCTGTACGCGCCATCGCTTTCGCACCGGGCTTTACAGTTCACTAATCGCCGCCGTAAGGATTTGCCAGGCTGCCCGAATAATTATCGAATTTGGTGTACTGGCCGAGGAAGGTCAGACGTATGCTGCCTATCGGACCGTTACGCTGCTTGCCGATGATGATTTCCGCGGTGCCCTTGTCCGGAGAGTCGGGGTTATACACTTCGTCGCGGTAAATAAACAAGATCACGTCGGCATCCTGCTCGATGGCGCCGGATTCGCGCAAATCGGACATCACCGGGCGTTTGTTCGGGCGTTGCTCCAGCGAGCGGTTCAACTGGGACAAGGCAATCACCGGGCAATTGAGCTCCTTGGCCAGACCCTTCAGGTTGCGCGAGATTTCGGAAATTTCGGTGGCGCGGTTTTCACCGGAGGAGTTGCCTGACATCAGTTGCAGGTAATCGATAATGATCAGGCCGAGTTTGCCGCATTGGCGCGACAGGCGGCGCGACCGGGCGCGCAATTCGATCGACGTCAGCGCCGGCGTCTCATCGATGTACAGCTGCGCATCGTTCATTTTCTGAATCGCATGCGTCAGCCGCGGCCAGTCTTCATCGGCCAGCCGACCGGTCCGCAAGCGGTGCTGATCCAGCCGCCCGACCGAGCCCAGCATACGCATCGCCAATTGCGTGCCGCCCATTTCCATCGAGAACACGGCGACCGGCAGACCGCTCTCGATCGCCACCTGCTCGCCGATGTTGATCGAAAACGCGGTCTTGCCCATCGAAGGCCGGCCGGCCACGATGATCAGATCGCCGGGCTGCAGACCGGAGGTCATTTTGTCGAGATCGGCAAAGCCGGTCGGCACCCCGGTGATATCGCTGTTGCTGTCGCGGTTGTACAACTCATCGATACGCTCGACCACCTGCGTCAGCAACGGCTGAATCTGCTGAAAACCTTGGGAGCCGCGCGCGCCCTCCTCGGCGATCGCGAAAATCTTCGACTCGGCCTCGTCCAGCATCTGCTTGACTTCCTTGCCTTGCGGGCTGAAGGCCTGGCCCGAAATCTCGTCGGCCACGGTAATCAGTTTGCGCAGCACGCCGCGGTCGCGCACGATTTCGGCATAGCGGCGGATATTGGCCGCGGACGGCGTATTCTGGGCCAGCGCGTTCAGATAGGACAGGCCGCCGACGTCTTCGGCCTTGCCGATACCCGACAGCGCGTCGAAGACAGTAATCACATCGGCGGGACGCGACCCGTTGATCAGTTTGACGATTTGCTCGAAGATGATGCGATGATCGTAACGATAAAAATCGTCGGCATGCACGAAGTCCGCGATCCGGTCCCACGCCGAGTTGTCCAGCAACAGTCCGCCTAGCACGGACTGTTCGGATTCTATCGAATGGGGGGGTACGCGAAGCGCGTCGAATTGCGGGTCGGGGGATGCACTCATAGGCGCGCATTATACCTGCTAAGACTGCCTGAAAGACGACGTCCGGAAACAACAGATAAAGTGAGAAGGCGAAAAAAAAAGCCAGGAAAACCTGGCTTCCCGGCTTTTTAGCCCGTGAAGGCTAAAGATGCTTACGATTGATCGCCGACCACGGTCACCGTCACGTCGACCAGCACGTCGGTATGCAGCGACACGGCAATCGGGTGGTCGCCGACGGTCTTCAATTGACCCTGCGGCAGGCGCACTTGCGATTTTTCGATCGCGAAACCTTGTTTGGTCAGCGCTTCGGCGATATCGGCATTGGTCACCGAACCGAACAAACGGCCGTCGACGCCCGATTTCTGCACGATCTGTACGGTCAGGCCGTTCAGTTTTTCGCCTTGCGTCTGCGCCACAGCCAGTCTGGCGGCGGCGGCTGTTTCCAGTTCGGCGCGCTTGACTTCGAATTCCGCGATCGCAGCGGCCGTTGCACGGCGCGCCTTGCGTTGCGGAATCAGGAAGTTACGGGCATAACCGTCCTTGACGCGCACGACTTCACCCAAAGCGCCCAGATTGATGACTTTTTCCAACAAAATGACTTGCATGTTTTTCTCCTGTTCTCAGCCGTCAATTACGCGTGGTGCAGATCGGTGTACGGCAGCAGCGCGAGGAAGCGTGCGCGTTTGATCGCAGTGTCGACCTGGCGCTGATAATGCGCGCGGGTGCCGGTCAGGCGTGCCGGCATGATCTTGCCGTTTTCCTGAACGAAATCCTTCAATGTGTCGACGTCCTTGTAATCGACCTGTTCCACGCCGGCGGCGGTGAAACGGCAGAATTTTTTACGCTTGAACAAAGGATTTTGCTGCTGGCGTTTTTGCTTGAGCTTGCTCTTATCGAATTTTTTACCGAATGCCATTTGTGGCTCCTGTATCTAAAAGTGTAATTGCCGGTTCCGAAGCTGCTTCAAAATCGGCGATGTGAAATACGAGACTTTTGCTGTTACGGTTCTTGCGCGCCAGGAAACCGCTGAACTGGAAAATCCTACCCAATTCGGCCTGATTGAATCGTCCCGAAATTTCGCCCACGGCCAGCGCGGACATTTCGAATTCGATCGATCGGGCGATTCCCGCTTCCATCTGCGTCGACCGGTGTTCCAGCCGGGCTGAAACGATCGGGATGCCTGCCGGCGTATAACGTAAAATATCGCGTTCGGCGATGCAGGCGGCAAATTGAAACAGGTTCACGCTTCCCAGGCTTGCCCGTAATTAAGCAGCGGGCGCCTCGACGCGGCTGGTCTTGGCGGCGTCTTCCTTCTGAACCGACTTCAGAATCGGCGATGGCGCAGTCTCGGCCTTCTTCATCTTGACCGTCAGGTGACGCAGGACCGCATCGTTGAACTTGAACCCGGTTTCGATTTCGGTCAGCGTTTCGCCGTCGACTTCGATGTTCAGGCACACATAATGCGCTTTGGCCAGTTTCTGGATCTGATAAGCCAATTGGCGACGGCCCCAGTCTTCCACGCGGTGCACTTTGCCGCCGCGTGCGGTGACGATGCCCTTGTAGCGCTCGATCATCGCGGGCACCTGCTCGCTTTGATCCGGATGCACAATAAATACGATTTCATAATGACGCATGTAATCTCCTTAGGACGGATTGATAAATCGCCCACCTCGGCGTCAAGACGAGTGTGGGAAGAGGAAAACCCAGCATAATACAGTCACTTCCGACAAAACTCAATGAATTCAGCTATTTAAGCGAAAGCAATTGCTTTCCGAGTGCAACTGTATAAAAATACAGGCTGTATTTACAATCAGCGCTTGCCTCTGCCGCAGCGCCATCGCCATGCTCAAACTGACCGCGCGCCAAGAACAGATCCTCAATCTCATCCGCGATGCGATAGAAAATACCGGCTTTCCGCCGACGCGCGCCGAAATCGCCACCGAACTGGGATTTCGCTCCGCCAACGCGGCCGAGGAGCATTTGCAGGCATTGGCGCGCAAGGGCGCCATCGAGATCACCCCCGGCACGTCGCGCGGCATCCGCATCAGAGATACGGGAAACGAACGATTGCCGGGCATGTATGGCGGCCGTCAGATGGCGTTGCCCCACCCGGCCCTGATGCAACTGAATTTGCCGCTGGTCGGGCATGTGGCGGCAGGTTCGCCGATCCTGGCGCAGGAACACGTCGAAGCCAATTACAACGTCGATCCCGCGCTGTTCTCCGCCAAACCGGATTACCTGCTCAAGGTGCGCGGCATGTCGATGCGCGACGCCGGCATCCTGGAAGGCGATTTGCTGGCGGTCAAGAAAAGCGATACGGCCCGCAACGGACAGATCGTGGTTGCCCGCCTGGGCGATGAAGTGACCGTAAAGCGCTATAAAAAAACCGGCGGGGTAATCGAGCTGCTGCCGGAAAACCCGGATTTCCAAATCATACGGGTGGATGGCCGCAGCGGCGAATTCGCGCTGGAAGGGCTGGCCGTCGGCCTATTGCGCAGTTGGAGCTGATATTCGCCTTTTGGCGCTCAGCACAAGCCCGCCGATGTGCGGGCTTTTTTCTTGCCTGTTCCACGGCTAGCTTTCGGCAAATATCACTACACTACGCTCCATCCATGGATACATATTAAGGAAAATCGATGTCAAAGCGCGGCGCCAAGCCCCATGCAGCAAAGGCCACTCATGCAAGCAGCCGCGCCCGGCCGAAGGTGGAAGACCTGCTCGCCATTCGAAAAGCATTGACCCTGCTGCAGGAGCGCCGCTACGACGAATCGCAACAGATTTGCGAGGCCGTCCTCGCGCACGCCCCGGATCTGGTCTATGCCAATCACGCAATGGGGCTGCTGTACAGCACCCAACTCAATTACGCGGCTGCGGAAGGCTTTCTGCGCAAAGCGGTTGAGGCCGATCCGGAAAACGCCGAATACCTGACCAATCTGGGCACCTCCCTACTGCGCCAGGACAGGATCGACGAAGCTATCGCGCAATTCGAAGCCGCCATCGCCGAATCCGCGGAATACGCACCGGCCCGCATCGGCCTGGCCGACGCGCTGCATGAAAAAAACGACCCCGCCGCCAGCATCGCCTATTTTGAAGACGCGGTGCGGCGCGAACCCGGCGCTCCGGGACCGCTGACCCATCTGGCCAAAGCCATGATCGATGCCGGGCGCCACAAGGAAGCGGTGGATGTGCTGCTGCAGGCAATGGCGCTGAAAATGGACTATGCGCCCGCGCACACCAACCTGGCCATCGCCTTTCACGAAATGGGCATGCTGGAAGAAGCCATCCAATGCCATGAGACCGCAGATCTGCTGGATAGCCGCAACATCTACGCCCTTAACAAGATGGCCGATACCTATATCAAGCAACGCGATTTCGACAAGGCCAACGAGATTTACCGGCGCGTCATCGAACTTGCCCCGCACGATCCGAATAGCCACTTGAAACTCGGTTCCAGCCTGTTCAGCAATGAAGGCCGCTATGAAGAAGCGATGCAATTGTTCCACCACGCGCTGTCGCTCGACGCCTCCCATGCGATCACTCACAACAATATAGGCGCGACCATGTTCGAGCACGGCCATATTGAAGAAGGCCGAGATTACTTCTACAAGGCCATCGCCCTGAGGCCGAATTACAAGGTGGCGCGCCACAATCTCGCATTCGCGCAATTGATGACCGGCGATTTCAGGGCCGGCTGGGAAAGCCATGAAGTACGCCTGACGCTCAATGAGCGCAAGGCGGTATATGTCCTGGTGCATAAGCTGTTCGAAGTGATCCCGCCATGGGACGGCAAGTCCTCGCTGAAGGATAAGCACGTGTTGCTGATGCACGAGCAGGGCTTTGGCGACGCCATCCAGTTTGTGCGTTACGCCAGGATCCTGCAGCAGCAAGGCGCACGGGTCGCCATCCATGTGCTCGATCCGCTGGAACGGCTGTTCAGGACAGTCGCTCCCGACATCAAGCTGGTCAAGCATACCGATTTGCTGCCGAACTGCGATTGCTCTTATCTGCTGATGAGCCTGCCGCATGCGCTGGGCACCGATTCGATCGCGCAAATCCCGGCCTCTCCCGCTTATTTGTCGAGCACCGCCGAAGACGCCGCCAAGTGGCAGCGGGTATTGCAGCAAAAAGCGCTGGTGGCGAACCCCAAACTGCGGGTCGGCCTGGTCTGGGCCGGCAATCCGGAACACGCCAACGACCGCCGCCGCTCGATTCCTCTGGCTGCCCTGGCGCCCCTGCTGGAAATGCAGGACATTCAATTCGTCTCGCTGCAAAAAGGCGGCAAGCCCGAGGATCTGGCGCGGCTCGAAACGGACTTCCATATCATCAACGCCGGCGCCGATTGCAAAGACTTCGCCGATACCGCCGGGGTCATCGCCAATCTCGATCTGGTTGTCAGCGTCGATACGTCGGTAGTCCATCTGGCCGGCGCGATGGGGGCGCCGACGTGGACCTTGCTTGCCTATGTCCCCGACTGGCGCTGGCTGCGGGATCGGAGCGACTCGCCGTGGTATCCGGGCATGCGCCTGATCCGCCAGCGCGAACGGGAAGACTGGAGCGGCGTGATCGCCGAGGTCAAGGCTGGATTGACGGAAATGCTGGGACGGGCGAGGGCCGAAAATCGCCCGGGATAGTTTTAGGCCAAAAATATTTCCATATTAACAATGGCAAAAAAGACATGGATGCCGATAACAACGTTTTTTTACTAAAGTTTTCTTAAATGAGGTCGAAAAAGAAAGTGCTTAACAGTAACAAAACAAGCGCGTGGTTTTAGTAAAGAAGGGGCTGATAAAAAAGTTTAGAAAACACCCTAAATTTTTATCAGTTCCGTCCGATAACGTTTGTAACAGAGGTTTTAATGCCGACCCTTACAGGTGGCGGACCAAAGTTATGGCACTGAAACACGGATTTATCGGCCTCATATCTTAGGAGAGTTACCATGGCAATGGTTATTAATACCAATATCTCGTCACTGAACACCCAGAACAACCTGAATAGTTCGCAGGCTTCCCTGGCGACCTCGATTCAGCGTCTGTCGTCCGGCCTGCGCATCAACAGCGCAGCCGACGATGCTGCCGGTTTGGCGATTTCGGACCGCATGACTGCGCAGATCAACGGTCTGACCGTTGCCCAGCGCAATGCCAATGACGGCATCTCGCTGGCGCAAACCGCTGAAGGCGCGCTGTCGACAGTCAGCGACAACCTGCAACGTATGCGCGAACTGGCGGTTCAAGCCAGTAACGGCACCAACACCGCGCAAGACCGCTCGACACTGAACAACGAATACAAGCAATTGTCCTCTGAAGTGTTCCGCGTACTGAACGGCACCACATTCAACGGCCAAAACCTGTTCACCGGCACCGGCGCAGGCGCATCGGCTGGCGTGGCTTCCGGCACCAACGTCGCTTCCGCCTCGCTGTCGCTGACCTTCCAGGTCGGCGCCAACGTGACAAACAATAAACTAAACGATCAAATCAGCATCTCGCTGGCCGATCTGTCCAACAATTCGTCGTTGTCGGCTGTGCTGGCCACAACCGCCGGCCTGATCGGCGGCGCATCGTCTGCCGGCCAAGCCAAGATCGACACAGCGCAAGCCGCCTATACAACGGCTCAAGCCGCTCTGGATTCGCTGTTTGCGTCCGCATCGACCATGACCGCGTCGGCAGTCGCCGCGTCGGCCACGACATTGCAAGCGACTATCGACAGCGCCCAATTGACTCTGGACGCCGCCATTGCCGACCCGTCGGCGCAAACCGATGCGCAAAAGCAAATCCAGGCGCTGGACAAGGCGATCAATGTGATCTCGTCGGCAAACTCCCAGTTCGGTGCGATTCAAAACCGCTTCAACGCGGTGATCAGCAACGAACAAGTGTCGTCGGAAAATCTGACTGCATCGCGCAGCCGCATCACGGATACCAACTTCGCGGCTGAAACAGCGAACCTGAGCCGCGCTCAGATTCTGCAACAAGCAGGTACAGCGATGTTGGCGCAAGCTAACTCGGCGCCGAACGGCGTGCTGACCCTGCTGAGATAATCGGCCGACGTCGGTAATCAGGTAATTGGCAGTTCTATGCGGAGAGTATTTTAATATTCTCCGCATATTTCATTCAAAAGGAGTTGCGCCATGTCCATTTCTCCCGTCGATCCGGCAGCCGTCGCCGGCGCCATATTGCCTCAGCCGTCCACTGTAAACGGCAAGGCTGTCCCGGCCACGGATCCGATCGTTACCACCGGAGTCCCCGCGCAGGCCGCAACGATTCCAACAGCAGGAACGGCCCCGGTCACCGATCAGCAGGTATCGAAGGCGGTCGATGCGCTCAACAATTCCCCTGCCTTCCGCCAAACGGGCCTGAATTTTTCCACCGACAAGGAAAGCGGCATCACCGTCGTCAAAATTACTGATAGCAAGACCGATGAAGTCATCCGCCAGATTCCAAGCACGGAAGCGTTGGCCTTGACCCATTCTATAGATGCGACATTGCGCGGCAACCTGATCAATCATAAGGCCTGACCGCTCACATCTTATTGTAATATCCGCATACCGTTGAGCTGCGTTATTTCGGAGGACCGGTTTGACGCAGGCTTTGAGATTCCCGGGAAGCTGTTTGGCGCGCGACGCCCTCTTTCGAAACGTTTTTGCATTGTCATCATTGATTTAGGAGAACCCGATGTCCACAGGAGCGCTTACCAGTTCCGGAGCAGGCCAAATCGACGTGCAGTCGCTGGTTTCCCAGATCATGGCCAACGAGGCCAAGATATTGACCCCGCTAACCACGCTTGCCTCCAGTTACAATGCGCAGCTTTCGGCGTACGGCTCCGTGAAAAGCGCACTGACGACGTATCAGGCGGCGCTTGCTTCGCTGACCACTGCCTCCTTCAGCTCGCAGCAATCGACCATCGTCAATAACGGTACCGGCACGAGCCTGAGCACGGGTGCATTTACCGCGACGGTCAACCCCACCGACACCACCACCGCCAAAGCGCAAATTCTGACGTCGGCCGGCGTTAACGCCTCCAACACCATCTTCCAGGCCGGCGATACGCTGGCGTTCAAGATCGGCACCAATTCGCCGGCATTCATTACCCTGCAGGGCAACGCCACCTTGTCCGGCGTCGCGGATCAGATCAACGCGGCCAACAAAGGCGTGGTCGCCAGCGTCACGACCGACGATCAGGGCAGCCATCTGGTCCTGGAATCGGCGACCGGCGGCGCAGCCAATACCCTCCAGGTGAGCGGTAACGGCAGCTTGTCGCAATTCGCCTACAATCCATCGGCCGGCACGCCTAGCACCATGACGGTGACGCAAGCGGCCCAGGATCCGATCGCAGCGATTTCAGGCAGCTACAGCATTTCCGTCAACGCGCTGGCCCAAGGCGAAAAATTGAAATCGGCCGGTTTCAGCACCGGCCAGACGTTCAATACCGGCATTCTGGCGATCAAATCCGGCACCAACGCCACCGTCATGATCAAACCAGCCAACAATACGCTGGCCGGTATTCGGGACGCAATCAACAGCAGCGCTTCCGGTGTCAACGCCACCATCGTTCAGGACGGCACCCTGTCGCATCTGGTGCTGACCTCGGCAGCCACAGGTGCGACCAGCAACATCACAGTCACCGGCACCGGCGACTTCGGTCCGCTCAGCACCGGCAGTTGGAGCAACGAGAGCACTAATCCGCCTACTCTTACGGCAAGCACCATGACTGTCCAGCAGCCGGCGCAGGACGCTTCGGTCGTAGTGGACGGCGTCGCCGTCACCTCCTCAAGCAACACGATTACCACTGCCATTCCTGGCGTGACGCTGAACCTGACCCAGGTGACGACCCCCACCGATAGTTACAACATGTCGATTTCCAACGACACCACCGGCATTCAGACTTCCGCTCAGAAATTCGTCGATGCGTATAACGCGCTGATACAAACCATGGGGCCGCTGACTGCTTACGACGCGACCACTCAATCGGCAGGGGCGTTGCAAGGCGATTCCACCGCCAATAGCATTGAAAACCAGATCCGCAACGCTCTGACACAGTCGGTCGGTTCGGCGGGCGCGCTGCAAACCCTCAACGACGTCGGCATTTCGCTGCAAAAAGACGGCACGCTGGCGTTGGATACGACCAAGCTCACCGCCGCCTCCACCACCAGTTTCAACGACATTTCAAAGCTGCTTACCGCTTCTCCCGACGGGATCGTCACCCAGCTCAATACGCTGGTGACCGGCATGCTCGCCGCTGGCGGCTTGCTGACCACGCGTACCGACGGCATAACGACCAGCCTGAAACTGAACTCCGACCAACAGACCCAGATTCAAAGCCGGCTGACCGCCGAGCAGGCGAATTATACGGCGGAGTTCAATGCCCTCAACGTCACCCTGAGCAACCTGCAATCCCAGCAAGCGCAGTTGACTTCGGCATTGGCGGGACTGGCCAGCACTTCCTAATTAGTTAATCGAGATCATCCAATCCCAGCGGTCAGGAGAACAGCATGTTCGGATCAAGCCCACGCGGCGCCAGCGTTTACGCTGATATCGGAATGGAAACGGGCGTCGTCGCCGCATCGCCGCACCAATTAATCATGATGCTGATGGAGGGCGCCTCGGTGGCGATCGCCAAGGCCGGCACGCAGATGCGAGCCGGCAACATCGTCGAAAAGGGCCGCGCGATTACCCACGCCATTCTGATCATCGACAACGGTCTGCGCGCCAGCCTCGACCACAGGGTCGGCGATGGCGAACTGGCGGGCAATCTGGAGGCGCTATACAGCTATATGAGCCGCACTCTGTTGAGCGCCAATGTCAAAAACCAGCCGGAAATGCTGGAAGAAGTCCACGGCTTGCTGAATCAGATCAAGGACGCCTGGGCGGCCATTGGCCCGGACAGCGGCGGCAATGCGGCCGGCGCCAGCAATGCACAGCATTTCGGCGCCGGCGCGTATCAGGCAAAAATCTGACATGGGCACCTCTCTCGACACGCTCTCCATCTATGAAAGCATGGCTAACCTCAGCGAGCAGATGCTCGACGCCGCGCGCAATGCCGACTGGGGGCTGCTGTCGGCCCTGGAGCTGCGCAGCGCAAATTTCGTCAAGTTGTTGAAGCAGAACGGGGCCGACACGGCGCCGGGCGACGATGCCGGGGATGACGACAACGCCCTGCGCGAACGCAAGATAGCGCTGATCAAAAAAATCCTGGCCGACGATCGCGATATCCGCGACCTGACCGAACCGTGGGTGAAACACCTTTCCGATCTGATCCAAAATACCAGTAACGAACGCAAATTGGTCCGGGCCTACGGTGTAAACCAGGAAAGCTGAACGCATGACGCCTGGGGCCAATCTCGGTAATATCACCGTTCAGCCTGTCACCGCCGCCGCGCCTGTCTCGGCGGTCATCGCGGTCGCCGATACGCGGCTGCAGGGACTGAACCGACTCGATCAATTCGCCATAGGCCAGCAAATCCAGGCCAAGGTCGTCTCGCTGTTCCAGGACGGTTCGGCTCTGGTCCGCATGGGGGAAACCGCGGCGCGCATGACCTTGCCGTCGAACGCCCGCGCCGGCAGCACCGTGCTGCTGACCCTGACGTCCAAGGATCCGCGCCCCACTTTCTCGATGCAGTTGGAATCGAGTTCAAGCGAAGAAGATACCCGCACCAATTCGAACATTCCGACCGGCCGCACGCCGCTGGGCTACAATGCCGCCGGCAATTCGACCACCGCGACGCTGGCCGACACCGAACTCGGCATCACTGGCGCCGGCGTACGCGGTTCAGGCGTAGCAGCGGCCGGCAATGTAGCGGCCGCGCCGGGAACGGCGCCGAACGCCGCCGGCCTGCCTGAAAGCGCCAACATCACGCTCAGCGCCGCCGGCCGCATCATCAACAATTTGCTGCAAGCGCAGCCGGCCAGCATCAGCGGCGCGACCCTGCTGCCCGGGCCGCCCACGATGCCGACGCAGCACATCGCCGGCGCGCTGCAAAACAGCGTGGCGTTCAGCGGCGTCTTTTACGAATCGCACGTGACCGAATGGGCCGCGGGCAAACGCGATCTGGCCGATCTGCAGCGCGAACCGCAGGCGCAGACCGGCAAAACCGCGGGCGCGGCGCCTGCCGATCCCGCGCTGCTGAACCGTCCCGACGCCGCCGACACCGACATCGGCAAAATCGTTAACATGCAGCTAAATACGCTGGACCAGCACAAAATTCACTGGCAAGGGGAGGTCTGGCCGGGGCAGCAGATGGAATGGGAAATCGCGCGCAATAACGACGGCGACAGCGGCGATCAGTCGCCGCAGGCCGACGGCGCGGAAGCGCCGCCGTCATGGCAAAGCGTCGTGCGTTTCAATTTCGAGCATTTGGGTACGGTGGCCGCATCGATCCGACTGGTCGGCGACCGGATTCACATGCAAATCCGCACCGGCAGCGACGACGCGACCGCGGCATTGCGCTCGCACGGCAACGAACTGACCGAATCGCTGGCGGCCGCCGGCTCATCGCTGGACTCACTGATCGTCAAACGCGATGGACCGGCCTAAGCCTCCGCAACATGCCGTCGCGCTGGCCTATCTGGCCGGCGTGAGCGCACCCAAAGTCGTCGCCAAGGGCAGCGGCATGATCGCCGAGGAAATCATCTCGCGCGCCAAGGAGCACGGCGTGTTCATACACGAATCCAAGGAACTGGTGTCGCTGCTGATGCAAGTCGATCTGGATCAGCAAATTCCCCCCGCGCTGTATCGCGCCGTCGCCGAACTGTTGGCCTGGCTTTACCGCATTGAAAACATGCAATCGCAAGAGCCGTGATGTATCATATGCACTCATTTATATTACTGTGCGCACGGCCCGCGGGAACCCATATTTCAGATGCCCAATAACGACGAAATCGCAGACGACAATCCGTATCGGGTGAGTTCCCGCCGTGAGATCGTCATGCTGCTCAACAGCATGATGAAGAGAAGCCAGCTGTTCAGCCTGACGATCAACAGCGGTTCCGAATCGGCCATTACGTCCATTCTCGATGTAGACGACGACAGCAATACGATGATCCTGGATGCGGCGCCCAGCGCCATCCTCAACGCGCATATCCTGGAAAGCAATAAAATTGCATTCGAAGCGCTGTACAACAACATCCGCATTACCTTCAACGTCAGCGGCGCCGACGGCATCGATTTCCAGGACCGCCCCGCGTTGCGCGTCGACATTCCGGACAGTCTGGTTCGTTTGCAACGCCGCGAATATTTTCGCATTGCGACGCCGATCGCCAAACCGATCAAATGCACGGTCAACATGACCCGCGAAGACGGCAACGTCATTCCGGTGGTCACCATGCTGTACAACATCAGCGTCGGCGGCCTCGGCCTGACCGATGGAAAATGCCTGCTCGACGGCAATCTCGGCCACATTTTCGACAACTGCAAACTCGATCTGACGGAGAACACCGTCATCCCGCTCAAACTGACAGTCCGCGATTTCAAGGAAATCAAACTGGTCAACGGCAAAACGGTACGCCGCCTCGGCTGCGAATTCGTCGACATTCAGCGCGCCTCGCTGGCCGCAATCCAGCGTTTCATCACCAAAATCGAGCGCGAGCAGAACGCCAAGGCCGCCGGCATGAAGTAAGCGGCTTGCGAAGCCTCGCAGTCGTCGGGGCCAAACGAAAAGGGCCGATCGCATGATCGGCCCTTTCTCTTTTTCGCGGGCATTTAGATGCCCTGCGCTCCCCTCCCCTTACGCCTACACCTGCATATTCATGATTTCGGTATACGCCGACACCAGCTTGTTGCGCACCTGAAGCGTGGTCTGCAATGCAATACTGGCTTTTTGCGAAGCGATCATCACATCCGACAAATTGACGTTATTATTGCCAAGCGAGTAAGACTCCGACAATTGCCGGGAAGTCTGCTGGGCGGAGTTGACCCCGTCGAGCGTCGACTTCAAGACATTCGCAAAATCCAGCTTCGGCGCGGTCGACGCTGCGTCGGTCGCCGATGGCGCCGCCACGGTACCGGAAGCTTGCGCCGCGGCTGCCTTCAATTGCGCTACCATGGCTTCGATTTTACTGGTGTCGATCACACCGCTGATGCCACTCGTTCCAGTCTGCACGTGCTTTCCCCTTGAATTCGGGCGGCGCGCCGGATTTTCCCTTTGCAGCCAACATTTTCCACATATGCAATTTATCATGGCCCCCCCTGCCGGACGAGGCTGATTAAAGACGGATTTGTCACTCTATTCGCTAGATCAAATCCCCTTCGACAACGGACAATCCAGAATACTGCTACAAATTTTTGGATGGGAAATCAGTGAAGCAAATCGACGCTTATTGTTGCGCGCGCAGGGGAGCATCATGGCGGTAGCAGATGGTGTACTGAACGAAACGCCGGAAGCCCCGGAAGCGCCAGCCGCACCGCCGGCGCCGGGCGGCATCCTCGGCTACGCCAGATCCAAGCAGGGCCAGCGCATATTGCTGATCATCGCCGCCGCGCTGGTGATAGCGCTGATGGTCGGCATTCTGATGTGGAGCCAGCAAATAGCGTACCGCGTACTGTTCTCCAATTTCTCCGACCGCGACGGCGGCGCGATTGTTGCCTCTTTGCAACAAATGAATATTCCCTACAAATATTCCGAGAGCGGCACCGCCATTCTGGTGCCCGAGACCATGGTGCACGATGCTCGCCTGAAGCTGGCTGCGCAAGGACTGCCGAAAGGCGGCAACGTTGGCTTCGAACTGATGGAAAACCAGAAGCTCGGCGTTTCGCAATTCCTGGAGCAGGTCAATTTCCAGCGCGCGCTGGAAGGCGAACTGGCGCGTTCTATCGAATCGCTGGATGCCGTCGCCGGCGCCCGCGTGCATCTGGCCCTGCCGAAGGCATCGGTCTTCGTGCGCGACCAGCAGACGCCGACCGCTTCGGTGATTCTGAATCTGCGCCCCGGCCGCATTCTGGACAACGATCAAGTCAGCGCCATCGTCCATCTGGTCGCCAGCAGCGTTCCCGAACTACCGCCCAAGGGCGTCACCATCATCGATCAGGCAGGCAATCTGCTGTCGTCGACCGGTAAGAAGGGCCCCTCCGCCGGCCTCGATCCGACCCAGATGAAATACGTGCAGGACGTGCAGCAAGATATCGTCAAGCGCGTCGAATCGATCATTTCGCCGATCGTGGGCCCCGGCAATGTGCGCGCCGAAGCCACCGCGGACATCGACTTCTCGCATACCGAGCAGGCAGCAGAGGTCTACAAGCCCAACCAGGCGCCGAACACCGCTGCCGTGCGCAGCCAGCAAACCGCGGAAACGTCCAATCCCAACGTCACGGCCGCCAGCGGCGTGCCCGGCGCGCTGACCAATCAGCCGCCGGCGCCCGCCACTGCGCCGATTACGCAACCGGCGCCGGGCACCCCGGGCGCGGCTGCGCCTGGAGCAGCCGCGGCCGGCGCGCCGGCCGTCACGCAAAAAGACGCCACCACCAACTACGAAGTCGACAAAACCGTCAGCTACGTGCAGCAGCCGATGGTGGGCGTCAGACGGTTGACGGTGGCGGTGGTGATCAATTACAAACGCCAGTACGACGCCAACGGCAAAGTATCGATGAAGCCGCTGACCGACCCCGAAAAAGCGCAGATTACCGACCTGGTACGCGAAGCGATGGGTTACAACAAGGACCGCGGCGATTCGCTCAACGTGGTCAATACCCTGTTCAGCAGCGAACCGGAAGTCGATCTGCCGTTGTGGAAGCAACCGAACATGATTCGCCTGGCGATAGAAGTCGGCAAATACCTGCTGCTGGCCATCGTCCTGCTGTTCCTGTACTTCCGCATACTGCGTCCGATCATCTGGAAACTGACCGGCAAAACCGAACGCGACGCCAAGGCCAAGGCCGATGCGCAAGCCGCCGAAGCCGCCGCGCTGGCCGCCGAGGAAGGCGCATTGTTCGCCGATACCGACGCTGTCGTGCAATTGTCGGCCGAGGCCGAAGAAGCCGAAGCGATCGCGTCGTACAAGGCGCATCTGGAAATCGCCAAGGCATTGGCCAAACGCGATCCGAAACTGGTCGCCAGCGTAATCAAGGGGTGGATAATAAATGAGTAGCGACGGCGTTCACAAAGGGGCCATTCTGATGCTTGCGCTGGGTGAGGACGAAGCCGCCGAAGTGCTCAAGCACCTCGGCCCGCGCGAAGTCCAGAAGCTGGGCGCGGCAATGACCACCATGAAAAGCATCAGCAACGAGCAGTTGTCCGAAGTGCTGCAAGACTTCATGGAAAAATCCGGCCGCGCCTCGTCGCTGGGCCTGGATTCCGACGAATACATCCGCAGCATCCTGACCAAGGCGCTGGGCGACGACAAAGCCTCGTCGCTGCTCAGCCGCATCCTGGGCGGGCGCGACGCCAGCGGCATCGAAAGCCTGAAATGGATGGACGCGCAGTCGGTGGCCGAACTGATCCGCAACGAACATCCGCAGATCATCGCCACCATCCTGGTCCATCTGGAGCGCTATCACGCCTGCGACATCATCAACAGCTTCTCGGAACGCCTGCGTAACGACGTGGTGCTGCGCATCGCCACGCTGGACGGCGTGCAGCCGGCCGCGCTGCGCGAACTCAACGACGTGCTGACCAAACTGCTGACCGGTAACGAAAGCCTGAAGAAACAGCAAATGGGCGGCATCCGCACCGCGGCCGAAATTCTGAACTTCCTCAGCGGTGAAGTCGAAACCTCGGTGATGAATAATCTGCGCGCCTACGACGAAGACATGGCGCAAAAGATCATGGACGAAATGTTCGTCTTCGAAAACATTCTCGACATCGACGGCCGCGGCATTCAAATGCTGCTGCGCGAAGTGCAATCGGAATCGCTGATCGTCGCGCTCAAGGGCGCCTCGCAGGAACTGCGCGAAAAGATTTTCAGCAACATGTCGCAACGCGCGGCCGAAATGATGCGCGAAGATCTGGACTCCAAGGGGCCGGTGCGCCTGTCCGAAGTCGACATTCAGCAAAAGGCGATTCTGCAAATCGTGCGCCGTCTGGCCGACGAAGGCGAAATCGTACTCGGCGCCAAGGGCGACGACGCCTTCGTTTAACACTGAGTGGACGGCGTGGAAGATTTCTGCGCCGGAGGAGATGAAATGAGTTCCAAACGCATTCCCAAAGAGCTGATGACGCCGTATCAGCGCTGGGAAATGGCGTCCTTCGCCGAAGACCGCAGCCCGCCGATCGAAATCGCGCCGGAGCCGGAAATCGTCGTCCCGCCTCCGCCCGCCATCAGCGCCGAAGAAATCGCCGAGATCCGCGAACAGGCGCGCAGCGAAGGGCATGCCGAAGGAACGCAACAAGGTTACGCCGAAGGCTACGCCAAGGGTACGCGCGCCGCATTCGAAATAGGCCAGCAGGAAAACATCAAGGTGCTGCAGCAATTGCGCGAAGTCGCGGTCGGCTTCACGACCCAGATCGCCGCCAGCGGCGAGACGGTCGCGCCGCAGCTGCTGGAGCTGGCGCTGGACGTCGCCAAAGCCATGCTAAAGACCGCTCTGCCGGCGCGGCCGGAACTGGTGCTGCCGCTGATCAGCGCGGCGATGCACGCCCTGCCCTCCATGCAATTGCCCGCGTCGCTGCATGTGCATCCGGACGACGCCGCATTGGTGCGCCAGCACATCGGCGAGGAAATGAGCGGCAACGGCTGGCTGATCGTGGCCGACGACGACATCGAACGCGGCAGCTGCCGCATCGAGACCCCCGGCAATCAGATCGACGGCAGCAGCGTCACCCGCTGGCGCCGCATCGCCGCATCGTTGAGCCAGGACTCCGACTGGCTGGCGCCATGAACGAATCCCCGATCCCATCCCATACCGGCCATTGGCAGGCCTATTTGCACAATTGCCGCGAACTGGTCGCCATGAGCGATTCGGTGCGCGTCTGCGGCCGCGTCACCCGCGTGGCCGGGCTGGTGATGGAGGCGGTCGGACTCAAGCTGGCGGTCGGCAGCCCCTGCTCGGTGCCGCTGCCGAACGGCTCGCTGCTGGAAGCCGAAGTGGTCGGATTCCAGAACGACCGCCTGTTCCTGATGCCGCAAAGCGACGTCGAAGGCATCGTGCCGGGCACGCCGGTATTTCCGGTGGACCCGGTCCGCGCGCCGCCCCGCACCGGCCCGCGCACGCCCAATAGCGAACGCCGCGTCGTGGCCGATCAGAGCCGGCGGCTGCCGGTCGGTCCCGAATTGCTGGGCCGGGTGCTCGACGGCGCCGGCCGTCCGCTCGACCGGCTGGGCCCGTTGCAGACCGTGCATTCGGCCCCGCTCAGCGTCAAGGCCGCCAATCCGCTGTCGCGCGCTCCGATCGTCGACATCCTGGACGTGGGCGTGCGCGCCATCAACAGCATGCTCACTGTCGGCCGCGGCCAGCGCATGGGACTGTTCGCCGGCTCCGGCGTGGGCAAAAGCGTGCTGCTCGGCATGATGGCCCGCTACACCAGCGCCGACGTGATCGTGGTCGGCCTGATCGGCGAACGGGGGCGCGAAGTCAAGGAATTCATCGAGCAAATCCTGGGCGCCGAAGGGCTGGCGCGTTCGGTGGTGGTCGCGGCCCCGGCCGACACGCCGCCCCTGATGCGCCTGCAAGGCGCCGCCTATGCCACCGCCATCGCCGAGCATTTCCGCGATATGGGCCAGCATGTGCTGCTGATCATGGACTCGCTGACCCGGTATGCGATGGCGCAACGCGAAATCGCGCTGGCCATCGGCGAACCGCCCGCCACCAAAGGCTATCCGCCGTCGGTGTTCGCCAAACTGCCGATACTGGTCGAACGCGCCGGCAACGGCCGCGACGGCGGCGGCTCGATCACCGCGTTTTATACGGTATTGACCGAGGGCGACGATCAGCAGGACCCGATCGCCGATGCCGCGCGCGCGATCCTGGACGGCCATATCGTGCTGGAACGCGCTTTGGCCGAAAGCGGCCATTACCCGGCCATCGACATCGAACAATCGATCAGCCGCGCCATGCACAACATCACCACGCCGGAACATCAGCAACTGACGCGGCGGCTGAAACAGTTGTATTCCCGCTATCAACGCAACCGCGACCTGATCAGCGTCGGCGCTTATAGCCCGGGCAGCGATCCTGTGCTCGATCAGGCGATCCGGCTGTATCCCAAAATCGAGGCTTTTTTACAACAAGCAATTCCCGAACGGGCCGACGTCTCCGAGAGCTTGGGGCAACTTACCTCTCTATTCGAGTGATCGAGGCCGGGGTTTCAAAATATAATCGTCAGGCATGGCAACCTCTACCGCATTAGATACGCTGATCGAACTGGCGACCAAGGACAGCGACGCAGCTTCCAAACAGCTGGGGAGCTATATTCGCATTCAGGAGGAAGCCCGGCAAAAGCTGGAACTGCTGAGTCAGTACCGGGACGATTACGCGATGCGTTTCGAGCAAAACCTGCTCAGCGGACTGAGCACCACCACCTATCGGAATTTTCAGATGTTCATCGAAAAAATCGATAGCGCCTTGGCCGGGCAGCAGGACCTGCTCAGGCAGGCGCAGGCGCGCACCGATGAGGCGAAGCTGGCCTGGCAGGTCTGCGAACGCAAGCGCTTGTCCTACGGCACGCTGGCCGAGCGCGCCAAAAACGAAGCCATGATCGCGGCCGGCAAACGCGATCAGAAGCAAAGCGATGAACAGGCAGCACGCATAACGTACTACAACAGATCAAATTAACGGGGTGGGGAAGCCATGAATATATTGCCAGATCTGAACGCCGCACCGGTCGCCCCCGCAGCGCCCTCTGGCGTGTCGAGCCGTTCCGGTTTCCAGGCATCGCCGGACCAGCCGCAGACGCCATCTTTTACGCAAACGCTGGCCCTCGCCGATCAGGCCAGGCAAAATGCATCGGTTACGCAAAGCGCCCAGAATAATCAAACCAGCCAGAGTGAGCAAAACACCCAGGCCGAGCAGGTCTCGCAGTCCGCGCAAAACACACAGCCGGCCCAGAATCCCGACGAGGCGCAAACCAGCGCCAGCGTCGGCAGCCCTGCCGACGCCAGCGGCAAGAGCGCCGACGCCACCACGGCCCCGGCCAAACCGGCAAAAAGCAAAACAGCCGACGATACCGCCGCCAGCGCGGACAAGGCCGCTACCGACCTGCTGGCATTCGTCGCCAGTCTGGCCGATGGAAAATTGACGCCGCAACAGCAAGCGGCCAATGTCACGGCATTGCCTGCCGCCGCTCCGGTGGTGACGGATGCGATCCGGACCGGCGGCCACACGGCGAGCAAGGACGGAAAAACGCCGGCCGCCGCCGTCGATACAACGAAACAAACGCCATCCGACGCACTCGATGCGAAACAAGGCAAAGGCAAACAAGCCGCCACTGCCGACAGCGGCGATACGCTGGACGCAAAAGGCGGTTCCGCCAACGGCGGTGACGGCCATCCGGCCGCCGCCGCAGGCAATGCCGGCAGGGCCTCCGAAACCGGTGCCCAGCAGACCAACGCCAACACCAACGCAGCGCAAGGCGCCATCGCCAGTCTTCAGCCGGGCATCGGCCCGCAAGCAACGGCCGACGGCCAAACGCCGGGCTCGCCCAACGTCACATTCAGCGCCACGCTGCAACAAATCGGCGGCGTGGACAAACTGGCCCCTGCCGCCGCCGACAAGCTGTCGCCGCAAGTCGGTGCGCCGGGATGGGATCAGGCGCTGGGCCAGAAAGTGGTCTGGATGACCGGCAACGGCCAGCAAACCGCCACATTGACGCTGAACCCGCCCGACCTTGGCCCGATGCAGGTGGTGGTCAACGTCAACAAGAACCAGGCCGACGCCAGCTTCATCGCTGCCAACGCGGAAGTCAAACATGCGCTAGAAGCGGCGATGCCGAAGTTGCGCGAGATGCTGGATCAGGCCGGCATTCAGTTGGGACAGGCCAGCGTCAGCACCGGCATGCCGAACCAGCAGCAACAAGCGTTCAATCAGCAGCCTCAGCGACAGGGCGGCTCCGGCTTCGGCGGCAGCGCCGGCGGCGATGCCGCGGAGTCCACCGTCACGACTGCGGTAGCGGCCACCAGCGGCGAAGGATTGGTCGACACCTTCGTCTGATCGGCCGCTTGGCCGGGCAGCCAGGCGGCCAAGGACGGCATGCAATAAAAATATTTTGCAGCAGCATTGAATATCGGCGGCTTTACTGCCGATAAACCGGATAATGTGCGGCAATCGAGAATCAAGAGGGATATCACGCAATGGCAACAAGCTCCAAACCCGCAAAGCCGGCAGCCAAACCGGCAGAGACCGTCGCAGTCGCGCCGCAGTCGAAAAAAACGCTGTTCATCGTCATCGCCGTTGCGGTTTTGCTGCTGGTGCTGCTCATCGGTGGCGCCACCGCCGCCTTTTTGCTGATAAGCAAATCCAAGTCCGCCAAGGCTACGGAAGACCACCCGGAAGTGGTCGAATCGTCAACGCCGGTATTCGTCAGCATCGAACCCTACGTCGTCAATCTGCAGCAGGAAACCGGCGATCAGTATCTGCAGGTGTCGATCACTCTGCAAGTGCGCAACGAGGCCTCTGCCGAAGCGCTCAAACTGTATATGCCGATGGTGCGCAGCCGTCTGCTGTCCGCGCTGTCGAGCAAAAAGGCGTCCGAATTGCTGACCGTCGAAGGCAAGAAAAATCTGACCGCGGAAATCATCAAACAGCTTAACGAACCGTTCACGCCGAACGGTAAGCCGCAGCAGGTGACCGATGTGCTGTACACATCGTTCGTAATTCAGCAGCAATAAAAATCATGGCTGAACATTTTCTTTCCCAGGAAGAGGTCGATGCCCTGCTCAAGGGCGTTACCGGCGACAACGACGAGGACCGCGCCGCGGTCGAAGAACCGGGCACGGTACGCACCTACAACCTGGCGACGCAGGAACGCATCGTGCGCGGACGCATGCCGACGCTCGAAATCATCAACGAGCGCTTCGCCCGCCTGTTCCGCATCGGCCTGTTCAACTTCCTGCATCGCACCGCGGAAGTGTCGGTCGGTCCGGTAAAGGTCTCCAAGTACAGCGAATTCATCCGTAATCTGGTGGTGCCGACCAATCTGAATCTGGTGCACATCAAACCCCTGCGCGGCATCGGACTAGTCGTGCTGGATCCGCAACTGGTCTTTTTGCTGGTCGATAATATGTTCGGCGGCAACGGCCGCTTTCATACCCGCGTCGAAGGCCGGGAATTCACGCCGACCGAGCATCGCATCATCATGCGCGTGCTGGAAATCATATTCGAGCAATACTCCAAGTCATGGGAACCTGTGTATCCGATCGAATTCGAATACATCCGTTCCGAAATGAACACGCAGTTCGCCAACATCGCGACCCCGAACGAAGTGGTAGTGTCGACCACCTTCACGCTGGAACTGGGTCCGGTCAGCGGTGAATTGCATATCTGCACCCCCTATTCCATGATCGAGCCGGTGCGCGACCGGCTCACCAGCAGCCTGCAGGGCGAGGCGCTGGAAGTCGACAAACGCTGGATTCGCTTGATGAAGCAGCAGATTCAGACCGCGGAAGTGGAAATCGTCGCCGATTTCGGCACCGCGCGCGTCACATTCACCGATCTTCTGAACATGCGCATCGGCGATGTCATTCCGTTGTCCACCAACGGCACGGTGATCGCCCAGGTGGACGGTGTGCCGGTGATGGACTGCAGCTATGGACAATTGAACGGCCAATACGCATTGCGCGTCGAAAAACTATTGGCCGTTACCCAAGACGGGGTGAACGAATTCACGCAAGGAGAGCAGCATGGCTGAGAACACAGTCGACGAAACCGCAGTAGAAGACGACCCATGGGGCGCGGCGATCGCCGAACAGGCGCAAGCCGAAGAAGCGCAGAAAAAAGCCCAGGCGACCGATTCGGCGCTGCCGGCGGACGCCGCCAAGGCCACCGTGTTCAAGGATTTGTCCAGCCAGGACCTGAAAACCAACACGCCGAACGATATCGATTTCATCCTCGATATCCCGGTGCAATTGACGGTTGAACTAGGCCGAACCAAGATCGCCATCAAAAATCTGCTGCAACTGGCGCAAGGCTCCGTGGTCGAACTCGACGGCATGGCCGGCGAACCGATGGACGTGCTGGTCAACGGCTGCCTGATCGCGCAAGGCGAGGTGGTGGTCGTCAACGACAAGTTCGGGATTCGCCTGACCGATATCATTACTCCCGCAGAACGCATCCGCAAACTGAATCGATGAAATCATTCGTATCATCGCAATGGCCGGCGGCACGGCGCAGGCGCCCAACGGCGCTGCGCCGCGCCGCCGGCGCGCTGGCGCTGTGGGCGCTAGCGTCGGCCGCATCGGCGGCGGACGCCGCGGCCGATGCAGCTACTGCCAAAGTGGTCGCCGCCAGTAATGCGGCGACTGCGGCGGCGAGCGCGGAAAACGCCGCGCATGCCGCCGCCGCCGTCAACACGGCAGCGCCGTCGGTCGGTTCCAGCTCGCTGACGATGGTGTTCGGTCTGGCGCTGGTGCTGGCGCTGATCGCCGGCGTCGCCTGGTTCATGAAACGCGCCGGCATCGGTCAACACATGCATGCGTCGGCGGCCGCCAAAGTGGTCGGCGGCGTCAACGTCGGCACGCGCGAACGCGTGGTGGTGGTCGAAGTCGCCGATACCTGGATCGTGGTGGGCGTCGCGCCCGGCCGCGTCAGCGCATTGGCCACCCTGCCCAAACAAGGCGGCAATCACGCTGACGCCGCAGCGACGGCGGCAGCGACGCCGGCATCCAAGAACTTCTCCTGGTGGATGAAACACACAAGTGAAAAGCGCAATCATTCCGGTTCTTAAGATGTCCAGCCCGTCCCCGCAAAACAAACTCCCCTTATTCGCCCTGCTGACCGCATTATTGGCGATATTCGCAATGCCGCTGGCCGCGCACGCGCAAGGCCTGCCCGCGATCGTCAGCACGCCGACGCCGGGCGGCGGCCAGCAATACAGCCTCACGCTGCAAACGCTGATCCTCATGACGTCGCTGTCGTTCCTGCCCGCGGCGCTGCTGTTGATGACCAGCTTTACCCGCATCGTCATCGTGCTGTCGCTGCTGCGCCAGGCGCTGGGCACCCAGCAGGCGCCGCCGAATCAGGTGATGGTCGCGATGTCCCTGTTCCTGACGGTGTTCGTGATGGGACCGGTCTTCGACCGCATTTACACCGATGCCTACCTGCCGTTCTCCGAAAACAAGATCGGCGTGATGGAAGCAATGGATAAAGGCGCGATTCCGCTCAAGGAATTCATGCTCAAGCAAACCCGGGAAGCCGATCTGGCCCTGTACGTCAAGCTGTCCCATACCCCGCCGCTGCAAGGACCGGAAGACGTGTCGCTGCGCGTGCTGGTGCCGGCCTTCATCACCAGCGAACTGAAAACCGCCTTCCAGATCAGCTTTGCGATCTTCATTCCGTTTCTGATCATCGACATGGTGGTGGCCAGTATTCTGATGTCGATGGGGATGATGATGATGTCCCCGGCCGTCGTGTCGCTGCCGTTCAAACTGATGCTGTTCGTGCTGGTCGACGGCTGGCATCTGATCATCGGCTCGCTGGCCGAAAGTTTTTACTAAGGAATGCGATGACTCCGGAAAGCGTCATGACTCTCGGCCGCGAGGCCATGGAAGTTACCCTGATGATCGCCGCGCCGATGCTGCTGACCTCGCTGATCGTCGGCCTGCTGGTCAGCATTTTCCAGGCCGCCACCCAGATCAACGAAGCCACGCTGTCCTTCATCCCGAAGCTGGTCGGGGTGTTTGCCGTGCTGATCATCTCGGGGCCGTGGGTATTGTCGGTCATCGTCGACTACATGCATAAAATGTTTTCCGGCATCCCCGGCATGGTGCAATAAGCCGCGCGCAGCGGATTGCCGATTCCAATGATTCATGTCACCACCGCGCAACTGTATGCTTGGATCGGCGCCTTCATCTGGCCGCTGACGCGCATCCTCGGCCTGATAGCGATCGCGCCGCCGTTCGGCGGCGGCAGCGTCCCGTCCCGCATCAAGCTGATGCTCGGCATCCTGATCGCGATCCTGATCGCACCGAACATACCGGCGCCTCCGGCGATCGATCCGATGTCGCTGCCGGCGCTGCTGCTGCTGACCCAGCAGGTCATCATTGGGGCATCCATGGGAATGGCGGTACGGATGGTGTTTGCCGCGGTGGAAATGGCCGGGCAAATCATCAGCATGACCATGGGCCTGAGCTTTGCGGTCTTCTTCGATCCGAGCTCACAAGGCCAGACCGCCGCCGTCAGCCAGTTGTTGAGCTATCTGGCGACGCTGATTTTCCTGGCCGTCAACGGCCATCTGGTCCTGATCTCCGTGCTCTCCGACAGCTTCACCACGCTGCCGATCAGCGCCCAGCCGATGACCACCGAAAGCCTGCATCAATTGGTGATCTGGTGCGGCACCATTTTCAGCATGGGCCTGCAATTGGCGATGCCAGTGGTCGGCGCACTGCTGGTCACCAATCTGTCGCTCGGCATTCTGAGCCGCTCGGCGCCGCAACTGAATTTATTCGGCATCGGTTTTCCCATTACGCTGTCGGCCGGATTCATTCTGATCGCGGTAACCCTGCCGTATATGGCGACGCCGCTGAACCGCGTGTTGAACAACGGCATTGAAATGGTCAAACTGCTCGGCGCCACGCCGACGGTGCAGCCGGCGTCCCCACGCCTCGCCCCATCGCCCTAGGGTCCTGAGCCGCTCGATAATTCGATAATTTCGAATTCACAAAACCGAATTTAGGCGGCATATATCGGGCCTGCGCAAACATCCGCGCCAATGCTTCAACATATAATCGTCGCTTCTCCGATGCAACGCATGGCTGGCGCCGGCGATGCCGGCGGATACCGACTCGATCCCCGAATGAACCTGCGGAAACGCGCAAGATGCCGCCCCAAAAAAAACTGCTTAAATACTCTCTCGTCGCGGCGGTGCTGATGGTTGCCGCCGCCGGCGCCAAAATATATTTCTTTCTCTCGCACGCCGCGCCGGCCTATTTGAGTTCGCCCGCCGTCATCGGCGACCTGCAGGACACGGTTCTGGCCACCGGCACCGTCAAGGCCTTGAGGCAGGTCAGCGTCGGCGCCCAGGTGTCAGGCCAGATCAAGGCGCTGCATGTCACGCTCGGCGATCACGTCAAGCAGAATCAGCCGATCGCCGAAATCGACTCCGTCACGCAGCGCAATGCGCTGCACGCCGCCGAGGCCGATCTGGTCGATACCCGCGCGCAACTGAATGCCGCGCGCGCCGACGCGCAACAAAAGGAACTGGCTTTCAAACGCCAGCAAACCATGTATGCGCAAGACGCCAGTTCCCGCGAAAGCTACGAACAGGCCGAGGCCGCAATGGAAAGCAGCCGCGCCAATGTCACCGCGCTGGTCGCGCAGATCGACAAGAACACCATCGCCGTCGATATGGCCAAAGCCAATCTGGGCTACACCAGGATCCTGGCGCCAATCGACGGCGTGGTGGTGGCGCTGGTGGCGCAGCAGGGCCAGACCGTCAACTCCAATCAGGCCACGCCGACCATTATCAAACTGGCGCGCATGGACACGGTGACCATCAAGACCCAGATTTCCGAAGCGGACGTGACCAGAGTCAAAGCCGGACAAAAAGTCTTTTTCACCATCCTCGGCGAGCCGGACCGGCGCTACTACACTACGCTGCGCGCCATCGAACCGGCGCCGGATTCGATTCTGCAAGATGAAACCTCGTCCAGCAACGCATCGGCCGGCACTACCGCCTCCGCCATTTATTACAATGGCCTGCTGGATATGCCGAATGCCGACGGCAAGCTGCGCATTTCGATGACCGCGCAAGTCAACATCGTCCTCGGCGAAGCCAAACATGCGGTGTTGATTCCCGCCACCGCGCTGGGCAAGCGCGACCAGGACGGCCGCTACGCCGTGCGCGTGCTGGACCAGGGCGGCAACGCGCAGCCGCGCAAGATCAGGGTCGGTCTCAATACCAATGCCAATGTGCAGGTCCTCGAAGGATTGAACGCCGGCGAACGCGTGGTCACCGGAGAAGCCGCGGGCGGCGCAGGCGCCCCCGGCGGTCCGCGCGCAATCCGGTTTTAAGGGCCGCCGGCGATGACACAGGCCCTGCTTGAGCTGAAAAACATCAGCCGCGCCTTTCCGGCCGGCGAACAAAGCGTCACTGTTCTCAATCACATCGATCTGAGCATCCATTCGGGCGAGATGGTCGCCATCGTCGGCGCCTCCGGCTCGGGCAAATCGACGCTGATGAACATCCTCGGCTGCCTCGACCGCCCAAGCCGCGGTTCATACAGCGTGGCCGGGCGCCCCACCGGCCTGCTGCAACCGGACGAACTGGCCCAATTGCGGCGCGAACATTTCGGCTTCATTTTCCAGCGCTATCACCTGTTGACCGATTTGAGCGCGCTGGCCAATGTGGAAATGCCGGCCGTCTATGCCGGCAAGGAAAAGCACGCCCGCGGCCAACGCGCGGCCGCGCTGCTGACGCGGCTGGGATTGGCCGAGCGCATGCGTTACAAGCCCGGCCAGCTGTCCGGCGGTCAGCAGCAACGGGTCAGCATTGCGCGCGCCCTGATGAACGGCGGCCGCTTGATTCTGGCCGACGAACCGACCGGCGCGCTGGACAGCCACAGCGGCGCCGAGGTGATGGCCATCCTCAAGGAACTGCACGCCGAGGGCCACACCGTCATCATCGTCACGCACGATCTGCACGTGGCCGAACATGCGCAGCGCATCATCGAAATCAGCGACGGCGAAATCATTGCCGACCGTCCGTGCCGCAATGCCGACGCCGCACGCAACGCGACGCCGCCGGCCAGGCCGGAACCCCCGCAGCGGAAATGGCATGCCGAATGGGATCGGGTCCAGGAAGCATTTCACATGTCGCTGCTGGCGATGAACGCGCACCGGCTGCGCACCTTTCTGACCATGCTGGGCATCATCATCGGCATCGCCTCGGTGGTGTCGGTGGTGGCGCTGGGCGAAGGATCGCGCCGCCAGATCCTGCAACAGATCAGGTCGATGGGCACCAATACCATCGACATTTATTCCGGCAGCGGTTTCGGCGATCAGCGCGCCGGGCGCGTGCGCACGCTGGTGCCAGCCGACGCCGACGCGCTGGCGCAGCAGAACTTCGTCGACAGCGTGACGCCGATGGTGTCGAGCACCAGCACGGCGCGCTTCGGCAACGTGTCGGTCAACGCCACCGTCAACGGCGTCGGTGACCAGTATTTCCGGGTGCGCGGGCTGCACCTGTCCGACGGCGTCAGCTTCGACCGCGACGGCGTGCGCAAGCGCAGCCAGGAAGCCGTGATCGACGCCAATACCCGCAACAAACTCTTCGTCAATGGCGAGAACCCGATCGGCCAGGTGATCCTGCTCGGCGCGGTGCCGGCACGGGTCATCGGCGTCACCGAGAAAAAAGAAAACGGCTTCGGCGGCAACGACGCGCTCAACGTCTGGGTGCCATACACCACCGCGATGAGCCGCATGCTGGGGCAGTCCTATCTGCGCAGCATCACCGTGCGGGTCAGCGACAAAGTCTCCATCAACGCCGCCGAGCAGGGCATCATCAAGCTGATGACGCTGCGCCACAAGGTGCGCGATTTCTACACCTTCAACACCGACAGCATTCGCCAGATGGTGGAAAAGACCACCGCCACCATGACGCTGCTGGTATCGATGATCGCCGTCATTTCGCTGGTCGTCGGCGGCATCGGCGTGATGAACATCATGCTGGTGTCTGTCACCGAGCGCACCCGCGAAATCGGCGTGCGCATGGCGGTCGGCGCGCGCCGCGGCGACATCATGAAACAGTTCCTGGTCGAGGCGGTGCTGGTATGCCTCGCCGGCGGCGTTCTCGGGGTCGGCCTGGCGCTGCTGATCGGCCTGATCTTTTCGCAATCCGGCGGCAGTTTCCAGATGATTTATTCCACCGCGTCGATCATGACCGCGTTCGCCTGCTCCACGCTGATCGGCGTGATCTTCGGCTTCCTGCCGGCGCGCAGTGCGGCGCAACTCGATCCGATCGAAGCCTTGGCGAGAGAATGATGCGCTTATCCATTTCCCCCAGTTCTCCTTTCCACTACCCGTTGCGCGTCGTCGGCGCATCAATCGCCATGCTGCTGGCCGGCTGCGCGTCGCCGCATACGCCGTATCGCCCGCCTGCCGCCGACGTGCCGGCGCAATTCACACATGCCGATACGAACGCCGCATCGCTTGCGATCGACGGTCAATGGTGGCGGCAGTTCGGCGATCCGCAACTGGATGCGCTGATCGACGAGGCGCTGCGCCGCAATAACGATCTGGCCGCGGCGGCCATCAAGGTGCGTCGCGCGCAATTGCAGGCCGGCATCAGCGCGGACAATCTGATGCCTCAGTTGAGCGCCAACGCCAGCGCCGGGTATGACCGCAAGCTGCACGGCGGCCGCGGCAGCGGCCGCAGCAATTCAGCCAATGTCGGCATCAGCTACGAACTCGATTTGTGGGGACACCTGGGTAGTCTGAACGATGCCGCGCAATGGGAGGCGCTGGCGACCGGGCAGGACCGCGAAAGCGCCGCGCTGACGCTGATAGGCACCACCGCCGATCTGTACTGGCATGCGGCCAATCTGAATCAGCGCATTGCGCTGGGCGAACAAAGCATTGCGTATGCGGAAAAAACGCTGGCGCTGGTGAAAGTGCAGTATTCGGCGGGAGCCGTCTCGGCGCTGGAATGGCTGGAAGCGCAGCAAAACGTCGCAACACAGCGCGCCGACCAGATCCAGCTGCGCCAGCAACAGGTGGAAAACGACAATGCGCTGGCCATCCTGTTCGACGGTCCGCCGCGTGCGATGCGGGACATTCCCGCGCAATTGCCCGATTGCCCGCTGCCGGCCCCGGTCTCCGGCGTGCCGGCCGAGGTATTGGCCCGGCGCCCCGATGTGCGCGCGGCCGAACAGCGTTTGCGCGGCATATTGGCCAATGCCGACGCCACCCGCGCCAACTATTATCCGAAATTCACGCTGACCGGGGGCATCGGCGGCAGCAGCGACAGTCTGCGTCAAGTACTGCAACACCCCGTCGCATCGGCCGGACTTGCGCTGGCGCTCCCGTTTTTACAGTGGCGTCAAATGCAGCTCAATAACAAAATCGCCCAGGCCGATTATGAGTTGGCAGTAGTCAATTTCAGGCAGTCGCTGTACAAAGCGCTGAGCGAGGTCGAGGATACGTTGTCGGCGCGCATGCAATATGCGCAACAGGGCGTGCTGCTGAAACAAAACCTGGATGCGGCCAGTCAGGCCGAACGGCTCTACGATATCCGCTATCGGGCCGGCTCCGTGGAGCTTCGCGCATTTCTTGAGGCGCAGCAAAAACGCCGCGTCGCCGAAATCGCGGCCGCCAATAACCGGCTCAATGCGCTGAACAATCAGATGAAGCTGTACCGTGTGCTCGGCGGCAGCGACAGGCCGGGAGGAGCGGCGCCGCCGCGGCTTCAGCGGTCGACGCCTGAATCCTCCTGAGCGCTTACTTCAGGTAATTCAACAGACTCAAGCTGGATACCGACGCAAACACCTTCTGCGCCGCGGACAGCAATCCCTGCTGCTCCACCAGGCTGCTCGCGATAGCCGTCTGGCTGGTGGGGTCCGTGCCCATCAGCGTGCTGATGGTCGTCGAATATTGAATATCCTTGCTCTGACCGACCGCATCCAGAGTTTGCATTTCGGCCAAATTCGATCCCACCGAAGTATTGATCGTCGTGACGTTATCGAACTCGGCGGTGAGCTGGGTGCCGGCCTGGGCCAGCGCCTGATTCAGAGCGCCGGTGCTGCCGGGGGTGAAGTCGGTGCGGGTGTAATCGGTTTCATATGCGCTTTGCGCCAGTTGCGCAGTGGTTTGCGCCGAGGAGAGCTGGGCCGGCGTGGCAGCGGCGGTGGCGGCATCGATCTGCGCCTGGGTCGGAGTCGGCAGGCCGGTGATCGTGGTGCCGTAGGAAGTGTCGTAGACCGCTTGCGATTTGGCCGCTTCCGTATTGTTCGCGGTGGTCGAAATCGGCGTCTGCAGGGCCGTGATCAGATTGTTGATCGTCTGAAATACATCCCCTGCGGAGCTTTGGAACACGGTGGAGCCGGGCACGCTGGTATCCATCGTGCGCGTCGAATCGACCTGCATGGTCTGCACGCCCTGATCGCCCTGATAGCTGACGCCCGCAGTGCCGTTATCGACAAACGGCTGGGTGCTGGTCTGGTAACCGGCGAAAACGTAATTGCCCAGACCGTCGGTGCTATTGGCATATCCCAGCAGTTCCTGGTAGGTCCCTTGCAGGGACGTGGCGATGTTGGCGCGGTCCTGATCCGAGTAGGAGCCGTTGCCGCCCGCGATGGCCTGTGCCTTAACGTCGCCGATAGAAGTGACGATGTTTTGCAGCGTGGCCGATACCGGTGTCAGGGCACTGGTGGCGGAGGCGCGATTTTTAGCGAACTGCGTGTTGACGGATTGCGATTGCGCGGTGTTCAACGCATTCGCCGCGGCTATCGGATCGTCCGACGGCGTCAACACGCTTCCTTGCGTCACCTCCTGCGACAACTTGGCGACATTGGTCTGCAAGTTCATCATCGTGTCGATATTGTTCGAATACATCATACTGGTGCTGATGCGCATCGCTAGCTCCTCGAAAATCTTAACAAAAAACGCAGCCCTTTAAGTCAGGGCAAATATAACGGTGAACATATCGCTGACGGCCTGAATGATTTTAGCGGCGGCCTGATAAGCGGACTGCTGCTGCACCATGTTCGCCAGCTCCTGATCGGTGTTGACGCCGGATTCGGATTGCTGCGCCGTCGTCAGCGAGGTCAGCCGGGATGTTTCCGCAGCGCCGAGCACGTTCATTTGATTGGCCTGGTTGCCGACCTGGCTGACGATCGACGAATAGGCATCCTGAAAACTGGAGCCGTTTATCGTCGGCGTGGTCTGCATGGCCGCCATCAATTGAATGTTGCGGTTGTCGCCACTGGCGCCGGTATTGGCCGCCACGGTAAAACTATCGGTGGCTGCCGGCGTACCGTTCAGCACAAAACTCATGCCCTGATAAGTAATGGTCGCGCCCGCGGTATACGGAATCGGATTGGCGGAGGCGGCCACCCCGTTGACCAACACATTGGCCGGCGTGACCGCGGTGCCCGGAGGCGCGCCCTGGGTCAGCGTAAACGAGGTCGGCGGAGTGCCGAAGGTCGCCGTCAACGGCAAGGTCGGCGCCGGCGTGGTCAGGAAATTCTTGTCGACCGAACCCGCGCTGATGGTGCCGTTGCCGGTATTGGTCGAAGCGCTCGAGGTCGCGATCGGCGCCGCGGTGGCGATGGCGGACGGATCGCTCAGCGCCACCGACAGCGACGCCGCGGCATTGGCGGTCGGCTTGATGGTAAAGCTGTCGCCGGCGGCCATGGTCGGTGCGTTGAACGTCACGCCATCCACTTCCGGCGCCGGGTTCGGATACGTTGTCGGCGGTCCCGCAATGACGGTCTGGTTGCCATCGGACAGACGCGTGATGGTGTAATTGGTGCCATCGAACTTCATCTGGTAATCGCTGGTGGTCAACTGGCTGGCGTCGGTCACCGTCGCGGTCAGCGATGCGGTCGGCGAATTGCCGGTCTTGCTGATTACGGTGGGTGGGTCGATATTGAAAAAATTACCGCCGGGATTGCCGTTCTGGTCCAGGCCCAGCGCATTCTGAGCATTGAAGTCCGAGGCCATGACGGTCGCGATCTGGCCCAGCTCGTTCTTCGCCGGGTTCAAGGTCTGGCTGCGGAAGGCAAGCGTACCGCCCAGAGAGCCGCCGGTGAAGCTGCTGTCAGGCAAGCGGATGGTGTTGCCGTTGGAGACAACGCCTATTCCCATTTGCGAAGGATCGTCCGCGGACGGCGTGGCCACCAGTGTCGATACCTGATCGCCCTGCACCAGCGGCTGGCCGTTGCCGATGGACACGTCCATGGCGCCGTTGGATTCCATCATCGTCGATACCTTGACGATCTTGTTCATATTTGCCAGCACCGAATCGCGCTGATCGAGCAGATCGTTCGGCGTGTCGCCGGTGGCCGCCTGCGCCTGCACGATCGAATCGTTCAGCGTGGCCAGTTCGGTAGCGTAGGCGTTGAGCGATGTGACGCTGCTGGTCACCGTGCTGTTGACGGCATTGTTGCTGTCGGTGAATTGGGAGGCCAGGCTCTGGAAGCGCGCCGCCAGGGTTTGCGCGCTGGACAACGCCGACTGACGCGATGAATCGGTGCTGGGATTGGCGGTCAAGTCCTGCAGGCCGGCGAAAAACGTCTGCAATGCAGTCGACAGACCGGCGTTGGTATCGCCGATGACATTGTCGATCTGGCTGATGGAGGACGAATAAGCGGTATACGAGCTGGACGACGCTTGCGACGACAGCACCTGCGTCGACAGCATCTGGTCGTAGACACGGGAAACGTTATTGACGACGGTGCCCTGCCCGATGAAACCCGAACCGGTGTCTTGCGCGCCGGCGCTGGCCTGATCCACGATCTGCCGGTTGTAGCCGGTCACCGATGCATTCGCAATATTGTGGCTGGTGGTGGCGAGTGCTGTTTGCGCGGCAAACAGCGCGCTTTCGCCGATACTCATGATGGAAGAAGACATATGCGTTCTCTCTATATCGGAATACCGATGTCTACGGCAGTGCCGGGCAAAACTTTAGGCCTGTCAACAATAAGCAGGACAAATAAACCACGCACCGCCCGGCATCAGGTCTGCCGAATGATGCTGGCCAATTTTTCGGCGTAGCGCGGATCGGTGGCGTACCCCGCCCTTTGCAAGCCATGCGCAAAACCGTTCATATCCTGGGCGCTGGCGAGCACTTTTTCATAGCGCGGATTGCTGCGCAGCATGCTGGCGTAATCACGGAAGGAATCGGCGTAGGAATCGTAGGCGCGGAACTTCTCCACTTTGCGGGTAGCCACGCCGTTGACATATTCGGTAGTTGTCGCTTCGACCACTTTCCCCTTCCAGCCGGCGGTCGCCTTGATGCCGAACAGATTATGGCTGGAGCCGCCGTCCCGGCTGTGGATGACGTGCTTGCCCCAGCCGCTCTCCAGCGCGGCCTGGGCCATCATGAATTTGGCCGGAATACCGGTGGTCTTGCTGGCTTCTTCGGCGTCGGCCGCCAATGCATTCTGAAACGCCTCCACATGCGCCGGACGCGGCGGACGGCGCTGCTTGTTGCCGGAACTGCCGTCGCGGTCCGCATTCATCAGCGCCTGGTTGACGGGCAAGCCCAGCAAGGACTGATCCGACTCCCCCTGTGCGCCCAACATGCCGGGGGACAGCAGAGAGCGGGCGGCGCCGGTCTGCCCGTCCTGCGTGTCGGCAGCCGGGTCGGCGCCCTTGCCGGCATTGGCGGACAACTGCCGTGTCAGCACTTCGGCCAGACCGATGCCGCGCTGCGCCAGTGTCTGGCTCATCTGCTGATCCAGCATGCTCTGAAACATCTTGCTTTGTTCCGAATCGAAGATGCCGTTCTGCGGAGTGGCGTCACGCATGCTTTTCATGACCATGTTCAGGAACATGGCTTCGAATTGCTTGGCCGCGCCCTTGATCGCCGCCGGCGAGTTCGGACTTTGCGCGGTCAGCCGTTTCAGATCGTTGACGCTGGCGGCGTCGACGGCCAGTCCGCCGGCGTTACCGGGATTGACGTTGCTGCCCGAGTTGATCGCCACTAGATAACCTCAAGGTCGGCGTGCAATGCGCCGGAAGCCTTCATCGCCTGCAGGATGACCAGCAGATCCTGCGGCGATGCGCCGATTGAATTGAGCGCCTTGACCACATCGGACAGCGCGGGGCCGCCCTTGAGCAGCGTCACCTTGCCCGGCTCGCGGTTGATGGTGATCTGCGCATTCTGTGTGGCTGCGGTCTGCCCCCCCGCAAATGCATTTGGTTGGCTGACGGAATTGTCGGCGCTGATGACAACCGTCAGATTACCGTGCGACACCGCGCAGTTGTCCAATGTCACCGCTTGATTCATCACCACCGATCCGGTACGGGCGTTGAGGATGACCTTGGCGCGGACGATCGCCGGCGTGACGTCGATGCCTTGCAGCGCGCCCAGGAAAGACACCCGGTCGGTGCTGGAAATGGGAGCGCGCACGCGGATCACCCGGGCGTCCAGCGCCACGGCGGTATTCTCGCCATAGCGCTTGTTGACCGCGTCGACCACGCGCGAGGCAGTGGTGAAATCGCCCTCATTGAGTTCCAGACTGATCGAATCGCCCTGAGTCAGCGCACTGGGCACCGCGCGTTCGACCGTCGCGCCGTTGGAAATGAGACCGACGCTCAAATGATTGATCTGTACCCTGCTGCCGGCCGCGGCGGCGCCGACGCCGCCGACCACAAGATTGCCCTGCGCCATCGCATAAATCTGGCCGTCCGCGCCCTTCAGGGGCGTCAGCACCAGCGTGCCGCCGCTAAGGCTTTTGGCATTGCCGATCGACGATACGGTGACGGGCATGGTCTGTCCCGGCTGCGCAAACGCCGGCAGCGATGCGGTCACCATCACTGCGGCCACGTTCTTCAATTGCAAGCCGCTGGTGGACGACGGCAGATTCACGCCCAGCTGTTGCAGCATGCTGACGACGCTTTGCACCGTAAACGGCGTTTGCGTGGTCTGGTCGCCGCTGCCGTCGAGGCCGACCACCAGGCCGTAACCCACCAATTGGTTTTCACGCATGCCCTGGAAACTGGCCAGGTCCTTCAGACGCTCGGCATGCACCGTACCGGCCGCCGATAACGACGCCAGCACGCAGGCAGCGGTCAGCAGCGCTTTTCTCAACCAGGCCGTCCCAACCATCCGTACTTTGTTACTCATTACCACTCTCCAAAAACCCGATCAAAACGGCAGAACGCTCAGGAAAAAGCGCGACAGCGACGACGAAATTTCCGCCGCGTCGATCCGGCTGCTGGTGCGGTACTCCACGCGCGCATCGGCCACCTGGGTAGAAGAAACCAGATTGCCGGTCTGAATCGTATCGGGACTGACCACGCCGGAGAAGCGCACATATTCGATACCCTTGTCGAGCGAGACCTGCTTTTCGCCGCTGACCACCAGATTGCCGTTTTCCAGAATGTCAACCACGGTCACGCCGATGGTGCCGGTGAAGTTGTTGCTCGACGTGACCGCGCCCGCATCCGCGAATTTGTCGGCAGAGGTAGCGCTGGCGCTCAGCCGATTGAGACCGATGCCGAAAACACTCGGCGCCGCCGCCGTGACCGAACCGGTTTTGCTGCCGGAACTGCCCTCGGCCTTGCCGGCGCTGGTTTTTTCATTGATCAGGATCGTCATCGTATCGCCGACCAGCCGCGCGCGCCGGTCTTCGAGCAGCGGACGATAAGCGGCCGACTGGAAAATCGCGCCGGAAGCCGGCGGCGCCAGCGCTACGTGCTGAGGCTTCGCCGTCGGCGGCACCTGCAGGATGGTGTCCGGCACCACCACGCCGCATCCCGTCAATACCGCCGCCGCAATAGCGCCCGCGGCAATTAAGCGAAAACCGGTAAACATATTCATCACACATCCATTCAGGCCCCGCGGGCCAATTAAAAACATTACCCTGCCTCCCTCGCAACCGCATTTGCTACATTTGCGACACTTTCTGCAACATCTGATCGGATGCCGTGATCGCCTTGCTATTGATTTCATATGCGCGCTGGGTCTGGATCATGTTCACCAGTTCTTCCACCACGTTGACGTTGGATGTTTCCAGATATCCTTGCTGCAGCGTGCCTGCGCCGTTGGTGCCTGGCGTATTCTGATTCGGCGTGCCTGAAGAAGCGGTTTCGACATACAGATTCTCGCCCTGGCTTTGGAGACCGGAATTGTTGATGAACGTCGCCAGTTGGATAGAGCCGATTTGCGTCGGCGTGGTCGCGGCCGGCAAGGTGACCGACACTGTGCCGTCGCGGCCGATGACCAGCCCCGATGCGCCGGGAGGAATCGTGATGGCGGGTTGCAGCGCATAGCCGCTGGAAGTCACCAATTGGCCCTGGGCATCCGGCTGAAAAGTGCCGTCGCGGGTATAGGCGGTGGTGCCGTCCGGCATCAATATCTGGAAGAATCCATCGCCGTTAATGGCGATATCCTTGTCGTTGCTGGTCTGCTGCGGATTGCCCTGGGTAAAAATGCGCTCGGTCGAGACCGGCCGCACACCGGTGCCCAATTGCAGACCCGACGGCAATTGCGTTTGCTGCGACGATTGACCGCCGGGTTGACGCAAGGTCTGATACAGCAAATCCTCAAACACGGCGCGCGAACGCTTGAAGCCGGTGGTGCTGACGTTGGCCAAGTTGTTGGAAATGACGTCCATCTGCGTCTGCTGCGCATCCAGGCCGGTCTTGGCAATCCATAAAGAACGTATCATCAATCACTCCGCAAAATCTTCTGGTTTCAGTGTTCTTGGCCGCCTGGCGCCTTGAGCCACTGGTTGTTGTCTATCGTTGGGCCAACCGTCACAAGGTCATGATGGACGTCGATTTGGCTTCGTCGGCGTTTTGCGTCGTCAGCATTTTCATGTGCAGATCGAACTGCCGGGACAGATTGATGATCGACACCATGGACTCGATAGGGTTGACATTGCTGCCCTCCAGCATGCCCGATGCGACCGTCACGGTAGCGTCGGCATTCGCATCGGTGCCGCCGCTCAGCCGGAACAGGCCGTCATCGCCGCGCGTGAGCTGGCTCTGGTCCGGATTGACCAGTTTCAGGCGACCTATGGTGTCGCTATTGTTCGGCAGCCCATCCGTGGGCACCGTGGAAATCGTGCCGTCGTTGGCGACGGTGACCACCACATTCGGCGGAATCGTGATCGGCCCGGTTTCTCCCATCACGTTTTGTCCGCTCTGGGTTTGCAACAGGCCGTTTTCATCGGTCTTCAGATCACCGGCACGGGTGTACGCTTCGGTGCCGTCGGCCGCCTGCACTGCGAGCCAACCCGGCCCCTGCACCGCCAGATCGAGCGTGCGCCCGGTCTGCTGCATCGGACCGCCGCTGAAATCGGTGCCATTGTCGGCGTCGACCACGAACGCGCGCGTATTCAGACCATCGCCCACGATAGGCACCGAGCGGAAGGTGTTCAGTTGCGCCCGGAACCCGGTGGTCGATGCATTGGCCAGATTGTTCGACACATTGGCCTGCTGCTCCAGCGTATGCTTGGCCCCGCTCCCCGCGGTGTAGATCAATTTATCCATGGCTTCGCTTTTCCGTTGCGCCGACTGTCATTACAGACCGTTGACGGCGGTTTGCAGAACCGTGTCCTCGGCCTTGATGGACTGCGCATTGGCCTGATAGACGCGCTGCGCAACGATCAGATTGACCAGTTCGGCGGTCAGATCGACATTGGAACTCTCTACCGAGCGCGCGTTCAAGCTGCCCAGGCCGCCGCTTGTGGGCGAGCCCATGATGGCCTGGCCCGACGACGGGCCGGCCAAATACAGATTGTTGCCGATCGGCTGCAAGCCGTTCGGATTGGCGAAACTGGCCAGTTGCACGACGCCCAGGTTTTTGGTGTCGCCGTTGCTGTAGCTCCCGACAATGGAGCCGTCGGAGCCGATGTTGAAACCGGTCAGCGTGCCGGGCGCCTTACCGTTCTGGGTACGAGACAGTTCGGCGAAGGTCGAGCCCGACTGGATCGTACCCGAATAATTGATCGGCACGGTGAATGCGGAGGTGCCCGAACCGGCCGGAATCGTCACCGGGAATGTCTGGGCCGCCGCCGTGGCAGCGACGCTCTGGCCGTTGGCGTCGAATACCAGCGAACCGATCGGGGATTGCACGCCCCCAGCCAGCGGAGGCGAAGGCACGCCGTCGACCGTCGCATAGACGTCCCAGGTCGTCGTCGGCGTCGCAGAGACGGCCGACTTGACGTAATAAGTCTGGACATTGTGGGTGTTGCCGAGGCTGTCGTAGACCGTCATTCCGGTCGTATTCTGATAGGTCGTCGCGTTGGTCGCGTCGAACGCCGTGGCGATCACCGCACCGCGCGAATCGAGATTGAGCACATCGGTGGCGGTCGACGTCGCTGTCGCCGGCAGCGCCGACGTATCGATTTTGATAGGCACCGGATCGCCGCCGACGACCCCCGCCGGCAGGCCTGTCAGGAACGCGCCGTTTTCGCTGGGATTGATGATGTAGCCATTTTGATCCAGTTGGAATTGTCCGTTGCGCGCATACATCGGCGTGTTATCGGTCAGGCTGGAGGCCATGCGGAAAAAGCCGTCGCCGTTAATCGCGATATCCAGCGGATTGCCGGTCGAAGTGATATTGCCCTGCGTGAACGACTGGCTCACGTTGGCCACTGACACGCCGATACCGACCGGTGAATTGCCGGAACGGTTCATCGAGTTGGCATACGCATCGGCGAATTGCGCCTGCGCGTCTTTAAAACCGACCGTACTGGCGTTGGCGATATTGTTGCCGGTAACCGACAGGGCTTTGTCGGCCGCATTCAGTCCGCTAAGACCTTGTTGAAAACCCATTTTTTACTCCTTGCTAAGCAATGATTTGCCAGAGAGATCACATAATTTGGACGATGTCGGACATATTGATGGTGCCGATATTCGCGACGTTGAGCTGGGAGCCGCCGGCGTTGGCGGTCACGCTGGAGACAGTGCCGAAACCGAGATTGGTCGACGCCACAGCGACGCCGGCGGCAGTCGCGGAGACAGCGAAGGTGTATTGGCCGTCCGCCGCGACGGTGCCGTCGGTCTGCGTGCCGTCCCAAATGATGGGCACGGTGCCCGCGGCCTGATTGCCCAGATCGATTGTATCGACAACCTTGCCTGTACTATCCTTGATGGACACCTGAACGCTGTCGGCGTTGCTGGCCAATTGCACGCCGAAAATCCCGCCGTGAGTCGTCGACGTAGTGCCGTCGGCGGCGGTAGTCGTATTGGTTTGCAGGGTCAGAGAGCTGCCCGGGGCGAGTACGCTATGGCCGATCAGCGACGCCGCCTGCATGGTCTGGCCGGTTTGCAAACTGGTCATCAAGCTCGTCATCGAGGAGTTCAACTGCTCGATGCCGGTCACGGTGGACAATTGCGCGATCTGGGAAGTCAATTGCGAGTTGTCCATCGGGTTGGTCGGATCCTGATTTTGCAATTGCGCCGTCAGCATGGTAAGGAAATTCGCCTGCGTTGCCGCGGCGCTGCTGCTGGTCAGGCCGCCAGCGCTGGCACTCGTGCTGCTGGTAGTGGGCGGCACGCCGTTCATAGAACTCAACAGGTCACTGGAGACGGTCATGATCAAATCCTTAAAGTGAGGAGCGAAAACGAAAAATCAAAAATCGGTAATAAGCCAGCGGGTGCGACGGTTGTCGAGACAAGCTCGAATCCACCGTCATTGACCGATGGTCAGCGTTTTTTGCAGCAAGGTCTTGGCGGTATTCATCGCTTCCACGTTGTCCTGATACGAGCGCGACGCGGACATCATGTTGACCATTTCGTCGACCGGATTGACATTCGGCATGGCCACATAGCCGTTGCCGTCGGCCAGCGGATTTTTCGGGTCATAGGTCAGTTTCGGCGGCGACTGGTCTTCGACCACGCTGTCCACCTTGACGCCGCTGTTGGCGACGCCGTTCACGGGTACTGCCGAAAAAATCACCTGCTTGGCTTTGTACGGCTGTCCGTTGGGACCGGTGGCGCTATCGGCGTTGGCAATGTTGCTGGCGGTGACGTTGAGACGCTTGGACTGGGCGTTCATGGCCGAGCCGGCTACGGTAAAGATATCGCTTAAAGACATTATTGCCCCTGGATTACGCTGAGCAAGCCTTTGATCTGGCCGCTGGTTGCTGTCACATCTGCCTCGTAATGCAGACCGTTGTCGGCGTACTGAACGCGTTCGACGTCCATATCGACGGTATTGCCGTCGGCGCTGGGCTGATCGACCGTGCGGTACTGCGCCTGGTTGTCGCTCTGCCCGGTAGCCGGCATCGGCTTGCCGGCGATATGCATCGGCGACGTGCGGGCCAGATCGACCGAAGGCGTCGCCGGCACGCTACTGCTTTGCGTTTGTTTCAGCTTGCTCTGTAGCGTGGCGGCGAAATTGATGTCGCGCGCCTTGTAATTGGGCGTGTCGGCATTGGCGATGTTCGACGCCAGCAATTGCTGACGTTGCGCCCGCAAATTCAGGGCGTTTTGATTAAAATTGAGAAAATCATCGAGTTTCCCAGCCATCGCTTACTCCCAAAAATGACCGCTGGCCGGCATACGGCCGGATCGGCATAAATTTATATGAAGTGGATAATACGTTTCCGTGTGAAAAGTCATCGGCTGATAAGCAAACCAATTTACATGCTATTCAGCGCTTTAAGCCTCCCCTCGGGGGGTACCATTAGCCGTCGGTAAAGCTCGGATCATTATGAAATCGTTTTTTAAAGCCCTGTCGGCGGGATTAGCCGCACTGATCCTACGTTGCCTGATCGCGGCGGCGGCGCTGTCGGCAATCCCGGCAGCACTGGCGCAGACTGACGGCCAGGCGCAACAGCAACCTGCGCGCCAGAATCTGGAAGCGCTGGGGCCGGTGGTCGAGAATTTCCTGACGCGGCAGTCAGCCGGCCTGCCCGGCAAGATCAGCGTAGAACTCGGCAAAATTGACTCCCGCGTGAATCTGGCCGCCTGTCCCGTTCCCGAAGCATTCCTGCCCAAAGGCAACCGCGCCTGGGGCAAAATCACGGTCGGCATCCGCTGCACCGCTCCCGTCACCTGGACGGTCTACGTACCTGCCACCGTACTGGTGCACGGCGAATACTACGTCGCCGCCGCCGCTCTGATGCCAGGCCATATCATCACGATGGCCGATTTGGCCAAAACCAGCGGCGAACTGACAGGCTTGTCCGGCGGCGTCGTGACCGATCCGAATCAGGCGCTGGGCCGCGCCGTCACCATTCCATTGCGGCCCGGCGCAGCGCTGCGGCAGGATGGATTGCGCAAGCAGAATGTGGTGCACCAGGGCGAAACGGTCAAGGTCGTCAGCAACGGCCCCGGCTTCCAGATCAGCACCGAGGCCTATGCGATGAGCAACGGCAGCGAAGGCCAGGTGGTCCAGGCGAAGACGCCGGCCGGCCAGGTCGTCAGCGGGATAGCCAGAAGCGGCGGGATTGTGGAGATTAACAACTAGATCGAAGGCCAAATTCGGTCGATTTCGGTCGATTGCAGCCAATTATCAAGTAAAATGGCCCGATTCGCGCATCGCGGGCGTGGTTTTATCCAGCTTTTGCTTCAGCGCTAAAGTTTGCGGAAAACGATCCGATAATATGGGTATCAGGCGGATGAGACCGCCGCCTCGGCCAGACAAGGATAATATTGTGAAAATTGACGACGCGCGCAACAAAACCGCCGGATCTGTTTCGATTGCGCCCCAAAAAACCGGCGGCGCTGCGACGGGCGCCGGTTCGGCAACGACCCCCAGCTCCAGTTCGGACAGCGTGCTTCTTTCGTCCCAATATAAGACCCTGGAAAATGCGGTCGCCGACAGCAACAGTTTCGACGCCGGGAAAGTCGCATCCATCAAAGCCGCGATCGCGGGCGGCCAATTTACGTACGATGCCGGAAAAATCGCCGACGGCGTGCTGGCCACCGCACAAGACCTGATCAACTCGTCCCGGAATTCCTGATGCAAAAGCCCGCCGATTCGCTGGCAGAAGAATTCGCCGCCCTGAGTCAGTTGCAGTCCTTGTTGCAACAGGAGCAAACCGTGCTGACCGCGGGCCAGGCCGATGCATTGCCGGAAGTGATCATCGCCAAAGGCAATCTGATCTCGGACATCGCCAAGCTGGCCGACGCGCGTCACCAACGGTTGGTCGGCGCCGGCTTCGAAGCCTCGGAAAACAGCATGCAAAGCTGGATAGACCGCCATGGCGCGGCCGCCGACAAGCAACAGTGGAGCGATTTGCTGCAAATGGCGCAGGGCGTCAAGGAACAGAACCGCCTGAACGGACTGCTGATCAATAAACAAATGCAGGTCAACCAGCAAACGCTGAACATTTTCGCGAATCAGCTCGGCAACGGCAGTTTTTACGGCCCGAACGGCCAATCCAGCGGCAGGACCAGCGCGCGAAAATTCGGCGCGGTCTAGGGCCTGATAACAGGCCCTAAATTTTTTCCTGCCGGCCGGCTTACGCCACGCCGGTCCATGACCTTTCCCTCAGCGTCGAACGCATGCGCGCGATAGCCTGGCTGTGCAACTGGCATACCCGCGATTCGGAGACGCCGAGCACCGCGCCGATTTCCTTCAGATTCATCTCCTGCTCATAGTACAAACCCATCAGGATCTTTTCGCGCTCCGGCAGCAGATGGATGGCCTCGATCACGGCAGCGCGGAAACCGCCGTCGATCAGTCCTTGCAACGGTTCTTCGGTGTCGCCGGACGCGAAGCGATCCAGGAAGTGTTCGTGACCGCCGTCGCTGTCGTGGAAATCCTCGTAGTAAATCAGTTGATGGCCCCCGCACTCGCCCAGCATTTCCTGGTACTGCGCCAGCGGCAACTGCATATGCGCGGCCATCTCCGACTCTTGCGGCGCGCGCCCCAGTTGCTGCGTCAACACCTGCGAGGCGTCTTCCACCTTGCGCATGTTCTGGCGCATGCCGCGCGGCAGCCAGTCGCTGCTGCGCAACTCGTCCAGCATCGCGCCGCGGATGCGTTGCACCGCATAGGTTTCGAATTGAGCGCCATGATTGTCTTCATAGCGATTGATGGCATCGAGCAAACCGATCATGCCGGCCTGGATCAGGTCGTCCACTTCGACGCTGGGCGGCAGCCTGGCCTTGAGCTGATGCGCCAGCTTTTTAACCATCGGGCCGTGCTGCACCAAAAGTTGATTCTTATCCGCTTTGCCATGGACGTTATACATCAGACGTCACACTCCAAGATGAGCACTGCCGGACGACATGCCGTAAGCGCCGTCCGGCGTCAAAAACTGTCCTGCTATGCGATTGAATGCCTGCGATGCACTGGCCAGCGGAAAGGCGTCGATCACCGTGCGTCCCTGCCCGGTGGCGCGCAACAGATGCTCGTCGGCCGGCACCGATCCGAAAAAATCCAACTGGGTCGCCATGTACCGGCTGGCGGCCTGCGCAATATTGTCGTAGACCGTGTGCGCTTCCTTTTCGGGGCTGCCGGTCACCAGCAGGCCGAAGCGGCGGCGGCCCAGCTTGTCACTGAGACGCTTGAGCAACAAATAGGCGGCCTTGATCGAGGCGGGAGCGGCAGATACCTGAATCACGATCTCGCCGGCTTCCATCGCCGCGATCGGAAATGCTTCCTCGGCATCCAGCGCGCCGCTGAGCAGGACCATATCGGCCTGCGCAGTCAGTCTATCGAAAGCTGCGGCGATCTGCGTCGCGTATTTGCGCACCGCGCCGGGTTCGCTGTGACGCGACAGCAGCGCCAGGCCCATGCCTTGCGGCAGCGCTTGCACTGCCGAATCGATCGAGCCCTCGCCGCGCGCGACGTCGAGCAGCGTCGCCATGTCCGGATGCAGCAATCTGGCATAGCGATCGTTGGCGCCGGCGACGGTATTGAGCAGCAGCACCTGGCTGCCGGCGCCGCGCAAGGATGCCCCCAGATTGAACAGCATCGCCTGCTTTTCCGACTCCGGCAATACCGACAAAAAGGTAAACAAGCCGGGCCGCGGACGCTCCAGCATGCGCCGCAATCCTTCGGCCTGATCGACTTCGTAACCGACACTCATTTAATCGACCTCCGTTCGATGCGTTCCTGCCCGAATCAACGGACCGTCCGGAGCACCGGCAACTGCGGCGCTCGCACAGCCGCATTGCTGCTCACGGCTATCGGCCGAACGGGACTTAACCAATGATTACCTCGCGCAAAGTCTGATCGTTGACCGCGCGCGCCGCCGGCCCCACCACCAGCGGCAATTCCTCATCCTGAAATTCGAACGGCTCGGTTTCGCGTTTTTGCTTGAACGCGCGGTCGGCCAAATACAATTTGTTGGCAATGTGCAGATCTTCCGGCACGCGCTGCCCATTGGCGATGTAATACAGATTCAGCTTCTGGCGGATCACGATATCGATCACGTTGCCGATAGTCGCCGCTTCATCCAGTTTGGTGATAATGCAGCCTGCCAGGCCGTCTCCCTTATATGCGCCGACCACTTCGTTGAGCGTGCTGCCGGTGACCGTGGCGTTGAGGCACAGCAGGCGTTTGACCTGGGGTCCCGCGCCGGCCAGCATCGCCACCTGCTCGGCCACCATCTGGTCGCGCTGGCCGACGCCGACCGTATCGATGAGCACGGTATGCTTGCCTTTGAGTTCGTCCAGCGCGATCCGCAGATCGGCCTCGTCCTTGACCGCATGCACCATCACGCCGAGGATTTTGCCGTAGATGCGCAACTGTTCGTAACCGCCGATGCGATAGCCGTCGGTGGTGATCAGCGCCAGTTTGTTGGCGCCGTGCCGCATCACGCAGCGCGCCGCCAGTTTGGCGGTGGTGGTGGTTTTGCCGACGCCGGTAGGGCCGACCAGCGCATACACGCCGCCCTGTTCCAGCAGTTCGTTTTCGTTGCTCATGGTCAGCAGATTGCGCGCCAGCACCGACTTGATCCAGGCCAGGCCTTCGGCCTCGTTACTGTTGGGCGGCAGATGTTCGGTCATCAACCGCGACAGGCTGGCGCTGAAACCGGCGGCCAGCATTTCGCGCATCACGCCGGCTTTATGCGGATCGCGCTTTTGCGTATGGTCCCAGGAAATTTCGGCCAATTGCGATTCCAGCGCACCGCGCATCAGGCGGATTTCATTCATCACTTCGCCGTAGGCGGAAACGGCTTCGTCAACGGCGCCGGTCTGCTGGCCGCGCGCGGCGACGTCGCCCGCGCCGGCGACCTGCGCGCCACCGCGATTCCGCCAGACGCGGGCCGTGGCTGCGGCGGCCGCCGGTTTGGGCGCCGCGGCGGCAGGCTGGCTGCGCGGCGATGCGCCGCGCGCAACCGCAACCGCAGGCGTGGCCAGCGTGGTCATGTCATCGCCGGCCATCGCCAGGATTTCGACACCCTCGTCGGTGGTTCGATTAGACAGAATCACCGCATCGTCGCCCAGCGCTTCACGCACGTGGCGCCATGCATCGCGCGATGAAGCCGCGACAAATTTTTTCACATTCATATTTACCCTCCAACCAGGCTGGTCACTTTAATTGTTTTCGAATCCGGTAATTCGGTATGCGACAAAACTTTCAACTGCGGCATCGCCCGCCGCAAAAAACGCGCCAGCAAGAAACGCAATGGCCCCGACACCAGCAGCACCGGCGTCAAACCGAGCTTTTCCTGCTGCCGCACGGCGACCTCGGTCTGCATGATCAGCGTATCGGCCAGACCGGGTTCTATGCCGGAACCGTCGGGGCCGCTGGCCTGCAGCGCCTGCATCAGCAGGCGTTCCAGTTTGGTGTCCAGAGTCATTACCGACAACTCCGTTTCATGCGGGAAAATCTGCTGCACGATCGCGCGGCCTAAAGCGATGCGCACCAGCGCAGTCAGTTCGTTGGGTTCCTGCACCCGGGCGGCGTGTTCGGACAGGGTTTCGATGATAGTGCGCATATCGCGGATATGAACGCCTTCGAGCAGCAGGTTTTGCAAGACCTTTTGCAGCATCGCCAGCGATATCAGTTTCGGCACCAGATCTTCGACCAGTTTCGGCGCTTCCTTGCCGACATGATCGAGCAAGTGCTGCACTTCCTGGCGCCCCAGCAGATCGGCCGCGTGATGGGTGATCAGATGATTCAAATGCGTCGCCACCACGGTGCCGGAATCGACCACGGTATAACCCATGGTCTGCGCCTGCTCCCGCAAATGATGGTCAATCCAGACCGCGGGCAGACCGAACGCCGGGTCGGTGGTCGGCAAGCCCGGCAACGGTCCGGTGACCATGCCCGGATTGATCGCCAGGAATTGGCCGGCATTGGCTTCGCCCTTGCCGATTTCGACGCCCTTCAACGAAATTCTGTAGGCCGACGGTTTCAATTCCAGATCGTCGCGGATATGCACCGGCGGGGATAAAAAGCCGACTTCCTGAGCGAATTTTTTGCGGATGCCCTTGATCCGGCGCAGCAGTTCACCGCCCTGCGTCTTGTCGACCAGCGGGATCAACCGATAACCGACTTCCAGCCCCAGCATGTCGATCGGCATCAAATCCTGCCAACTGGCTTCTTCGGCTTCCGGCGCGGCCGCCGCGGCGACCGGCACTGCCACCTCCACGGCTGCTTTTTTGATGCGCTGTTCGCTCAGATAAGCGGCGCCGCCCAACAGCAACGCCAGCAACAGAAAGGCCACATGCGGCATGCCCGGAATCAGCCCCATGGCGCCGATGATGCCGGCGGTGATGGACAGCACCTCCGGCTTGTTGAACAATTGATGCACCAGCTGACCGCCGACGTCCTGATCGGTGGAGACGCGCGACACCACGATACCGGCCGCCACCGAAATGATCAGCGATGGAATCTGCGCCACCAGGCCGTCGCCGATGGCCAGCAGCGTGTAGTTTCTGAGTGCATCGGTGAACGCCAGATCGTGCTGCGCCATGCCGACCACCAGGCCGCCGACGATATTGATGACGGTAATGATGATGCCGGCCACCGCGTCGCCGCGCACGTATTTGCTGGCGCCGTCCATCGCGCCGTAGAATTCGGCTTCCTGCGCGACTTCCTTGCGCCGCGCGCGCGCTTCCGGTTCGCCGATCATGCCGGCGTTCAGGTCGGCGTCGATCGCCATCTGCTTGCCCGGCATCGCGTCCAGCGCGAAACGGGCGCCCACTTCGGCGATGCGGCCGGCGCCCTTGGTGACGACGGTGAAGTTGACGATGGTCAGAATGATGAAGACGACGATACCGACGGCGTAGTTGCCGCCGATCAGGAAGTGGCCGAAGGCTTCGATGACTTTGCCGGCCGCATCCGGACCGGCATGCCCTTCGGTCAGCACGACCCGCGTGGATGCGACGTTGAGCGACAGACGCAGCATGGTGCTCACCAGCAGCACCGCCGGAAATGCGATGAAGTCCAGCGGCTTGACCGTGTACATGGCGGTCAGCAGCACGATCACCGACAGCGCGATATTGAAGCTGAAAAAGATGTCCAGCGCAAACGGCGGCAGCGGCAGGATCATCATCGACAGCATCATGATGATGAGCAGCGGCGCGGCTAGCGCCTTGCCGCTGCGTACCGGCACCCAGGACGGCAATTTCAGGCCGCTGATAAAACTGTTCATTGAGCGAATCCAGAATGTTGGGTGGCGGCTTCAGCAATCTTTTTGGCGCGCGCGGCGGCATGCGCCGGATCCAGCGGATCGAGTTCGCGCGGCACGGCGATGCTGCCAGGCCGGTCGGGATAAATGCCGCCCGATGTTTTGAACAGACGCAACTGGAATACATAGGCCAGCACTTCGGCCACGGCGGTATAAAGGGATTCGGGGATTTCGTCGCCAATTTCGGCGTGGAAGTGCAGCGCACGCGCCAGCGGCGGCGCTTCCATGATCGTCACGCCGTTTTCGACGGCCAGTTCGCGGATGCGCAGGGCGACCGCGTCGGAGCCCTTGGCGATCACCTTCGGCGCGCCCATGCTGGTTTCGTTGTATTTCAACGCCACAGCGTAGTGCGTCGGGTTGGTCACCACCACATCGGCGTTGGGCACCTCGGCCATCATGCGGCGCCGCGCCATGGCGCGCTGCATTTGCCGGATCTTGCCCTTGACGTGCGGATCGCCTTCGTTTTCCTTGTGCTCCTGCTTGACCTGCTCTTTGGTCATGCGCAGTTTCTTGCCGTATTTCCATAACTGATACGGCACGTCGATGGCCGCGATCAAAATCAACACGCTGACCATCGCCAGGAAAGCATGCCATAGCATGTCGCCCAGATGGTCGGGGCTGGTCCGGATCGATTCGACGCCGAGATTGAGCAAGGCGTCCATTTGCTTGGAAATGATCCACCATGCCACCGTGCCCACCAGCAAGGCCTTGACCACCGCTTTACCCAGTTCAACCAGGGAATTGAGCGAGAACATGTTTTGAATGCCGTTGAGCGGATTGAGCTTGCTGAATTTAGGCATGAACGACTCGGCATTGAACAGCCAGCCGCCGATCGCCAGCGGCGTGATCAGCGCCGCGACCAGCAACATGCCGCCGATCGGCGCGGCCGCGATCACCACATCGAGCGCGTAGCCGCTCAAATATCCGCTCAACAGCGCGGGATCGAATGCCTGTGCGCGTTCGAAGGTAAAGGCTGCCACCAGCACGCGTTTCAAGGAAGTGGTCAAATGACCGCCGAACAACCAGATGCCGACGCCGCCGGTGAGCAACATGACGCAGGTACCCGCTTCGCGTGAACGCGGCACATCGCCGCCCTCTCGCGCTTTTCGCAGCTGCTTGCTGGTGGCGGCTTCGGTACGTTCTAAATCGCTATCTTCGGCCATCGCCGACTCCCGTGGTCGGGGCTCCGTAGCGAGAATTTACGCGGAGACCCCATTGCAGGCGATTATCGGCGACAAAGACCAGCCTCCATCGCGGGAATAGGCGCTAAAAGGCCTCGCATTTCGGGATAGCGGAGAGAGGGAAAAGCGGCGTTGGAAAACGCCGCTCGGGGGGAGCGGAGTACGGGCCGCCGGACCGCTAAAAGCCCAGGCTTTCCAGCAAATCGTCGACCTGGCTTTGACTGGCGACCACGTCTTTGCCGTCGGCATGGATTTGCGGGCCGTTCAACAGGCCGTTGTCCACGCGCGCCTCGGAGGGAGAGTAATCGACCAGCAACTGCACCAGTTGCTGCTCGATATCGTTGGCCAGCGCGGTCACGCGCTTGATCACCTGTCCGGTCAGGTCCTGGAAGTCCTGGGCCATCATGATGTCCATCAGCTGCTTGCGGGTGACGTTGGCGTTTTCCTGCGTTTGTTGCCATGCTGTCATGCTTTGGGCGGCCAGCGCGCGATAATCGGCTTCCGCGAACGGCGCCGCCAGCAGCGCCTGCCACTGCGCGCCGAATTGCTCCGCCTTCTGCTGAATGCTGTCCTGCAGCGGCAAGGCCAGTTCCGTCGCGTTCAACACCCTTTGCGCCGCCTGTTCCGTCATCCGCGCGACATATTCGAGCCGGTCGCGCGCATCCGGCACGTCGCTGGCGGCTTTTTCCAGCAGACGATCGAAGCCGAGTCCGCGCAAATTATCGTGCAGCGACCGGGTCATGTGCCCGATGCGGCTCAGGAACTCGTCCGCATGTTCCGAAGCCGGAGCGCCATTCTGTCCCGGCGGCACGCCGCAGGCCTGCTGCTGGTCCGCGTTCGCCACATTACCCATATCAGCCGGCCGCGGCCATTTTTTCGAAGATCTTCGCCAGTTTCTCGTCCAGCGTGGCGGCCGTAAACGGCTTGACCACGTAGCCATTGGCGCCGGCCTGCGCGGCGGCGACGATGTTTTCCTTTTTGGCTTCGGCGGTCACCATCAGCACCGGCAGCTTGGACAGGACCGGATCCTTGCGGATTTCCTGCAGCATGGTCAGGCCGTCCATGACCGGCATGTTCCAGTCCGACACCACGAAATCGAACTGTTCGCTGCGCAGTTTGTTCAATGCCATCAAGCCGTCTTCGGCTTCGTCGACATTGGTATAGCCCAGTTCCTTGAGCAAATTACGCACGATCCGACGCATCGTCGAGAAATCGTCCACCACCAGAAACCGCGTATTCGGACCAGCCATATCATTTACCCCGTTAATCCATGAAATATCTATCGGCCATCGCGCCGCAAACTTTAATTGCGTTGTACGCTTTTAGCGCGTCATATTGCCTTTACACCCGCAGCGCCCTGCCGCCATGCTCGGCCAGATAAGCCAGAACCCTTCCCGGCATCGCCTGCAACGGCAGCACTTCCTGCGCGGCGCCTACAGCGATCGCCTCGCGCGGCATGCCGAACACCACGCATGATGCCTCATCCTGCGCAAAATTATAAGCCCCCGCCTTACGCATTTCGAGCATGCCCAGCGCACCGTCCTTGCCCATGCCGGTCAAAATCACGCCCACCGCATTCTTGCCGGCGCCCGCCGCCGCCGAATGGAACAGCACGTCGACCGATGGCCGGTGGCGGTTGACCGGCGGACCCTGATCGAGATGGGTCATGTAATTGGCCCCGCTGCGCACCAGTGTCAGGTGCGAATGGCCAGGCGCGATATACGCATGGCCGGGCAGCACCCGTTCGTTGCCGACGGCTTCCTTGACCGAAATCTTACACAGATTATCCAGTCGCTGCGCAAATGAGCGCGTAAACCCTTCCGGCATATGCTGGGTAATCAGAATGCCCGGGCAGTCGGACGGCATTCTGATCAGAAATTCCTTGATCGCTTCGGTGCCGCCGGTGGACGCGCCGATGATGATCAGTTTTTCGCTGCTGGTGAACGGATTGCGGATCTGCGGCAGCGCTTCCGTATCATTGGGCTCGGCCTGCCGCGCGCGCGCGCGGATGACCGCCTTGGAGGCGGCGCGGATCTTGTCGGCGATCATGTCGGTATATTCGTGCATGCCGCTTTGAATCGAAATCTTCGGTTTGGTCACGAAATCGACCGCGCCCAGTTCCAGTGCGCGCATGGTGATCTCGGAGCCGCGCTCGGTCAGCGAGGACACCATGACCACCGGCATCGGGCGCAGGCGCATCAGCTTTTCCAGGAAGTCCAGGCCGTCCATGCGCGGCATTTCGACATCCAGCGTCAGAACATCCGGATTGGTCTGCTTGATCAGTTCGCGGGCGATGATCGGGTCCGGCGCGACGCCGACCACTTCCATATCCGGCTGGCTGCCGATAATCTCTTTCATCACGCTGCGGATGAGCGCCGAATCGTCGACGATTAATACCTTGATCATTTTCATGCTGCGGTTTCCGATGTGAGTTTTTTTTGATTGTCGCTAAAACAGATCGATATCCCCACCGACAGGCGTTTTCTGCAGGCGGCTCGCATAATCGCGTTCGCGAATGACCACGGTGTCGTTGTTCATCTGCTTGAGTTTCTTGACCAGCACTTTACCGGTGCGCGGAAAAAAATACACCTTGCGCGGATGAATGTCGTTCAAATCCTCGGCGGTGATGCGAATATTTTCCGCTTTCAGGAAAGTGCGCACGAATTGCGCATTGCGTTCGCCTACATTGATGGCGATGAATCCGCGCAATACATTGCCGCCGCCGAATACCTTGGCTTCCAGATTTTCGCGCCTGGCGCCGGCTTTGAGCACATCGTTGATCAGTACTTCCATCGCGTACGTGCCATAGCGCATCGACGCCGACACCGGGCTGTCGTTGTCGCCGCCGTCCGGCAGCATGAAGTGATTCATGCCGCCGATGCCGGACACCCGGTCGCGAATGCAGGCCGATACGCACGACCCCAGCACGGTGACGATCACCATGTCCTTGTGCGTGAAGTAATATTCGCCCGGCAGGATTTTTGCCGCATCGCAGGAAAAGGTCCGGTCGAAATAGACGTTCTGGGCAAATTGTTCGGGGGTGATCTGGCTCATTGTGGCTTTCTTGCTTGCTTTCTCTTCACTGCACCGCTCGGCGCGCGGAGGCGCCGCTCGCCACGTGACCGTGGTGCGTGATGGGTTTTCCCAATTCGTAGACCGTTTTTCCCCTTAATTTGAGTGCATCGGAGACATACAGGAAGTTTTCCGAATGGCCGGCGAACAGCAAAGCGTCGGGTTTCATCAGCGGCACGAATTTGGCCAGGATTTTACTTTGTGTCGGCTTGTCGAAGTAAATCATGACGTTCCGGCAAAAAATAACGTCGAACGGCCCACTCAGCGGCCAACTGTCGGCCAGCAGATTCAATTGTTTAAAGGTAATCATCTTGCGCAACTCCGGCCGCAGACGCACCATCCCGGCCTGCGCGCCGGTGCCGCGCAGAAAATACTTCTTCAGCCGCTCCGGCGACATCTTGTCGACCCGATCCAGCGGATAAACGCCATTGGCGCCGATGGTCAGCACATTGGTATCGATATCGGTGGCCACAATTTGCGCCGGCGGATTCAACGTGCCGTAGGCTTCACACAAGGTAATGGCGATCGAATACGGCTCTTCGCCGGTGGACGCCGCCGAACACCAGACGCTGAGCTCCCGGCGGCCCTTGACATGTTCGGCCAGGATCGGGAAGTGATGCGCCTCGCGAAAAAACGAGGTCAGATTGGTGGTCAGCGCATTGACGAACGCTTCCCATTCGTTGCTGTCGAGCTGGCGCTCCAGGCTGTCCAGGTAGGTGGCGAACGATACGATACCGGTCGCCCGCAGGCGCCGCGCCAGCCGGCTGTAGACCATCTCCTGCTTGCTTTCCGCAAGCGCGATGCCGGCGCGCTGATAAATCAGCTCGCGCACGCGATCGAAATCGCGTGTCGTAAATTCGAACTCCTTCGCAGAGTTCAGTCTGTTCTGCGGCTCTGCATTCAAAGTGCATCCTTTCTTTACTGTTCTTCGCTGTTCTGGGGCGGATTGGCGAACGCGGGAAACAGGACCAGCCGCCACTGGGGCGAATGCAAGCTTTGGCTATCGATTATTGATTTTTTAATAATAGCCTCCCCTTTAGCACGGCTGTTCTTTAGCGGACGCCCATGCGGTAACGGATAGCGCCAAATACATTATGCTTAGCGCGCAAGAAAACCGTTGAGTCGATCAGCAAGGGTTTTCATGGCCTATTCGAGGCCCGATGCGGGCAGGACGGCCGGCAAAGTTGCTGCAGCCGCGGCCGCACCGGATTAGGGCGCCGGTGGGGCGAATGGAATGGCGACGACCGTCAATCGTCGTCGCCGGGGTCGAGCTCCGGAAACAGGATGTCGGTATAACCGAATTGGGTGAAATCCTTGATCCGCATCGGATACAGGATGCCGATCAAATGGTCGTATTCGTGCTGCACCACCCGCGCATGAAAGCCGTCGACGTCGCGGCTGATCGGCTGGCCGGCCTGATCGAATCCTTCGTAATGCAGCCGGCTCCAGCGCGGCACCACGCCGCGCAGTCCCGGCACCGACAGGCAGCCTTCCCAGCCGTCTTCCCGCTCGTCCGACAAGGGCTCGAGCACAGGATTGATCAGCACGGTCTCCGGCACTGCCGGCGCGTCCGGATAACGCTGGTTCTGTTTGAAGCCGAAAATCACCAGTTGCAGATTGACGCCGATCTGCGGCGCCGCCAGACCGGCGCCGTTGACCGCATGCATGGTGTCGAACATGTCGGCGATCAGCGCCTTCATCTCCGGCGTATCGAATTCGGTGACGGGCTCGGCTCGCCGCAGCAGGCGCGTATCGCCCATTTTCAGAATTTCGCGAATGCTCATGAAAAGCTCCGTGGCAGATCGGATTCGGATCCAGTATGCATCAGATGCGTTGCAACTGATCGAGGTACGCGGCGAAAGCCGGGCCGGTTTCCGGATGTTTCAGGCCCATCGCCAGCGTTGCTTTCAGGTAACCCAGCTTGGAACCGCAATCGTAGCGCTGGCCCTGATAGCGATACGCCAGCACCTGTTCGTGCCGCATCAACGCCTCGATGCCGTCGGTCAGCTGGATTTCGCCGCCGGCGCCCTGGCCGATGGTTTCGAGCTGCGCAAAGATCGAGCCGTTCAAAATGTAGCGGCCGACCACCGCCAAGGTCGACGGCGCCTGCTCCGGCGCCGGCTTTTCGATGAGCGCCTTGACCTTTTCCAGATCGGGCAGGTAAGCGTCGGCGCTGACGATGCCGTACTGTTTGGTTTCGTGGCGCGGCACGTCATGCACCGCCAGTATGCTGCAGCCTTCGCGGCCATACACGTCGACCATTTGCGCCAGCACCGGCTTGACGCCGTCGCCGGTATCCATGAAATCGTCGGCCAGCAACACCGCGAACGGCGCATCGCCGACCACCGGCCGCGCGCACAGCACCGCATGGCCGAGCCCCAGCGGCGAGGACTGGCGGATGTAAATGCAATTCACGTTTTTCGGAATCACATTCTGCACGAACTCCAGCAACTGATGCTTGCCGGCGGCTTCCAGTTCGGTTTCCAGTTCATAGGCTTTATCGAAGTGGTCTTCGATGGCGCGCTTGTTGCGGCCGGTGATGAAAATCATTTCGGTGATGCCCGCCGCCACCGCTTCCTCGACGGCATATTGGATCAACGGCTTATCGACGATCGGCAGCATTTCCTTGGGCTGCGCCTTGGTCGCCGGCAGAAAACGGCTACCCAGTCCGGCAACCGGAAACACCGCTTTGGTGATTTTTTGCATCATGCTTGCTCCAGCAATTGTAAGAAGGCGTTTTCGTCCAGAATGGCGATGCCCAGTTGCTCCGCCTTGTCGAGTTTGCTGCCGGCTTCCGCGCCGGCCACCACGTAATTGGTTTTTTTCGATACCGAACCGGTCACCTTGCCGCCCGCCTCCTCGATTTTGGCCGCGGCGGCGTCGCGCGTGAGCGTCGGCAGGCTGCCGGTCAACACAAAGATCATGCCTGCCAGCGGCCGCTTGCCGCGATCGCGCGTGGCGGTTTCATCCCAGTGCACGCCCGCCGCGCGCAACTGCTCGATCAATTCGCGATTGAGCGGCTGGTCCAGAAACTCGCGCAAGGCGCGCGCCACCACCGGCCCGATGTCGGCCACTTCCAGCAATTGCTCTTCGGTCGCGTCGAGTATCGCATCCAGATTGCCGAAGTGGCGCGCCAGTTCCTTGGCGGTCGCTTCGCCGGTGTGGCGAATGCCCAGCGCGTAGATGAAGCGCGCCAGTGTGGTCGATTTCGATTTTTCCAGCGCGGCCAGCACGTTTTGCGCCGATTTTTCGGCCATGCGGTCCAGTTCGGACAAGGCGCTCAGGCCCAGTTTGTACAAATCGGCGGCGGTGACGATGACGTGCTTGTCGACCAGTTGCTCGATCAACTGATCGCCCAGGCCTTCGATATCCATCGCGCGCCGCGACGCGAAATGCTGCAGCCCGCCTTTGCGCTGCGCCGCGCATTTGATCCAGCCGCCGCTGCAGCGCGCGACCGATTCGTCTTCCAGACGCACGATCGGCGAGCCGCATACCGGACACGCGGTCGGCATGACGAACGGACGGGCGTCGGCGGGACGCATTTCCGGCACGTGGGCGATGACTTCCGGAATCACGTCGCCGGCGCGGCGCACGCTGACGGTGTCGCCGATCTGAATATCCTTGCGTCGCACTTCGTCTTCATTATGCAGAGTGGCGTTGGTCACGGTCACGCCGCCGACGAACACCGGCTTGAGCCGCGCCACCGGTGTGATGGCGCCGGTGCGGCCGACCTGCACGCCGATGCCGAGCACTTGCGTCAAGGCTTCCTCGGCCGGGAATTTATGCGCCAGCGCAAAGCGCGGCGCGCGCGATACGAAGCCGAGCTGCTGCTGCTGCGACAGGCGATTGACCTTGTAGACCACGCCGTCGATTTCGTACGGCAGGTCGGCGCGCTTGACGGCGATGCCGCGATAAAAATGCAATAAGGCGTCGGCGCCGTGCAATACCGCCCGTTCGCCGCACACCGGCAGCCCGATTTGCCGGTACCAATCCAGCAGCGCGGAATGCGACGACGGCATCGCGATGCCGTCCAGCACCCCGATACCATAGGCGAAAAACCGCAGCGCGCGGCCCGCCGTAATGCGCGAATCCAATTGCCGCAGGCTGCCTGCGGCCGCATTGCGCGGATTGGCGAATTCCTTCATGCCGGCGTCGCGCTGGCGCCGGTTCAACTGCTCGAAATCGGCCTTGTACATCAGCACTTCGCCGCGCACTTCCAACACCGCCGGCGGCGTCTCGGTATGCAGCGTCAACGGAATCGCCCGGATGGTGCGGATGTTGGCCGTCACGTTTTCGCCGGTGCTGCCGTCGCCGCGCGTGGCGGCCTGCACCAGCCTGCCGTTTTCATAGCGCAGGCTGATCGCCAGCCCGTCGAATTTCAGTTCGGCCGCATATTCGACGGCGCCGGATGCTTCCAGGCCATCGGCCACCCGCTTGTCGAAGGCGATAATGTCGTCATCGTCGAAACCGTTGCCCAGCGACAGCATCGGCAATGCATGGCGCACCTGTTCGAACAGCGCCAGCGGCGCGCCGCCGACACGCTGCGTCGGCGAATCGGGCGTGGCCAGGTCGGGATGGGCCTGCTCGATCTGCTGCAATTCGATAAACAGACTATCGTAGGCGGCGTCGGGAATGGTCGGCGCATCGAGTACGTAATAGGCGTAATTGTGCCGCTGCAGCTCGGTCCTGAGCGCAGCCGCGCGCGCTGCGGGCTCAGAGGCCGGCGGCGCCGAGTGTAAAGAAGAATCGGATGACATGATGACCGCGCCTATGCACGGAATGCACAGAGTGAGATGAACGAAAAATCAAGCGACGCGCCGTAGCGAGGGCTCAGCTGAACAGACGCATCGCGCGACTGGAACCGGCTGCGATGTCGGCCGAATCCATCGCCGCGTAGAACGCCGCGACCTGCTCCGCGATGTCGCTCAATGCGGCTTCGGACAAGGGCTGGTTGCTGTCGTCGACCACTTTGCCGCCCAGGCGCATGGCCAGCGAACGCGCGCAGGCGACCAGCGCACCATAGCCGTCGCGCGCCAGCGACACGCGCGGCACGTCCAGCAACAGGGTCAGGCGATCGGTGGTTTCAGCAGCCTGCGGCACATTGGTCGACAGCGAAAACAGCACCTCGCCTTCGCCGTCCTGCATTATCAGCGTGCCGTCCGTGCGCAGGTCGAAGCCCTGGCGCGTGAGCGCCGACACCAGCGTATTGACCGCCCACGGCGCCCCGTTCGATTGCACGTTGACGCCCAGTTGCACGTCGTGATCGGTGATGAACTGATGCAGCGATTGCGCGACATTGACGATTTCGACCATGTCCGGCACGTCCGGCTCGGCATTGATGGAATCGGTGAACTGACGCAGACGCATCAGCAGTTCGGAATATTCGAGTTCGCTCAACGGATTGCTGCGGTTGGCCAGTTGCACGCCGGCGATCAGCGATTGATATACGCCGCCGTGCGCGATCGGCTCCCATTCGCCGTTGATGTGATGGCCGATGAATTGCACCGGCTTGTTGCCGACGTAACGCAGGTTCTGGAGCGACGGCAGGATTTTCTCGCCGCGCACATTCGCTTCCAGCCCGATCGGAATGAGGGCGTCGATCAATTCGTCGACCGGCAATTCCTTTGGCGCGGATTTGACCGGCATGAAGGCCGGGACCTCCGGCGCGATCGCCGCGGCCGCCGGCGGCGCGTCCGAAGCGGCGGCGGCCACGGCCGCGGCGGCAAAGCCGGGTTCATTGCGTTGCGGCCGGGCCGGCTTCGAAGGCGTGTAGACATCGCCGCCGTAACGATCTTCTTCGTCCGCCGGAGCGGTCAACGGGGCGTCGTAGATGCTGGGTTCCTGTCGCCGCGCCATCATATCGCCGGCCTGCGCATCCGGCGTCATCAGCACATCGTCATGCGATGACGGGAATGCCTGATCCAGCGTCTTGCGCGCCTTGTGCTCCTGCCATTTGTTATACGAAATAACGCCGACGACGATCGCGCCGCCGATGATGAACAGGCTGGTCTGCAGGTCCGTCATGGCGCCCCCGCTGCGGTGGTGGAAATCATGCTGAAATTACTGAAACGGGTCATTTTGTACATTATCCAAACAAAGGAGCCATCCCGTCATGCCGTGGCTTATATTCATTGATCAAACTTGCAGCAATTCCGCATCGCTGTTTCCGCCTGTCCGCCGGGCGCCATGCCGGATCACTCTAGCCCCGGCGCGCGTCATAATAAGCGACTATTACAAACAGCTACAAACAATAGACTACGATAATGAGCGCGGCAGATGCGCGATGATGGCGACTTCCCCGCCCTCAGCCCTGGTCCGCAAGAGAATCAGGGTATTGTCCGCCCATACGCTTGTCAAGCGAACACCGTGCCCCCGCCGCGCCGTCACGCCACCTCGGCATCGGCGGCGAAATGCGACGCCGATTCCATGTCCACCGCCACGATGCGCGACACGCCCTGCTCCTGCATCGTCACGCCGATCAGCTGCTGCGCCATTTCCATCGCGATCTTGTTATGCGAAATGAACAGGAACTGGGTATGCGCGGACATGCGCTTGACCATATTGCAGAAGCGCTCGGTATTGGCGTCGTCCAGCGGCGCATCGACCTCGTCGAGCAGGCAGAACGGCGCCGGATTGAGCTGGAACATCGAAAACACCAGCGCGGTGGCGGTCAACGCCTTTTCGCCGCCCGACAACAGATGAATCGTGGCGTTTTTCTTGCCCGGCGGCTGCGCCATCACCTGTACGCCGGAGTCCAGGATCTCGTCGCCGGTCATGATCAGGCGCGCCTGACCGCCGCCGAACAGGATCGGGAACAGTTCCGCGAAATGCTGATTCACCTTGTCGAAGGTTTCCTGCAGCAGATCGCGGGTTTCCTTGTCTATCTTGTGGATCGCGTCCTGCAGCGTGTTGATGGCTTCGTTCAGATCCGCGGTTTGCGCATCGAGGAAATTCTTGCGCTCCGAGGCGGTCGCCAGTTCGTCGAGCGCGGCCAGATTGACCGCGCCCAGGCCGGCAATGGCGTTGGTCAGCCGCGTGACCTCGCCTTGCAGATACGACGGCCGCATGTCTTCGGTCAGCTTTTCGGTCAGCGCGGCTTCGTCCGCCTGCACTTCCTGCAATTGCTGCGCGTACTGCTCCTGGTTCAGACGCGCCGCCTGTTCTTTCAGTTGCAATTCGGTAATACGGTCGCGCTGCGGCTGCAGACTGCGCTCGGCCTGCATCCGGGCTTCTTCGTGCTGGCGCAGGTTTTGCGATAACTGATCGAGTTCGTGACGGGCGTCGGCCAGCGCGCGTTCCTGGTCGCTGCGCTTGTCGAGCAGCGTTTGCAGGCCGGCCTGCGCGGCCTGATCGTCCAGGCTTTCCAGTTCCAGACTGCCCTGCTGCATATTGGCGAACAATTGCGCCGCCTGCTCCAGCGCGGTGGCGATGCTGCGCTTCAATTCCTCGATCTTGTTGCGATGCGATTTTTCGGCGAATTCGGCTTCCTGCGCGGCGCGTTCGACTTCGCGCAGGCGCTGGCGCGCATCGTTGAGCTGCTGTTCCCGTGACAGGTAGTCGGTCTGGCCTTCTTCATGGCTTTCCTGCAATTCGGCCAATGCCATATCCAGTTGTTCGAAGCGCGCTTCCGATTCGGTCTTGATTTGCTGCTGCTCGCTTTCCTGCGCTTCGATTTCAGCCAGGTCGGCGACGATCTGCGTGCTGCGCTGGTCGAAACGCTCCTGTACTTCGGACAGTTTCATCACGTCGATTTGCAGACCGTGCACCGCCTGCGTATAGCCATTGACGCGGGCGCGCAATTCCTGCAGGCCTTGCGCCGCATGCGTCAGCTGCGCCTCGGCGCGTACCGCGCGGGTACGCGCTTCGTCCAGCAGCATCTGCTGGGCGCGCTGCTGCTTGGCGGTGTTGTCGATTTCCTGCTGCCGCGCCAGCATGCCGTCCTGCTCCGAATCGGCGGCGTAAAAACGCACGCCGGACTGGCCGACCAGATGGCCCTGCACGGTGACGAAGGAGCCGCCCTGCGGCAATTTGGAGCGATCGGCGAAGGCGCCGGCCACGTCGTCGGCGACGAAGACGTTATGCAGCCAGTCCTGCATCAATGCGCGCAAGCCCGGATCGTTCAACTGCAGCAGAGAGATAAACGGCTTGAGTCCTGGCGACGCTTCGGATGGGGCGGTATTGGCAACCGCCGGCGAATATAGCGCCAGCTTGGCCGGCGGCGCATCGCTGAAAAAGGCTTTGGCCCAGTCCAGATTGGATACTTCCAGCGCCGAGGTGCGTTCGCGCAGCACCGCCTCCAGCGCGGTTTCCCAGCCTGCGTCGATATGCAGTTTGCGCCACAGGCGCGGCAGATCGGCCAGCCCGTGCTTTTGCAGCCACGGCTGCACTTTGCCCTCGGTCTGCAGGTTTTCCTGCAATTGCCTCAAGGCGCCGAGGCGCGCTTCCAGCTGCGCGAGCGCGGACGACTCGCTGTTGAATTGTTCCTGCGCGGTGCGGCGGCCGTCTTCAAGCTTCGGCAGTTGCTCCTGCGCTTGTTCCAGCTGCATGCCGGATTCTTCCAGTTGCTGCTGCTTTTCTTCCAGTTGCAGTTTCAGATTGGCCAGATGCGCGGTATCCGGCAGATTCAGGCCGCTTTTTTCCTGCAGCAGCCGTTCCCGTCGCACGGCCAGGCCGGCCAGGATATTGGAGGCGTTGCGCTGGTGCGCCGATTCCAGCTCGATCTGCTGCTGGCTCTGCATGATTTTGGCGCGCGATTCGGTGGTCTTCAATTGCGCTTCGCGCCATTGCTGTTCCAGCACCGGCAAACGCTGGCTCAGTTCCTGCACGGCGCTTTGCGATTGCTCCACGCGCATCGCGTGTTCTTCCAGAAACATCTCCGCTTCGGCCAGTTCGTCCTGTTGCTGCGTACCTTGGCGCTGCCATTGATCGCGCTGCGCGGTCAGGGAATTGAGCTGGGCCTGCAAACGGCTGCGCGATTCGATGACGAATTTGATTTGCGCTTCCAGGCTGCCGATTTCGGCATTGGTCTGATACAGCGCGCCCTGCGCCTGATGCATGCGGTCGCCGGCGGCGAAGTGCGCCTGGCGCATGTGCTCGAGACCGGTTTCGACGTGGCGCAGCTTGGCGGTCTGTTCTTCCAGATCGGTTTGCGCGCGTTCGATGTCGCGGAAGAACTTGTCCTGCTCCGTCTTGGCTTCGTTTTTACGCAGCAGCCACAGCAGCTTTTGTTTTTCGTCCTGATCGGCCTGCAGCGTATGGAATTTCTGCGCCACCGCGGCCTGCGCCTGCAGCTTTTCCAGATTGGCGTTCAATTCGCGCAGAATGTCGTCGACGCGCGTCAGGTTTTCGCGCGTGTCGTTGAGCCGGTTTTCGGTTTCGCGGCGGCGCTCCTTGTATTTCGACACGCCCGCGGCTTCTTCCAGGAAAATCCGCAGTTCTTCCGGCCGCGCTTCGATAATGCGCGCAATCATGCCCTGCCCGATGATCGCGTACGCACGCGGGCCCAGCCCGGTGCCGAGGAAAATATCCTGGATATCGCGCCGGCGCACCGCCTGATTGTTGATGTAATAAGTGGACGTACCGTCGCGCGTCAGCGTGCGCTTGACCGCGATCTCCGCATATTGGCCCCACTGCCCGGCCGCTTTGCCGTCGTCGTTATTGAAGACCAGCTCGACCGACGAGCGCCCGGCCGGTTTGCGATGCGTGGTGCCGTTGAAGATCACGTCCTGCATCG
>JAQGLY010000059.1 GCA_028292625.1 Herbaspirillum sp. | reverse complement strand
CCATGACCGTGGTGGCGCGCAGCGCCGACGCCAGCCGCGATGCATATTGTGCATCGGGCGCGACCAGATAAGCGACTCTCAATCCCGCGCCGACGCATTTGGCGAGGCCTGCTATATAGAACGTAATGTCGGCGCCGATGGCGGCCAGCGCCGGCGGCGCGACGCGCGGCAGGAATCCGTAGGCGTCGTCTTCGATGATCGGTACATTGTAATGACGCGCGACATCGACCAGCGCGCGCCGGCGCGCTTCGGACATCACGGCGGTCGTCGGATTGAGCAGCGTCGGATTGCAATACAGCGCTTTCGGCGCATATTGCGCGCAAGCGGCGGCGAACGCGACCGCGTCGATGCCTTCCCCATCCATGGGCAAACCGATCAGGCGGATGCCGAGTTGCGTCGCCAGCGCCTGCAGGCCGGGGTAAGTCAATTCTTCGCAGCAGATGACCGAACCGGCATCGGCCAGCGTCGTCAACACGGCAAGCAAAGCGCACTGCGCCCCCGGCACCACCAGCAGGCGGGCAGGATCGACCGTCATCCCGCGCCGTCGCAACCATAACGCACCGGCCGCACGGTCATCCTGCGAACCGCCGAAATCCTGATAGCGCAATAAATCCCGCAGCTTGCCCGAGACTTCGGAAAAACCGGCCTGCATCATTGCCAATAATTCCTCGGAATAGGGTTCCGGCGGCATGTTCATCGACATATCTATATTAGGGCGGCCTTCGAATACCCGCGGTATCTTGAGGCGGCGCCGGCCGCATATGAATGTGCCGCGCCCTACCACGGAATCGATCAGGCCGCGCCTGTGCGCTTCCGAATAAGCCCGCGCCACGGTGGTGAAATCGATGCCCAGCATCTCGGCCAGTTTGCGTTGCGGTGGTAAGCGCTGCTCAGCATTCAATTGTCCGGTGGCAATGTCCTCGGCAATGGCGTTTGCGATTGCCAGATAGAGCGGTGCGCCGCTCTTTTTAATTTTCGGCAGCCAAACGGTTTGCGTTTTTACCATGTTCATCTTTCCAGTCAATCCCACTAGTTAGCGCTACGTTGAGGTAATTGCATGCATTTTTTATTCCATGCAATCCCGCTCCGATGTGCATCATCGAGGCGCATTTTTGCGTTGTTTTTGCACCGTTTATGTACGCCTTCGCAGCGCCGCAGCACATTGCGGTGCGGCCCGAAAAATGTAATTGAATGGGTGGATTGAATGGATTACGTTTTTTCATGCGGAAATCTGTGAAATCTCTCGTTGCCGCAAGCCAGTAGCCGTGCCCGTTTGAATGCTCGAGCGGCCGATTGCATGCATTTTTCTCCATTCAATTTCGTCATTCGAGTGATTGCATGGCACGCCTGATGCATTCAATCCGGGTGTCGCGACAGGAACTCATGCGACTTGCGCACGGCGTGTGCCGCAATCATCCGATCGAATTTTCAGCGTATCGAATTCGAATTTATTTTTATATTTCGTTTTATTTTCAGGAGCCTCACCATGCCGACAGTCAATCAAGCAGCTCACGTCAAAGGCGATTTCTTTGTGGATTACGAGGAAAAAGTATTTGAAGACGTCAAAGCAAAACCGGGCGAAAAAGCACTGGTTACATTTCATACAGTGGCCTTTGAAGGCTCCATCGGATTCGTCAATTTACTGCAGGCCACCCGCTTGCAACGTAAGGGTTACGAGACATCGGTGCTGTTATACGGTCCTGGCGTTACGCTCGGCATTCAACGCGGATTTCCGACGCTTGGCGACGAAGCCTTTCCAGGCCATCTGAATCAAAACAATCAACTTGTCAAATTCATGGCTGAAGGGGGAAAGGTGTATGCATGCCGCTTTGCGCTGCAGGCTTTGTACGGTCACGGCGAGCCTTCGCTGATTCCCGGCATTCGCGCCATCAGCCCATTGGACGTGCTGGATATCAAGCTGCTTCATACGCGCGATAACGCCGTCATCCTCGACACCTGGACGCTATAAGCGTCGCGAAGGGCGGATCATGACAACAGCAAAAAAGACGGTGCGCGCAGCGGCAATCCAGATTGCACCGGATCTGGAAAGCGCCGGCGGCACGTTGGACAAAGTATGCGAGGCGATTCGCAAAGCCGCTGCACAAGGTGCGGAACTGGTGGTATTTCCGGAGACCTTCATTCCCTACTACCCGTATTTTTCCTTTGTGCGGCCGCCCTTCCTGCAAGGCCCGGAACATCTGCTGCTGTATGAGCGGGCAGTAACGGTGCCGGGGCCGGTGACCGATGCAGTTTCTGCGGCAGCGCGCAGTCATGGCGTAGTAGTGGTACTGGGCGTCAACGAGCGCGATCACGGCTCGCTGTATAACACGCAACTGATTTTCGATGCCGACGGCGAACTGGTGCTCAAGCGCAGAAAAATCACGCCGACGTATCACGAACGGATGATCTGGGGGCAAGGCGACGGCAGCGGCCTGAAGGTAGTGCCGACTGCAGTCGGCCGTGTCGGTGCGCTGGCGTGTTGGGAGCACTACAACCCGCTGGCGCGCTATGCATTGATGACGCAGCACGAGGAAATTCATTGCGCGCAATTCCCCGGTTCCATGGTCGGCCAGATTTTTTCCGATCAAATGGAAGTGACGATCCGTCATCACGCACTCGAATCGGGCTGCTTCGTGGTCAACGCCACCGGCTGGCTGACCGATGCGCAGATTGCTGCAATCACGCCGGACCCGGCAGTGCAGAAAGCTTTGCGAGGCGGTTGCTGCACCGCGATCGTTTCGCCGGAAGGCGCGCATCTGGCGGAGCCGTTGCGCAGCGGCGAAGGCATGGTGATCGCCGATCTGGATATGGCGCTCATCACCAAACGAAAACGCATGATGGATTCGGTCGGCCATTACGCCCGACCGGAATTGTTAAGCCTTGTCATCGACGATCGGCGCAGCGTGCCGGCGTCGTCCTTGTTTCCCCACGGTTCAGACGATCAGCCGCGGGCATCCGCACCGGCATCCGCATCAGTCTCAACGCCAATCATAGCGAGTACACATCATGCAAACAGTCACCAAGCCGAACCAGCAACTGATCACTGAACTGCAATCGCTGGGTTTGCGGCTGCAGGACCCGAACGCCGGCGCCGCCAGTCGTCGCGGCGGCGCCGGTCCGTCCGATCACAAGGCGGTGGTGGTGGACGGCCATACGGTCATGATTCCGGTACATACGGCCAGCGCGTGGTCGTCGCCGTTTGCCGCGGCGCCGCTCGGCCCCGATGGCAACAGCACATTGATGCGCGACGGCATTTCCGTCGGCGTCATCTCGTTCCCGCGCCAGCCGCGCTTTTACAAATTGCAAACGCTGGACGGCATTGCCTATTCGAAAATCGCCACGCTGCACGGTTCGGATGTGCTGGCTACAACGGTATTGCAAAGCTGCATCCGGTATGAAAGCCGCAAGAAATCATGCCAGTTTTGCGCGATCGGCCAATCGCTGGCCGCCGGCAGAACCATCTTGCGCAAAACCCCGGAGCAATTGGGTGAAGTGGCGCGCGCAGCGGTGTTGCTGGACGGTGTGAAGCACATGGTGATGACCACAGGCACGCCGAATGCCACCGACCGTGGCGCGCAAATTTTGTGTGAAAGCGCATTCGGCGTAAAGAGCGCGGTCGATCTGCCGATTCAGGGGCAATGCGAACCGCCGGACGACGATGCATGGTTCAAGCGCATGCACGACGCCGGCATCGATTCGCTCGGCATGCATCTGGAAGCCGTCACGCCGGCGGTGCGTGCCCGCATCATGCCGGGCAAAGCGAGCGTTTCGATCGAACGGTATTTTGATGCCTTCGAAAGCGCCGTCAACGTATTCGGATACGGCCAGGTCAGCACCTACATCCTGGCCGGTCTGGGCGATACCGCCGAAGCCGTTTTGCGCACCTGCGAAAAGCTGATCGCCATTGGCGTCTACCCATTCGTAGTGCCGTTCGTGCCGATCGCCGGCACGCCGCTGGAAGACCATCCGGCGCCGCTGCCGCAATTCATGCATGACTTGCTGACGCCACTGGCCGCCATGCTCGACGCGGGTAATTTGCGCTCGACCGATATCAAGGCAGGCTGCGGCCGCTGCGGCGCTTGCTCATCGTTGTCGACGTTCGAGAAAACCGGGAAAACTGAAGGGACGCCATCATGAACACTGCCTGCGCACTTGTTGCCAATGTTGCCGAGGTTGCCGAGAGCGGATCGGCGATTGCCGTCATGGGCACCGCGGCCGCGCGCACGGTTCGCATCAAGCTTGCCACCACCCTGGCCGAACGTGAAGCGACCCGGCAATTGCGGCGCGCGGTATTTTGCGACGAACAAGGTATTTTCGATGGTGACGATACCGACGCCATCGATAAGCTGGCGCTGCCGATCGCTGCCATCATCAGCTTGCCGGGCCTGCCGGATGAAGTGGTCGGCACCGTGCGTATTCACGAAACCGAGCCAGGCGTCTGGTACGGCTCGCGGCTGGCGGTGGCGCGGCAGGCGCGACGTATCGGATCGGTCGGCAGCGGCCTGATCAAGCTGGCGGTAGGCACCGCGCACGCGCACGGTTGCAAGACATTTCTGGCACAAGTGCAAAGCCAGAACGTGCCGCTGTTCCTGCGCCTGCATTGGGATATCCTGGCCGAGCTCGATGTGCATGGACGGCCGCATCATCTGATGCAGGCCGATCTTGCGCACTATCCGCCGATCCATGATGGCGACACCGGCTTTATCGTCACGCGCGGCGCGTTATGAATTCCGCGCTGAACGTAGTGGGGCATGAAACCTTTGAGACTTTGTCTGCGTTGATAGCGCTATTGCGCCAATCGCGCGGCATTGCGCACAAACGCGATATCGACGCGGTCATGCGCACGCTCGGCGTGGGCGCTGCAGGTATGACCGCAGTGCCGGTCGGGGACGATTGCGCCGCCATACCCGACGCCGACGGCAATGGCTATCTGCTGTTCGCCATCGAAGGTTTCATCAACGAATTCGTCGAGAAGGAGCCATGGTTTGCCGGCTATTGCGGCGTGATGGTTAATGTCAGCGATATTTACGCAATGGGCGGCCGGCCGCTGGCGCTGGTCGACGCCTTGTGGAGCCGCGACGGCGACGCCGCGCAGCCAATTCTGCAAGGGCTGGCGGCAGCGTCGAAAATTTATAACGTGCCGATCGTGGGCGGACACAGCAACCGCCGCAACGACCGCGAGCAATTGTCGGTTGCCATTATCGGCCGGGCCAAGCACTTGCTGACCAGCTTCGATGCGCGCCCCGGCCAGCATCTGGTAGCGGCGATCGACTTGCGCGGCCGTTTTCATGAGCCGTATACCTACTGGGATGCCAGCACCGGTGCGCCGGCCGACCGCTTGCGGGACGATCTGGAATTGTTGCCCGCTATCGCCGAGGACGGTTTATCCGAGGCCGCGAAAGACATCAGCATGGCGGGCGTGGTCGGCACGGCGCTGATGCTGCTCGAATGTTCCTCGCTCGGTGCAGTCATAGATCTCGGTGCCATCCCCAGGCCGGAAGGCGTGCCGTTGCAACGCTGGTTGGCGGCTTTCCCAAGTTTCGGATTTCTGTTGAGCGTGACGGAGGCGCAGCTTGAAAAAGTCATCGGGCGTTTCACGGCGCGCGGCATTGCCTGCGCAGCCATAGGCCGCACGGACGATTCGCAGGTAGTCAGCCTGCGACGCGGCGCGGAGATTGAGATCTTATGGGATTTTAACCAGGAGCCGCTGATCGGTTGCGGGCCGTCGGGTGCGCGGTCGCCGGAGGCGGATCATGTCTGATGCAACGCCGCTAAAGATCGCTTTGCTGACGCATTCCACCAATCCTCGCGGCGGCGTGGTGCACGCAATGGAAGTCGGCGAGGCCATGCACGTTGCCGGCCATGCGGTAACTGTGCATGCACCCGATCCGCAGAAAAAGGGATTGTTCCGTGCCACCGTCTGTGGCTACAGCGCGGTGTCGGCAGCGACGGTTTCCGGCGATCTGGAGACGTTGGTACGGCAACGCATCGGCGAATACGTGGCCTGGTTCGAACGTCCGGGTGCTCCTGCATTCGACATTTATCACGCGCAGGATTCGATCAGCGCCAACGCACTGGCGGCCTTGACCGAACGCGGCCGCATTCCGGGATTCATACGTACCGTGCATCATCTTGATCAGTTTGAAAGCCCGCAATTGGCAGCATGGCAGACACGCGGCTTCCTGACGGCGGACCGCGTGCTTTGCGTCAGCCGCTTGTGGCGTTCTGCTCTATCGAACGATTACGGCGTCGCGGCCGATATCGTCGACAACGGGGTCGACACGGCGCGCTTCACGCCGCTTGCCGATGCGCATGACGACGCGCTCAGACAGATGCTGGGCCTGCGCGACAGAAAAGACGGCAGTCCGCTATTTCTGGTGGTTGGCGGGGTTGAACCGCGCAAGAACACCTTGGCTATTTTGCAGGCGTTCATCCGCATTTTGCGGGTGTTTCCGATGGCGCAACTGCTTGTCGCCGGCGGCGCCAGTCTGTTGGACCACGAAGCCTATCAGAAGAATTTCGCCGAACTGCTGAAACAGAGCGGCATCGAAACCGGTCCCGGAAAATCCATCGTATTCATCGACAAGGTCGATGACGTACAGATGCCGGCTTTGTTCCGCTGTGCCGACACGCTGGTGTTCGCCTCGCTGCGTGAAGGCTTCGGCCTGGCGGTGCTGGAAGCGATGGCTTGCGGCACGCCGGTCGTGGTATCCCGCATTGCACCGTTTACCGAATATCTGCAAGGCGGCGACTGTGCCTGGGTCGACCCGCTGGAGCCGGCGTCGATTGCGGCCGGGATGGCGCATGCCTGCGGCCCGGCCGCACGCGATCGCTTGCGCAGCGCCGGCTTTGCCGCTTGCCGCCGCCATACATGGACGCGCTCAGCGACACAGCATCTGAAAATTTACCACGAACACCTTGCCTCGAAATCTTCTGCGTTGCCTGAACGCCAATCCACTTTTTATTTGGAGAAACACCATGCCTGAAATGCACTTCAGCGTCCGTTGGCCGGACGACACCACCACCGACTGCTATTCCCCGTCGCTGGTCGTCAAAGAGTATCTGGAAGTCGGAAAAAGTTATTCCGTTGCCGAATTCGTCGATAGAAGCCGCACCGCCTTGAATATCGGTAGTGAACGCGTGCACGAAAAATTCGGCTATGCCTGTTCATCGGCGATGGACCAGCTCGGCCAGATCGAACGCACCGCGAGCCGTTTCGAGGAGCAGGAAAACGCCCAGGTCTTGGTCGAAGCATTCCGGCCCTGATTGCGGGATTGAAGCACTGATTCACCGATTGTCACGGAGGTTATTTATGCAACAGTCCTATCCATTCGCACAAGCGACTCATTATCCCGTACTGATCATCGGCGGCGGCCAGGCCGGTCTGTCGATCAGCTATTACCTGAAGCAACAAGGCATTGCCCATCTGATTCTTGAAAAGAACCAACTGGGTCACGCCTGGCGCAGCGAGCGCTGGGACACTTTTTGCCTCGTCACGCCGAACTGGCAATGCACGCTGCCAGGCTTTCCTTACGCCGGCGACGATCCCTATGGATTCATGAAAAAAGACGAGATCGTGCAATACATCGATCAATACGTCGCATCGTTTCAACCGCCGGCAGCCGAAGGCGTTGCTGTGACCGGGCTGCAGCGCAACGCAGATAACGTCTTTGAAGTCGATACCAACCAGGGCCGGCTTACCGCGGATCAAGTGGTGGTCGCAGTAGGCGGCTATCACCTGCCGGTGATTCCGCGCGTCGCCGAAAAGTTGCCCGCGCATGTTACGCAATTACATTCCTGCGACTATCTGAATCCGGAATCGCTGCCGGCAGGCGAAGTGCTGGTGGTCGGCACCGGCCAATCGGGCTGTCAGATCGCGGAAGATTTGCATCTGAGCGGACGCCGCGTGCATCTATGCGTAGGCGATGCGCCGCGGGTCGCGCGCCGTTACCGCGGCAAGGACGTAGTCGAATGGCTGGATCTGATGAAGTATTACGATCTGCCGGTCGAGCGCCATCCCCTGGGAACCGGCGTACGCGAAAAGACCAATCATTACGTTACCGGCCGCGATGGCGGACGCGATATCGATTTGCGAAAATTCGCGCTGGAAGGCATGCAACTGTACGGCCGCTTCGAAAATATTGGCGGCGGCATGGCGACTTTCGGCGGCGATCTGAAATCCAATCTGGATGGTGCAGATGCCGTTTCCGAAAGCATCAAAGACAGTATCGATAAGTTCATCCGGACCGAGGCGATCGATGCGCCGGTGGAGGCGCGTTATGTACCGTTGTGGGAACCGCCGGCGGATATAGCGCAGCAGTTGGACGTAGCATCCGGAAAAATTGCTGTCGTGATCTGGTGCATCGGCTTCCGTACCGACTTCAACTGGATCAAGGAAGACATCTTCGACGAGCGTGGTTATCCCGGCCACAGCCGCGGCATCACCGAAGTGCCCGGCTTGTACTTTCTCGGTTTGCCGTGGCAGTACACATGGGGATCGGGTCGCTTCTCCGGTATCGCGCGCGATGCAGGATACCTACTGGATCATATCGTCGCCCATCGCGACGCAACGCATGATATAGATCAGGCACGCTATGCAGAATCATCGAAAGCTGCTTGATACAGCGGTCGAAAATCCAGTCGATTTCTGGGGCGGGCAAGCGGCCCGCATCGATTGGAAAACCGATTTTTCCTGCGTGCAGGATGCATCGAATGCGCCGTTTTCAAAATGGTTTGTCGGCGGTCGGACCAATCTCTGCCATAACGCGGTAGACCGGCATCTGGCTGATCGCGCAAATCAGGCGGCGCTGATTGCCGTATCCAGCGAGACCGGTGATGCCATGACTTATCGCTATAGCGATTTGCATCGCGAGGTGAATACCATGGCGGCTATCTTGATCGCGCTCGGCGTGCAATGCGGCGACCGGGTGCTGATCTATTTGCCGATGATCGCCGAAGCGAATTTCGCGATGCTGGCCTGTGCGCGAATCGGTGCGGTGCATTCGGTGGTGTTCGGCGGCTTTGCGCCGGCCGGTCTGGCGCTGCGGATCGATGATGCACGGCCGACGCTGATTATCAGCGCCGATGCCGGATTTTCAAACGGCAGAATCGCCTCCTATAAGCCTTTGCTGGATGCAGCGATCGATCTTGCTGCGTTCAAGCCGCCGAAGGTAATGATGATCGATCGCGGCATCGCCGCGTTCGATAGTGTCGCGGGACGCGATTGCCTGTATCGCGATTACCATCAAAAATATGCCGGCGCATCGGTGCCGTGTACATGGCTGGAATCGAATCAGCCGTCTTATATTTTGTACACGTCCGGCACCACCGGCAACCCGAAAGGCGTGCAACGCGATGTCGGCGGTTATGCGGTTGCGCTGGCGACTTCGATGGCACTTTTATTCGGGGCGGCGCCTGGCGACACCATGTTCGCCACTTCCGATATCGGCTGGGTGGTCGGGCATAGCTATGGCGTATATGGCCCTTTATTGATAGGCATGACGACGCTGATGCATGAGGGCATGCCGCTGCGTCCGGACAGTAATGTCTGGTGGCATCTGGTGGAACAATATCGCGTCAATCTGATGCTGACGGCACCGACTGCAATCCGCTTGCTGAAACGGCAGGGCGGCGGGCTGGGACGGCAATCGGATCTGTCTTCATTGCGCGCGCTATTCCTGGCAGGGGAACCGCTGGATGCGCCCACTGCGAGTTGGGCCGAGGCGGCGCTGGGCAAGCCGGTGATCGATCATTATTGGCAAACCGAATCCGGCTCGCCGATGCTGGCCTTGCCGTTTGCCGGAGCGGACGTGGGCGCAGTCGTTGCAGCGCCACATGCCTTGCCGCGCAAGGCCGGTTCGCCTGGCTTGGCGGCCTTCGGTTTCGATCTGAATATCGTGCATGAAACCAGCGGTTTGCCCTGTGCGGCGGGAGAGCAAGGCGTGATCGTCGCCAATTACCCATTGCCGCCCGGCTGCTTTTGCACCTTGTGGGAAAGCGATGAAGAGTTTAAGCGTATCTATTGGTCTGAAAAAAACGGGCGATGGGTGTATTCGACATTCGATTGGGCCGTCGCCGATGCAGATGGCTATGTGCGTGTGCTGGGCCGGTCGGATGATGTGATTATCAGCGCCGGCGGGCGGCTCGGCACACGGGAAATCGAAGAGGTCATGTTGGCCAACGATGCTGTCGCTGAAGTTGCGGTGATCGGCACCGCCAGCAGGTTGCGTGGGCAGGTGCCGATTGCGCTGGTGGTGGTGAACCAGATTGCAGTGCTGGCGGCAGCGGGTAGAAATGATATTGGTGCCGGTAATTGTATTGACGATGTTGTAAGCGATCTGAAAATTCAACTGCGCACGGCGGTCGCGGATGCCCTCGGTGCGCCTGCCCGTCCGCGCCAAATCGTGTTCGTCGATGCGTTGCCGCGTACGCGTTCGGGCAAGGTGCTGCGCCGCTTGATACAAGCGCACATCGGGCAACATCCCGGCGACGATCTGGCGATTGCCGTCAATGCGATGGCAGCCGCGGCTTAAAAGAAGAGCCTGCGCTATACCTTGCTGATTGCTTCCTACTCGGCTGCCCGGCTCATCAGGGCATAGATCGCGGTTGCCGCGAGCGCGGCAACCACGGCGGCAACGAGAAAGGCACTAGAGAATCCCTGGCCATAGCTGTCCTGCGCGATGTGCGCCAAGGTGGAAGACATCGCCTGCGGGTACATCCCGAGCGCCCGGTCGAAGTCTCCCGCGGCCACGTGATCGACGAACCCCGGAACAACCGGCAGTTGCGCCTGCTGCATCCCGTTCTGAATCGCCGAGCGCACCCCGCTCGCCAACACGGCGCCCAAGCCCGTGAACCCCAGCAGAATTCCCGAGAAGCGCGCCGTGGTGCTGATGCCGGACGCCATGCCGGCGCGATGGCGAGGCACGGTCCCCATAATAGCTTTCTGCGTCTCTCCATTGAGCAGGCCGCCCCCGCTTCCAAGAATCGCCATGGCGACAATCAGCGTGATGCCACGGTGGCCGTTGGCTGCATACATCATGGCAAGATTGCCGATCCCTACGATGGCCAAGCCGAGAGTAAGTATTTGATACGGCTGCATATAGGCCGCGAGCTTGCGTCCGACTTGGGGGAGTACGAGCATCGCAACGGCAAAGGGCAGCATGCCCACGCCTGCGGCGAGTGCGGTATTGCCCGCGGCGTTTTGCAGAAACAGCGGCAGTAGCGAGGCCATCACCTGTGCCGATGCCGCATAGGCGAACATGGCAAGTACCGCGCCGACGAACGCCGGCGCACGAAATAGCCGAAGATCGAGCATCGGGTGTTCCCGATTCTGTTCCACGAAGGAAAAGGCGAGGAATAGACCAACACCTGCCGCGGCGCGGATCGCGACGGCTGCACTCGCCCAGCCGCGCTCAGGGCCAGTGATCAGCGCCCAGGTCAAGGAGAACATGCCCAGGGAGAACAGGGCGATCCCCGGGAAATCCAGGGTGCGAGGCGTCGGATCTCGGGATTCTTCGATGATGTTAAGCACCGCCAGCGCCAGCATTGCGCAGATGGGCACGTTGATATAGAACGCCCAACGCCAACCCAAGACGGCGTTGATTCCGCTCCCGATCAGGGGCGACAGCACCATGGTCAATCCCATGATGCCACCCCACACAGCCCATGCGCGCGCGCGGGCGCTTTCCTCATGAAATGCGTGACCGATGATCGCGAGAGCGGGCGCCAGCAAAAAAGCCGCACCCACGCCTTGAAGCGCCCGGGTCACGTAGAGGGCGGGCGCCGACGGCGCCAGTCCGCATGCCAGCGATGCGAGCGCGAACATGCTAATGCCAATCAGGAATACACGCTTGCGCCCGAAGCGGTCGGCAATCGACCCGGCAGGCAAAAGCAACGCGGCAAAGCACAGTACGTAGGCACTAATGACCCACTCGATATCGGCAAACGTCGCGTGGAGGTCCCGTGCAATGGTCGGCAGGACAATGCCGACGACGTTGGTGTCCAGTACGGTCATGGCACAGCCCATCGACCCGACCAGCAGCACGGCCGTCCCTCTAACCGGTGCCGATGAAACGATAGTGGAACTCATGGACAAACACTCCTTACTTGAATGCGGTGGAATCTGCCTGCGCGATTTCTTCGTCGTGCCGCGGAGCATCCTCAGACACCCCCAATCGTGCCGACGATATGTCCGCGAACTTCGGTGAGCGGGTTGGCGCTACGAATTAGACCAGTACTCGCCCCGATTAGGTTTTTGTACCACTTTTTCTTCCGAACAAAACCGTTGACGATAATCGAATGGCGCGATACCCAGTCTATGGGTAAACGCGCGGCGTAGAGTTGCTTCGCTGTTGAAGCCGCACCTTCGCGCTATTTCGTTGAGAGAGAAATTTGTCGATTCTAAAGAAAATGCATCGCCCGGTGCAGCAAGATCCAGCATTTGAAAGCGTGGAAACAAAAGCAGGCCAACGGCAATTTTGCGTTTGGCCAAGTTCGATCGAAAGGATTGAGAACGTCGATTGTGCGCTTTATTAATCATACCTGGTTGTGCGGCATTCAAGGAAGGTGATGCAGATTCATATAGGTTGGAAAATCTGTTGTGGAAAATAAAAGGCGCCTGAAAGCGCCTCTTATAAAAAACTCAACTTTCGCCCGTTATTTATACTGCAGCGGCGTTATGAATTTCCGTGATTTGCGTAGGTGTGTAGCCAAGCTCTGCCAGCACCTCGTCAGTATGTTCGCCGAGTAAAGGTGATGGCGTGATTTCTACCGTTGCGCCCGACATCTTGACTGGACTGCCCACGGTCAGATACTTTCCGCGTACCTTGTGATCGACTTCAACGATACTTTTGCTTTTGCGCAGAGATTCGTCGTATGCAATTTCCTTCATCGACAGCACTGGGCCGCAAGGAATATCGAACTTACGCAGAATTTCGATCGCTTCGAACTTGTCCTTATCTGCCAGCCAAGATTCGATGTAAGCGAAAATATCGAAAATCTTGTCTTGACGTGCTTTCGCTGTCGCATAGGCAGGATCGGTGACCCATTCCGGTTTACCGATGGCGTTAGCTGTCGCTTCCCAGGCAGTACCCTGGATTGTGAAATAAATATAGGCGTTCGGATCTGTTTCCCAGCCTTTGCATTTGAGAATCCAGCCGGGTTGGCCACCGCCACCCGCGTTACCACCGCGTGGCACGACATCGGTGAAGGTGCCGTGCGGATACTGCGGGTATTCTTCCAGTACGCCAGTACGTTCCAGACGTTGCTGGTCGCGCAGTTTGACGCGGCACAAATTCAGTACGGCATCCTGCATCGATACTGCAACTTTCTGACCGACACCTGTCAGGTGACGATGCTGGAGGGCTGCGAGAATGCCGATGGTTAGATGCATGCCGGTATTGCTGTCCCCCAGTGCTGCGCCGCTGATGGTAGGTGGGCCGTCCCAGAAACCGGTGGTAGTTGCGGCCCCGCCTGCTGCTTGGGCAACGTTGTCATAGACTTTCAAATCTTCGTAGAAATGACCGTCGCTGAAGCCCTTGACCGATGCCAGGATCAGGCGTGGATTGAGTTTCTGGATATAGTCCCAGGTGAAACCCATGCGATCCAGCGCCCCCGGTGCAAAATTTTCAATCAGGATGTCTGACTGACGAATCAGCTTTTCCAAAATTTCTTTGCCCTCTGTTTTTTTCGTGTCAAGAGTGAGCGAGCGCTTGTTGCTGTTCAGCATGGTGAAGTACAGCGCGTCTACGTCGGGAATATCGCGCAGTGACGTACGGGTGGCGTCGCCCGTACCAGGACGTTCTACCTTGATGACATCAGCGCCAAACCATGCCAATTGTTGCGCGCAGGCAGGGCCGGCCTGTACGTGGGTGAAGTCGATAATCTTGATGCCGTCTAATGGCTTACTCATGATATGCGTTTCCTTTTAATCGTTGACTTGTCCGGATTGGCAAATACTGGAATTTTTGTGATGGCCAGAAAATGCACAATCCATGTAAAAATCACCATTTCAACCACCGTGGCGTGGTTCGCGCAAGGTGAGTTGTTAATGATTGCCAACGATTCTGCCTAGGATAATTTGCCATTTCTACGTCTATTTTTTCTTTGTCCGCAGAAGTCTTTAATACGTCCTAATATGAGCGTTGGTATGACTCAATATGATCATTAATTAAAAAACGGTCATGCGTGGATAAGGCTCAAAACTGTTGATTTGCTGGCAGAGTTGACCCTCTCTAATTGATCCACACAAGGCATACCAATCGCCTCGCGAATCCGCTTGTTGCTGAACATGTAAGCGGGAACGGCACAAAGTATCCCTTTCAAAGCGTAACGCCGCTGCGAGACTACGTCCGGAACAGGTACGACGCAAAGGCCGATCTTATCGGATGACTTGTATTGTCGCCTGTTCCGTTCCCTTCTCTTCCGTACTTACTGAATTTTGCGTCCGTTTTCCGTGACCACATCAAGGAACGCGCTGATTTCGCGATTCTGCAGCTCGTTTTCCGGCGCGGTAGCACCGGCGCCCGAGCTATGTCCCATCGGACGTTGCGCGTTGATCGAGATATAGCGCACGTCCGGAATGTAGCGCGCCGCTTCCTTGGACTCATACTCGGGATTGAGCAGGTCGCCGGTTCCCGCGAGAATCAAGGTCTTTGCCTTGATGGACTCCAGCGCGCGGTGATAGTCGCCGTTGAAACCGGGCGTGGTGCCGAGGTTATGCTGGTCGTATGCCCAGCTCTGATAAACCCAGTCGACCGCGTCCATGCGCCGCCATTCGCTATTCTCGACGCCCTTCAGGTTGGCGATTACGTCTTGAGAATTCGGGAACCGCGATTCCTCATAAACCGGCGTGTGCACAATCATGCCGGCGAGCCAGCCTTGCAGCAGCCGCATTCCCTGCTCAGGCGGCGCGCTCGCCGGATAGTTGCCGCCCTTCCAGAGCGGATCGGTCATGACGCTCTGACGCAGCATCTCCAGCACGCCGGTAGTCCATGCGGGGGTGCGCCCCAGCGGAATGATAGGCACGACGCTATCCATCATGTCCGGATAGCTCACTGCCCATTGCAGCGACTGCATGCCGCCCATCGAAGCGCCGATCACAGTGACCAGCTTCTTGATGCCGAACTTTTCGGTGACCAGGCGCTCCTCCGAGTTCACCATGTCGCGAATATTGAATCTCGGAAATTGCATGTGCGGCTGCACTTTACTGTTGGAAGGCGAAGTGGTGATTCCATTGCCGATGGCGTCGGCGCAAATGATGAAATATTTCGACGGATCCAGCGCGCGCCCCGGTCCGATCAGGTAATCGATACGGTGGTGGTTGCCTCCGATAGACGGCACCATCAGGATTGCGTTCGACTTGCTGGCGTTGAGCTTGCCGTGGGTAACGTAGGAGATGGAGAAATTTTTGATCGATTCACCGCTTTCGAGCTTGAGATCGCCGAGAGAGAAACTCTGGACCGGCGGATTTTCCGGCGTTTGAGCGAAGGCGGATGCGGTGAGGGCCGTTGCCAAGGCGGCGACGGTGATGGTGCGGGTGATCATGCTTGCTCCTTCAGGAAATTCACGACCTGAGTTGCGGGGGCAAACAACAGGGAAATGGACGGTAATTGGAAAGACATGGGAAACTCTTGGTTGGGTTTGTGGACATGCTTTGCATTGGGGGTTCATGCAAGCGTCTAACAGAGACATAGCGACTGTTAAACGCCGTAAAATATACTTTAAAAGAGTGATGCTTGCTTGAGACGGGGGTGTTCAATGTCGTTTCTTGTAATTGATCGAAAGATAATCAGTGAAATAACCCCGGCGATCGAAACGCGCTTCGGCAGTGCCGCGGACACGGCGCGCCAGTTAGACAGAAATTTTTTCCCATCTAAATAGAAGTTAGGCGTCTAAACGGAGGCAAACGATGACACGAGTTCGCGTTGAGGGCTTCACCGTCTCGCTCGACGGATACGGAGCAGGTCCGAATCAAGACATCAACAATCCGCTCGGCGTTGGCGGGACGGAACTGCACCAGTGGCTATTCCCAACACGCACGTTCCAGCGCGCCTTGTTCGGCAAGGACGGCGGTACGTCCGGGGTTGATGATGATTTCGCTGCCCGTGGCTTTCAGAATGTTGGGGCTTGGATTCTTGGAAGGAACATGTTCGCCCCCAATCGTGGGGACTGGCCGGACACAAACTGGAAAGGCTGGTGGGGAGGCAATCCACCGTATCACGTTCCAGTCTTCATCTTGACCCATTATGCTCGTCCCTCCATCGAGATGGAAGGCGGCACGACGTTCCACTTCATAACAGGAGGCATTCGCGAGGCGCTCGACCGTGCACGCGAGGCCGCTGCCGGAATGGACGTGCGGATCGGCGGTGGGCCGGACACAATCCAGCAATATCTCCGTGAGGGCCTCATTGATGAACTGCACATTGCTATCGCGCCGGTCCTGCTTGGCCGGGGAGAGCCGCTGTTCGAAGGGGTTGACTTGCGGGCCCTGGGATACGAATGCGTGGAATTCGTAGCGTCGGAGAAGGCCACGCATGTCGTCCTACGGCGACAAGGGCACACGGACGCCTAACCACTCGTTGAAGGCCGACGTCCTGTTGGGCTGCGGCCTTAACTCGAACGTTAAGAGAAGGCGCCAGGTACTCCACCACTCCTACCTGGAGATGCACTTTCCGCGCATACACTACTGCATTTTAGGTGTTTGGCCGACCGACACATCCAAATTTTGCCTACCGACACAAATGCGTCTCTCGACGTACTTTGAATACTCCTGATGCATTTAACGAAGGAGGCTGCAATGAGTATCGACGACCATCCACCATCCAGGGTAAAGGCAGATCGCTCATTGGTTCGACGGCGCGCTCCCTGGCTTCTTGGGACAGGCGTTGCATTGGCGGCAGCAGCCATGTACGTGCAATATCGGAGCAAGCTGGCCGAACAGGAGAACCCGCCGGCAGGAAAGTTTATTGCGGTTGATGGGGTACGTCTGCATTATCTTGAGCGCGGACAAGGGAAACCCGTGGTGCTGTTGCACGGAAACGGTACGATGGCCAAGGATTTTGATGTCAGCGGCTTGCTTGACCTTGCCTCTGACAAATACCGTGTTATCGTTTTCGACCGGCCGGGTTACGGCTATAGCGAGCGGCCCCGCACGACGATATGGGGGCCGGGGGCACAGGCTCAATTGCTTTATCAGGCGCTGCAACGCCTCGGCGTGGAGCAGCCTGTCGTCGTCGGTCACTCATGGGGAGCGATGGTAGCGGTAGCGCTCGGATTGGCGTATCCGGAGTATGTGCGCAGCCTGGTGCTGCTCTCTGGTTATTACTACCCAACTCCCCGCCTCGATGTGCCGTTATTGTCACCGGCTGCACTGCCCCTCATCGGCGATTTGATGCGCTATACGATTTCGCCGTTGATCGGCCGGCTGATTTGGCCAGCCATGGTGCGCAAAATCTTCGCTCCAGCCAAGCCGACGGCACGCTTCAAAAATGAGTTCCCAGTCTGGATGACCTTGCGCCCAGTCCAGCTACGCGCGAGCGCTGCTGAAACCGGGCTGATGATTCCTTCGGCTTATAAGCTGAGCGCACGCTACCCCGAACTGCGCATGCCGGTGGTCATCATGTCTGGGGCGAGCGATCTGCACATCGCTTCGAAACTACACTCCGAACGTCTGCATAAGGAGCTGCCACAGAGCGAGCTGATCCTCTTGCCAGGGGCCGGCCACATGATTCAGCATCTGGTTCCGCAGCAGGTGATGTCAGCGATTGACAAGGCAGCACAACCTATCCCGCCGAAGAGCATCGTCCAATCGCCTGCTCCTACCGAGGCGGTTTAGACGCAATGAGATAGCGCTATTGCATACGTCAGCTTGCCTCTCTTTCAGGTGCGGCTGAACGGCTACTTGGCACGCTCAAGGGCCTTGGACTGGATCAGACCGACCCCGCCCGACGACGTCGCACAGCAACCCCAACGAGCCCCAACCCGGCCAGCATCAACGCATACGTCCCTGGTTCCGGCACCGCGGAAACAGCGGCGATATTCCAGCGTGATGCGTCGTACGAACCGTCTCCATCCCCATTCGCAGCGGTTGCCGTCTGATACCCAGCGGCATCGGTGGCACCCCCGTTAAAAGCGGCCATATACAAGATGTTCGTCCCGGCCAGATGCAACAGATCGCCATCGCCCGCGATGAAATTGTTCTCCAATCCATTAAACGAGACAACCGCAGGACCGCCAATAGAGCCCTGCGAAATTCCGTAAGAAGAAAGAGTCCCACTACCGCTGAAAGCAATGCCATCCAGACTGATCGCGAGGTTGGACAGAATGGTAATCAGATTGCCGCTTGCGCTGCCATCGAACGAGCCCGTGACCACTTCCCCGGTGGTAAATGTATAAGAGAAATCATAGGTGCTTGCATGGGACATGGCGCTTGCCGCCATCATGCTAATGAAGCCAACAGTACGTAGAAGTTTTTTCATGAGACGTTTTCCCCGGATTTTGGATTGCATTATTTTCGATAAATAATGCTTATTATTTAAACAAGTTTTTTGATTATACTTGTCTTTTTAGCATCAACGTTTGTTTTTAGGTGTGGCATTGGCAAAACGTACCTACTAATGGAAAAAGCCCGACCGGAATACCAGGTCGGGCTTTCGTAACGCTATTCCATCTCCTGCATCGCACGGAGTTATTTCCGTGCGCTCACCTAAGTGACGCCTCGCATTTCCGTACCCCCAACAACATGAGGTCGGAGTAAATGCAACGCGACCGATCTCATGCCTTCTTCAGGTCGTGATTCTTCAACGGCAGATCGCGAATCCGTTTGCCGGTGGCGGCGAAGATTGCATTGAGCACCGCCGGTGCGGCCACCGCAATCGTCGGTTCGCCCACCCCGCCCCAGAAACCGCCGGATGGCATCAAGATGGTCTCGACCTTCGGCATGCCAGCCATTCGCATCACTTCATAGGTGTTGAAGTTTTGCTGTTCGATGCGGCCGTCCTTGACCGTGCATTCGCCATACAACGCGGCCGACAGGCCAAACACGAAGGAGCCCTCGACCTGGGCTTCGATCTGCTGCGGGTTGACGGCGTGGCCGGGATCGGTGGCGGCAACAATGCGATGGATTTTCAGTACGCCGTCGTCGCCGATCGAGATCTCGACACAGGCCGCGACATAGCTGCCAAAACCCATGGTTTGCGCCAGTCCGCGGAACACGCCTTTGGGCGCCGGTTGGCCCCAGCCGCCACGCTCGGCTGCCGCATTCAGGACCGCCAGAGGCTTTGGATGGTCGGCCATCAGCTTGCGGCGGAATGCCAGCGGATCCTGTTTGGTCGCATGGGCGAGTTCGTCGATGAAGGATTCAAGGTAGATCGTGTTCTGGTTCAGATTGACGCCGCGCCAGAATCCCGCCGGCACGTGCGGGTTGCGCATCGAATGGTCGATCAGCAGATTCGGAAAACTGTAGCCGATCGAAGCTTCCGGTCCGGGCGCGTTGAGGCCCTGGAACACCACCGGGTCCTTGCCGTTCTTGATGTTTTCCGGGGCCACGGTGGCGAGGATCGACTGGCCGGAAATGCGCATGTGCAGGGCGGTGACATTGCCCTTTTCGTCCAGTCCGGCGGACATTTTGCACTGCGTGATCGGATGGTAGCGGCCATGCGTCATGTCTTCTTCGCGCGTCCAGATCAGCTTGATCGGGGTGCCGGGCATCTGCTTTGCGATCTCGACCGCTTGCCGCACCCAGTCATGCGCCCCGCGCCGGCCGAAGCCGCCGCCAAGGAGCTGCTTGTAGACTTCGCACTTCGACGGCGGCAGGCCGGCAGCTTGGGCGGCAGTAGCCAGCGCCGCTTCACCGTTTTGCGTCGGCGCCCAGACTTCGCAGCGCTCCGGCGTCCACTTCGCGGTGGCGTTCATGGTTTCCATCGTGGCGTGCGCCTGGTACGGGAAGGAATACACCGCCTCGACCTTGCGCGCCGCCTTTGCAATGGCGGCTGGCGCGTCGCCATTGCTGTTGCCGACGACAGCGTCGTTGGCATCCAGGCCGGCTTTCAGGAACTGCGCGATGCTGGCGCTGCTGGCGCTGCCGTTGGGTCCGTTGTCCCACTCGATGGGCAGCGCCTCGAGCGCGCTTTTTGCGCGCCACCATGTGTCGGCAATGACGGCCACCGCGTTGTCGCCGACCTGTACCACCTTTTTGATGCCCGGCCTTTTCTCGATGGCGGCGGCGTTGAAGCTTTTGACTTTGCCGCCGAATACCGGGCAAGCCTTGATCGCGGCATTGAGCATACCGGGCAGCTTGAGGTCGATGCCGTAGATTTGCGCGCCGGTCGTCTTGGCGACTGTGTCGAGCCGCGCCAGGCGCTTGCCGACCAGCTTCCAGTCTTTCGGGTCTTTCAGAGTAACGGCGGCCGGCGGCGTCAGCTTCGCCGCAGCAGAGGCGACCTTGCCGAACGTAGTGCGATGGCCCGCGGCATGCGTGATGACGCCGTCGGCGACGCGGCATTCGGCGACCGGCACTTTCCATTCGTTGGCGGCGGCCTGCAACAGCATCATGCGCGCAGTGGCGCCGCCTTTACGCACGTAGTCTTGCGACTCGCGGATGCCGTGACTGCCGCCAGTAGAGAAATTGCCCCAAACGCGATTGCGCGCGAGGCTCTGTCCGGGGGTCGGGTATTCGGTGGTCACGCGAGCCCAGTCGCATTCCAGCTCCTCGGCTACCAGTTGCGCGAGCCCGGTCAGCGTGCCCTGCCCCATTTCGGAACGCACGATACGGATCGCCACGGTGTCGTCCGGGCGTATCACTACCCATGCGTTGACTTCCGGCGTGACGGCGTCTTGCGCCTGGGCGCTACCGATGAAAGGAATATGGAAAGAGATCATCAGGCCGCCTGTCGCGGCAGCCGAACCGACCAGGAACCGGCGGCGTGAAAGCATTGGAGTGTCGCTCATGTCGTGCTCCCGTCGGTGTGCTTGATGTGCAGGCCGGCCTGACTGGTATCGCCGCCTTTGGCGACCACCTTGATGGCGGCGCGGATGCGGTTATAAGTGCCGCAGCGGCAGATGTTGGTGATCGTCTCGATGTCGGCATCGGTGGGATTCGGCTTATCGCGCAGTAGCGCCGTCGCGGCCATGATCATGCCGCTCTGGCAATAGCCGCATTGCGGGACGTCGAGCGCTGCCCAGGCTTTTTGCACCGGATGCGAACCGTCAGGGGACAGCCCTTCGATGGTGACGATTTTATTAGCCGGGGTGACGGTCGAGACCGGCCGCACGCAACTGCGGGTGGCCACGCCGTCGATGTGGACGGTGCAGGCGCCGCACTGCGCGATCCCGCAACCGAATTTGGTACCGGTCAAACCAAGCTGCTCTCGCAGCACCCATAACAGCGGCGTAGTGTCCTCCGCCTCGAACTCACGCACTGCACCGTTGACGGTCAGTTTTGCCATGCCAGAACCCCTTGTCCAGAGAAATTCAAAATGTAAAAAGCCTTTGATTAAAAGCTTTGGCTCAAAAAAGCTAACGTATATTAGCCGGAATGGTTGCGGCGTGCAGGCCGCGCGCGGCGGCGCTGATCGACCAACGCTCCGATTGCGTGTCGGTCTGCAATAACGCCAGCGCCGCGCCATTCCGACCGTCCTCGCCAGCGGACATTTTCCATGCTCTGCATGCCGCCGCAAAAAGAGGGATAATCATGCGCTTTTCCCACATGGGCCCAGGCTTGAATCCTCGCGCCCAATCATACTTATCCAGGTAGAATTTTTATGTCTGAGCTTGCCGCAGGCTCCCCGCCGCGTTTTTTTTCGCTTAATCCCAAACCGCTTGGCATCGCAATCCTGTTAATGATCGCGGGAGTGCTTTACTTCGCGTCCGTGGCCGGCCCGCGTCAGGCGGCCCTGTACGTCGTCGGTGCGCTACTGGGCCTGACGCTGTATCACGCAGCGTTCGGTTTCACATCGGCCTGGCGCGTTTTTATCGCCGATGGACGCGGCGCAGGATTGCGCGCGCAGATGCTGATGCTGGCGCTCGGGACGTTATTGTTTTTTCCGGTGCTGGCCAATGGCACCCTTTTCGGGAACGCAGTGACCGGCCTCGTATCGCCGGCCGGGACGTCCGTGGTTTTCGGCGCATTCATCTTCGGGCTCGGGATGCAGCTCGGCGGCGGCTGCGCATCCGGCACCCTGTACACGGTCGGCGGCGGCAGCACGCGCATGGTGATCACGCTCTTCGCATTCATTGCCGGTTCGGTGATCGCTACCGCGCACATGCCGTTTTGGACAAGCTTGCCGTCGTTACCGGCAACCTCCTTGATCAAGATGCTCGGCGTGGCGCCGGCCCTCGCTCTGAACTGGAGTGTATTCGGCGCGATTGCATTGATGACTGTGTGGATCGAGCGGCGACGTCACGGACGCCTTGTCAGCGACCATGTTCAGCCACGCCATACGCTCCTATGGCTGCGCGGGCCGTGGCCGCTCGCCGCAGGCGCGATCGCCCTTGCGCTGCTCAATTTCGCGACGCTCGCCCTGTCGGGGCGGCCGTGGGGAGTCACGTCGGCCTTTGCATTGTGGGGCGCAAAGATGCTGTCGGGCGCGGGTATCGATGTGGCGAGCTGGCCGTATTGGACATCCGCCGCGAACGCCGCAAGCCTGCACGCGCCGCTCGGCCGCGATGTGACATCCGTGATGGATGCCGGCATCGTCATCGGTGCACTGGCAGCCTCGGCGCTGGCGGGACGGTATGCGCCTGTATGGCGGATACCGCTGCGCTCGGTGCTGGCGGCGATCCTTGGGGGACTGCTGCTGGGATACGGAGCGCGGCTCGCATACGGTTGCAATATCGGCGCGTACTTTAGCGGCATCGTGTCAGGCAGCCTGCATGGCTGGCTCTGGATGGTGGCGGCGTTCTTCGGCAACGTACTGGGCACGCGTTTGCGCCCGATGTTCGGACTCGACGTATAACGCCATGCAGAATGAAGGAAATATTTCGGCCGCGGCCACCGTACTCTAAAACTTGATGTTGATTTGCCGTTTAATTATGAAGGAGCATTATCTTGAATATCAGCCACTACGTCCAAAAGCGCCATTCGGCCAAAGCGTTCGATCCCGCCCGGAAGGTGCCGGAGAATATCATCACGGAATTGCGCGAGATAATTCGATTCAGTCCGTCATCCGTGAATTCGCAGCCTTGGCATTTCATCGTTGCGGCGAGCGAAGAAGGAAAATCCCGAATCGCCAAAGCAGCCGAAAACGGTTACCCCTATAACGCGCCAAAAATCCGTAACGCGTCGCATGTCATGGTTTTGTGTACGCGCACCGCGCTGGACGATGCACACATGACGATGGTGCTCGAGCAGGAAGACAAGGACAAACGATTCATCAATCCGGCAGCAAAAGCATCGCAACAGGGCTCACGCCAGCTTTATGCGAATTTGCATCGGTATGATTTGAAGGATGCACAGCATTGGATGGAGAAACAGGTGTACCTGGCGCTCGGCACTTTATTGCTCGGCGCGGCAACGCTTGAGATCGATGCCGTCCCCATGGAGGGATTTGACGCACGCGTGCTGGACGAAGAACTCGGATTGCGGGCCAAAGGATTTACCAGCGTGGTACTGGTCGGCCTCGGTTATCACAGCGCCGAAGACTTTAACGCCAAGCTGCCAAAGTCGCGGCTTCCGCGGGAATCGGTGTTTACCGATCTGTAATTCCTGGGCGACGCTCGACCGGGCTTGCTGCGGTCGTATCGCTGCTGGCCTGGATTTGCTTCGCTGGCTGCATATGAACCAATAGCCGCAAAAGGACGCAAAATCGTTGGGCGCGGCAAGCTCGAGTGCGGGTTCGGTTTGGCATGGGCGCCCACCCAGGAACGTTACCCATCGGGCCGAATCAAATAAGGCCCGACAACCTCTAATGGGACTTGCGCCAAAAATGGCGTCAGCGGCCATCGGTTACGTGGCCGTTGCGGTTGTCTGATCGCAACTATGAAGGAGCTCAAAATGTCACGCAAATACATCGACTGCCGAGAATACCCTAGTGAGATGAACTGTTCAGTGGCAATCTCCGCGGACAGCGATAAAGAATTGTTGGAGGCGGCAGTCCAGCATGCGGTAAGTATCCATCAGCATAAAGACACGCCGGAATTGCGGAGCCAGTTGAGACAGCTATTCAAGGAAGGCACACCACCGGTGGAAATCTAATGAGGACACTACTTGTTGGTTAACGCGGTCTCGAAGAATATCGTAGGAATTGCTTTCGAGCGCTCGCTAGAAGGGGACGGAAATGGGATTCCCGCCGCCCCTTACCAATAACAAGGTCACCCGTAGGGTGGCCTTTTTTATTTGTGGCGCCCGACCGACGCAGACAATCAAGCCGCCCATCCAAGCGGATTTCACCCTCCGGCGTTATGGGTGATCCTTCTCCTCGCAACGTACTGGATTACCGGTATTGAGCGGGAAGCTCCGAGCACGGTAAAGTCTCCCATACAAAATCGCTTATCCCAGGCGGCCGAACAAATAGAGACGAAATGCAAACATCAGATTTCAAAATCAGTACGAGCATAAAAATTCGGGTGGCTTTGCATATGCCCTTTTGCAAACCTATAGGGAGCTGAAGATTGCAGCCATTTAATTGGGAAGCCGTAGAGATGGTCGTGTTTGACATGGACGGTACGCTCTATGATCAAAAAAAGTTACGCGTCCTCATGGCACGGGATTTACTGTGGCACTCGCTCAGAACCCAAAGCGTCCAAGTCATCGGCGTACTGAAGGCATACCGCAAGACGAGAGAGCGGTTAGGCAACGCGGAAGTATTCAATTTCGAGTCGAGATTGATCCGGGAAGTAGCGGCCGGATGCCGGCTGCCGCCGGCCGAGGTGAGCAGTATCGTTTCGGAATGGATTATCAATAGGCCCATTCCCTACCTGAAGTCCTGCCGCTTCAAAGGCGTTCAGACGCTATTTGAAAACCTTCAAAGGCGCGGCAAGCTGATCGGGATACTTTCCGATTATCCCGTTGTATCGAAGCTTGAGGCGCTTGGCATTCGAGCCGACTTTGTTGTCTGTGCAAATGATCAGCAGGTGAAGGTTTTAAAACCGCATCCGCGCGGCCTTGCTCATCTTATGTCGGCCGCGGGGGTAACTGCCGATACCACTGTGATGGTCGGGGATCGAATCGATCGCGACGGATACGCCGCCCGACGGCTTGGCGTGCGCGCACTCATCAAATCGAGGAGAGAAGTGCCTGATTGGAAAACTTTTGTAGCTTATGACGACGCAATTTTTGAAGGCATACGGGCTATCTGAAAAGCATGGCAGGCTTAAATATAAAACGTTTTTCTAAACAAAACTGGTTGCGGGGACAGGATATGAACCTACGACTTTCGGATAATGACGCCGAATTTCTGACTCCCTCTTTACGCGAGCTTGCGCGCGTCGAGATAGGACGTGAGCACCGTGGCGCTACCCTCACCATCGGCCAGCGCCACGTAGCCGTCAGGTCGCACGAGATAGACGGCGTTGCGCCGCAAGCCGGCCCGGCCCGTCTCCCGACGCCATGGAAAGACGTGCAGCGGCAATTTACGTACGCCGCACACCGCCTGGATTTCGGGTGCGGCGTCTCCATATACGTGGACCTGCCAGTTCAGCGACCTCAGCGGCGCGAAGTTGTCAGCGTCGCCCCTGTTCCGGTCCGTTTGCACCCATGGCAAGCGGTCGCCGCCGTGAACCGCCCCCGCTCGCCCCTCGCTCAAGCTGCTGCCACGGTAGTTCACCCCTGTCTGCGAGACAGTACGGAACATGAAACGTCGCACCGCCTTGAGTGCGAAAAGCGCCCGAATCAGGTTCGGCGCGATATGCAACCTTATTAATCGCGCTATCGGGCCAGAACTGGTGACACCCGTGAAAGCCTGATCGGTCGTGGCGACCAGCCGCCGGGCGAAGGCAATTCGTTCCGGCTCATAGCTGTCGAGAAGCGACGCCTTCGCCCGCTCGTGCAGAACGGCAGCGAGTTTCCAGGCGAGGTTCACTGCGTCGCCAATGCCGGTGTTCATGCCCTGTCCGCCCACGGGGCTATGGATGTGCGCGGCATCTCCAAGCAGGAACGCCCGGCCTTTGCGGAAGTGATCAGCGACCCGATGGTGCACACGGTAGGTCGAGAACCAGTTCACGCGCGCGACATCGATGTGCATCCACTCGATCACGCGCCGGCTCACGTCGTTCCACGCCAGGCGATCGCTCTCGTGTCCCGATTCCTCGCGCACCGTGCCGACGAGCCGCGCCCGCCCCTCTTCCTTCAGCGGGAACACGGCGAGAAAATCGGCCTTGTCCAGACCGACATGCACGTCGCCGTTCATTGCATCTCCGCTCGCTTCCACATCGGCGACATAAAAAAGGTGGGCGTAGGTACCGCCCGGGAAACCCATCTTCAGGGCCTCGCGCACAGCGGAATGTGCACCATCGCACCCGGCAAGGTAGGCGGCCTCACACACCTCCGAGGCGCCATCCGGCCGTTTCAAGCGCAGGAGCATGCGACCGTCCGCCTCTTCGAAGCCCAGGAGTTCCGTCCGGCGTTCGACCGCGACGCCGGCCTCCGACAGGCAATCGATTAACAGGCGCTCATGCTCGTCCTGGGGAAAGATCAGCGCGTAGGGAAACGGACTAAGGCCCGCTCCCATGTCGCCAAAAACCGCGCGCGCCGCTTTCTTACCAGCCACCCAAAGATTCGCGGCGACCACCGTTCTTCCGCGCTTGAGGACCGCCTCAGCGACGCCGATCTGGCTATACAGTTCGAGCGTGCGTGCCTGCACGGCAAGCGCGCGCGACGTCGTCCCCGGTTCGGCCGTCTTGTCGACGATCCTCACGCGCACGCCCAGCCGCGTCAGCCATAGGGCCAGCACCAGACCCGTCGGCCCTGCACCGGCGATGAAGACGTCGGCGATGCGCTTCGCCTCGCCTGTTGGATAGTCGACGGCGGTAGTCACCATTTTCAATTTATCCTTCCAACTTTTGCAGTTCTGTCCTCACCTTCATCACCTGATTCGACGATGTCATTGCCTGCTTTGTCACCGCCTTGCCGCTGGTGCGATAGCAGCTGCCTCGACGTATTACCGGCGTCCATCAATCAAGCCTTGCATTGACGCTGCCAGGGTAAGCATCGGCAATCTGGCCGCCGGTTCGACGCAAACGGCTTCGCTACGATTGGGGAAACCTACCGCCCCGCCGGGATAGTTCGGCCGAGGTCTCACCGACACGGCGCGGGTCGCTGCATCATAGTTACACACCTTATCCGCGAATTGATCGTATGTTAATTAAAATTTCCATACTAAAAAGGATAGCAAATGTGAATCGAGCGCCGCGTCGCGCAGCCCAATGTTAAAAGGTCGCGCAAAAGAAAAAAGCCCTCAGCGCGGGAACGCCAAGGGCTTGAATGTAATGCTTTTTTCTTAGTAAAACTGGTTGCGGGGGCAGGATTTGAACCTACGACCTTCGGGTTATGAGCCCGACGAGCTGCCAGACTGCTCCACCCCGCGTCTGAGGAGCCGAAGTATCGCACAACATGCCTGATGCCACAAGAAAACACTGGCCGCTTGTCGAAAATAAACCGGCAACCCGGCGGTTTGTGCGATCTCCCCGCGTAACAGAGTAAACTCGCCACATTCTTTCGCATACTGCGATCCGAGCCAACTTGCGAGTCCATCATGTCCGATACCCCTGCCTCATCCCCTACCTTTGCCGAGCTGAACCTGAGCGAGCCCTTGCTGCGCGTTCTGCAGGAACTCGGCTATGAATCGCCGTCGCCTATCCAGGCCGCGACCATCCCGACGCTGCTGCAAAATCGCGATGTGCTGGGCCAGGCCCAGACCGGCACCGGCAAGACCGCCGCCTTTGCGTTGCCGGTGCTGTCGCGCATCGATCTGAAACAGAAAACGCCGCAGGCGCTGGTGCTGGCGCCGACGCGCGAGCTGGCGATTCAGGTGGCCGAGGCGTTTCAGCGTTATGCGACGCATATCCCCGGCTTTCATGTACTGCCAATCTACGGCGGCCAAAGCTACAGCGCGCAGTTAAGCGCGTTGCGTCGCGGCGTGCATGTGGTGGTGGGCACGCCGGGCCGGGTCATCGATCATCTGGACAAGGGTTCGCTCGATCTGTCGCTGCTGAAAACGCTGGTGCTCGACGAGGCCGATGAAATGCTGCGCATGGGCTTCATCGACGATGTCGAACACATCCTGCAGAAGACGCCGAAAACCCGGCAGACGGCGTTGTTCTCGGCCACGATGCCGTCGGCGATCAAGCGCATCGCGCAGACTTATCTGAACAATCCGGCCGAAGTCACGGTGGCCGCCAAAACCGGCACTGCAGACAATATCCGCCAACGTTACTGGCTGGTCAGCGGCATGCATAAGCTGGAGGCGTTGACGCGCATCCTTGAAGCCGAAACCTTCGATGGCATGATCATTTTTTCGCGCACCAAGCTGGGCACGGAAGAACTGGCGGGCAAGCTGCTGGCGCGCGGCTTTTCGGCGGCGGCGATCAACGGCGATATCGTGCAGCAGCAGCGCGAACGCACCATCCAGCAACTGAAAGACGGCAAGATCGATATCCTGGTCGCCACCGATGTGGCCGCGCGCGGTCTGGATGTCGAGCGCATCAGTCACGTCGTCAATTACGACGTGCCGCACGATCCGGAAAGCTATACGCATCGCATCGGCCGCACCGGGCGCGCCGGACGCAGCGGCGAGGCGATTCTGTTTATCACGCCGCGCGAAAAAAATCTGCTGAAGGCGATCGAGCGCGCCACGCGGCAGCCGATATCGCCGCTTACGCTGCCCAGCGTGCAGGTGGTCAACGACGTGCGCATCGGCAAGTTCAAGGATGAAATCAGCGCCACGCTGGCGGCCGGCGGTCTCGACGATTTTCAATCGCTGATCGAGGATTACGAACGCGAACACAATGTGCCGCCGCAGGAAATCGCGGCCGCTCTGGCGAAGATGGCGCGCGGCGACGTGCCGCTGCTGCTGGATAAAAATCTGCGCGAACCGCATGCGCCTGCGGCCGATAGCAGGCCGGCGCAAGACAAGTCGTTCGGCAATAGATTCGGCGATCCATCCGCGCGTCCGACGCGCAAGGAATTCGGCGAACGTCCCGAGCGCCCCGCGCGCAACGCCGCGGAGACTTTTCCGAACAAGGACCGCGGCGCGCGCAGCGACGCCGGCAAGGCCAGATTCCGCATTGAAGTCGGCCACGCCCATGGCGTCAAACCCGGCAATATCGTCGGCGCCATCGCCAACGAGGCCGGCATGGATGCGAAGCACATCGGCCGCATCGAGATTCAGGACGATTACAGCACGCTCGATTTGCCGGACGATATCCCGCCGGATTTGATCGATTATCTGAAGACGGTCTGGGTCGCGGGCCGGCAATTGCAGATCAGCCGATCTGACGACATGACGTCGGCGCCCGGCCGCGGATCGCCGTTTGCGAAGAAATCCGGCGGCGATCGGCGTTTCGCGGAAAAACAGGAAGGCAAGCCGGGCGCGCCGAAAAAGGCGGGCGATGCGCCGTTCAAACACAAACCCGGCGCCGCTCACCCTGCCGGCCCTGCGCACAAGCCTGGGCCGAAACCGCATCGCAAGGGGCCTAAGCCGGCCTGATTCGGCAACACCGCTTTACCGTAATTTGCTTCGATGAACGACGCCTCCCACGACGCTCCTCTTTTCCGACCGCGTATGACGCTGCGCACGCTGGCACGCGGCGACGGTTTGCTGGGCATGAAACCGTCGGGGCCGTTCGGTCCGCGTGGCGGGCAGGTCACGGTGGTCCTGATCAGCTGGACGTACTTTGCCGGCGACCGACTGCTGTGGGAAATAGCGGCGCCGACCGGTTTGCTGAACCGCCGTCCGCCGTCGGAACGTGAGGTGGAGGACAATTTCGGACAGCCGCTGATACGCGACTTCGATGCCGAAGCCGATGCGCTCGACTGCGTGCTCGATGCGGGCCTGCATCCGTTGCCGGCGAATAGCCTGCAATGGCGCAGCGACGATGCGGCGCTGGGGGGCGCGCCATGCTGGACGCTGACGCAGGAGAGTTTCTTCGGCGATTTCTGGGCCGAGCGCCTGCCGCTGCTGCAGGAACAGGGCTGGAGCATTGTGGTCTGTCCCGGTTTTGCCCATGAAAGCGTGCCGGTCGACGCCTGGCGTCTGATCGTCAGCCCCGATACCGGCGCCGCCGGCGGCAAGGAAGTGGCGGCGTCCATGCGCGGCCGGTCGTCGGCAATCAGGGCTTTAAGCTCAGCCTCCGATCAGACTTCATGGCTGTTGAGCCTGGGCGTCGACATCGACGGCGAATCCATCGATCTGGTGCCGCTCCTGGCGCATTTGCTGCAAACCGATGCGCGCTGGATGAATGCGGCGAAAATGGCGGCGATCGACGACGAGGCGCTGATACATCTGCGCGCACCCGGCGGCAAACGCATCGCGACGCCGGCGGCGCCGATCAAGGCGATTGTCGGCAGCATGCTGGATCTGCTGAGCGATCCGCAACGCAAGGACGGGCCGCTGCCGTTGGCGGCATGGGATGCCTACCGCCTCGATGCGATGCGCATCAGCCTGATGGCGTCGCAGCGGCAACGCGCCGGCGTGCACGGCGTCTGGCAATTGCAGGGCGACGCAGGACTGCGCAAACTGGCGCGAAGGCTGCTGGACCATGGCGGCCCGCGCGCCGTCGCGGCGCCGGGCGGTCTGGGCGTGACGCTGCGGCCGTATCAACTGCAAGGCGTGGCTTGGTTGCAATATCTGCGCGAACATCATCTGGCCGGCATCCTCGCGGACGACATGGGCCTCGGCAAAACCGCGCAGACGCTGGCGCATCTGTTGATCGAAAAACAGGCCGGCCGGCTCGACCGTCCGGCGCTGATCGTGTTGCCGACTTCGCTGATTTTCAATTGGCAGGCCGAGGCCGAACGCATGGCGCCGGCGCTGCGCGTATTGACGCTGCAAGGGCCGCAACGCAAGGATCTGTTCGGCGATATGGCGCAGGCCGATGTAGTGCTGACGACTTATCCGCTGGTGTGGCGCGATCGCGCGGCGCTGCAGGCGCAGCCGTTTCATTTGCTGATTCTGGATGAAGCGCAGACCGTCAAGAACTTCGCTTCACGCAGCGCCAACGCGGTACGCCGGCTGCAGGCGCGGCACCGGCTCTGCCTGACCGGCACGCCGCTGGAAAACCACCTTGGCGAATTGTGGACCCAATTCGATTTCCTGATGCCGGGCTACCTCGGCGATGCTCGCAGCTTCATGCAGCAATGGCGCCGGCCGATCGAGATCGGCGGCGAAACACTGCGCGCGCAGCTTCTGGCGCAACGCGTGCGTCCGTTCATACTGCGGCGGCGCAAGGACGAGGTCGCGGCGGAATTGCCGCCGCGCACGGAAATCGTCAAGCGTTTGCAATTGCAGGGGCATCAGCGCGATTTGTACGAAAGCGTGCGCGTGGCTTCCGATGAGCAAGTGCGCCGGGTGCTCAAGCGCAAGGGGTTTTCCGGCGGGCAGATCACCATTCTCGATGCGCTGCTGAAACTGCGGCAGGTATGTTGCGATCCGTATCTGCTCAAAGGCATCGTGCAGGCGCCGGGAATGGAGCGCGCCAAACTGGAGTTGTTGCGCGACATGCTGCCGGAATTGGTGGCGGAAGGGCGGCGTATCCTGGTGTTCTCGCAATTCACCGAGCTGCTAGACCTGATCGCCGACGAATTGACTTCCATGCAGCTGCCGTGGCTGGCGCTGACCGGCGCCACGCCGCCATCGAAACGCGGCGCGCTGGTGAGGCAATTTCAGCAGGGCAAGACACCGATTTTTCTGATCAGCCTGAAAGCTGGCGGCGTCGGTTTGAATCTGACCGCGGCGGATACCGTCATTCATATGGACCCATGGTGGAATCCGGCGGTGGAAGAACAGGCCACCGCACGCGCACACCGGATCGGACAACAGCAGACGGTGTTCGTCTACAAACTCGTGATCGCAGGCAGCATCGAAGAGCGCATCCTCGAATTGCAATCGCGCAAGGCGGCGCTGGCCGAGGGCGTGCTCGGCAGCGACGGGGCGATCGCGGCTAAATTCGATAGCGGGGAATTGCAGAGTTTGCTAGCGCCATTGACGGCGCATATGCGTTAGCATCGCCCTATCAAATATATTTTGTTATAACATTGTGCATACGCCAGTATTACAGGCTATTTCGTAAAATGGGACGATGCATGAAAACCTCAATTCGAAAAATGGGAAATTCTCAAGGCGTTCTGATTCCTAAGCCATTTTTGACGCAAACCGGAATGGATATTGGAGAAGTCGAAATGGAAATCGAAAATGATGCGATCGTTATTCGCAAACCCCAAAAAAAAGTGCGTGACGGGTGGAGCCAGGCCAGTCAGGCTATCGCAGCCGCAGGGGACGACGCGCTTGTCTGGCCCGAGTTTGCAAACGACGACGATCGGGATCTTGCATGGTAAAGCGGGGAGAAATCTGGCTAACCGCGCTGGACCCTACCCTAGGTAGCGAGATACAAAAGACAAGACCGTGCATCATCGTATCCCCTGCGGAAATGCACGACTATCTGAATACGGTCACCGTCGCGCCGATGACTACTGGGAATAAGCCAGCCCCCTATCGGATTCCCGTCACATTTCAAAGAAAAAAGGGACTGATTTTGCTGGACCAGATCCGCTGTGTGGACAAAAAGCGATTGGTCAAGAAAATAGGCGCGATAAAGCCTGAAACACTGACCAAAACCTTGAGTACCCTGCAAGAAGTATTCGCCTAAAAAACAGGCAGGTCGCCTATAATCAGCGTCCATTCCCACGACTGCCTCCAAAGCCCGCAATGCCATTTTCCTCACTCGGTCTGCTCCCCTCGCTGCTGCGCGCCATCGCCGAACATGGCTACCCTGCGCCGACGCCGGTTCAGGCCGCCGCGATTCCGGCCATTCTGCGCGGCGACGATGTGCTTGCCTCCGCGCAAACCGGATCCGGCAAAACCGCGGCGTTTGCATTGCCGGTGCTGCAATCCCTGATGCTGGGCCGGCGCGAGAAGCAGCGGCAGGTGCGCGCGCTGATCCTGACGCCTACGCGCGAGCTCGCGGCGCAGGTCGGCGCGGTGTTGCAGAACCTGGCGCAATATCACCCTCATCCGCTGAAAATCGCCGTGCTGTTCGGCGGCGTATCGATCAACCCGCAGATGATGGATTTGCGCGGCGGCGCGGATATCGTGGTCGCCACGCCGGGGCGGCTGCTGGATCTGATCGATCGCAATGCGGTCTCCGTCTCCGGCGCGGCCATGCTGGTGCTGGACGAGGCCGACCGTTTGCTCGATATGGGCTTTGCCGATGAAATCGGCCGTTTGCTTGCGTTGTTGCCGGCACAGCGCCAGACGCTGCTGTTTTCGGCGACCTTTCCGCCGCAGGTGCTGAAACTGGCGCAAGGGATTTTGTGCGATCCGGTCCGCATCGCCGTTGCGTCCGCAGCGGCCGAACAGCCCGATATCGTGCAGCGCGCCATTGCGGTCGACGCCGGACGCCGCACGCAGCTGCTGCGTCATTTGATCGCGGAAAACGCATGGGACAGGGTGCTGGTTTTCGTCGCGACCAAATACGCGGCCGATATCGTGGCCGTTAAATTGCAGCGCGCCGGCATTGCCGCCGGGGCCTTTCATGGCGATCTCAGCCAGGGCGCGCGCACGCAGCTGTTGGCGGAGTTTAAAAATACCAAACTGCGGGTGCTGGTCGCCACCGACGTGGCGGCGCGCGGCATCGATATCGCGCAATTGCCGGCGGTGATCAACTACGACTTGCCGCGCTCGACCGTGGACTATACGCATCGCATTGGCCGCACCGGACGCGCCGGCGCCGGCGGCATCGCGATCAGCTTTGTCGGCGCCGCGACCGAAGCGCATTTCCGTTTGATCGAACAACGGCAGCAGTTGCAATTGACGCGCGAATATATTGCGGGCTTTGAGCCGGTCGACGCGCCGCCCGCCGCGCTCGACGGTCCAGCGGCATTGGAAAACGCCGCCGGCGGCATCAAGGGCAAGCGTAAAAGCAAGAAGGACAAGCTACGCGAAGCCGCGGCGCAGACCAAATGATCGTATGAAATAAATGCCTACCCTCGCCGAGCTTCAGCAAGCCGCTTATCACGCCGAGCTGGTCGCCGGCCGGCGGCTGGCGCGCAACAGCGGTTTGCCGGAACGCGATGCGCTGATGCAGACGCTGCAGCGCAGCGGTGTGCCCTTGCCTCGATTGCTGGCCGAACGCACGCGTGCGCGCGCCGAACTGGCCATGAAGGCCGCCGAGCGCAAGCAGCGCCAAGCCGATGCATGGGCGCAAAAAAACGCACAAAAATATCCGCCAGCGCATACCGGCTGGACCGCGTGGTTCGACGGCTCCGCGCGTCCGAATCCCGGGCGGATCGGTCTAGGCGGCGTGCTGAAAAATCCGAATGGAGAATTGGTGGAACTGTGCACCGCCGCAGGACACGGCGACAGCAACGAGGCGGAGTTTCTGGCCCTCATAGCGATATTGGAAACGGCGTTGCGCTTACAGGCGGCGCCGCTGACGGTGTACGGCGACAGCCGCGTAGTCATCGACAGCCTGCGCAGCGGCAGCCATGCCGGCGCGCTATCGGAACATCATGCGCGGGCCAGAGCCTTGCTGGCGCAATTGCCGAACGCCGTGCTGCAATGGATTCCGCGCCGCCGCAATACGGCGGCCGACGCATTGTCGCAGCGCGCCACTAGTGTCCCAGGATCCGATCGGCCTGCGATCAACTTTTGAATTTGCGCATCAATGCATCGAGATGGGTCGCCGATGCGACGCCGTCCATCACTGGATCGTCCTCGTCTTCGTCGAATTCTTCGGCCAGATTTTTCCAGCCTTTGTGGGCGGCGAATCCGTTGAACGCTTCGGGCGCCTCCAGCACGATGACTTTTTCATCCTGCAGACCGAGATCGCCGTGCCCGAAATCCGGTCCGTGATAGCCGAGGCTGCGCAATTTCGCCAACACCTGCCGGATCACGGCCGCATCTTCATATAAATGCAATTCGCCGATACGCTGCGCGAAATCGACGTACACATCGATGATGCCGTAACCCTCATCAAAAATCCGGATGCCGGCAACATCATGTGCGCCGCCGTTGGCATCGGTGACCTTGAAAGGTCCGCTGAGCTGAATGTCGTTATCGTTTTTCATTTGATCACCTACTCCGCAAAGGTTATTCGTAATGCAGTTTGATCACTTCATCGAATGCCTGCTCGGCCGCCATTCCTTTCTTCATCAGTTCGGTAATCTGCGCGGAATGTTTGCCTATGGTCGGCGGCAACATGTCGCGATTGTCCTTGAAATATCGATATTTTTCCGCATCGATCAGGTCGTTGCTGGCCTTGACCGCGGTGGTGTTGCGGGGCGTGCGCGGGGCGCCGTTGCCGGCGCGCGCCACACGGCCGGCGGCAACCCTGACGCCGCCGCCGGCGGCGATGACGGTAATTTGCTCCAGCGAGTAAACGCTGCTGACATTGCCGGCCGCGAACGTGTCTTCGGCCGGTTGCAGTAGATGGTGATTGCCGTCGAATGCCATTTTTTTGTCAGCGGCATTGATTACCTGATAAGGCGGGCGCTGGCCCGGTCCGCTCAACGATAGTTGCACACGATCGCCGTAAGCGTTCATCTGGACCATGATTTCCTTCAGATAATCGGCCTTGAGAGTTTCTATATGGCCGTTCCAGCGTTTGCTTCTTGTGGTAGTCAAAATACAATTTCCGATCTCGATGGCGAATGCCGCGCACAATGCCCCTTAGTTTCAGGAGGATGAGCGCGGACGATTGCCGTTAATAAGGTGCGACGCCCATTATCGCCTGTTGCGAATTACTTCGAGTGCTCTGCAACAAAATATATTCGGAACGCCGCGGCCTCGGTCTCTCCGTTCCCCGGCACTTCCATCGACGCGGAACGAGGCCCGTGTATGATGTTTTACCATTTTTAACGTTCACTCACTTTGATCGCCGTCGGTGCGTTCCGGGGCGGTGCGCGGCAATATAAGGTCTGAATGTTTCTTACTTCCGAACAATTCTTCGGTTTTCTGGCGGCGGCGATGCTCATTACCGATGCTCATTACCGTGTCGCCAGGGCCGGATAACCTGATGATACTCGGCATAGGCATGTCGCGTGGACGGCGGCACGGCATGGCATTCGGGCTGGGCTGCGCATTGGGCTGCCTCAGTCACACGCTGCTGGCGACGCTGGGCGTGAGCGCGTTGATTGCCGCGTCTCGCGTCGGATTTGCCGTGCTGCGCACTTGCGGCGGCGTCTATCTGATCTGGCTGGGCATACAGGCAATGCGAACGATTCGCGGTGGCGGCCAAAGCGGCGTTAGGCCGGCGTCAGGCGCCGCCGACGGCACACTGCGGCAATTGTTTGTCCGCGGCTTGGCCGCCAACAGCATCAATCCCAAGGTCGTGTTGTTTTTTCTGTCTTTTTTACCGCAGTTCGTCATTGCGGGGCGAGGACGGCTGAACTGGCAGACTGCGCAGCTAGGCCTGTTGTTTACCGCGCAGGCGGCATTGCTGTTCGGACTGCTCGGCTATTTTTCCGGCGTCATCGGGCAGTGGATGCAGCGTTATCCACGTGCGGGGGTATGGCTGGACCGGGGCGCGGGCTGCATTTTCATTGCGCTGGGTGCGCGTTTGATTTTCAGCCATTGAATCGCCGGTCCGGCCGCAAATCAATCCGTTACCTGCGTGACAATCCGTATCTGGCCGAGCAAGGTCTTGTGCACCGGGCATTTTTCGGCGATTTCCGTCAAACGCGTGCGTTGAGCCTCATTCACGTTGCCGATGTAGCGAATGCTGCGCATGAAGATGTAGGCATCTTCCTCTTGACGGTGCTGGATCCGTACTTCCACGTCCTGCAGATCCATCTGCTTGCGCTGTGCATACAGCTTCAGCGTCATTACGGTGCATGCGGCGAGCGCCGCGGCCAGCAGGTCGTGCGGGTCCGGCCCGCTGCCTTCACCGCCATGTTCTACCGAGGCATCCGTCAGCACACGATGTTTGCCGATGTTGATGATGTGCTGCAGCTTGCCCTGCCCTTTTGCGGTACTGACGTCCATGTTGCCTCCCGATAGCGAGTGAATTGAGCGAAACCGTCGGCATACCGCCTACTGTAAACTATTGCGATAAACACCGGGGAAATGTGATGCATTGCGCACACCTTGGCATAATTTGCCATGCTTGCGCAATGATCATGGTCATGATGCCTTCCGGGAAAAACGCCGGCCTCGATATTTTTTCTCATCCGCAATTTTTATATTCCGATTACACCCCGGCACCGTCTTTTTAGAAATTCTTTATTTATGCAGCGCTAAGCTGTCCTTCATCGTAACGACGGACGCTTATCAATGAACCGCATACAGACGCTGCAAACCTTGTTCCCCTCGTCCCTCTTTGGACATCGGCTTCAGGAACCCTGCCCGGCTACGCCATCCGCTTTAAAAATGCGCGCCCCGGCGCGCCGCACAGACCCCCCGACACCCCTCTACAAAGCATCGCTTCCGCACGACATCCCGCACGCCGCTTCAGCGGCCCATACCGTCACCATGCACATCACGATAGATGCCGACAACGCCGCGCGATTGCGACAACTGGCCGTCACCGTCTGCGGCGACAGCCTGTCGTCGATCCGCGTGCAACCCATCGCCCAGGCCCGCCGCATGAATGTCTGGTTGTGCATGAAAGCCGATGCGCTCGACGCCGTCATGAGCGCCATCATGCGCAACCTGCCTTGCGCGCAGTTCGGGCGATTCCAAACCATTTGAAACAATTTGAGTTGGCGATACCGCCAGCAGGCAGCAATGAATCACCCGTCACATCAACAGAAAAGAGATTTACATGAAAAAAATCATCCTCGCCGGCGGCGCCGCCATCCTGCTTTGCAATCTGGCCCATGCAGAAGATCCCTTGCCGGACAATCAACTGAGCTATAACGTCGGCGTCGTCAACGACTATCGTTTCCGCGGCATTTCCCAGACGCGCTTCGATGCCGCGGTACAAGGCGGCGTGGATTACATTTACAACCCGCTGGGCCTGTATCTGGGCACGTGGGGGTCCAACATTAAATGGATCAGCGACAGCGTCGATGCGGCCCGTACCGACGGCAAGGGCAACGCCGAGATCGATCTTTACGGCGGCAAGCGCGGCGATATCGGCGCCGGATTTACCTATGATGTAGGCGGCCTGTATTACTACTATCCGTCAAACAACTACTCGGTGATCGGCAAGAACGCAAATACCTTCGAGCTTTACGGTCAGGTCGGTTACGGCGTGGCTTATGTCAAGTATTCGCAGGCGCTGACCA
>JAQGLY010000031.1 GCA_028292625.1 Herbaspirillum sp. | reverse complement strand
TTCCTGCGGATTGGCGTCCTGCGTAATCCAGCTGCCAATGTCGGTGCGCAACGTGACCAGATTCGACGACGACGCCGGCAACCCGGCGGCGTCATGCAAAGCGACGCCCAGAGCGACGACCGACTTGCCATCGGCGATCAGTTGCCGCGGCGCCGTGATCTCGATGCTGGCCGCCGGCCCCGGGACGCTGACTTCGAGTTCTTGTTTCCGGGTATGGTCGCCATCGTTTTGCTCAACCGCAATCGTGTTCCTGACCTCGTCAACGCCGAGCGGAAAATTCTTCACCGTCACGGACACGTCGTCGACGCCGTTCCCGATATTGGCGATCTGAAACGGAATATCGGCATCTTCTCCGGCGCCCGCGCGCGCCGTATCCAGCATCGCGACGATGTTGATCTGATACACCTGCGCAATCCTGGTGTAAACGACATCGCTCTGGCGGGCATGCGCCACGTCCATCGCATCTCTGTAGGTGATCGTCGCCCGGGTGCCGATTTGCTGGCCTGCGCGCGGCATTGCCGCATCGGCGTCGCGCATCGGCGCAGCCGTCAACATCAACAACAACAACAAGACGCCAAGTACCCTGACAAAATTTTTACTAAAAGTCGACATGTGGTTTTCCTCAATGATTATTGCCAAATCGAGAGCGATACGGGGGTTCAAGTCAATGAAGATTTTTCCGCGCGTCGGCGTCCTGAACGGAATGCGCGGCCGGCGGCGGCTCCACGGTCACGGGCTTTAGCCGATCGACGCGTACGCGCGCGCCGACCGAAGCCTGCTGCCCCGGCGCCAGCCGTTCGATCGACCAGCGCAAAGCGGCATAGGAATCCGCCGGCGCATCGGCCGCGTCCGCGCCGGGAGCCGGCGTGAAGCGATTCTGGTCGGCTCTTGTGCTCGCTTCCACATCGGACGGATGCGCCGATCCCCGAATAAAACTTGTATGCTCCGGCAAGGGTAGAACCGCCGTCACCTTCGTCAGAGCGGTCTTGCCGACGTTCTTATATTCGGTCCGGTACTCGAGTACGTCGCCGGGAGCCGCGTCGGTCGCATCGATACGGCGCTCCTCGCCGTCCTTCATCACAATTTTTTGCACCGTCAGCGTCACTTCCAGCGGCGAATTCCGTTCGGCCCGCACCGTCTCTCCACCCAATGCGGCCGACGTGTCCGGCGCCGCCGCGGCTGCGGCGGCTCCACATAGCGCGGCCGAAGCCAGACAGGCCGCAATAATATTCATTTTCAAAATGATTCAACTCAAAAAAAGCCGCGGCATGCCGACGGCGAACGTGTAAAGGAAAAAGAAAAGGATGCCGTTCACAGGGCATCCCTTTGCGCCGCATTTGCAATCCGACATGCCAAGCGCATCAGCACTTCAAGCGCGTCAAATGGATCAGGTCGCTATTTTGGGAGGTGCGAATATGAAAAAAAACGTCTAAACGACCGAATAATCGTTCGGATAATTCTTATTTAAAAATTGAGGCGAAGGGAGGAAACCGTCAGCCCGCGACACGCGCCATTTTCAAAAGTGGGCATTAGGACTAATCCTATTTAGGCGCTGAGAAACATTCTTAGTCTTGTAAGAAGTACGCTTCATATCTACAATTATTCACCATAAATGTGCATAAGCGAAACGGGCAGATCGTTCTATCGAGAGCGTAATGGGTAAAAACAGGCGGTAAAAACAGGCGGTAAAAGCAGGCGGTAGAAACAGACGGTCGATCGGTATGCCTGCCCTCCCGACATTCATGGCAAATACAGGGCCGCCGGCGTTGCGTTGTCGCCGCGCGGCGCGCCGCCGCATCTCGTCGAAGCACTGGGGCACGAAAATTCGCGTGCCGCCCTCGTGCCCTTTCATCGGACAAGCGCACCGCGATTCGGGTATTCGCGACCGGCGCCTCGCCGCGCCGCGCGGATATTCGGAATGTCATACGGTTTTTAAAAAACCGCCCCGAAAGCGACAGTTCATCATCATGCAAAAGGAAAGCGAATGACTCCGGACATTTTTAGAAGCCCCTCTGTTTTTATCCCAAAAAAGATAATTTATTTTTCGTGAAAAATAATGAAAAGCCATAATTTATAAGCTTCCATTACAGAAAGCGAAACAGAAAAACCATATAAAAATACGGTTGTTTCTCCCATTAAAGATAGACCATACTCATCCCGCGCACATCGGAATCTGAATCTCATTTCCTGCGCAATTCTCCCGGTCCCGATGCGCGCGTCGAAGCGAGATCAGTAATAAAACCAATTAACAAAAGCCAAACATGTCGAATCGAAAATTCACTTATCAAATCGTCGTCGCCGACGATCATTCCATCGTTACTTCCGGCGTCAGCCAAGTCATTTCCAGCTTTCCGAATATCGAAATAGTCGGCACGGCAAAAACGATAGAAAGCCTTTTTTCCTTGCTGGAACAGCAGGCCTGCGACGTGCTCATTTGCGACTATGCGTTCGCCGACGACAACAAGCCGGACGGTTTGCTTTTATTCGATCGGCTGCTACGCAGCTTTCCGGAAATCAAGGTAATCGCGTATACGATGCACGACAATTTTCCATCCGTGAAGCGTGCGCTCGATCTGGGTCTGCACGGCTTTGTCAGCAAATCGTCCGATCTCGATTGTCTGGTCGCTGCCATCAACGCCGTCATGCAGGGTGAAATCTATACCGATCCGAAGACCACGCAGATATTGTTGAAACGCATCCTGACCGGCACTTCTTTCTCCTTGCAGAAGCCGCTGTCGGCCAGAGAGACCGAAGTCGTGCGCATGCTGTCGAACGGCATGAAAGTCGGGCAAATCGCCAGTATTACCAATCGCAGCCTGAAAACCATCAGCACGCAGAAGAAATCGGCAATGAAAAAATTGGGAACGGATACGAACGTGCAATTGATCGAAGAATTCAAAAAGATGTTTAACAACTGATCATGCTCAAGCGCTTGCCGTTCCGCTCCACCGCATTCCGTTTCCGGCCATAGCCGCCATGCACTGGCACTCGGTACGAACCGGCGCCGGCGCCGAAGACGGGCTCGAGGTCGGCGCCGCCTTTCACATCTCCGGCTGCGGCATCAAGGCGCATAACCGAAGTTTGCTGTATGCGGTCGCATTGGCGCTGTCGTTTGCGGTGCTCGCGGTGGCGGCCGCCCTGGCCTGGGATCAGATGAATATGGTCATCGACAATGTTCAGCGCCACAACTATGTCAAGCAACTCGATTCGGTCAAAAACAACCAGCGCAAGCTGATCTATAGCCTGGATCAGATCGCAAAGCTGCACGGCCGTCTGCTGAACGAAAAAAACCGGCCCGGAGCCTGCGCCGCCGATATCATTTTCCCGGGCGAACTCAGCCTACGGCAGCAGATCGGAACGCAACAGGCAAGCGCCGAGCCGTCCGTCCTGACCTCGCTTGGGGACGCCGGCTGCGATGCCCGGCTGCATTTGTTGCGCAAACTGTCGCGCAGCGTCGCAGCGTCGGTTCACAGTCTCTGGAGCCACCCCGAAATCAGCAGTTACACCTTCGATCCGGAGGGCCGATTTTTGTCGCGCAGCAGCCGCCATCCGTATCCGGCCGTGCCGACGACCGGAATCGATGAGGAAATCGCCTCCGCCACGGCGCACCTCCAGCCGAACGCGCAACACCTGCGCGACGCGGCGCAAGCGCCGGCCCTGCCATTGGTCACCGGCCTCCATCGACGCGCGAATATGGAAGAGGTGCTGAGTATCGGCGTTCCCGTCTACGACAGAAAGAACCGCCTGTTCGCGATCACGGCGATCGATATCGAACGGCGCGCCTTCGACAAAATATTCATGGCGCCGAAGCGCATTACCGGATTTTTCGTGTTCGACGCCAGCCATGCGTCGCCCGTCCCGCTGAACAATATCCACCCCGGAGAACATGCGCTGGTCCGCTCCATTACCAAGAACTGGCGGTCGATCCGCACGGCGGCGCACGATCTGTCGGTTTCTGAAATCGACAGACGTTTTTATTTCGTCGAGACCATCGCCGGCACGCCGTGGGTCGCGGTATACACCTTCAGCTTCGGCGACGTGCTGGCGGTATCCGAATCCTTATGGATGTGGATCAGTTTCTCGATGTTCGGCTCGCTGCTGTTGCTATGGAGCGGAATTTATCTGGTCAACCGGTATGTGCTGCTGCCACTGAGCATGGCCTCGCAACGCATCGTCGCCAGCGAAGAATTGAATCGCACCATTATCGCCACCGCGCCGGTCGGGCTGTGCATGCTGGATCTGCAAACCGCGCAACCGCAACTGTCCAATGAGCTCGCGTGTTCGTACGCCCGGCGCTGGAGGAAACGCCCGGACCTGGCGCGCACGATTTTAAGCGCATATCGCGCCATCGCCGCGCAAAACGGCGGCGCCCCGCAACGCGGCACTGTGCTGTATACGGAATTGCCGGCGCCTCAGGAGCGCGACGCGCCACCGTTGCTGGCTGCATTTTCGCAGATACGTTACCGGGAGCGCGAAGTGCTGCTGTGCGGCTTGTCGGACCTCACGATGCAGAAGGAAGCCGAGGCCATGCTGCAACAAGCGCGCAAAAGCGCGGATGAATCGAACGAAGCGAAATCCATGTTTCTGGCAACCATCAGCCATGAAATCCGAACCCCCTTGCATGGCGCCATGGGCAATCTGGAATTACTGGAAAATACACCGCTTTCGCCGTCCCAGCGCAGCACCATAGGCACCATCAACCGCGCGTTTTTTTCGCTGTTGCAAATTATCAATAATGTGCTGGATCTGTCGAAAGCCGGCGCCGGCCTGCTGCATTTGAGCACAGAGGCGGTCGATCTGGTCAGTCTGCTGGAAGACGTGGCATTGACATTCCAGCCGTCGATCGCCAAGAAAAATCTGCGATTTTTTTGCCTGATCGACAGCCGCTTGCCAAAAAAAATTCGCGGCGATGAAGCGCGTTTGCGCCAGATTTTTAATAATCTGCTGTCGAACGCGGTGAAATTCACCGGCAGCGGAAAAATCGTCATGCGGGCGGACTTATGCACCGGCTCGTCGAGACCGCGAAACGGCGAATGCACGTTCGCCGTGCGCATCATCGACAGCGGCATCGGCATTTCGACACACGATCAGGGCAAACTTTTCATGCCTTTCCAACAGGCCAATAACACCATCGGCAAAACCTTCGGCGGCATCGGGCTGGGATTGTCTCTGGTCAAAAATCTATGCGATGCGATGGGCGGCGCGATTGCGGTCGACAGTCACGAAAATCGGGGCGCCTGTTTTACCGTTTCGCTGGCGCTTCCGGTTGCGGACGATCAGGAGCACGACGCGGCGCCTGGACTGGCCGGTGTCGCGATTGCCTTGCATTGCCGCGATCCGCTATGGCGCCGGTATTTGCGTGAACAGCTGGAAGCAGGCGGCGCGAGCGTGGCCGATATCGACATCGAGACCCATGCGCATTCCACCGCAATCGCATCCTGCGATACCCTGCTGATCGCCTGCCAGAACGACGAGGAAGAAAGCTGTCTGCCGCTGTTGACGGGCTACCCTCGCCCGCGCCGCGTGCTGCTGACGCCGCTCGGTCCGGTTCCGCCCGAGGCGCAAGGCGATTGCATCCGGGTATCGGCATTGTCGCAGCGCAGTCTGCTGCTGGCGGTCGATCCTGCATTCGATATACGAGAGGCGCCGGCATGCGACACGCTGGCCATACGCGACGGGGAGGCGAAAAACAGCCTCATTCCATTGGATCCCTCGTTGGAATCCCACGCGAGATCGCTTATCCGCGACACCACCCGGGCGCCGGCCCGCAACTCCGCATTCGCCAAAATCCTGCTGGTGGAAGACGATCTGGTCAACGTCACGCTGGCTCAGCAGCAATTGCGCATACTGGGTTACGCCGATATTGAACTTGCCAGCAACGGCCGGGAAGCGCTGGAAAAATGCCGGCGGCAAACGTATGGCCTGGTATTGACCGATCAATTCATGCCTGAAATGGACGGCAACCGGCTGGCGGCGGCGCTGCGGCAACAAGCCTATCCGGCCGTCATCATCATGATGACCGCGAGCCGCCCGGCTCCGACCGACCGCAAAAATCTCGACGCGGTATTGTTGAAACCGGTGTCGCTGGAACAATTGAGGACAGCGCTTTCCTCCCATTGCCTCACGTCGCAGGCGGCTGCGACGTCTCCGTCAGCCGGGAAAAAAATGCTATGGGATGCTTTTTTTCAAGACTATGCGGGCACGATGGAGACCTTCGATACGGCGATGGAAAACCAGGATCTGGCTCAATGCCTGCGGCAACTGCACAAACTCAAGGGCGCATTGGAAATCCTGCGGCACCCGCTGGCGAAACAGGTAGCAGCGCTGGAACGGCGCAGCAAGGCCGCGCCATTCGCGGAGCTTGCGGATGAATACCGCGCGCTGCGGCAAGCACTGAATAAACTGGCGGACGGCAAATATTGACGAATGCCGCGCCGTCAATGCGGAATCGCAAGTTCACCGGAGGCCGGCGCCTTGGTGCGAGGATGCTGCGAGGCGACCCGGCAGGCATCGTCGGCATTGGCATCCCACACCGCGGTACCGGCCGCGGTCAGGCCCAGGCTGAGAATGGCTGCGCCGATGCGGGCGGCGGTGCCGAGCACGCCGCGGCTGTCGAGCTGGAATGCCGGCTTGCCCAGCTTACCGCTGACATTCACATCGCCAACAAACATCGACGCGCCAAGCCGTGAACCGTCCACGCCGGTAACCCGTCCATGCAAATCCAATGTCTGTTGACGCAAATCGACCACGCCATCGGTCAGCAACTGGCTGGACTCGGTACGCGCGCCGGCAATCGACGCGCCGGACGCAAGACCATTTTCAAACGGCAGGCGCGCCACAATGCACACCACCTTCATCTGTTCGGCACGCTTGCCGGCAAGCGCCGGAATCAGGCCGGTCAACAGAAATTCGGCTTCATCGGCACGACTGGAGCGCACCACCGCATGCCCCATGCGCAGCTTGACCGGACCGCTCAATGTGGCCGCCAGTTCATTCATCGACGCCCCACCGCCGCTGACGCTGGCATCCACCGCCAGCGGACCGCCGGTCAACAAGCGCGGCACATGCAGCGCATCGCGCCATTGCTCTATCGAGATGTTTGACGCCTTCACATTCAACTTCACCAGGCGGTTATGCGCGGTAAGCACGGCATCCGCCTTGACGGCGCCGCCCATGAAATCGGCGGTGAAACTCGGAATCGTCATCCGGTCAGCCTGCAATTGCGCTTGCGCGACGATATTTTTCAACGGCACGCCGGAGCGTAATTTCAGCGTGCCTATTTGCAGACCGAGATCGGCGGTGAACCCATTTATTTTTTGCAAGGCCGGCCAGTCCAGCCGGAAATTGCGAAACAAGGCGCCGGCCGGTTTTTTCGGCGGTGGCGGAAGGCCCGCATCCAGCGTCGTCTTTCCCCAATCCAGATAATCGGTCTGCAATCGCCCTTCGACATGCAATGGCGACGACTGCAAATGCGCGACGCCTTGGCCGGTCACATGCAGATCGCCGAGCGCAAACGCCAGTTGGCCGATGTCCAGATCGCCGTTCCGTTCGCGCAACACGGCATCCAGCCTGATCGCCGCCAGATCGCGCGGGCTCATTCCCGCCAGCGCCGGCAAGGGACTTTGCGCAGGCAAATCGACATGCACGCGCAAATCGGTGCCGGTCAGATCGGAGGCCAGGCCGAGCACGCCCTCGGCCCGGATATTGCCCGCGCCGGCCCGCGCGGCATCGGCCATGTCCGCGGAAAGGAAAAAGGATGTGTTGGCGCCGCGCTTGCCGAGGCCGGACAGATCGCCGGCGCGCCCGCGCACATGCAGGCCGCGGCTTCCGGCAGCGGCGCCCTGCGCAAACAAATGCACATCTTCCATTTCGGCATCGGCCAGCCGTATCCGGCCGATCAACAAGGGGAGCAGCGAAATGTGGAACACAGCCGATTTCGCGCGTAAGAATTCGCGTCCGGCGCCGGTTGTATTCAAGGTCGAATCCGGTGCTTGATTTGAAACAGAATTTACCTCCGCCACGCTCAGCTGCGTGATGTCGATACGCAATGTCGACCGCAGATGCATCGCCAGCGTGCCGACATGCAGGCGTTGGCCGCTTGCCGATTCCAGTTTTTGGACGGCATACCGCGCGGCCCAATCGCTGTCGATCAAAATGAAGGCGCCTCCCAACGCAAGAATGCCGACCGCCAATACGATCGTCATTACCATCGCCGCCGGCCGCCATTTCAATCCGTATTTACGCTTCATCGCCCGCCCCCTGCCGGAATCATGCGCGTCCATCACATATCTGCCAATGCTTGTTTTCCTATTTTATTCAGCTGGATGCGCAAACGCCCTCTAACGAGGGCGTTTGCATCGCTCAAAAAACGAGAATCAGGGCGTAGGCCGAGCGATAGGATCGGCTTGCAATTTGTCCTTACGGTCCGCCGAAGACTCGACTTTTTCACGTTTCAATTGCTGTTTGGCAGCCTTTTTATCCTCTTTGTAATTCTTTGTGGCGGCCTTCTTTTCCGCTTTATATTCAGTCTTGGCATCCGCATCGGCCTGACGTTTTTGCACTATCGGATCGTGCGACTGAGCTGCGCCGGACGCGCCCGCGGCCGCCGGATCCATTTGCGTTTGCGCCTGTGCGAAACCGGCGGCAACCATTAAAGCGACGATGGCAACAAGATGGCCTGAAGACTTCATGAGGATTCCTTTCAAAAGTGAAAAAAAACGAACGCTCCATGGGAACCTGTAAGGGAGCTGCATGCAGCCCCGCATCCCGGCTCCATCGATCGCCCGTTGTTTTTAAGAGGCCCGTATTGCCCATAGGTTCCATTTATTTAAGAATCCGGTCGGCTGCCATGAAAATAAAGGACGCCCCTTTCTACAAAAAATAAAACTGCCGCGGCATATTTTATACTGTATATTTATACAGTACATTGACAGGATTTTATGCATACCGCACTCGCCCACTCTCCCGAAACGATACATCCGTCGCTCTGGCGCGCGTCGCAGCTTGCGCGCGGAGCGACGCGTTGCATCGATACCGGCCATGCCGAGCTGTCGGCCGAATTGCCGGGCGGCGGCTGGCCGATCGGCAGCCTGATCGAACTCTTGCTGCAACAAGACGGCATCGGCGAATTGCGTTTGCTGCAACCCGCGCTGCGCAATTTGAAACAACGCCGCATCGTCCTGCTGCAGCCGCCGCATCCGCCGCAGGCGCTGGGGTTCGCCGCGCTGGGACTGGCCCCGTCGCAACTGCTGTGGATCGCCCCCGGCCGCGACGCCGATACCCTGTGGGCCGCCGAGCAGATATTGCGCGCCGACAGCTGCGGCGCTTTGCTGTGCTGGCAAAGCCACATTCGCCATGCCGCGCTGCGCCGGCTGCATTTGGCGGCGCAAAGCGGCGCGGCGCTGTTTTGCATGATGCGGCCGCTGTCCTGTGCGCAGCAGGCGTCGTCCGCGCCCTTGCGTTTGCGCATTGCGCCGGTCGCCGGCGGCGTGCAAATCGAGTTCGCCAAACGGCGCGGACCGCAACGCGATACGCCGTTGTTCGTCCCGCTGTCCATGACGCTTTCGTCCACCCTCTCTCCGCTATATCGCCATGCCGCTGTGGATCGCCCTGCATCTGCCCCTGTTGTCGCTCGAAGTATTTCGCCTGCGCTGGTCGGCTGAAGCGCTCGCCATCGTCTTCGAGCAAGAGCGCGTCGTGGCGCTTTCCGCGTCGGCGCGCGCGCTCGGCGTGGAGCCGGGTATGCGCCGCGCCGGCGCCTTGCTGCTGGCCGCCGATGCCATGCACCACGAACGCGATCGGCAACGCGAAGCGCAGACTCTGCACGACGCCGCGATGGCGCTGCTGCAATATTCCCCGATGCTGGCCGCCGCCGAAGAAGACACTTTATTGATCGACATCAGCGCCAGTCTGCGATTGTTCGGCGGCATACGCCGCTTATGCCGCCGCATACGGCACACCGCCGGCCGGCTCGGCCTGAGCGTCCGCCTGGGCTGCGCGCCGACCGCGCAAGCCGCATGGCTGCTGGCCAGGGACCATGGCAAAAGCGGCCGCGGCGCACGCGCATTGACCATGCCGACGCTGACACGTCTGATCGATCGCCTGCGGCCGGATCTGCTGCCTGCCGCCAGGGCGCACAACGAATGGCTACAAGGCATAGGCTGCCGTTCGCTGGGCCAATTGCGGCGGCTGCCGCGCAACGGTCTGCAACGGCGTTGCGGACAGCCCTTGCTGAAAGCGCTGGATTGCGCGTACGGCCGTGCGCCGGAATTATTCGACTGGATCGTCGCCCCTCCGGCCTTCGATGCGCGCATCGAATTGCCGGATCGCATCGAACAGGCGCAAGCCCTGCTGCATGCGACGCAACGCCTGCTGGTCCAAATGATCGGCTGGCTCAGCGCCGGGCAACTGGCCGTCCGGCAGATCGTGCTGCAGCTCGAACATGAGCGCGGCAGACAGGCGATTGCACCGACGCCGGTGCATATTTTGCTGGCCGAAGCGAGCTGGCATGAAGAACATCTGCTGCGCCTGTTAAGGGAGCGACTGGCGCGCATTGAGCTGACGGCGCCGGTTATCGCCATCAGTCTGGCCGCCTCGCAAGTCGAAGCGATGGCGATCCCCAGTCAAACCCTGTTTCCCGAACCGGGCGGCAACAAGGAAGACCATCAACGTCTGATCGAACTGCTGACGGCCCGTCTCGGCGCGGACGCCGTGCTGCAGGCCGCGCCACAGGCCGATCATCGTCCCGACGCCGCCAATGCCTGGGCGCCGGTCCTGCATGCGGCGGCTGCCGCGCCGTTGCCGGCGGGCCTGCCGCGTCCGACCTGGCTGCTGCGGCAGGCGATCGCATTGACGCTGCGCGAGCACCGCCCCTTTTACGGCTCCGTGCTGAAAATGGTCTCGCCGCCGGAACGGATAGAAGCCGGCTGGTGGAACGGCGCGGCGGTCACCCGCGACTATTTCATTGCCGAAGGCCGCGACCACGCGCATTACTGGATCTATCGCGAACGCTTGGGCGGCCAGGCGCAGGCGCATTGGTATTTACAGGGATTGTTCGGTTAAATGGATACGCCCGCCCCGGTTCTGCCCGCGGTTCTGCCAGATTATGCGGAACTCTTCTGTATGAGCAATTTCAGCTTCCTGCACGGCGCTTCGCATGCCGAGGAACTGGTCGCGCGTGCGCAGCAATTGGCTTACCGCGCATTGGCGATCACCGACGAATGCTCGCTGGCCGGCGTGGTGCGTGCGCACAATGCCGCCAAAAAGGCGGGGCTGCCGCTGCTCATCGGCAGCCATTTCAAATTGTCCGGCCCTGCCGCCGACCCGGCGCTATCCTCCTTATCGTTCATCGCGCTGGCGCAAAACCGCGAAGGCTACGGCAATCTGTCCGAGCTCATCACGCTGGGCCGCACCCGCAACGCCGTCAAAGGCGAATACTGGCTGAGCGCCGACGATCTGGCCGCGCCGGACGCCGCTTACCGGCATCTGCGCGGATTGCCCGACTGCCTGATTATTTTCACGCCGGATTATCCGGCTACGGTCGAACGGCTGGAACGGCAGGCGGCATGGATCGCCGACACCTTTTCGACACAGCGCAGCTGGATCTCGCTGACGCTGCTGCATCGCGCGCTGGATGAACCGCACCGCCGCGCCATCGAACACATCGCCGCCCGTCACCGGCTGCCGGTCGTCGCCACCGGCCAGGTCTGCATGCACGTGCGCAGCCGCAAGCCGCTACAGGATACGCTGACCGCGATCCGCCTCAAAACACCGATCTCGCGCTGCGGTTATGCGCTGGCGCCGAACGCCGAGCAGCATCTGCGCTCGCGGCTGCGGCTGGCCAATCTGTATCCGGCGGCAGCGCTGGCCGAAACCGTCCGCATCGCCGGCATGTGCGATTTCTCACTGGACAGCCTGAGGTACGAATATCCGGAAGAACTGGTGCCGCCCGGTTTCACGCCGGCGTCCTATCTGCGCCAGCAGGCCGAACTGGGGGCGCGCGCGCGCTATCCGCTGGGCGTGCCGCCGGCCGTGCTGAAACAGATCGGGTACGAACTGAAGCTGATCGGCGAGATGGAATACGAGCCGTTTTTTCTGACCGTCTACGACATCGTGCGCTTCGCCCGCTCGCAAGGCATTCTGTGCCAGGGACGCGGCTCGGCGGCCAATTCGGCGGTCTGCTATTGCCTGGGCGTGACAGAAGTCGATCCGTCCTGCAGCAATCTGCTGTTCGAACGCTTCATCAGCAAGGAGCGCGGCGAGCCGCCCGATATCGATGTCGATTTCGAACATCAGCGGCGCGAAGAAGTGATCCAGTACATCTATCGCAAATACGGCCGCAAGCGCGCCGCGCTGGCCGCCGCCGTGCACACTTACCGGCCGCGCGGCGCCTTGCGCGAAGCCGGCAAGGCGTTGGGTGTCGACAGCGAACTGATCGACCGGGTGGCGCGCTCGCAGCACTGGTTCGACAACCAGCAGGATCTGCTGGAGCGCTTTCGCGAAAGCGGCCTGGATACGGACAGTCCGCTGACCCGGCTGTGGGCCGCGCTGGCCAGCCGATTACTCGGCTTTCCGCGCCACTTGTCGCAGCATACCGGCGGCTTTGTCATCGCCCGCGACAATCTGGCGCGCCTGGTGCCGATCGAAAACGCCGCCATGGAAGACCGCTCCGTCATCCAATGGGACAAGGACGATCTGGAATCGCTGAACCTGCTCAAGGTCGATGTACTGGCGCTGGGCATGCTGTCGGCGCTGCGGCGTGCGCTGGATCTGGTCGGCCGGCGACGCAATCGCCCGTTTGAAATCGGCGACATCCCGCAAGGCGACGAGGCCACCTACGACATGATCTGCAAAGCCGATACCGTCGGCGTGTTCCAGATCGAATCGCGCGCGCAAATGAGCATGCTGCCACGCCTGAGACCGCGCTGTTATTACGATCTGGTGATTCAGGTGGCGATCGTGCGGCCCGGCCCGATCCAGGGCGGCATGGTGCATCCGTTCCTGCGCCGCCGCCAGGGTCAGGAAGCGATCGACTGTCCGCCGGGCATGCGGCAAGCCCTGGAGCGCACGCTGGGCGTGCCGATTTTCCAGGAACAGGTAATGCAGGTAGCGATCATCGGCGCCGATTTCACGCCGGGCGAAGCCGACGGCCTGCGGCGTGCGATGGCCGCATGGAAGCGCAAGGGCGGGCTGGAACACTATCGCGAACGCATTATCGAAACCATGAAAGGCAACGGCTATACGGAAGAGTTCGCCAAGCGCATTTTCGAGCAGATGAAGGGCTTCGGCGAATACGGCTTCCCGGAAAGCCACGCCGCCAGTTTTGCGTTGCTGGTCTACGCCAGCAGCTGGTTGAAATGCCACGAGCCGGAGGCATTCCTGTGCGCGATGCTCAATAGCCAGCCGCTGGGATTTTACTCATCGTCGCAGCTGGTGCAGGACGCCAGGCGCCATGGCGTGGCGGTGTTGCCGGTCGATATCGAGCATAGCGGCTGGGAAGCCAAACTGCTGGACAACGATCACGACGCCGGCCAGCGCCCCGCGGTGCGGCTGGGCATGTCCCTGGTGAAAGGCATGCGCAGCGACGCGGCGGCGCGCATAGAAGCGGCGCGCGCCGCGGCGCCGTTTGCCGACGTCGACGATCTGGCGCGCCGGGCGCAACTGGAGCGGCACGATCTGCAAGTGCTGGCGGCGGCCAATGCGCTGGCGCCGCTGGCCGGCGACCGGCATCAGGCGCTGTGGCAAGCCGTCGGCGCGGCGCCGGACAAGGATTTGCTGCGGCCGGCGACCATCGCGGAAACCCGGCCGTCGCTGAGCGCGCCTTCCGAAGGCGACGACATCCTCGGCGATTACCGCAGCGTCGGCCTGACGCTGAATCGGCATCCGGTGGCCTTGCTCAGAGCGCGGCTGCATGCGCAACGCTTTTTGCCGGCGGAGCTGCTCAACGCCTGCGGCGACGGCCAATTCGCGCGCGGCTGCGGCCTGGTCACCATGCGCCAGCGGCCGCCGACCGCCAAGGGCGTGCTGTTTTTGACGATAGAAGATGAAACCGGCGCCACCAATGTCATCGTCTGGCCGGCGCTGGTCGACCGGCAGCGCCGCGAAGTATTGGGCGCGACCCTGCTCGGCGTATACGGCATCTGGCAATGCAAGGATGAGGTCAGGCATCTAGTGGCCAAGCGACTGGTGGATTTGTCGCATCTGCTGGGCCGGCTGACGCCGCACAGCCGGGATTTCTTTTGAAGCGCGGCGCAAACCGTATCCATCGGCACCCCTGATTGGCCGACAATCCGGTTAAACCTCAACCATTCCCAGGAATTGTTTTAGTTCAGGCGTTTTCGGTTTTGAAAATATATCCTCTGGAGCGCCGATCTCATGCACCTTGCCCTGATGCATGAAGACCACGCGGTCGCATACTTCGCGCGCAAAACGCATCTCATGCGTCACCATCAATAGCGTCATCCCTTCGTTGGCCAGACTGCGAACCACGCTCAATACTTCATTGACCAGCTCCGGATCCAGTGCGGAGGTAATCTCGTCGCATAGCAGGGCTTGCGGCTGCATGCTCAACGCGCGGGCAATCGCAACGCGTTGCTGTTGGCCGCCGGATAGCTGATCCGGGAAACTGTCGAATTTCTCCGCCAACCCGACGCGCGCCAAGTTCTGCTGCGCCAGTTCGCGCGCCGTATTTTCCTTGGCGCCTTTAACGACGATCGGCGAGATCATCACATTGCGCCCTACGCTCAAGTGCGGAAACAGATTGAATTGCTGGAAGATCATGCCGACGCGTAAACGCAGTTTGCGCAGTTCCGGTTCGCTGGCGCCGAGATGCGCGTCCGCCACGCTGATCGATCCTTCATCGATGCTTTCCAGGCCGTTGATACAGCGCAGCAAGGTGCTTTTCCCGGAGCCGCTCTTGCCTATGATCGCGATCACTTCGCCTGCTTCGACGGTAAGGTTGATGCCTTTCAAGACCTCATTATCGCCGAAGCTTTTTTTGACGTTCTCAATGGCGATGAGCGGCATTGAATTTCCTTTCCAGGGATTGGCTGTATTTGGACAAAGGCCAGCACAACGCAAAATACATCAAGCCAACGGTCCCATAGACAAGGAAGGGTTGAAACGTTGCGTTTGTAATCGCGCTGCCGGCTTTGGACAATTCGACGAAACCGATAATGGACGTGACGGCCGTGCCTTTAATGATTTGCACGCCGAAACCGACGGTGGGCGGAATTGCGATGCGCAAGGCCTGGGGCAGCACAATATGTTGCATCTGCTGCACATAACTCATGGCCAGACAAGAAGAGGCTTCCCACTGACCTGTGGGAATCGCCTCTACGCAGCCGCGCCAGATTTCGGTCAGATAGGAAGCGCTCCACAAAGTAAGCGTCAAACCGGCCGCCAGCCATGCCGGCACTTCAATTCCAAATAATGCGAGACCGAAAAAGACCATGAATAGCTGCATGAGCAGCGGCGTACCTTGAAAAATTTCGATGTAGACCTTCGTGATTTCACGCAACGCCCTGTTCCTCGATGTACGAAGGAACAGGAGCATGATGCCAAGCGTACCGCCCAACAGGAACGAGACCAGCGACATCAGCACCGTCCAGCGCACCGCCAGCAGCAAGTTGCGCACGATATCCCACAGCGTAAAGCCGTTCATGCCACGCCCCCGCCGACGCTGATCACGCTTATCTTGCCGTTGCGATTGGTCACGAAGCGCTTTCCGATCAATTTCAGTATCTGACGCAGCACGATCGCCATCGCCAAATAGACCACGGTGACAACCAAATACGCTTCGAATGCGCGGAAATTGCGGCCTTGAATAAAGTTGGCGGCGAAGGACAATTCTTCCACGGCAATCTGGGAGCAGACCGCCGAACCCAGCATCACGATGACAATCTGACTCGATAAAGCAGGCCAGATTTTCTGCAACGCGGGGCGCAGGATGATATGGCGAAATATCTGTACCCGCGTCATCGCCAAGCTCAGCCCCGCTTCGATCTGGCCGCGAGAAACTGCGGCGACGCCGGCCCGGATGATTTCCGTGCTGTATGCACCTAAATTGATCACCATCGCCAGAACCGCCGCCTGCATTTCGGAGACATGAATCCCGACACTGGGCAAACCGAAAAAAATGAAAAACAGCTGGATCAGAAATGGTGTATTCCGAATTAATTCCACATAGGCGCTGACGAAGGGCTTGAGCCATGCAGGTCCTTGTGTTCTTGCCCAAGCCCCCAGGATGCCGACGGCGGTGCCCATGCCCCCGCCGATGGCAATGAGCTCGGTGGTCACGATGGCGCCTTTGACTAGAACGTCCGTGTAATCAAATGGCGCCAATAAAGCGAACTGATAGGCCATCGCCCTCCCGTTATGCCAATGCATGAAGATAAATTGTGTTCTTTTTCCATAAGCACATACCATGCCCGGGCATGCGAGCCCCTGGTATCCCGGCAAATAAAAAAGCCCGAATTGCATACATGCAATCGGGCGTCTTATCCAGCGGCCGGTCAATCAGACTTGCAAATCCGATCCATGGAATCGTGTCACTCGAAGGTAGTGGCCAACTTCTCGGGAAGCGGCACGTTCAGCCACTTCTTGGAGATGGCGCTTAGCTCACCCGATTTTTTGGCCTTGGTCAGTACCTCATTGACTTTCGTCAACAACGCTGATTCGTCCTTGTTGAGGCCGATTGAACAGCTCGATTCCTGAATGACATATTTCATGACGGGCTTGTGCGCCGGGTTTTTTTCGCCCAGCGTAATGGCGACAAAGTCCGCCACGCCGATCAAACGCACTTGTCCCGAGACGTAGGCTGAAATCAGGGTATTGTTGTCTTCATAACGCTTGATGACCGTGCTCTTGGGCACGGTATTGGTGAGAAGAATATCCTCAAAAGTGCCCCGGGCCACGCCAACGGTTTGATTTTCCATATCGGCCGGCTTCGTGACCTTGATGTCCGCCGCACCGAATAAGCTGTTGTTGTAAGGTGCGTAGGGTTGGGAGAAGCTGATGACCTTTTCACGCTCGGCATTCCTACCCAGCGTGGAAATCACGAGATCGACCTTGTGTGTCTGCAAATACGCGATGCGATTGGCGCTGGTGACTGGCACAAGCACTGCTTTCAGGCCTAATTGCTTGGCGACCAGATTGGCGATGTCGATATCCAGACCTTGCAACTGCAAGTCGGAATTGACCGAACCATAAGGCGCGTAATCCTGCGGCACCGCAATGCGAAGAACCCCTGATTTCTGGCTATCGGCCAATGCATCCGCATGTACGGTTTGGATCGTCGCGGCAAGAATGCCCGCTGACATCAATGCTAAAAATTTTGAAAATTTCATTTCTTCCCCAATAAAAATTTATAGAAAACCCATATTGCCGGCGCCACCCAACGCAAACATCAACAATTTTTTTTGTTTTCATTTATACCATTATTGAACCGCGGCGCAAACCGTCTCCATCGGTACGCTTGACGCGCGGACGATTTCCCGACCGTCCTCCGGGCAATATGGTAACGTGACAACATCAACCATAGGAGGCGCCATTATGTTGAGCAACCGCACCCCCGGATCGCCGGTTTCCGATATCCCATCCGCCGAAAACCGTCCCCCTTTCAATCTGGAACGCATCCACGCGCTGGTCGCCGAACTGGAAGCGGAACTGGCCAATGCGCCTCCCGGCGCGCCCGAGGTACAAAATCTGCGCGATGAAATCGAAACCCTAAAGAATGTCTTGAATTCGCCGAAAATCAAGGAAGGCTGGATACTCGAGAGCCTGCATTCGGTGCGCGACAGCGTAGAAGGAACCGTCCTGAAGGATAGTCCGTATGTCGCTGAAATCGGGCGCATTCTGGGTTTGATATAAAGCGCCGCATCACAATCGCAGCATGGAGGCATGTGCATGGAAACCGACCTGATCCCCGACGAGCAGTTAAAAATCGTGCAAGAACTGAAAGTCGTGCATGCATTTAACAGCGCTGCCGAAATCGTGCGCCGCACCACCTTTCTGGCCGATCAGGTCATCAACCACGATCGGTGCGCGCTAATTCTCGGCATCAGCGGCGGCGTCGATTCGATGGTCGCCGGATACCTTGCGCATAATGCGATCGAACGCGTGCGCAGCCGCGGGCGTCAGGCCGATTTCATCGCCGTGCGCCTGCCCTACGGCGTGCAGCAGGACGAAGCCGACGCGCAGCAAGTGCTGTCGCTGCTGCATCCGAACCAGATCATGACCATCGATATCAAGCCGGCAACCGACGCGATCGTGAATGGACTCCAGCAAGCGGGATTGACATTTGCCGATCCGGCGCACCAGGATCTGGTGATCGGCAACATCAAGGCGCGCCAACGCATGGTGGTGCAATACGGCATCGCTTCGGCCGTCAAGGGACTGGTGGTGGGCACCGATCACGCCGCCGAAGCGCTGATGGGATTTTTCACCAAATACGGCGACGGCGCCTGCGACGTCGCTCCGCTGTCGGGCCTGATCAAGCAACAGGTCAGGCAACTGGGGTTGGCATTCGGCGCGCCGGAACGGCTGGTCATGAAAACCCCGACCGCCGATCTGGAAAGCCTGTCGCCGTGCCGGCCGGACGAAGAAGTATTCGGCGTCAGCTACGATCAGATCGATGAGTTCCTCAAAGGCAATCGCGTTGATGCGGCCGGCTACGACATCATCGTCCGGCATTACCGCGCCAGCGCGCATAAGCGGGGGCTGCCGACCGATCCGTTTGCGGCCGATCCATCGGTGCCTTCTCATGCGGTTGAGGATATGCGCGCGCCCCACGCCGATGCGCCGTAAATACGTGTCTTCTATCGCTGACGCAATATGGATAGAGGCCCGCACTCCGAAATAGGATTAGTCCTATAGACGAGCTTCTTCAAATCCTACAAATCAAAAGGCTTTGCACCTATACAAGCTGGGACGTCCGGACCCTAAGCTCAGGTTTACGTTCATCTTCCGAAGAAAATACCATGCCCATTATCAGAAAAGCCGTGTTTCCCGTCGCCGGCCTCGGTAGCCGTTTCCTTCCCGCAACCAAAGCCCAACCCAAGGAAATGTTGCCGATTGTCGATAAACCGCTGATTCAGTACGCAGTGGAGGAAGCCGTCGCCGCGGGCATCACCGAACTGATTTTCATTACCGGACGGAACAAGCGCGCCATCGAAGACCATTTCGATAAAGCCTACGAACTGGAAGCGGAGCTCGAAGCCGCCGGCAAGACCCAACTGCTGGATTACGTCCAGAACGTTATCCCGAAACATGTGAACTGCATTTTCATCCGCCAATCGGCGCCGCTGGGTCTCGGGCATGCGGTGCTGTGCGCCCGCCCGGTGGTCGGCGACGAACCGTTCGCAGTGGTGCTGGCCGACGACTTCATGGATGTCGACGCCGGACAATTGCCGGTACTGGCGCAAATGACCCGCATCTTCGCGCGCGAAGGCAAAAGCCTGCTCGCCGTGCAAAACGTGCCCCGCAGCGAAACCCGGCAGTATGGGATCGTCAGCGTGTCGCCCTATCAAAAGAATTTGGACCTGATCGGCGCAATGGTTGAGAAACCGGCGCCGGAGCTTGCGCCGTCGACGCTGGCGGTGGTCGGCCGCTATGTATTGACCAATAAAATCTTCTCGTACCTGGAAAAGCTGGACAAAGGCGCCGGCGGCGAAATCCAGTTGACCGACGGTATCGCCGCGCTGTTGAAAAATGAGGCGGTGCATGCCTACCGTTTCGATGGCAGCCGCTACGATTGCGGGTCAAAACTCGGTTATCTGAAAGCGACCGTGGCGATGGGCCTGAAGCATCACGAAATCGGCGACGAGTTCGCCGCGCATCTGAAACTCAAGCTGCCCGAAATGATGGATCTGTCCGATCTGCGCATCGACGCCAAAGCGCATGAGAGGGTGCCTGCCGACAAAAAGCGCGCACCGTTCGAACTGATTAATTAAGCGTCGCCTCCCTCTCCTCCTTAACGCCTTAATCGCTTGCGATTCCGGTGTTGAGCTTGACCGTCGCGTTCGCCGGTTTCCCCTGCATGATGAGCGGCTGTTCCGGTGCGGGGACGCCGGCCGGCATCGCGTAATGCCAGGTTTTCAGCGCATACTTGCCGTCGGGCAGGTTCTCCAGCCGTGCATTGCCGGCGGCGTCGGTCTTGGCGAAATACGGAGTATCGACCACGTGGACGTAAGCGATCATCTGATCGTAAAGATTGCAACCGATCAAGACCGTGCCTGCCTTGTCGAATACGACCGTCGGCGCCGCCGCATTGCCGGGATACAGCGTCAATTCGAACACCTTGGCCGGAGAAAAAGAATACACCTGGCGCTGCACTTTATCCCGATTCTGGAAGGTCACCGAGGTACCTGTCTGCACCACGGTAACGAACGGCCAGAACTGTTGATCTTTCTGCGCAATTTCGGCCGGCGTCATTACTTTCGGCAGCGTTTGCCCGCCTGCGGCTTCCGCATACACCACCGCATCGGGCACCGCCGTGCCGGCCGAATCGGTCACGGCCACGTTCACCGTTTCAGCCCATGCGGCTGCGCTGGCAACGGCGCAGAACAAACCGCTCACGGCGGCAACGCCGCGCATACTCCCGAGAAATCCCATGGTTCCCCCGCCTGCTGTCGATTTTAAATATCCGAATCATATTAGCCGATAGGACGCCGTGCGTGCGCCCGGCCTTCCATTCATGGGGGCGGAACGCGCTTGCGCGTTGCCCGAACGCTTTACGGCTTAACGAATTTCAGCACGAATCCGTCTTTGGGCATCGGCGGTTCCGGCGTGTTCCTGTCGCGCGGATCGGCGGGATTGCGCAGGAAATCGCCTTCATCGGCCAATCTGAAACCGGCCGCTTCCACCTCCCGTTTCAGGAAGACTTCTTCGATACGATGCAGGGTTCCCGACTCCGAAATGCCGGTGCCCGGCCGTCCCGAGTGGTCGGCGATGACGAACATGCCGCCCGGTTTAAGCGCCGCGAAAACCGCCTGGTTCATCTGGGCGCGATCCACGCCCCAATGACCGAGATCGTGATAATTGAACATCAGCGTGACCAGATCGAGCTTGCCGTCGAGTTGGGACGGGACGGGATCCTCGAACTTTCGCACCACCGAAACGATATTGGCGACGGCGGGATTGGCCGCTCTGTCGGCCAGCATTTGCGGCGTCGTCTTGCGTACGGCCGCCGGCGCCGGCGCGCTTGTTGCCGCGGCGGCAGGAAAAGATGCGCCCTCCGCGACGGCCGCGGCATGCGCAGCGGCATTTGCGTCGGGTGGCGGGCTTTGCCCATAGACGCGCCCAGCGGGTCCGACCGCGCGCGCCAGCAGCTCGGTGGTATAGCCGCCCCCGGCGCTTAAATCCAGCGCCGTCATGCCGGGCCTCACGCCGATAAAGGCGAGCACCTTATCGGGTTTTCGGTAGGGATCGTTGCGGCGATCGGCCGCACTGCGATCGGGACTGTCGACAATCGCGGCGATTTGCCCGGCGGACAGGGACGCCACCGGCGCATTCACCTTGGAAGCGGTACTCGCGCAAGCGCTCAACGCCAACGTAATAGCGGCTAGCAGCGCCCACTCTGCACGTGGACAGACAAAGAATTTCATACGAGCTCGCTTTTCATAGTGGTGGTATAGCCGACAAGTATAGAGATTATCCGCACGCCCTGCCCGCGCGCTTGTCCGGCTACGATCCGCTTCGGCCGGATTGCCTCAGATAGCCCAGCACCGCTGGCAGAATTTCGGCCTGCAGCTTCGACGCATCGACGCCGGCCGGCACCGGCAGCACGACGGCCTTGATCAATACCTTAAAAATGCGAACCACCACAAACGCCGCCAGATCGAGATCGGCGATCGTCAATTCGTTCCGGTGCCGGGTCAACAGCAGTTTGGTTTGCTCGAAAAATTTCAGTTTCAATTCGCTGTCGTTCGCCATATGGAAGCCTGGCACCTCTTCTTCCAGGATCCGGTTCAGCTCGGGCTCCAGCAAATGCGCGTGGACCAGCGCATCGATCAGCGCCTGGCACTCGCCGGCCAATGTCCCGTCCGGCGGCATATTGCTCGTCACCTCGCGATACAAATTCAGCATCTTGCCGACATGCCGCTCCTGCAGCGCGATGACCAATGCGTTTTTATTCGGGAAATATTGATACAGGGATCCAACGCTGATGCCGGCCGTTTCGGCCACCGCATTGGTGTTGGTCTTTGCATAGCCGCGTTCGATCAACACCCGTGCCGTGGCGTCGAGAATGGTATCGACCATGGCCTTGGAGCGCGCCTGCCTCGGTTCTTTTCGTGGTTCCAGTTTCATGATGTGGATTGCCTGCCTTAAAAATATCGACAAATTCGGTGCGGAGCCTTTATTCGTTTTCCCGAGTATAATCGCAAACCGAGCTTTTACTCGTATCGAGTCCTAATGGTGACCCCCCGATCCGATCGAGATTTCTTCCCGGCAACCTGCGGATAGTACCTTTCCACATGACGAAAAATACCTGCCCATCCGGAGTCGTTTCATGAATTTCACTTTACGCACACCGCGCCGTGCACGCTTGGCGTCGGCCCGGCTCGGTATCGTCCTGCTGTCGGCGCTCCTCATTGCCGGCTGCGCCAGTTTCAAAGGCATCGGCGACGGCCGTTCGCTCGCGCAGCCGAGCGACTTCGCCACTAAGCAAAGCATCGCCGACGGCGGCGGCAATTGGCCGAGCGCCGACTGGGTCGCACAGTTCGGCGATCCGCAACTGAGCGCATTGATCGACGAAGCGATGGCGAACAATCCGACTTTGCAGCAAGCGCAGGCGCGGATCGATGCCGCCGGCGCCACCGCCGAAGGACGCGGCGCGCCGTTGCTGCCGTCCATCGACGCCAGCGCCTCCTATATCCGCAACCGCTTTTCCGCAACGTCGATTTATCCGCCCCCATACGGCGGCGGCTGGTTCAACAGCCAGAGCGCCATGATCAGCCTGCGCTACGAACTCGACCTATGGGGCAAAAACCATGCCGCGCTGGCGCAGGCCGTGTCGGAACAGAAAGCCGCGCAGGCCGGCGCGCAGCAGGCGCGTCTGGCGCTGGCCAGCGCGATCGCCGCCAGCTATAACCAATTGGCGGCGCAATATGCCTTGCAGGACATCCTGAACCGCACCGTCGTCCAGCGCGGTACGCTGCAAAAAATGACTGCGAGCCGGGTGCAGAACGGGCTCGATACCCAGGTCGAACGCAATCAGTCGATCGGCAGCGAGGCCGACGCCCGCGCGCAATTGGCGGAAAACGAAGGCCGCATCGTAGTGATTCGCCAGCAGCTGGGCGCATTGCTCGGCAAAGGTCCGGACCGCGGCATGCAATTGCAGCGGCCCCGCATCGAAACGCTGAGCACGCCGGCGCTGCCCGCCAATCTGCCGCTGGATTTGCTGGGCCGCCGCCCCGATATCGTGGCCGCCCGCTGGCAGGTGGAAGCCGCCAGCGGCGGCATCAAGGTCGCCAAGGCGCTTTTTTATCCGGACATCAATCTGTCGGCCAGTATCGGTTTCGAATCGCTGCTCAACAACAATCCTTTTACCAGAGCCAGCAGCGCCGCTGCCTTCGGCCCCGCCATCAGTCTGCCGATTTTCGACGCCGGCGCATTGCGCGCCAACCTGAAAGGCCAGGTCGCGGCCTACGATCTGGCTGTCGCCAATTACAAGCAGACCTTGAATGACGCTTATGCCGACGTCGCGCAACAGATCGCCGCGATTCATTCGATCGACGCGCAATTGCCTATCCGGCGCGAAGCGCTGGCCGCCGCGCAACGCGGATTTGCGCTGGCGCAGGAGCGCTATCGCCTGGGCCTGGCCTCGCAGCTCACCACGGTCGCCGCGGAAACCACGCTGCTGGCTCAGCAGCAAATGCTGCTGAGCCTGGAAGTCGATAGGCGCAATCAGCAGATCGGTTTATATAAAGCACTGGGCGGCGGCTTCGACGCGCGCAGCGCTGGGCTCGATGCCGACGCCGCCAGCGCCAATGCTGCCGATGCATCGGCGCCGGCCGCCCGGCAATAATTCTTTCGTCCAAATTCATATATCAGTCAAATCATTGCGGAGTCATTCATGAGCGGCAATCAAGCAGAACAAGCATCGGCGGCGCCGGGAGCCAATGGGAATGCGAACGGAAACGGCAGTCGCAACGGCAAGCGCAAACGGCAGTTATTGATACTGACGCTGATCGTGCTCGTCATTGCCGTGGCGCTATTCCTCTATTGGTTCCTGTACGCGCGTTTTTTCGAATCCACCGACGACGCTTATGTCGGCGGCAATGTGGTCCAGATTTCATCGCAAATCGGCGGCACCGTCACAGCAATCAAGGCCGACGATACGCAACTCGTGCAGGCCGGCCAGCCGCTGGTGCAGCTGGATGCCGCCGATGCGCAGGTCGCGATGGCGCAGGCCGAAGCGGCGCTGGCGCAAGCGGTGCGGCAGACGCGCCAGCTGTTTTTGAATAACGACAGCCTGGAAGCGGCGGTCGTTGCCGCCGAAACCAATCTGGATCGCGCCAACGACGATTTGCGTCGCCGTCAGGCAGGGCTCGGCAGCGGCACCGTGTCGCAGGAAGACGTGAAGCACGCCCAGGATACGGTCAAGACTTCGGCCGCTGCGCTCAAGCAGGCGCGCACCGCATTGAGCGCCAACCGCGCGCTGACCGACAAAACCAGCGTCACCGAACATCCGAATGTGCTCAATGCCGCCTCCCAGGTGCGCGCCGCCTATCTGAATTACTCCCGCGTCGGCATATCCGCGCCGATTACCGGGTTTGTATCGAAACGCTCGGTCCAGGTCGGCCAGCGCATCGCCGCCGGCACGCCGATGATGGCCATCGTGCCGCTGGAGCAGATCTGGATCGACGCCAATTTCAAGGAAAGCCAGCTCAAAAACATCCGCGTCGGCCAGGCGGTCGAAGTGACCGCCGATGCCTACGGCTCGGATGTCATCTATCACGGCACGGTGCAGGGGTTCTCGGCCGGCACCGGCAGCGCGTTTTCGTTGCTGCCGGCGCAAAACGCGTCCGGCAACTGGATCAAGGTGGTGCAGCGGGTGCCGCTGCGGGTCACACTCGATCCGCAGGAAGTCAAGGCCCATCCATTGCGCATCGGCCTGTCCACCACAGCCACCATCGATGTGCGCAACACAGGCAAGGCGCAGCCGGCAGTCACCGACTATCAGACTTCGATCTACAAGGATCTGAATACGCAAGCCGATGAAATCGTGCGTGGCATCATCAACCGCAATCTGGGTACTGGCGCCGGTACCGTCGCCGGCGCCGACACCGCGGCAATGAAGCGCAGTGCCGGCGCCGGCGGCAATGCCGTCGCCGCGCCGCGCACCTGACCGAGAGCGCAGCCATGGCAACCAGACCGCCGTTTACACCACCGCCGCCGCTGACCGGCGCCACACTGCTGTTCGGCACCATCGCGGTGTCGCTGGCGGTGTTCATGAACGTGCTCGACACCTCGATCGCCAACGTCGCCATCCCGACCATTTCGGGCGATATGGGCGTATCGGTGGACGAAGGCACTTGGGTCATCACCTCGTTCGCCGCGGCAAACGCGATTTCGATCCCGCTGACCGGCTGGCTTACGCAGCGCTTCGGCCAGGTGCGCCTGTTCGTCACCTCGATTCTGCTGTTCGTGATCGCGTCGTGGCTGTGCGGACTGGCGCCGACGCTGCCGATCCTGCTCGGCGCACGCGTGATGCAGGGGCTGGTGGCCGGACCGATGGTGCCCCTGTCGCAGGCGCTGTTGCTGGGATCGTATCCGAAGGCGCGCGCGTCGTTCGCGCTGGCCTTATGGTCGATGACCGCCGTGGTCGCGCCGGTCGCCGGGCCGGCGCTGGGCGGATGGATCACCGACGCCTATAAATGGCCGTGGATTTTTTACATCAACATTCCGGTCGGGATGCTCGCCGCCGGCATCACGCTGGCGATTTACCGCACGCGCGAAACGCCGACCTACAATCTGCCTATCGACAAAATCGGCCTCGCGCTGCTGATCACCTGGGTGGCGTCGCTGCAGATCATGCTCGACAAGGGCAAGGATCTGGACTGGTTTGCGTCGCCGACGATCGTCACGCTGGCCATCGTGGCGGCGGTCAGTTTTGCGTATTTCGTTATATGGGAATTGAACAACGAACATCCCGTGGTAGATCTGCACCTGTTCACCAAACGCAATTTCGCCGGCGGCGTGCTGGCCATTTCCATCGGCTATGGCGTATTTTTCGGCAATCTGGTGCTGTTGCCGCAATGGATGCAGCAATATCTCGGCTACCGCTCCATCGATGCCGGACTGGCCACCGCGCCGATCGGCATTTTTGCGGTCATTTTGATGCCCTTTGTCGGAAAATTTTTGCCGCGCATGGATGCGCGCTGGGTGGCGACGGCGGCGTTTATCGGGTTCGCGATTATTTTCTACATGCGCTCGCGCTTCAACCTTGAGATCGACTCTTTCCACGTGATCCTGCCCACGTTGCTGCAGGGGATTCCGATGGCCCTGTTCTTCGTGCCGCTGACGGTGGTGCTGTTGTCCGGCCTGCCGCCCGACAAGATTCCGGCGGCGGCCGGATTGTCGAGTTTCGTGCGCGTGTTCTTCGGCGCGGTCGGCACCTCGGTCGCATCCACCGCGTGGAACAACCGTACCATCCTGCATCATGCGCAACTGACCGAACACGCCACCCCTTACAGCCCTGCGTTGCAACAGACGATAGACGGCATCCGCAATCTGCTGGGCCTGGATCAGGCGCAAACGCTGGGCATGATCGAACGCAATTTGTCGGCGCAGGCCGCGATGATAGGATTGAACGATATTTTCTGGATTTCGGCGGTGATCTTTATCGTCATCATTCCGTTTATCTGGATTACCAAACCAGCCAAAACTCCCCAATCGGCCGACGGGGGCGCCGAGGCGGGCGCCGCTGCCGCGCACTAGCGAAAAACAGCGCCTTGTCCGAACGGCGCTGTTTTTTTGTGGACGGCTATGGCTTACGCCGCCGTCTTACTCAAGCGGCGCACCGACGCAAAAAAACGCCGACGGCAATTAACCGTCGGCGTTTTCGAAAATCGGCGGCTTGCGCCATGCCTTGCTGTTCAGCGCTGCTGCAATTGCTCCGCATGAAACGCCAGATGATCCTGCATGAAACTGGAGATGAAATAATAATTGTGGTCGTAGCCCTCATGACAGCGCAGGGTCAGCGGCTGGCCGGCTTTTTCGCATGCGGCTTCGAATTGCTCCGGCATTAATTGCGTCTGCAGATATTGATCGTCCAACCCCTGATCGATCAATATCCGCGGCAGCAACGCCGTGGTTCGCGCGGCCATCAATTGCGAGGCGTCATGCGCGCGCCAGGTCTCGCGGTCGCCGCCCAGATAAGCGCTGAACGCTTTTTGTCCCCATGGGCATTGCGAAGGCGAGGTAATCGGCGCGAACGCCGATACCGAATGAAATACCTCCGGATGGCGCAAGGCCAGCGTCAATGCGCCGTGGCCGCCCATTGAATGACCGAAGACGCCGACCTTGCCGCCGCGCGCGCCGGAATACTTGAGCACCAGCGGCAGCAGTTCGCCGACGATATAACTTTCCATCCGAAAAGATTGCTCCCACGGCGCCTGCGTCGCATCCAGATAGAATCCGGCGCCTTCGCCGAAATCCCACGCATCCTTGGCCCCGGCGATGCCGGTATTGCGCGCACTGGTATCCGGGGCCACCAGAATGACGCCGTGCTCGGCGGCGTAACGTTGCGCGCCGCCCTTCATCATGAAGGTCTCTTCGGTGCAGGTCAGGCCCGCCAGAAAAAACAATACCGGCACCGGCCCCTGCCCCTGCACCGCCTGCGGCGGCCGATATACGGAAAACCGCATCGGCGCACCGATGACTTCCGACGCATGCCGGTAAAAGCCCTGTACGCCGCCGAAACAGCGATGTTCGCTGGTGGTTCTCATCATCATGTCAGAACTCCACCACTGAGCGAATCGATTCGCCGCTTTTCATCAGGTCGAAGCCCTGGTTGATGTCCGCCAGCGCCAGCTTGTGCGTGATCAGATCGTCGATGTTCAATTTGCCGTCCATATACCAATCGACGATTTTCGGCACGTCGGTGCGGCCGCGCGCGCCGCCGAAGGCGGAACCTTTCCATACCCGGCCGGTCACCAACTGGAACGGACGGGTGCTGATTTCCTGTCCAGCCGCCGCCACGCCGATCACGATCGACTGCCCCCAGCCCTTATGACAGCATTCCAGCGCCTGCCGCATCGTATTCACATTACCGATGCATTCGAAACTGTAATCGGCGCCGCCGTCGGTCAACCCGATGATTTCGTCGACCACGTTCTTGCTGGTCTTGGCATTGATGAAATGCGTCATACCGAATTTGCGCGCCATCGCTTCGCGTTCCGGATTCAGATCGACGCCGATGATCTTGTCCGCGCCGACCATGCGCGCGGCCTGGATCACGTTCAGGCCGATCCCGCCCAGGCCGAACACCACCACATTCGCGCCGGCTTCTACCTTGGCCGTAAACAGCACCGCGCCGACGCCGGTAGTGACGCCGCAACCGATGTAGCAGACCTTGTCGAACGGCGCGTCTTCACGGATTTTCGCGAGGGCGATTTCCGGCACCACGATGTAATTGGAAAAAGTCGAGGTTCCCATGTAATGGAAAATCGGTTTGCCGTCTATCGAAAAACGGCTGGTCGCATCCGGCATCAGGCCGCGGCCCTGCGTACCGCGGATGGCCTGGCACAGATTGGTCTTCTGCGACAGGCAGAATTTGCATTCGCGGCATTCGGGCGTGTACAGCGGAATCACGTGATCGTCTTTTTTCAGCGACTTCACGCCGGGTCCGACGTCGACCACCACACCGGCGCCTTCATGGCCGAGGATGGCGGGGAAAATGCCTTCCGGATCGGCGCCGGACAGCGTGTAATAATCGGTGTGGCAGATACCGGTCGCCTTGATTTCGACCAGCACCTCGCCGGCGCGCGGACCGCCCAGTTCGACTTCTTCAATCGTCAACGCTTGACCGGCTTTCCACGCCACAGCAGCTTTTGTCTTCATTTGATATCCAGGAGAGGAGTTGGGAATGGATGGAATTATCGCATTGGGAAGCAATTCTTGCCGAAAGTACCCCGGCCGCAAAAACCATTCAATGCCCGCGGTCAGATCTTTTCAAAAATATCCATAGCTTCCCGCACCGCCGGCGAATGACTTATCATCCATGCTCAAATCAGTCCGGAGTTCACTTATGCATTTCATCACCCGTTCGTTGCGTCGGCATTTATGCGGAATGGCGCTGGCCGCTTCGGCATCGTTGTTGCTGGCCATGTCGGCGGCCGTCCCGACCGCCCATGCCGCCGAACTGAAGATCGGCCTGTTTGCCGACGTGTCGACGCTGGATCCGCACTTCAACAACATCGCGCCGAATGTGTCGCTGGCCACGCATTTGTTCGATGCGCTGATCAACGTGGATCCGAACGGCCATCTGGTGCCGGGGCTGGCGACGGCGTGGCGCGCGGTCGACGCCACCACCTGGGAATTCAAGCTGCGGCGCGGCGTGAAATTCCACGACGGGTCCGAGATGACCGCCGCGGACGTGGTGTTTTCGCTGGACCGTCCGGCCACGCTGATCAACAGTCCCGGCCCGTTCACCAGTTACACCAAACAGATCGTCGGCAAGCAGATCGTCGATCCGTATACCCTGCGCCTGAAAACCGCGACGCCGTACGGCGCGCTGCCGCTGGACGTCAGCACCATCTTCATCGTTTCCAAAAAGGCCGCGGAACATGCAACACAGGAAGATTTCAACAGCGGCAAGGCGCTGATCGGCACCGGCCCGTTCAAGTTCTCCAGCTTTACCCGCGGCGACCGCATTATCCTGGTGCGTAACGATGCGTATTGGGGCCCGAAACCGGATTGGGATAAAGTCACCTTCCGCATCATGACCTCCGACGGCGCGCGGCTGGCCGCGCTGCTGGCCGGCGAAGTGGACGCCATCGAAAACGTGCCGCCGGCCGATGTCTCCCGGCTCAAGAGCGATCCCAAATTCGTCGTGGTGCAGAAAACCTCGTGGCGCACCATTTTCTGGACGCTGGATCAATCGCGCGATGTGACGCCGGACATCACCGATAAAGACGGCAAGCCGCTGACCAGGAACCCACTGAAAGATATCCGCGTGCGGCAGGCCATTTCGAAAGCGATCAATCGCCCGCTGATGGCCGAGCGCGTGCTGGACGGCCTCGGCGTCCCCGCATCGAACATCGTCGCGCCCGGCATTCTCGGCTATTCAAATGCATTGAAAGTCGAACAATACGATCCCGAAGGCGCGAAAAAGCTGCTGGCCGCGGCCGGTTATCCGAACGGCTTCAATCTGACGCTGCACGGCCCCAACAATCGCTATATCAATGATGAACGCGTGGCGCAAACCGTGGCCCAATTCCTGAGCCGCATCGGCATCGCCACCAAGGTGGAGACCCTGCCGCTGTCGGTGTATTTCGGCAAGGCGCGCAACGGCGCCTTCAGCATGGCATTGTTGGGCTGGGGCACATTGGCCGGCGACTTCGGCCTGCGCACGCTGGTCGGCACTGCCGATCCGGCGACCGGCTGGGGCACCTGGAACTGGGGGAAATACAGCAACCCGAATGTGGATAAACTGGTGCGATCGTCGCTGGCGTCGGTCGATGAAAAACAGCGCGCGCAATTCGCCGAGCAGGCGGCAACCGTGGCCTTACAGGATTACGCGGTGATACCGCTGCATCATCAATACGCGACCTGGGCCATGCGCAAGGGCCTGACCTACATACCGCGTATCGACGAATTCACGCTGGCGCATCAGTTTCATCCGCAGCCCTAGGCAGCCCTGGTCCACTAGTACGTCTCAGGCCGCCTTCTGCACGGCCGAGGCCGTCTCGTGGTCTTCGATGGGGGTCAGTCTGTCCACATTGAATAATTCGGGGAACACCCGAATCCACAACAGCACGACAATCAACGTGCCGAGGCCGCCGACCACCACCGCCGGCACCGCGCCCAGCCAGGCCGCCATCACGCCGGACTCGAATTCGCCCAGCTGATTCGAGGTGCCGACGAACACCGAATTGACCGCGCCGACCCTGCCGCGCATCGCGTCCGGCGTCTGCAATTGCACGAACGATGAACGCACCACCACGCTGATCATGTCGGCTGCCCCCAGCACCACCAGCATCAGCAGCGACAGAAGAAACCAGTGCGATACCGCAAACACCACGGTCGCCAGGCCGTAAATGCCGACCCCGATATACATGGTGCGGCCGATCCGGTTTTTCAGCGGATGCCTCGCCAGATACACGCCTATGCACAGCGCGCCGACCGCCGGCGCCGAGCGCAGCAAGCCCAGGCCGACCGAACCGGTATGCAAAATATCGTGCGCATAAATCGGCAGCAGCGCCGTCGCGCCGCCCAGAAGGACCGCAAACAGAGCCAGCGAAACCGCGCCGAAGATGGCGGGACGGCTGCGAATAAATCCGATGCCGGCAAACAGCGACTTCATCGTCACCGGCGCCTTGGCCGTGACCGGCCGTTCGATGCGGATCCGGGAAATCAGGAAGGAGGATAAAAAGAACAGCGCGCAACTGCTGGCGTAGACCGCGCCCGCGCCGAACACATATAACAGGCCGCCCAGCGCCGGGCCGATAATCACCGCGAACTGCGTGGCCGACGCAAAGGTAGCGATCGCGCGCGGCAGCACCGCCGGCGGCACCAGCGCCGACACCAGCGTCGACATGATCGGCATGCTGAATGCGCGGCCAACGCCGATCATGAACACCACCGCAAAGATCACTTCCTTGTTCAGCCAGCCGCCCGCGCTGCCGATGGCCAGGGTCAGCGCGCAAGTCCCCTCCAGCAATACGCAAAACATCGCGATCCGCCGCCGGTCGTAGCGATCGGCGATGTGGCCCACGATGAACACCAGGAAGATCGACGGGATGAATTGCACCAGTCCGACCAAGCCCAGATCGAAGGCGCTGCCGGTCAATTGATACACCTGCCAGGCGACCGCCACGATCTGCATTTGCAGCGCGATGGTCGACGCCGCCCGCGCGCACCAGAAAAAACGGAAATGGCGATACTGCAATATGGATGTGGACGGCGCGCTAAGGGAAGATGGCATGAATCGATAGAAAAAAGAGAAAAACGACGGACGCGCCCGTACGGACCGTAACGCCATAGCAACACGCCCGCAATGCATGCAGGCATGCTGTCGGGCATGCGCGGCTATACTACTGGATCGGTGTAATTATTACGTAAAAATGAATAATTTACCTAGGGTAATTAGGTAAATACACCAGGACTTGGCTCCGCTGTTCCGAATAGTGGAAAACGAAACAATTCAACGTAAATCGACATAACGCGATGGGGCCTGCACGTTCCATACTTCGCGCGGCAATCGGTACAGCGCGTGCAGCCGCAGCGCATGGCCGGCCGGCACATCCGGATGTTCGAAATCCTCATCGTCCCGATGCATGCCCAGCCGGTGCATCACGCGCTGCGAACGCAGATTGCCAACCGCTGTGAAAGAAACGATTTCAGTCAGATTCAGCACCTCGAACCCCAGCCGCAGCGATGCGCCGGCCGCCTCGCACGCATAGCCTTTGCCCCAATACGGCTGCGCCAGACGCCATCCAACCTCGATGCAAGGCCAGCACGGCAGCGACGACGACGGCGCGTTCAGGCCGACCACGCCGATGAACGCCGCGCTCTCCAGCAACTCGACCGCCCAAAAGCCCCAGCCGTTGGCGGCGATCAGCGCCTGCATCCGGTCGGCAATCGTATCGCTTTCCTTGCGGTTGAGCGTGCGGGGGAAAAATTCCATCACGACGGGATCGGCGTTGAGCTGCGCAAACGGCTCCCGGTCGCTGCCGCGCCACTGCCGCAGTCGCAGACGTTCGGTTCTCATCTCGATCAGCGCCGGCATGTCGGGAGGTCCCTGTTTATTTGTTTATCTGTTTATTCGCTTAACGATTAGATCGCCGTAACCCTGACAGCACTCAGGATCTGAGTTCGACAGCCGCTGTCAGTCCCGGCACGGCGATTTCCTTGCGCTTGGCATAGCGACCGGCCATCATCGCGCACACCAGCAATTGAATTTGATGAAACAGCATGATCGGCAACAATATCATACTGATGGCGCTGCCGGCCATCAGCACCTTGGCCATCGCCACACCGAACGCCAGGCTTTTTTTGGAGCCGCAAAAAACGATCGTGATTTCGTCTTCCTTGCTGAATCCGATGCGCCGGCAGAGCCACGACATGCCGCCCATCACCAACGCCAGCATCGCGCCGCACACCGTGACCAGACTCAGAATTTTGATCAGCGGCAATTGATGCCACAGCCCCTGCTCCACCGCTTCGCTGAAGGCGGCGTATACCACCAGCAAAATCGAACCCTGATCGACCACTTTCAACAGGCCCTTGTTGCGGTCGACCCAAGCGCCTATCCATTGGCGCAAGACTTGTCCGGCGATGAAAGGCAGCAGCAATTGATAGATGATTTTCAGGACAGCATCCGGCGATGCCTGGCTGCCGGCCGACGAAATCACCATCAGGCCGACCAGCACCGGCGTCACGAAAATACCGAGCAGATTGGAGGCCGATGCGCTGCAGATCGCGGCCGGCACGTTGCCGCGCGCGGCCGAGGTAAATGCGATCGACGATTGCACGGTGGAAGGCAGCGTGCAAAGAAACAGGATGCCCACGTACAGTTCCGGCGTCAGCACCTTCAGCAATGCCGGCTTGAGCACCAGTCCCATCAATGGAAACATGACGAAAGTACAGCACAGCACCGCCAGATGCAGACGCCAGTGCGTCGCCCCGGCCATCAACGCCGCGCGCGACAGCCGCGCACCGTGCAGGAAAAACAGCAGGCCGATCATCAGGACGGTCACCGAATTGAGATCGACGGCAATGCTGCCGGTTGCGGGAAAAAAACTCGCCGCCACCAGGACGGTAAGCAACATCATGCTCATGCTATCGGGCAAAAAACGGAAACGCGCCATTTGAATTCAGTGGAAATCGTTGATCGGTGCCGGTAAAAGCGCCGCTAAAAAGATCGCTAACGGTATCGGCCCCGAAAGAAGCCTTTACATTCTGCGCGCAGAACTGCGAACGGATCGCGGAAAGGCGGAAATTGCGCTGTTGAACGCGCTATTGTACGACAATGCGAAAAATGCTGCAGAGCAGCACCGCGGCGCGCCGAAGAAAACGTGCAATCCCATAAGATATCCGTATCTCTGTCAAAATACGTTTTTCAGAGTCGGCGCGGTGACTGAATTTCTGCGATCCCGCTATTCGCGCAGTATGCGTATGCGTCGACGCCGTTTTTCAAAGGATCTTTTCATGCAATGTGCCGACACCGCCGAGATCGCCGCCACCGAGCCGGATTTAGCCGCGGATTTTGATGCGCGCTTAGGCAATCGTTTCGCCGACCTGCCGCCCGTCTTTTTCACGCAGCTGATGCCGACGCCCCTGCCGGCGCCTTATCCGGTGGCGTTCAGCGCACCGGCGGCGGCCCTGATCGATATGCCGCCGCATGCGCTGGCTGACAACGGCATGGTCGACGTGCTGGTCGGCAATCGCGTCCTGCCGGCGTCGAAACCGCTGGCCGCGGTGTATTCGGGCCATCAATTCGGTGTATGGGCAGGTCAGCTCGGCGACGGTCGCGCCATCATGCTGGGCGACGTCGCCGCCGCCGTGCAAGGCGGCAGAATGGAATTGCAGCTCAAAGGCGCCGGCGCCACGCCCTATTCGCGCATGGGCGACGGCCGCGCGGTACTGCGTTCGTCGATCCGGGAATTCCTGTGCTCGGAAGCCATGGCCGCGCTAGGCATTCCCACCACGCGGGCGCTGGCGATTGTCGGCTCCAACGCGCGGGTCATGCGCGAAACGCCGGAAACCGCCGCCGTCGTCACCCGCATGGCGCCGAGTTTTATCCGCTTCGGCTCGTTCGAGCACTGGTATTACAACGGCCAGCACGGCACCCTGAAAATTCTGGCCGACACCGTGATCGATCAATTCTACCCGGCGCTGCGCGCTGCCGAAAATCCGTACCAGGCGCTGCTGGCCGAAGTCGCGCGCCGCACCGCCGAGATGGTGGCGCAGTGGCAGGCGGTCGGTTTCATGCACGGCGTGCTCAATACCGACAATATGTCCATTCTCGGCCTGACGCTGGATTACGGCCCGTTCGGCTTCATGGAGGCATTCGATGCCCGCCATATCTGCAACCACACCGACCAGCAGGGCCGTTACGCGTACAACAACCAGCCGAAAATCGGCGAATGGAATTGCTATGCGCTCGGCCAGGCGCTGCTGCCGCTGATCGGCGACGCCGACCGCACCCATGCGGCGCTGGCCGCCTACCAGCCGGCTTACGACGCCAAGATGGCGGCATTGATGCACGCCAAACTGGGCTTGCGCACGACGCAGGCGGACGATGCGGCGCTGATCGACGCGCTGTTCGCGATTCTGCCAGGCGTCGACTTCACGCAGTTTTTCCGGGGCCTCGGCGACCTTCCCACAGGACAGCCGGACGAGCCCGGCGGCCACGCGCGGCTGCGCGACATGTTCATGAACCGCGCCGCCTTCGACGCCTGGGCCGGGCGCTATCGCCAGCGCTTGCGGGCGGAAGGACAGACCGCGCCTGCCGATGATGCCGCGCGCCGGCTTGCAATGCATGCGATCAACCCAAAATATGTACTTAGAAATTATCTGGCGCAGGTCGCCATCGATCAGGCGCAAGCCGGCGATTTCTCGGAAATCGAGCGCCTGCGGCAGGTATTGCAGCGTCCGTTCGATGAACAGCCGGACGCCGAACGCTACGCCGCGCTGCCACCCGACTGGGCCAGCCATCTGGAAGTAAGCTGCTCTTCCTGACACGATTCTTACAGGAGCCGATACATGAACACCCCCCATCAGACCCCGCCCGTCAAAGTCGAAAAAACCGACGACGAATGGCGCGCCCAGCTCGACGATATGGAATATCGGGTGACCCGCCATGCCGCCACCGAACACGCCTTTACCGGGCGTTACTGGGATCATCACGAAGCCGGCATCTATACCTGCGTATGCTGCAATACGCCGTTATTTGCGTCGGATGCCAAATTCGACTCCGGTTGCGGCTGGCCGAGTTATTTCAAGGCACTGAACGCGGATAACGTACGCGAGAAAACCGACCGCACTTATGGCATGATGCGTACCGAAATCATTTGCAATGTGTGCGATGCGCATCTGGGACATGTATTTCCCGACGGGCCGCCGCCCACCGGTTTGCGTTATTGCATCAACTCGGCGTCGCTGCGTTTTACGCCGCAAAACGATGCGGAGTCCGACGAGCAAAGCTGATTCACCTTAATGAGAAACGACTAGTCATCATGAAATTTTTGTTCGATCTGTTTCCGGTTCTGCTGTTTTTCGGCGTCTTCAAGTGGGCCGAAGGCCATGTTTCCACTGCGCAGGACCTGGTTTCGCATTATCTGTCCGGCATCGTATCGGGCGGCGCCATCGCGCCGGACCAGGCACCCATTCTGCTGGCGACCGCGGTGGCGATCGTCGCCACGCTGTGTCAAATCGGCTATCTGCTGGCGCGCCGGCACAAAGTGGACGCCATGCTGTGGATTTCGCTGGCGATCATTACTGTTTTCGGCGGCGCGACGATTTATTTCCACGATGAAACATTTATAAAGTGGAAACCTACGGTCTTGTACTGGTGTTTTGCCGCCGCATTGCTGATCAGCCAATTTTTCATGCACAAGAATCTGATCCGCGTGATGATGGAAAAGCAGCTTGCGCTGCCGGACCAGCTATGGGCGCGCGTGGGTGTGGCATGGATCATGTTTTTTATCGGAATGGGCCTACTTAATCTCTACGTCGCCTTCAATTTCACTACCGATCAATGGGTTACGTTCAAGATGTTCGGCGGCATGGGCCTGATGTTTGCCTTCATCGTCGGACAAAGCCTGCTGCTGTCCAAATACGTGAAGGAAACGGAATGAGCGCACCGCAGCAATCCCGTATTGCCACGATGGAACGACGCCTGACCGAGACGTTCGCGCCGCTGCTGTGCCAGATAGCCGACGAATCGGCGCAACATGCCGGTCACGCGGGCGCCGCTTCAGGCGGCGGACACTATCGCATTAAGCTGGTTTCGCATGTTTTCGAAGGTAAAAACCGCTTGTCCCGGCACCGTCTGGTGTATGATTGTCTGCACGATATGATGCAGCATGATATTCATGCGCTGGCGATTGTCGCTCTGACTCCGTCTGAACAAGCTGAACAAGCGAATTAAGCATTGATTAATTTCTTATCTCTTATCTCTCGTTTCCATTTGCCATTGCTCCCCCTTTATATTTCCCACCTTTCTATTAGGATCGAATAATGACATTTAAACCTGCTAAAGCGCTGGTTGCGCCCTTGTTTGCTCTGATAGCAATCACCGCCATACCCGCAATGGCGCAGAATATCGCTGTCGTCAACGGCAAGCCTATCCCTTCGTCGCGCGCCGATGTCATGGTCAAGCAATTGGCGTCGCAAGGCCAGGCCGACACGCCGCAATTGCGCAGCGCGGTCAAGGATGAGCTGATCAATCGCGAAATCCTGATGCAGGAAGCGGACAAGCAGGGTCTGAACAACAGCGCCGATGTCAAAGCCCAACTGGAACTGGCGCGTCAATCGATCGTGATTCGCTCGCTGATCGGCGATTTCGTCAAGAAGCATCCGATTTCGGATGACGACATCAAGGCCGAATACGACAAATTCCGCGCCCAGGCCGGCGACAAGGAATATCACGTCCGCCACATCCTGGTCGACAATGAAGACCTGGCCAAATCCATCATCGCCAAGCTCAATGCCGGCACCAAGTTCGAAGATCTGGCCAAGCAATCGAAGGACCCTGGCTCGGCAGCCAACGGCGGCGATCTGGACTGGGCGACGCCTGCCTCGTTCGTCAAGCCGTTCTCGGACGCGATGGTGGCTCTGAAAAAAGGTGAAATCACCCAAACCCCGGTCAAGACGCAATTCGGCTATCACGTGATCCGTCTGGACGATGTCCGTCCGGCCAAGGTGCCGACACTGGAAGAAGTGAAACCGCAAATCACCGAAGCCCTGCAACAACGCAAGCTGCAGGCGTATCAGGAAGAATTGCGCAAGAAAGCGAAGATCCAGTAAGCCATCGGATCGTCGACTACAAAAAAGCCGTTCAGCATATTCTGCTGAACGGCTTTTTTCATGGCGCTCCGTATCCGACCGACGGGGTTGTTACGCTACCCATTGCCGTGCATTACGGAACATGCGCATCCACGGCGCATCCTCGCCGGCGCCGGCCGGATGCCATGATTGCAGAACCGTGCGGAAAACCCGTTCGCCATGCGGCATCAGCGCGGTACAGCGGCCGTCCGGCGTGGTCACCGCAGTCAAGCCGCCGGGTGAACCGTTCGGATTGAACGGATAGGCTTCGGTCGCCGCGCCGCGGTTATCGATATAACGCATTGCCATCAGCGCTTGCGCGCGATCGCCCGTCTGCGAAAAATCGGCATAGCCTTCGCCATGCGCCACCACCACCGGCGCTTTCGTGCCGGCCATGCCCTGCATGAAAATCGACGGCGAATCCATCACTTCGACCATCACGAAACGGGCTTCGAACTGCTCGGATTTGTTGCGCGTGAATTTCGGCCACGCCTGCGCGCCCGGGATAATGGATTTCAAATTGCTCAACATCTGGCATCCGTTGCAGATCCCCAGCGAAAACGTATCGCTGCGTTCGAAGAAGCCGGCAAACTGTTGCCGCATGGCCTCGTTGAACAGGATGGTTTTGGCCCAGCCCTCGCCCGCCCCCAGCACGTCGCCGTACGAAAAGCCGCCGACCGCGATCATGCCCTTGAAATCGTCCAACCGGGCGCGTCCCGCGATCAGATCGCTCATGTGCACGTCGACCGCGCTGAAACCGGCCTTATGCATCGCATACGCCGTTTCCACATGCGAATTGACGCCCTGCTCGCGCAGAATCGCCACGCGCGGACGCGCGCCGCGGTTGATGAACGGCGCGGCGATATCCTGCTGCGCATCGAAGCTCAGGGTTTGCGTCAATCCGGGATCCTGCGCATCGAGGATGCGATCGAATTCGGCATCGGCGCAGGCCGGGTTGTCGCGCAGCCTGGCGATGCGCCAGCCGGTCTCGCTCCACAGACGCTGCAGCGCGGTGCGCGGCTGGCTGTAGACGGTTTTGGTGTCGCGCGCGAATTCGATCACGTCGCGGCTGTTCGGTTTGCCGATGATGTGGCTGCAGGCGCCCAGATTATATTCGCGCAGCACGTTCATCACGTCCGATTTTTCGTCGGCGCGCACCTGGATCACCGCGCCCAGCTCTTCGTTGAACAAGGCCGCCAGCGTCGCTTCGTTGCGGCGTTCCGACACCTGTGCGGTCCAGTTCTTGGCGTCGCCCCAATCGGCGCCGTGACCGTTGTCCATGGTCAGGATATCCAGATTCAGCGACAGGCCGGCGCGGCCGGCAAACGCCATTTCGCATAGCGTGGCAAACAGGCCGCCGTCGGAACGATCGTGATACGCCAGCAATTTGCCGTCGCCGTTCAAACGCTGGATTGCCTGGAAAAAACCTTTCAGGTCGTCGGCGCTGTCGACGTCCGGCGCGCGATCGCCGAGCTGCTGCATCACCTGCGCCAGTATCGATGCGCCCATGCGGTTTTTTCCGCGGCCCAGATCGATGACGATCAGTACGCTGTCGCCGGCATCGGTGCGGATTTGCGGCGTCAGCGTGGAGCGCACATCGGCTACCGGCGCAAACGCCGACACGATCAGGGATACCGGCGAAGTCACCGCCTTGGCGACGCCATCGTCGTTCCAGGTGGTGCGCATCGACAGCGAGTCCTTGCCTACCGGGATGCTGATGCCCAGCGCCGGACACAAGTCCATGCCGACGGCCTTGACGGTATCGAACAGCGCCGCATCCTGGCCCGGCTGACCGCAGGCGGCCATCCAGTTGGCCGACAGTTTGATGTCGGAGATATCGGCGATCCGCGCCGCCGCGATATTGGTCAGCGCCTCGCCGACGGCCATGCGGCCGGATGCGGCGGCATCGATCACCGCCAGCGGCGTGCGTTCGCCCATCGCCATCGCTTCGCCCAGATAACCGTCGAAACTCATCGTGGTGACGGCGCAATCGGCTACCGGCACCTGCCATGGGCCGACCATTTGATCGCGCGCGGTCATCGCGCCGACGAAACGGTCGCCGATGGTGATCAGAAAGGATTTATCGCCGACGGTCGGCTGGCGCAATACGCGCTGCGCCGCTTCGGCCAATTCGACGCCGGTCAGATCGAGCGCCGGAAAGTCGTGCCGCACGTGCCGCACGTCGCGATGCATTTTGGGCGGTTTGCCGAGCAGCACCTCCATCGGCATATCGACCGGCATGTTGTCGTGCGCCGCATCGATCAATTGCAGCTGGCGCGCCTCGGTGGCGGTGCCGACCACGGCGAACGGGCTGCGTTCGCGACGGCAGATGCTTTCGAACAGTGCCAGATTGTCCGGCGCGATCGCCAGCACATAGCGCTCCTGCGATTCATTGCTCCAGATTTCCTTCGGCGCCATGCCCGATTCTTCCAGCGGAATCCGGCGCAGATCGAAAATCGCGCCGCGCTTGGCATCGTTGGTGATTTCGGGAAAAGCGTTCGACAGACCGCCGGCGCCGACGTCGTGGATCGACAGAATCGGATTGTCGTCGGCCATCGCCCAGCAAGCGTTGATGACTTCCTGCGCGCGGCGCTCCATTTCCGGATTGCCGCGCTGCACCGAATCGAAATCCAGATCGGCGGTATTGGCGCCGGTCGCCATCGACGATGCCGCGCTGCCGCCCATGCCGATGCGCATACCGGGACCGCCGAGCTGAATCAGCAGACTGCCGGCCGGCAGCGCATGTTTGGAGGTATGCGCGGCGGAAATGCTGCCAAGGCCGCCTGCGATCATGATCGGCTTGTGATAGCCCTGCACGTTGCCGCCGACGTTTTGTTCGTAGGCGCGGAAATAACCGCCCAGATTGGGGCGGCCGAATTCATTGTTGAACGCGGCGCCGCCGAGCGGACCGTCGATCATGATCCGCAACGGCGAAGCGATGCGGTCGGGCTTGCCGTAGGCGGTCTGCGCACCGGATGCGGTCGCGGCCGCGCCCCGTTGCGCCAGCGGCTGCGTCACGTCCTGCGTGGTTTCCCACGGTTGCGGCGCCTGCGGCAAATGCAGGTTGGAAACGCTGAAGCCAGCCAGTCCGGCCTTCGGCTTGGCGCCGCGGCCGGTCGCGCCTTCGTCGCGGATTTCGCCGCCGGCGCCGGTGGAGGCGCCCGGAAACGGGGAAATCGCGGTCGGATGGTTATGCGTCTCGACCTTCATCAGAATATGCGTCAATTCTTCCGATACGCGGTATTCATGACCCGACGCCGCGCCCCGCGTATAAAAGCGATTCACGGCCGCGCCTTCGATAACCGACGAATTGTCGCTGTAGGCCACCACCGTGCCGCGCGGCGCCAACCGATGCGTATTCTTGATCATCGCAAACAGCGATTTGTCCTGCGCCGCGCCGTCGATGGTCCAGTCGGCGTTGAAGATCTTGTGGCGGCAGTGTTCGCTGTTGGCCTGGGCGAACATCATCAGTTCGACGTCGGTGGGATTGCGTCCGGCGCGGGTGAAGGCATCCGCCAGATAATCGATTTCGTCATCGGAAAGGGCCAGGCCGAGTTCGATATTGGCCTGCGCCAGCGCCGCCTTGCCGCCGCTCAGCAAGTCGATGGAGGCCAGCGGTTTGGCCTCCAGTTCGTCGAACATGCCGGCCGCCTGCGCCGTGCTGCGCAATACGTTTTCGGTCATTCTGTCGTGCAGCAGCGAGGCCACCGTCGCAAGGTCGTCGTCGGACAGGCGGCGCGCGCCCCCCAGCAGGCCGGATTTCACCTGCACCCGATACCAGATGCCGCGCTCGATGCGCTTGATCTGCGCCAGGCCGCAGTTATGCGCGATATCGGTGGCCTTGCTGGCCCACGGCGAAATGGTGCCGAAACGCGGGATCACGATGAAATCGTCACCCTCTTCGCTGCCGTTGAAGACGTCGCCGTAGGTCAGCAGTCCGTTCAACCGCGCCGTGTCGGCGCCGGATAAGGCGGCGATGGTATCGACAAAGTGGTAAAACCGCCCCGTGACGCCGACGATCGCGGCGTCGACTGCTTGCAATTGAGACAACAAACCTTGGGTACGGAAAGCGGAAAGAGCGTTGGAGCCCGGCAAAATCAACATGGCGAGAAGGGAGTCGATGCAGCACGCTGCGGTTAAATCGGAAGCTTGCACAATACGGATTACAAAGCCGCGCTTGGCGAGGGTTTGCAACGAAGCCGGATTATACCGCGATGCGGCTTGCCCGGAGCACTTGAGCGGCGACCTTCCACACTGCTTCAGGAATGGGAATGCGTCGAAAGCGCGATGGGCGCACGCAAAAAAAAGCCGCTGCTTGCGCAACGGCCTTACATCGTTTTGCTGGCATCAAACCGGACACACCGCCCACGGACGGCTACAGTGCAATCCGGTCCGCCTGCTACCGCAGCTACTACCTCAGGCGCAGATCGTTCTTGACGGCTTGCACGCCCTTGACGCTGCGCGCCACTTCGGCGGCCTTGGCCGCAGACGCGCTGGAGTCGACGAAGCCGCTCAATTGCACGGTGCCCTTGTAGGTTTCGACATTGATTTGGGTCGCTTTCAAGGTCTTCTCGCCGACGATGGCAGCCTTGACTTTGGTCGTGATTACGGAATCGTCGATATACTCACCGGTGCCTTCATGGTGGGAGGTGGACGCGCATCCGACCAGTGAGAGCATCATGCCGGCAAAAAACAGGGTAGCGATACGTTTGGATAAAGTCATTTGGCAACTCCTAAGTAATTGATTGGAGATCCTGAAGGGATCGTTAAAATCTTATTGGTGACGCCTCGGACACGTTCGTCCTACTGTGTAGGATTGCTCTACGCCCATTAAGTTTCAGCGCCCCAGCAATTAAACGGCAATCCTGTCAGTTCCTGTTCCACTGCCTTTATCCGGTCCTGATCTGCATTTGCATCGACGTCCGATTCCGCTCGCGTTTTTCGCCCTTTTTTTACCGGCGGCCGATTCGATGTATCATTCACGCCGCGCAACGACCGGCGCGCGGCAATTCGGCGTCAACAGGCCCGATAACAATCGCCGCAAGGCAAACAACGACGACAACGCATTCATATCGTGACGCAACGACAATATCAAAAAATTGCCATCATCGGCGCCGGTTTAAGCGGTCTTTGCAGCGCTTATTTTCTGGCGCAGGCAGGTTATCAGGTAACGCTGTTCGAGCAGCACGGCAATGTCGCCGAACAGGCCAGCCTGGGCAACTCCGGCATGCTCGCCGCCGCCGGATTGATGCCGATCGCCATGCCCGGCTTGCGCAAAACGGTATTGTCCAGCCTGTTCAGTGCGGACTCGCCGCTGTTGCTGTCACCGACGGTGAGTCCATCCTTATGGCGCTGGCTGCGCAAATGGTTCGCCGAAGCGCAGCTAGAACGCTTCCGCATCAATAAAATGCGCATGACGGAAACAGCGCTGTACGGCCACCGCTTGCTGCATCAGATGCAATTACAGCATCAGATCGACCTGCAGGCCACACCGGGCATCCTGCATTTATTTCGCAGCGCGGCGCAGTGGACGGAAGCGGCTAAACTGCATGCCGTTCTCAGCGATATGGATATCGGCCATGCCGTGCTCGATCCCGAGCAGGTCCGACAGATGGAGCCGGATCTGCATCCGGCTACCGCGTTGAGCGGCGCCTGGCATTTCCCACAGGATGGCGCCGGCAACTGCCTGTATTTCATCAAGCAATTGAAAACCGTGGTCCAGGCGCTCGGCGTGCAATGCCATTTCATGCATAACGTCAGCGCGCTGCAACCGGATGGCAACGGCGTGGAAATATCGATCGACGGTGCAACCGTTGGGTTCGATGCCGCCGTGGTCGCCGCCGGCGCCGGCAGCAACAGGCTGCTCAAGCCGCTGGGCGTGCGGGTGCCGACTTATATCGTCAGCAGCTACGCGGCAGTCGCCGGCGTCAAGCATCCGGAATATGCGCCCCGCAGCGCGCTGATCGACACGGCCTACAAAACCTCGCTGGTGCGCATCGACGAACGCATCCGCATCGCCGGCGTCATCGGTTTGCAGCCGGGCCGCGGCGCGGAGCAGAAACAGGAACAGGCCATGACGACCTTATTGAAAATCGCCGGCGACTGGTATCCGAATGCAGCCAACTACAATCAGGCCAGCTTCTGGAGCGGCAACGTCGCGCTGCTGCCGGACGGGCCGCCATTGATCGGCGCCACCCCCGCGGCGAATATCTTCGTGCATATCGACGGCAGCAGCAACGGCTGGGCCGGCACCGTCGGCGCAGCCGCCGCGCTGGCCGACCTGATCGGACAACGCACGCCGGAAATCGACGTCGGCGGCCTGCAATTGACGCGCTACGGCGCTTATTGATTCCCGATCGCTTGTACGCGTGCGAGCGGCTCATCGACCAGCTTGCCGGCGGCGATCGTGATCGTGCGCTGGCAGCGCGCCGCGATCGACGTATCGTGCGTCACCAGCACCAAGGTCGAACCGTGCGCCCGATTCAAATCGAACATCAGCCGGATCACCGCTTCGCCGGTGACCGCATCCAGACTGCCGGTCGGCTCATCGGCAAACAATAACGGCGGTTCGGTCACGAACGCGCGCGCCAGTGCGACGCGCTGCTGCTCTCCGCCGGACAGAAATTTCGGATAGTGCTTGATCCGCGCCGCCAAACCGACGCGCTCCAGCATTCGCTCCGCCTTCTCCCTGGCGCCGCCATCGCCGCGCAACTCCAATGGCAGCATCACGTTTTCCAGCGCATTCAAATGGCCCAGCAACTGGAAGGACTGGAACACGAAACCCAGCCGCTCCTTGCGCAATGCGGCGCGGCCATCCTCGTTCAGCGCGAAAATATCGACGCCGTCGAGCATGACCGTGCCGGCCGTCGGAATGTCCAGACCGGCCAACATGCCAAGCAACGTGGATTTGCCGGAACCGGATGCGCCGACGATGGCCAGCGTGGTGCCCGCTTGCACTGTAAAATCGATGTCTTCGAGAATAAGCAACTGGCCGGACGGAGCGCTGCCGTCGACCACTTTTCTGGTCAGATGCGACACTTCGATGGCGTGATGGGAAACGACTTTAGAGGATTGAGGCATGCAATTGTTGAAAAAGATGATCGGATGGGCGCTGGCGGGTCTATTGACGCTGGCCGCGGGTGAAGCTTATTCTGCCCCAAAAACCGTGCTTGTGCTTGGCGACAGTCTGTCGGCAGGCTACGGCCTGACGCACGGCGTCGGCTGGGTGACGCTGCTGCAGCAGCGTTTGAGCAATGAAAAAATCGCCGTCACCGTGATCAACGCCAGTATCAGCGGGGATACCACCAGTGGCGGCAAAGCCCGGCTGGAACCGTTGCTGGCCGCACATAAGCCGGACGTCGTAGTGGTCGAACTTGGCGCCAACGATGCATTGCGCGGCCTGCCCTTGTCCGAAACCGAAAACAACCTGAACGCGATATTGAGCGCGGCGCAGGATATCCACGCGCGCACGTTGCTGCTCGGGATGCGCATTCCGCCCAATTACGGCACCGCCTATACGCGTCAGTTCGCCGAATTGTTCGTGAATGTGGCGAAGGCGCGCAAATCGGCCCTGGTGCCGTTCTTTCTGGACCGCGTGGCGGAGCAGCCGGCGCTGTTCCAGGCCGACCGCCTGCATCCGAATGAACAGGCGCAGGCCATGCTGCTGGACAATGTCTGGCCATATCTGAAACCGCTGCTGCAAAAATAAGACGCAAAAAAAATCCGGCGCGGACGTTTCCGCGCCGGATTTTACTTTTCCCATCCCGACTATTCGGCCGGAGTGACCGGCGGCTTAAACGCCGCCTTCAGCAACTTCACCTTGGCCTTGTCTTTCAATGCATTCATGTACGACAGCATTTCCTGCTGCGCCAGCGCATCGGAAACCTGCTGCTGTTCAGCCTGGCGGCGCGCGGCGTCCGGCTTCTCCGGCTGGCCCACCTTGCTGATGCGGAAGACGCTGTAGCTGCCGGGCTCGGCCACGCCGACATATGCCGGCAGCTTGGCGGTATCGGTCTTCATCAATGCGGTCACCGTATCCGCGTCGAAACCCTGGTTCTTGACACGCGACACCGATTTCTGGTCGCCGAATCCGGTGCTGTCGTCCTTTTGCTTCAACGCGGCCAGTTTCGCTTCGCCGGCCTGTTTGGCCAGCATGGTTTCCTGTTCCTGGATGACGCGCTCCCGCACCGCCGCGCGCACCGCTTCGAACGGCTGTTTCGACTGCGGTTTGTATTCCACGACGCGGCCGGCGACCAGCGTGTTGGGCGCCACTTCGATCGCTTCCGTGTTGTGCTTGTTCTTGATCACATCGTCGGCAAACAATGCCGTCAGGAATTTCGCATTGTTATACGGCGCGGCCGGCGACAAGGTCGGATTCGGCAGACGCGTGACGTTCGATGCGGTCTGGATTTTCAGCTTCAGCTTGTCGGCCGCCGGCTGCAGACTGTCGCCCTGCTCATAGACCGTATTGTTGAACACATCGGCCAATTCGGCGAATTTCTTCGTCAACAACTGCGTTCTGATCGCGGCGGCGATTTCCGGCTTGACCTGTTCCAGCGTTTTGACTGTGGCTGGCTTGATACCGGTCAGTTGAATGATGTGATAGCCGAAATCGGATTGCACTGGCTGGCCGATCTGCCCTTCTTTCATCTGGAACGCCGCATCTTCGAATTGCTTGACCATCATGCCCCGCGCGAAATAACCCAGATCGCCACCGTGTTCGGCGGAACCGGGATCGTTCGAATTGGCTTTCGCCAGTTTGGCGAAGTCGCCCGGGCTGGCCGATAACTGCGCATACAATTTATCGGCCTTGGCCTTGGCGGCGGCCTTGTCGGCCGCGCTGGCGTCTTTTTTGACCGCGATCAGAATGTGGCTGGCGCGGCGTTCTTCTGCACTGCCGTACTGCTGCTTGTTCTGTTCGTAATACGATTTGATATCGTCGTCGCTGACGTTGATCTGCGCGCCGACGGCGGCATTGTCCAACACCAGATATTCGATCCTGGCCTGCTCCGGCACCTGGAATTGCGCGGGGTGCTTGTCGTAATACGTTTTGAGCATATCGTCGGTCACCTTGACCTGCGCGGCATACGTGCTTTCCGTGAAGGTCAACTGCTGCACCGTGCGTTCCTGGTCATTCAGATCCGACAGGCGGCCGGACACGGTTTTTGGCGCAAACGCGCTGGCCTGCACCGCCGTATTGAGCTGCTGCAGCGCCAGGTCCTGGCGCAGCCGCGCCTCATACAAGGCCGGCGTCATGCCCTGCGCGCCCAGCAGGGTCTTGTATTGATCGTTGTCGAAAGTGCCGTCCGGCTTGATCAGGCCGGGAATCGCCATCAGGGCTTGCGCGATCGCCTGATCAGACACCTGCAGTTTGTCGCGATTGACTTCCGCGACCATCGCGCGCTGCGCGATCAGGTTATCCAGCACCGCACGTTTGGCTTCGGGCGTGTCGAGCAGTTTCGCATCGAACTGATCGCCGAACATCTGCCGCATCCGATCCATCTGCTGCCGCGTCGCGTTATCCCAGTCCTGTTGCGTAATGCTTTCGCCGGCGACCTTGGCGACAGCGCTGTCGCTATCGCTCATCCGGGTGTAGCTTTGCAGACCGAAAAAAGCGAACGACGGGAAAATGAACAGCAGCAACAGAAACTGCATCAGGCGCTGATGGTTACGAATAAAATCAAACATGGTCAACCGATCCCGGACAAATTGCAAAAGGGAATCCCCGTGCCGCATCCGGGATTCCTTGGAAAACAACGATAAAAGCGGCTATAAAAAAAGGCGAACTCTCGTTCGCCTCAATTTCGACTTCCGATGGCGGGCAAGCCGTCTACAGACGTTCGCGCCCGATTATACACAGTGGCCCGGCATGTGTCATCACGAGGGGGGCTAAATGGAAATATGCGCAATGGCAGGCATTCCTGCGGTTTCGGTCGTAAACGGCACTATCGTGCCGGCATGCGCGGAGCAATAAGTTTCAATAATCATATTTCAACTCCGCAAAAATCGTCCTCTCCGGAAACGGATGAAACAGGAAATACTGCTTGTTGCCGATATTGTCCACCCCGCCGGCCACGCGCCAATGCCGGTCGACACGATACGTCACGCGCGCATCCGCGACCACGTACGATTCGAAGCCCTGATAGGTTCCCGGATTGGTGTCGGTGTTGTCGACCGTCGCATACATGCGTCCGCTGTAACGAGCCGCCAGCGTATACGCCCAGCGCTCGTCCAACCGGTAAGTCGCCACCGCGGTGGCGCGCCATTCCGGCACGTAAGGCGTGCGTTTGCCGACCGAAGTCGCTCCGGCGACGGTCGGGACATAAGTGCTGTTGGCGGTGATTCTGGCGTCGACATAGGTCACGCTGCCGGTCAATTCCAATCCCTTGATCAACGCGTCCCTGCGCTGGCCGACCAGTTCGATGCCGCGCTGCCGGGTGGCGTCGACGTTCTGCGTGAACGACACCGGCGTGGCGAAGCCGGGGATGGTCGAGGTTTGCGCAATCAGGGCGTCGAACACCCGCTCTTCGAACAGCGACACACGCAAGCGGCTGTCGGCGGTGTTGCGGGCCAGCGCCAGTTCGCTCGATAGCACCCGCTCCGGCTTTAGAAACGGATTGGCCTGCGTGAACGTGGTTCCCGTCTGTACGTTCTGGTACAACTCGCCGACGGTCGGGAAACGTAGCGCCTTGCCGAAGGAGCCGGTCAGGCTCCAGGCATCGTCGGCCTGCCAGGCGATCGACAGTTTCGGCGAGAAGCCGGAGCGCGCAACACTGGGTTGATTGACGGCAAAGGCCGCGCCGCTGGAGGCGGTGGAAAAATTATAGCCGTCGAACGCGCGCCAGTGTTCGAAGCGGCCGCCGATGGTGGCGGTCACCGACGGCGTCCATTGCCACGCGTCCTGCGCCCACAGCGCGTCGGTCTGTGTCTTGCCGCGCGAATCGCTGATCAGTGCGCCGTTGCCGCCGGAGATCCAATCCGCGGTGCTGTAAGTCGGATTGCGCAAGGTGAACTGATCGACGTGCGCGCCGAAACTCACCATTTGCGTCGCTGACGGTGCGCGCCATGCGCCCTTCAGATCGAGCGTGCTCCAGCCGGTGCCGCTGGCGTCGGAGATGGTGCCCGCGCCGCCGCTCTGCGCATTCGGATACAGGCCGGTTGAGGTGCGCGTGAGGTCCTTGCCATAGTAAAAATTGGTGGCGATCGCCTCCCAGCTCCATGCGCCGCGATCCTTGGTTTTCAGCGACAGGCTTTGCATCCAGCGTTCCTGATCGACGCTGTTGCTGGAAAAAAGACTGGCGATGGTCGCGGCGTTGTAGGCGTTGCCGCCGATATTGACGCTGCCGACACCGCCGTAATACGGCCGGCCGGCGCTGTCGGTGAGGAAAGTCTGGGAATTGGCGGTAGCCATGTTTTGCCAATAGCCCAGCGTATAGGCCAAGGTCAGCGCCGGGCTCAAGTCGTAAGCCAGTTTGATTTTCGCGGTGTCCTGCAGCGTATGCGTCAGATTGCCCGCGCCCAGCACCTGGATGGCGCCGCCGCTGCGGTTGCGGTCGGCGACGGCGCCCGTGACCGCGGGTGCGGCGCCCGCGGCCGCTGTCGATTGATTGACGGTCAGATATGTCATCGGCTGGCTGAAACTGTCGACATGATTGGCGCTGAAACGCCATGACAATGCGCCGGAACGATTGCCCAGATTGATGGCCGTCTGCGTGGCAGGCAAACTCTCGCCGGCGCCGTATCGATCGTAATGCTCCGTCGACCCGACGACTTTCACGCCGGCCTCGAATTGCTTCGGCATGCGTGTCGTGATTTCGGTCACCGCGCCGTAGGAATTGCCCGGATACATCGCCGAAAACGGGCCATACATCACGTCGATGCGTTCGATCTCTTCGGGCGACACCATGAACCACTGCGGCGATCCGTTGCCGTTATTGTTGTTGATCAGAGTGGACAATAAAATGCCGTCGGCGTAGATCAGACTGCGCGCGCCGGCATTGATGCCGGTGGTGCGAGTGGCGATCGGCGCGTTGGTGTCGCCGATGTAGCGTTTGCGGACCAGTACGCTCGGCAAATACTTGAGCGTGTCTTCGACGTTGACCGCATTGACCGTGTCGGCCGCCTGCGCTGCGGTGACGCTTTCGGTCGTGGCCGGCAATTGATTGCGATCGGCGGCCGAGCGGCTGCCTTCCACAGTGACCGCCGGCAAGCTGTTCTCGGCGGTCTGGGCGAACGCCGGAGACGCTGCCGCGCCCATGTACGCAATCATGGCGGCCACCGCGGGACGCAATGGGCTGCCGTGCTTATTCATTCTTTTCATGACCTTTCCCCCCAAGTCAAAATGCAATATCGATGTCTTTATCCAGTTGTTCGCGTTCGAAATCCGAGATCAGCACGTCGACACGCACGTGCCAGCGACCCGGTGCGGGCAAGGCGACGGGATCCATCGTCCAGTTGCTCATCTCCGCGCCGGGGCGGGCGTCTTTCCGCAGCGGCTCTATCCCCAGCGCCGGATTGGAAAACTCCACCATGACTTCCTTGGCGTCGAGCATGCCGAAGTCATGGCCCTGCACGAACAGCTTGACGCCGATGCGACGATCGCGTTGCGGCGTCAGCGTCAAATCCACCATCGCTTTCTGCGCGTGCAATTGGACGGTGACCGGCATGGCGGACATCGCCGCGACAGCGCGTGGCGGCGGCGTGAAGCGCCAGACGGACACCAGCGCCAGCACCATCGCGACCAGCGCCAGTTCGATGCCGATCAGCCGCCGCATCCACAGACGGGCGCGCGCATCGCCGCGCCGAACACCCCCGGTCAACGCGTATCGGTTGAGCGCCGCGACGCCCAGCAAGACCAGGACCAGCGCCAATTTGGCGCTCAGCACACGGCCGTAAGCGGTACTCCATAGGGTGCTGACGCCGTCCAATTGCAGCAGCGCCAGGATTGCGCCGCTGATCAGCAATAGCGCCAATACCCAAGGAATGACGCGCGAGAATCGCAGCAGTGCGGTGGCATCCCGCGCACCGCGCAGCAGCCTCAGCAGCGGCAGCAGAGAGCCGGCCCAGGCAACGATGGACACCGCGTGCAGAAAGACGGTCGGACGCGCCAGCCATTGCGGCGGGGCCGAGGCGGCGTGGCCGCTGGCGGCCAGCGCCGCACCGAGCAGCAACACCGCGCACACGGACAGCATGGCGCCAATACGCCGGCCGGCAAAGCCGGCCAGGCCCGCCGCGATCAGCGCCGCCAGCATCAGCCGGAGGCTGGCGCCGTAGGAAGTCGCGAGCGCCGTTTGCCATGGCGCCCACGTGCTTAACGCCGGCCAGGGCAGCGCCAATGCATCCAGGCCCTGAAGGCCGAGGGCAAGCGGCAGCAATGCCACCCCTGCCAGCAGGACCGCTCTGATCCAGCCTGAGGGCGGCTGCGGCATGACCGGAAAACAAGCGCGAAACAGCATCGCGCCGACGCCAGCGAACAACGCCAGATACAGACACAGCCGGGTCAGCCAGATAGCCGCCATCAGCAACGGCGGCGTGGATGCCGCCGCTGGGATGCCGGCGTCGGCGCCGGCGCGAGCGGCGGAGCGCACACCCACCGAGAAAGCGGTGGAACCGCCAACCGGATGACCGTCCGCCGAAACCACCCGCCAGCTGAACAAATAGCTGCCTTGCAACGGCAAGGCCGGCAAATGCGCTTTCAGGCCGTTCGGTATGGTCGCGATTTGTGTGATCGGCTGCGTCGAACCGTCCGGCAATAACAATGTAAACACCAGCGGGCCCACCGGCTCGTTGAAAGTCAGGCTCAGGTCGGACGGCGCGCTGTGCAGCATTGCACCGTCCGCGGGCGCGGTCTCGATCAGCGACGCATGCGCGAATGCGCCGGCGGCCACGCTCTGCAACAGCACAAACGCCAATACCCTGGCCAGGCTGCCGAATCGCCGTGCGAACGCGCGATGGATACGCGAAATCGTCATGGCGTATTCAGGACTTCGGCGACAACGTCAGATGCGGCGCCGGGGTGGCGGACGGTTCCTTGCTGTCGATCCAGCGCGAGACGCCCTTTTCGCACTCCTGCACCACCGGAAAATACAGCACTGTGCCGGCCGGCAGATCCGGCGTCAGATACGCCTGAAACACGAACTGGTCGAAATAGGCGTCGGGCAGCCGCCCGCTCCAGCTCACTTCGCGCACGCCGGAAGCGACCTGCGCGCCGTGCAACGCAAACGGTTTCGCGTAGGCGCCATTGACGATGTCGATTGTCCAGCCGGCTTTCGGCTGCGGTTTGACGGCGATCACGCCGTCGGGAATACGGATGCGGATCTTCAGTGTGGCCGACCCCATACAGCCGTGCGGCACATTGAATATTGCCTTGTAATAACTGCCGACGGCAGCGTGCGGATTGTCCAATGTGACGTGCGCCGCGGCAGGAATGGATACGCTCAATGCGGCGGCCAGCGCCAGCGTGGAAATGGGAAATGCAGACATGGAATTACCTTGAAAAGATAGTCGAAAAACGCCTCTGTCCACGTAGTGCGGTAGAGCGAACAGCGATGAACCGAGGTCAATTATCGTCATCGATGCCGGCAAGCGGCTACGGGCTATCGGAACGCGGAGACGCCGCCATGCGGCCGCAAACACGGCTGGCGCACGGCATCGGCGGCGAACATATCGACGACGAAAAAGCGATTCAGAGCAGAGGTGGGGCTCTCGATCCCAGTGGGGGACCCGGTAAGGAGACAAACGCCGGCAACGCGGGACGCGCGACAGGCGGGACGATCCATGCCGGCAGCGGCATGCCGGCCAACATGAATGCCACGGTCGGCAACAGCGGCAACGAGATCAGCAGATTGAACGGGCAATCCGCCGATTGCTGCATGTGCCCAGGGTCCGGCGAAGACAGAGGCGACTGTGGCGCCAGAGCGCCGTGCCGGTCGATGGCGACGGTCTTCAGATTGCTGCCGTCGGCGGTGCAAAAGGCCATTTCCAGACGGCCGTCGCGCAAGGCGCCGCTATCTGGCATGAAACCCGCGGGCACTAGCGCCCGTAACGACAAAACGAACATCATCAGGCACAGGATGAAATACCTGTGGCCGTAAGGGCGACGATGTGGTGTTTTTGTCAACATTTTAAAATTGTAACAGCTTATTTTCTGATGAAAATTAGATTTTTCAATGTACCAGCATAATTTGGATGGCCGCTCAATCATTGCTCCGTTGCCGCATGTGTTCGAAAAAACACACCGCCGCCGCCGCCGCGACATTCAGGGATTCCATGGCGCCCGCGTGCGGAATGACGATTTGCCGCGTGGCGCAGGCCAGCAGAGCGGGCGTCACCCCCTGCCCTTCATGGCCGAACAGCCACGCGGCAGGCTGTTTCAGATCCGCCTGATACAGACTGGTTTGCGCATGCGAACTGGTCGCCAGCACCGGCACCTCGGCGTCCCGGATACAGGCCTCCAAATCGGCGTTTTCAACGATGTCCAGCAAAAAATGCGCCCCCATGCCGGCGCGCAATACCTTGGGCGACCAGGCCGACGCAGTGCCCGGCGAACAAACGATTTGCCGGATGCCGGCCGCCGCCGCACTGCGCAGAATGGAGCCCAGATTGCCCGGATCCTGCAATTGATCCAGCAATACCGCCGATTGCGTCAGGGCCGCCGGCAGCTTGCCCTGCGGCACATCGATCAGCAACAGCAGACCGACGCCATGCTCGACCTGGCTGAGACCGCCGTACAACGCATCCGGCAGGGCAATGCATTGCGCCCGTTGGGCGTCGCATTGGGCGACGATCGCGGCGACTTCCGGATGGGCGCATCCGCTTTCGGAGACGATGCAGAGTTGCGGACGGCCGGCGCTCTGCAGGTAACTCTGCGCCAGATGCACGCCGTCGAGCAAGGTGCGGCCGCTTTTACGCCGCGCCGCGCCGCTGGCGGCCAGTTGCCGAAGTTCCTTGTACAGCGGATTGTCGCGCGAGCTGATCGATTTCACGATGCGTCCGCGCCATCCAGCAGCGCGCGCACCGGCGCATACGAGCGGCGGTGCACCGGGGATACGCCGTGCAATTGCAGTCGCTCCAGATGCATTGGAGTCGGATAGCCCTTGTGCTGGTCGAAGCCATAATTCGGATAAACCAGATGCAACGCCTGCAAGGCCGCGTCGCGCGCGGTCTTGGCGAGAATCGACGCCGCGGAAATCGCCGCCACTTTATCGTCGCCCTGCACGATCGCCTCGGACCGGATCGTCATGACCGGGCAGCGATTGCCGTCTATCAGCGCCAGCGTCGGCAGCACATGCAGCGCTTCGACCGCGCGGCGCATCGCCAGCATGCTGGCGTGCAGGATATTGAGCGTATCGATTTCTTCTTCAGAACATTGCGCCACGGCCCATGACAGCGCATGGGCCTTGATCTCGCCGGCCAGATATTCGCGGCTGACGGCGGTCAGTTTCTTCGAGTCGCGCAATCCCGCGATCGGCCTGCGCACATCCAGGATCACGGCGGCGGCGAATACCGGCCCCGCCAGCGGTCCGCGTCCGGCTTCGTCGACGCCGCAAATCACTTCGCCGACATAATCGAACAGTGGCAGGCTGGGCGCGGTCTTTTTCATCGAAAGTCCCGGGTTGAGGTTTGCAACGACGCTTTGGAGCGGCCGGCCAGCAGCTTCGATACCGCTTGCGCACTCTCGCTGGCGGTGTCGCGCAACAGGCTGCGGTGCATGTCGGTGAAACGCTGCCGCAATGCGGCGCAATGCGCCGGATCGTCCATTTGCCGCCACAGCGCCTCGGCCAGCGCCTGCGGCGTGGCCGCGTCCTGCAGCAGTTCCGGCACGATGAATTCGCGCGCCAGAATGTTCGGCAGACCGACCCACGGCTGGTAACTCATGTGGCGCAGAATACTATAGCTCGCGGCCATCATTTTATACGCAATGACCATCGGCTTCTTGAACAGCGCCACCTCCAGCGATGCGGTGCCGGAGGCGACCAGCACGCCGTCGGCGGCGGCCAGCGCGGTGTGCGATTGGCCATCCAGTATTTGCATCGGCACGTCGTCCAGTTTCAGTTCGGTCAGCAGCGCCTCGAAATAGCTGCGCTGCCGCGCGCCCGCCATCGGCACCACGATGCGCAGCGCGGGATCGCGCTGCAGCAGCAGTTTCGCGGCGCCGATAAAGCTGGCGCTGTTATGTTTCAATTCGGAAATACGGCTGCCCGGCAGAATCGCCACCACCGTCGCGTCCGCCGCCAACCCCAGCGTCGCGCGCGCCGCGGCGACGTCCGGTTCCAGCGCGATGATTTCGGCCAGCGGATGACCGACGTAGGTCACCGGAATGCCGGCCTGGCGGTACAGCGCTTCTTCAAACGGAAAAATCACCAGCATGTGCGACGCGGCGCGGGCGATTTTGTGGATGCGGCTGCCGCGCCATGCCCAGATCGACGGGCTGATGAAATGCATGGTCGGAATGCCGGCGCGCTTCAATTCGGCTTCCAGGCCCAGATTGAAATCCGGTGCGTCGACGCCGATGAACAGGTCTGGCCGCCGGCTCAGCAATTGCTCCCTCAGCGCGACCTGAATGCCTTTGATTTCACGATAGTGGCGCAGTACTTCGAACAGGCCGTTGACCGACAGTTTTTCCATCGGCCAGTCGCTGACGAAGCCGTATTGCGCCATGCGTTCGCCGCCGATGCCGTGCAGCCGGGCATCCGGCAACAGCGGCCGCAATCCCGACAATAGCCGGCTGGCCAGTAAATCGCCGGAGCTTTCGCCGGCGACCATGGCGATGGAGACCTTATCGGACGATGCCACGGGGCGAGGACTCGATGAAGTCGCGCAACTGGCGCAAATAGACCGCCGCATCGGGAGAACGCAGCGCTTCCGCCTCCAGCGCGGCCTTGGCTTGCTCCAGCGGCAAATCGGCGCGATATACCAGCCGGTAGCCGCGTTTGATGGCCTGGATCTGTTCGCTGCTGAAACCGCGCCGCTTCAAGCCCTCGCTATTGATGCCGGCCGGTTTTGCCCGGTTGCCGGCCGCGGTGACGAACGGCGGCACATCCTGGCTCACGGCGGCGGTAAACGCCGTCATCGCGTGGGCGCCGATATGGCAGAACTGGTGGATCGTGGTAAAACCGCCCAGGAACACCCAGTCGCCCAGATGCACATGGCCCGCCAGTGTGGCGTTATTGGCCAGGATCAGGTGATTGCCGAGCTGGCAATCGTGCGCAATGTGCACATAGGCCATGATCAGGTTGTCGTTGCCGATGCGCGTGGCGCCGGCATCCTGGGTGGTGCCCCGGTTGAGCGTCACGAATTCGCGTATCGTATTGCGGTCGCCGATTTCCAGCGCGGTGTCCTCGCCGGCATATTTCTTGTCCTGCGGCGCGGCGCCGATGGAGGCGAATTGATAAATGGTATTGTCGCGCCCGATCGTGGTGCGTCCCTGGATGACGACATGCGGGCCGATTCTGGTGCCGGCGCCGATGACGGCCCGGGCGCCAATGACGGCATACGGACCGACTTCGACCGTGGCATCCAGTAGCGCTCCCGCCTCGATAATGGCGGTAGGATGAACGTTTTCCATGGACTCAGGCCGTTTTGCTGGCATTGACCGCATCGCGCATGGTGCACATCAGGTCGGCTTCCACCGCCACTTGGCCGTCGACGGTGGCCTTGGCGGTGTATTTCCAGATGCCGCGCCTGCAGTGCGTGATGGCGACTTCCATTTTCAGTTGGTCGCCCGGTTCGACCGGCCGCTTGAAGCGGGCGTTGTCGATGCCGATGAAATACACCACGGTATTGGCGTCGGGCTTTCTGTCTTCGGTCAGGAACGACAGCAGCGCGGCGGTCTGCGCCAGCGCTTCGATCATCAGGACGCCGGGCATCACCGGCTTGTGCGGAAAGTGTCCGTTGAAGAATTCTTCGTTGATGGTGACGTTTTTGATCGCGGTGATCGTTTTGCCGCTGTCCCAATCGAGTACGCGATCGACCAGCAGCAGCGGATAGCGATGCGGCAGGTATTCCTTGATTTGGTTGATGTCTAGACTATTCATGATCTTTTTTGGTGGGCGACGCCGCGAGCGACTCGGTAAGCAAGTTAATCAATTTTTCCATCGCGCGCATTTTCTCACGCATCGCGGGCAAATTACGCAGCAATGCGGCAGATTTTTCCCAATCGCCATGTTTGGTGATCGGATAGAAGCCGGTATATTGACCCGGTTCCGGAATGGAACGCATGGCCAGCGTGCCCGCCGACACATGCACCCGGTCGGCGATGGTGATGTGTCCGTGGATCATCGCGGCGCCGCCGATCGAGCAATATTTGCCGATGATCGCGCTGCCGGCGATGCCGGCGCAGGCGGCGATCGCGGTATGGTCGCCAATCTGGCAGTTATGCGCGATCTGGATCTGATTGTCGAGCTTGACGCCGTCTCCGATCACCGTATCGGCCAGCGCGCCTCTGTCTATCGTGGTATTGGCGCCGATTTCGACGTCGTCGCCGATGAGGACCCGGCCGACCTGCGGAATCTTGATCCAGGCGCCGCCCTCGTTGGCGAAACCGAAGCCGTCGGCGCCAATGACGGCGCCGGAATGCAAAATGCCGCGCTGACCGATGCGGCAGCCGTGTTGCACCGTCACTCTCGCGTATAAGTGGGTGGCGGCGCCGATCACGGCGTCGCGGCCGATAAAACAGCCGGCTTCGATGTGGGCTTGCGCGCCAATCACGGCGCCGGCCTCGATGAGCACATGCGGACCGATGCTGGCGTCGGCGGCGATCTGCGCCGACGGATCGACTACCGCGCTCGCATGTACGCCCGCGATCACCGGCGCCGCCGCCTGCGCAGCGAACAATTGCGCCGTGCGCGCAAAGTACGCATACGGATTGGCGGTCACGATGCGCGCGCCGCGATAGTTCGAACCGAGCGCGGCATCGTCCTGCGGCGACAGAATCAGCGCCGCAGCCGCGGTCTGCTCCGCCTGATGACGAAATCTGGGGTTGCTCAGGAAAGTGATGTGGGAAGCAGTCGCTGCGTCTAGCGGCGCGATGCCGGCCACGACCACCGTCGCATCGCCTATCAATTGTCCGCCCAGACGTTCGACGAGTTCCGATAGCCGAATGCTCATAAAGGCCTTAAAGATTTTCGATTAAATGGATGAAGGTAAGTCGATACGCTGAAGAAGCAAGAAATTTGGATGTCAGCTTGCGCTGGCGCACACTCGGGACAGAAACGCGGCGTCGCCGCCGGGCTGGCCGCCTTCATTATGCAATCAGGGCGCCGCATACCATGCAAAGCGCCCTGAGGAGGTGGCTACCTACCGCTTTTCCACGCCATTTGGCGCTATTTGCTGCCATTCAGCGCCTTGATCACCTTATCGGTAATATCTATGCGCGGACTGACGTAGACGGCATCCTGAAAGATAATGTCGTATTTTTCGGCTTCGGCGATCTGGCGAATCACCTTGTTCGAGCGATCGAGCACGCTTGCCAGCTCTTCATTGCGGCGCTGGTTCAGATCTTCGCGGAATTCGCGTTGGCGGCGCTGGAAATCCTTGTCCAGATCGCTCAATTCGCGCTGGCGCTTCACCCGGTCGGCTTCCGACAGTACCGCGGAATCCTTGTCCAGCTTATCGGACATCGTTTTCAGGCGGGTGCCCATATCTTCGATTTCCTTGCCGCGCTTGGAGAACTCCTGCTCGATCTTCGCGCTTGCCGCCTTGGCCGGGCCCGCCTCCTTGAAGATCCGGTCCGTATTGACAAAACCGATCTTGGAAGCATCTTGCGCATACGCATTCGCGCAGGCCACCAGACAAACCGCCAGCGCAGCGGATCGTAAAGACGGCGTTGTTTTGCTAAATAACTTCAAAATGTATCTCCGCGATTCAAAATAATATTATGCACTACTTCCGGAACGGATCCCTGCGGTCCGCCACGCTTAAAAGCCAGTGCCGAGCTGGAACTGGAATGACTGCGTCTTATCCGTAGACGATGGATTCAACGCATGGCCATAGCTCAACTTGATCGGTCCGATCGGCGAAATCCAGCTGATGCCCACACCGGTCGAGTAGCGCAATTGGGTGAACATTTTTTCGCCCGGCGCATAGACCTGGCCGCCGTCGAAGAACGTAAACCAGCGCAAGCTGCGATCCTGTCCCGATCCCGGGAACGGCAATTGCAGTTCCACGCTGCCCAGAACACGTTTGGAGCCGCCCTGCGAATCGCCGTACTGGTCGCGTACCGTGCCCAGTTCGTTGCCTTCGTAACCACGCACGGTGCCGATACCGCCGGCGTAATAGTTCTTGAACACCGGATACGGCGAGTTGCCCAGACCCGCGCCGTAATCCACTTCGGCATTGGTGGCCAGCGTCACCGCGTTACTGAACAGCGGCTGAAAATATTGATGCTGATAACCCGCACGGTAATATTTCAGGTTGCCCAGCATCGATATTTCGAAACTGGCGCGTTGGAAACGTCCCCTCGTGGGAACCAGCGCGCTGTCGCGGTTATCGCGCTGCCAGGCAGCCGTCAACGGAAAGCTGGTGGTCAAGGCGCTGCCGATACCGCTAGGATTATTGCCGAAGTCCTGCACATATTGCTGATAAATCAACGGGCTGCTGTCGGTGCCGTCGCCGAGCGTGGTTTCCACCAGCGTCCGCTCCACGCCGATACCGAAGTAAACCGTGTCCAGCTCGGAAAACGGCACGCCGTACTTGACGTTGGCGCCCGTGGTTCTGACCATGTATTGACCGATAGTGGTCGACGGTTGCACCGTGCGCAAATACAGCTCGTAGCTGCGGCTGATGCCGTCGTCGGTGAAGTACGGATTGGTCTGGGTCAGGGCGATGGTGCGATAGGTCTTGCTGGTATTGATGTCGACGCCGATCGTGTTGCCGCTGCCGAACGCGTTGGCCTGCTGGATCGAACCGGTCAGACTGACCTTGTCGGTTTGCGAAAAACCCGCGCCGACCATGATGTTGCCAGTCGGCTTTTCTTCGACGGGTAAGTTGACATCGACCTGGTCGGTGCTGCCCGGCACTTCAGGCGTTTCGATATTGACCTGCTTGAAGTAGCCCAGACGATCGACGCGATCGCGCGACAGCTTGATCTTGGCCCCGTCGTACCATGAGTTTTCGAACTGGCGCAATTCGCGGCGGATCACTTCGTCGCGCGTCTTGGTATTGCCGGTGATGTTGATCTGGCGCACGTACACGCGCTTGCCGGGATCGACGTTGATTTCCAGCGCCACTTGCTTCTTGTCGTGGTCCAGTTGCGGCACCACGTTCACATTGGTAAACGCATAGCCGAAATTACCCATGCGCTCGGAAATCTTTTTGGTGCTGTTGTTGAGCTTGGCGCCCGAATAGACATCGCCCTTCTTGATCTCGATCAGCGGCGCCAGATCGTTGTTCATGCCGAACATTTCACCGTCCAGCTTCACGTCCGACACCGTGTATTTGTCGCCTTCGTTCAGATTGATGGTGATATAGATGTCTTTTTTATCCGGCGAAATCGATACCTGCGACGATTCGATCTGCATTTCGAGATAGCCGCGATCCAGATAATACGAGCGCAGCGTCTCGATATCGGTGCTCAGTTTCTGTTTCGAATACTGATCGTTCTTGGTGTACCAGGTAAACCAGCCCGGCGTGGTCAGCTTCAACTGGCTGATCAGCTCCTTGTCGGAAAAGGTTTTGTTGCCGACGATCTTGATCTGCTTGATGCGCGATGTCTCGCCCTCATCCACCGCAAACGTCACCGCGACGCGATTGCGTTCCATCGGCGTGACGGTCGTGGTCACTTTGGCGCCGTACAGGCCGCGCGCCAGATATTGGCGCTTCAATTCCTGCTCGGCGCGGTCGACCAGCGAACGGTCGTAAATGCGGCTTTCGCCGACGCCGATTTCCTTCAGCGCCTTGGTCAGCGTGTCCTTGTCGAATTCCTTGGTGCCGGTAAAGTCGACCTTGGCGATGGCCGGTCGCTCTTCGACCGATACCACCAGCACGTTGCCGTCGGCTTCCACGCGCACATCCTTGAAAAAGCCCGTGGCATACAAGGCCTTGATCGCGTCGACGCCTTTGGCGTCGGTGAAGGTATCGCCTACGTGCACCGGCAAATAATTGAACACGGTGCCGGCTTCGGTGCGCTGAATGCCTTCGATTCGGATATCTTTGACGGTGAACGGCTCGACGGCCAGCGCCTGGCCGGAGCACAGCACAAATACGGCGCCGGCGATCAGATTAAGGGAAACGGTGGGAAGAGCAAAACGCAAGGAATGTAATTTCATTAGTATGATCTGTGTTTGTCCGAATACGGCCAAGTCTGCCTGCCACCGGCCAATTTGCGAAGCTCTTGAACTGCCCCGAAAATTCCTAAAACATGAGACGGACGATGTCGTTAAAGGCCGCTACCAGCATCAGCGTCGCGAGAATGCCCAAGCCTGCGCGCTGAGCAATCGCGCTGAAACGCTCGGATACCGGGCGGCCCGTCAAAATCTCCACCGAATAATACAGCAAATGCCCGCCGTCAAGCACGGGAATGGGGAGCAAATTCATGACGCCCAGACTAATGCTGATCAAGGCCATAAAGCTCAGATAGCTGATCAGCCCCAGGCGTGCGGTCTGCCCTGCGTAGTCGGCGATGGTGATCGGGCCGGTAATGTTTTTCCAGGACACCTGGCCGATCAGCATTTTGCCCAGCATTTTGACAGTCATGGCACTGGTTTCCCAGGTGCGCCTGACCGCCTTCGCCGCGGCATGCGGCAGGTCGTCGCCAATGATAGCCATTTCCGGCGCCATCGGCACTTCCACCTGGATGCGTCCGATCGCCTGGCCACGGTCGTCGACGCTGTCGGGCACTACGTCCAGCGCGAAGGCCTGCCCCGCACGCACACCTTCCACATGCAGTTGCCTGCCGGGCGACGCCCGCACCAGTTGCACCAGGCTCAGTCCGTCGCCGACCGCTTTGCCGTCGACGCGCAAGATCAGATCGCCGCTCTGCAAACCGGCGCGCATGGCCGGACCGGGCTGGATTTTCCCAAGCACCGCCGGCGGACGCGCCAGAGCGATACCCAGCTTGTCGAGGAAATCGCCCTCCAGATCCTCCGGCTTCAGACTGTCCAGCGGCAAATCGACAGTATCGATATCTATCGTTCCGGGATTGCCGATAGCAGGAAAGGAGACGTCGATACGCGCGCTCTTCTTTTCCAGCGCCGCCTGCAGTAAATGCCAGCGCACGTCGGACCAGCCCGTCACCGGCTGGCCGTCGACCGCGGTAATCAGTTGATGATCGCGAATGCCGGCCCGGTAAGCCACCGATTCGACCGGCGCGGCGCGCAGTTTCGGCAAAGGCTCGGGGATACCATGCTGATACAAACCGGTAAACAATAGAATCGCCAGGACGAAATTGGCAAGCGGACCGGCGGCGACGATGGCGAATCTGCGCCAAACCGGCTGCCCGGTGAATTCCTGTTTGCGCTCCTCGGGCGACAGCGTCGACAAATCCTGCTCGCGCGCATCCAGCATTTTGACGTAACCGCCGAGCGGCAATGCCGACAGCACCCATTCGGTCCCGTCCTTGCGGAAACGGTGCGAATAAATCACCCGTCCCATGCCGACCGAAAACCGCAAGACCTTGACGCCGCACAGGCGCGCCACCCAGAAATGACCGAGCTCGTGAAAGATCACCAGAACGCCGAGCGCGACCAGAAAGGCCAGCAGGGTATGGATCAGTGTCATTGCCGCAAATACTCGACGGCGACCGCGCGCGCCTGGCGGTCCTGTTCGAACAGCATGTCGATGCCGGTCACCGGCACCACCGGAAGACGGTTCATCACTTTTTCGATCACCTGGTCAATCATCCGAAATCCGATCTCCCCTTTCAGGAAAGCCTCCACCGCCACCTCGTTGGCGGCGTTCAGCGTCGCTGCAGCGCTACCGCCGGCGCGCAATGCATCATACGCCAGCCTCAAGCAGGGGAAACGCTGCAGATCCGGCTTGGCAAACGACAATGGCCCGATCTGCGTCAAATCCAGCTGCGCCACACCCGAAGCCAGCCGCTCGGGATGCGCCAGCGCATGGGCGATCGGGGTGCGCATGTCCGGATTGCCGAGCTGCGCCAGCACCGATCCGTCGACATAGGACACCATCGAATGGATCACGCTTTGGGGATGAATCAGCACCTCGATGCGATCGGCCGGCGCGCCGAACAGCCAATGCGCCTCGATCACCTCCAGCCCCTTGTTCATCATGGTCGCGGAGTCCACCGAGATTTTGCGGCCCATCACCCATTTCGGGTGCGCCACAGCCTGTTCCGGCGTGACCTGATTCAGCGTTTCGACGGGGCGTTCCAAAAACGGGCCGCCGGACGCCGTCAGCAACACCTTGGCGATGCCCTGGCGATCCAGTCCGCGCTCGAAATCGCGCGGCAGACATTGAAAAATGGCGTTGTGTTCGCTGTCGATCGGCAGCAGGCAGGCGCCGCTGGCGGCCACCGCGTCCATCAACAGCCGCCCCGCCATGACCAGCGCTTCCTTGTTGGCCAGCAGGATTTTCTTGCCGGCATGCGCCGCCGCCAGCGTCGACGCCAGCCCGGCGGCGCCGACGATGGCCGCCATCACGACATCGCACTGCGGTGCGGCCGCCGCTTCGCATAAGGCGTCCGGGCCATGGCGCACTTCGGTCTGCAAACCGGCGGCGCGCAAACCGTCGCGCAATTGCCGTGCTGCCTCGGCAGTGGCCACCACCGCCACGCGCGGGAGGAATTGCTTGCACTGCGCCAGCAGCGCATCGACGCGGGTATGCGCGGTCAGCGCATGCACTTCGAAGCGCTCCGGATGGCGCGCCAATACGTCCAGGGTGGAAACACCGATGGAACCGGTCGAACCGAGGATGGTAACGGCTTGCATGCTCACAGCCAGAGTTCCAGCAGCGCGGCCAGCGGCAGCACCGGAATCAGCGCATCGATACGATCGAGGACGCCGCCATGACCGGGCAGCAGTCCGCTGCTGTCCTTGACCTCGGCGCGGCGCTTGAGCATGGATTCGAACAGATCGCCGACGACGCTGGCGGCCACCAGCACCGTCATCGCCAATACCAGCGCGCCCCAGCCCCAACGTTGCAGCAAGGCGGCGGGGAAGGTGTCCTGCAGGGCGGGAACAGATGCCGCGCCCAGCGCGGTCCCGGCCGCCGCCGCCAGGACCAGCAGCCAGCCGCCGATCGCGCCTTCCCAGGACTTGCCCGGCGAAATGCCGGGCGCCAGCTTGCGCCGGCCGAAGGCCTTGCCGGAAAAATAGGCGCCGATATCGGCCACCCATACCACGGCCATCACGGACAAAAGGTAAATCGGGGAATGTTGAAACAAGGCGACGATCGCGATGAAACAGCCGAAGATGGCGATGGCGTAGGTGGCGTTGAGCAGCCGGTTGCCGTTTGTCTGCAGCCGCGGCAAGCCTATCGCCAGCGCGGGCGCAAAGCGCACCGCCCACAGCGCCACACACAGCCAGAACAGCTTTTGTACGCCCGGCAGGCCGATCACGAAAATCACCAGCGCGTAGACCGCGGTCCATAGCGCCGTCGCAAACAGCGGCTTGCGATTGCCGAACAGGCGGAAACTTTCCCACGAAGCGGCGCCGAAAAACAATACCGTCACCAGGGCCAAAGGCACAAACGCATTCAAAAACAGAATCGGCAACAATACCGCCAGCAAAACCACCGCCGTGATGACGCGTATTTTCAGCATCAGGGGGCCTGCTGGATCAATTGTTCGCTGGTGCGGCCGAAACGGCGTTCGCGCGAACGGTAGGAGGCGATGGCCAGATCCAGCGCCGCGCTATTGAAGGCCGGCCAATAGGTTTCGGTAAAGTACATTTCGGTATAGGCCAGTTGCCATAGCAAAAAGTTGGATATGCGCTGTTCGCCGCCGGTGCGGATAAACAGGTCGGGTTCGGGCGCATACGCCATCGCCAGATGCGACGACAGGTCCTCTTCGGCGAACGAGGCGGCGCCGGGATGCCGCTGCACCATTTTCGCCACCGCCTGCATGATGTCCCAGCGGCCGCCGTAATTGGCGCAAATCGTCAGCGTCAAACGGGTGTTGGCGGCGGTCTGACGCTCTGCCAGCACCACCATTTCCTGCAATTTCGGATCGAAAGCGCTCAAATCGCCAACCACCTTGAGCCGGATATTGTTGTCGTGCATTTTGCTGAGCTGGCCCTGCAAGGCCTTCATGAACAGGCTCATCAGCAGCGACACTTCTTCCGGCGGACGCCGCCAGTTTTCGGAACTGAATGCGAACAGGGTCAGATATTCGACACCGCGCGCGGCGCAGGCTTCGACAATTTCCTGCACCATATCGACGCCCCGTTTATGTCCGGCGAAACGCGGCATCAGGCGCTTGGTCGCCCAACGGCCATTGCCATCCATGATGATGGCAATGTGGCGCGGAACCGGCAATACGTCCGGCACCGCTTGCGTGGAGCTTGAATAGGTCATGGAAAAAACAGTTTAAAATCGAAGAATAAAAGCGACGGAACGCAAAGACCTACTATAACCGAATAGTGGAGCCAGACACCGTGAATGCAGCCGGCCGCGCAGGACGCAGGACCGGCCGCAACGGCTATGCGGCTTATGGGCTATACGGTCAGCACTTCCTTTTCCTTGTCCGCCACCAGTTTATCGACTTCGGTAACGAATTTATCGGTCAGCTTCTGCACTTCATCCTGTGCGCGGCGCTCTTCGTCTTCGGAACAGGCCTTGTCTTTCAGAATCTTTTTCAGGCCTTCATTGGCGTCGCGGCGGATATTGCGCACGGCGATCTTGGCGTCTTCGCCTTCAGTCTTGACCAACTTGACCATTTCCTTGCGGCGTTCTTCGGTCAGCGGCGGAGTCGGCACGCGGATCACATCGCCCTGCGTCGACGGGTTCAGGCCCAGATCGGCCTCGCGGATGGCTTTCTCGACAACCGCGAGCATTTTCTTTTCGTAAGGCTGGACGCCGATGGTGCGGGCGTCGATCAGGGTCACATTGGCGACCTGCGACAATTGCGTCGCCGAACCATAATAATCGACCTGGACATGATCCAGAATACCCGGGTGTGCGCGCCCGGTGCGAACCTTCGCCAAATCGGCCTTGAGCGTTTCGATGGACTTGAGCATGCGTTGCTCGGTGCTCTTTTTGACGTCAGCGATAGTCATGCTGCTCTCCTAAATAAACTTATTAATGCAATGCTTAAATTCTCGATAATGCCATTTCGAGGCCATCGGCGATGCGCTTATCGGCGCAAATCGACGCCTGGCGGCAAAATTCGCTTACTTTAAACGGGTTTGAACAAAAACGATACCGGGCGCAACCTGCGGTTACAAAAGCACATAAACGCGAAAACCATGAAATAACGGCGACGGCCGGGAAAAATCGCCCGCCCATCGCCGTCATGCATGATTAAACGTGAACCAGCGTTCCTTCGTCTTCGCCCATGATCAAGCGCTTGAGGGCGCCCGGTTTGATGATCGAAAACACCTTGATCGGCAGTTTCTGATCGCGGCACAAGGAAAAGGCGGTGGCGTCCATCACTTGCAGATGCTTGGAAATGGCTTCATCGAAGGTAATTGTCGTGTAACGCGTGGCCGACGGATCTTTTTTCGGGTCGGCGGTATAGACCCCGTCCACTTTGGTCGCTTTCAATACGATCTCGGCGCCGATTTCCGCACCGCGCAACGCTGCCGCGGTATCGGTCGTGAAAAACGGATTGCCGGTGCCGGCGGCGAACACGACTACCTTGCCCTCCTCCAGATATTGCAGGGCTTTCGGGCGGACATAAGGTTCAACTACCTGTTCGATATTGATGGCCGACATCACACGTGCGGTGATCCCGACCTGGCGCATCGCATCGGCCAGCGCCAGCGAATTCATCACTGTGGCCAGCATGCCCATGTAATCGGCGGTCGAACGATCCATGCCTTGCGCGCCCGGGGCGACGCCTCGGAAAATGTTGCCGCCGCCGATCACGATAGCCAGTTCGACGCCCATGCGGGCGATTTCGGCCACGTCGGCGACCATCCGTTCGATCGTCGCGCGATTGATCCCATAGGGATCGTCGCCCATCAGTGCCTCGCCGGAAAGTTTGAGAAGAACGCGCTTATAAGCAGGTTTCGTCATAGGGCTGGGCTCCGTTTGGCATTTTGATTCGACAATATAAATACTGAATACTATTACTGCGACACTACTGTGCTGGCTCACTAGTGACCTAGATTCTAAACGCATATGCCTGTCGTTTTGCATAAGCGTCGAATCTAATGGAGTGCATGGCCGCCGATGCCGCCCAATCGGCGTTTCTTTGAAAAAACGGGCCTTTCGGCCCGCTGTATTCGTTTTAAGCCTTGGTAGCGGCTGCCATCTGCGCAGCCACTTCCGCGGCAAAGTCGTCCTGCTTCTTCTCGATGCCTTCTCCGACAATGAACATGGCGAAAGATTTCACCGAAGCATTGGCCGCCTTCAACATCTGTTCGACCGTCTGCTTGTCGTTTTTGACGAAAGCCTGATTCAACAGCGACACTTCCTTCAGGAATTTCTGCACCGAACCTTCGATCATCTTGGTCGCGATCTCGGCCGGCTTGCCCGATTCGGCGGCCTTCAAGGTGGCTACCGAACGCTCTTTTTCGATCAGGTCGGCCGGCACCTGGTCCGACGACAGCGATACCGGCTTCATGGCGGCGATGTGCATCGCGACATCCTTGCCGACCTGCTCGTCGGCGCCGTCGTATTCAACCACTACGCCGATGCTGGTGCCATGCAGATACGACGACAGTTTGGCGGCGGTCTTGAAATACTTGAAGCGGCGCACCGTCATGTTTTCGCCGATGCGTCCGATCAACTCGGCGCGTTTGCCTTCGACCGTCAGGCCGCCATCGATGGCCAGCGCGCCCAAGGCCGCCAGATCGGCAGGATTGTGGTCGGCGATCTGCTTGGCGACGGCATTCGAGAACGCGATGAATTCAGCATTCTTGGTGACGAAGTCGGTTTCGCAGTTGATTTCCACCATGCCGCCGACGCCGCCGGCGATATACACCGCCACCACGCCTTCGGCCGTCACACGGGACGACGCCTTGGCAGCCTTGCCGCCCAGCTTTACGCGCAGCAGTTCTTCGGCCTTGACCGGATCGCCGTCGGCTTCCGTCAACGCTTTTTTGCATTCCATCATCGGCGCGTCGGTCTTCGCACGCAGTTCGCCAACCATTGCCGCAGTAATTGCCGCCATACATTTCTCCTTGCTGAACCGGCGTCAACACCGACGCCGGCAATCAAAATATTGTGAATTTACTCAAAAAAAAGGGGCGAACAGCTGTTACCCCTTTTTTGGCACCGCAAAACGAAAAGACTTACGCCTGTTCGTTGACCTCTACGAATTCGTCGCCGTCGCCCTTGATCGCTTCGACCACGTCGTTGACCGCATTGGCGCGGCCTTCCAGGATGGCGTCGGCCACACCGCGCGCATACAGCATGATCGCTTTGGCGGAGTCGTCGTTGCCGGGAATGACGTAGGTCACGCCTTCAGGGGAATGGTTGGTATCGACCACGCCGATGACCGGGATGCCCAGTTTGGCGGCTTCGGTGATGGCGCCCTTGTGATAACCGACATCGATCACGAAAATCGCGTCCGGAATGCCGCCCATGTCCTTGATGCCGCCGATGGCCTTGTTCAACTTGATCTGTTCGCGTTGGAACAACAGCGCTTCCTTCTTGCTCAGCTTTTCGACGGAACCGTCTTCGATCGACGCTTCCATTTCCTTCAGGCGCTTGATCGATGTCTTGATCGTCTTGAAGTTGGTCAGCATGCCGCCCAGCCAGCGTTGATCGACGAAAGGCATGCCTGCGCGCGCCGCTTCGGAGGCGATGGTTTCACGCGCCTGGCGCTTGGTGCCGACGAACAGGATGGTGCCGCGATTGGACGACAATTGACGGATGTATTTGACCGCTTCCTGGTACATGCCCAGGGTCTTTTCCAGATTGACGATGTGGATTTTGTTGCGATGGCCGAAGATGTACGGAGCCATCTTCGGATTCCAGAAACGGGTTTGATGGCCGAAATGGACGCCGGCTTCCAGCATTTCACGCATTGTTACTGACATAAGTTTCTCCAGGGTTAGGGACTGGAATTCATTCAGTGACCCGGCTCATCTCCTGTGGGACTGAGCCGTGGCACCCTTTGTCGAATGAATTCGAGATTTAATGCAAACAAAAATAAAAATAAATAAAACGAACCACTTGCACGAATTGCGGCAAAGGATTGCTCCGATAGACGCACCAACTTGAAAAGCGTTCCAAGTTAGCCGCGCATTGTACTCCATAAACGATCGGCTGCTCAAGCGCGCATTTCACGCCGGGTCCGAGCCCCACTGCGGTCACGGCTGCGTTTTTTTGGCGGGCGGCCGCATTGCAATATGGCGTCCATCGGTCGGCCCCACAAAGCGCAAACGCTCTGCGGCCCCTTCCGCACTCGTTTATAATGCGTCTTTAGTGAATTTCGCGGAATGACAGTTTCCTATGGGCAATATTTCAATTAAAAACGCGGCGGATATCGAAGGCATGCGGGTGGCCGGCAAATTGGCCGCCGAAGTACTCGATTACATCGGCGAATTCGTCAAACCCGGCATTTCCACCGGCGAACTGGACCGTCTCTGCCATGAGTACATGGTCAACGTGCAGCATACCGTCCCGGCCCCGCTGAATTACTGCCCGCCCGGCTATACCCCTTACCCGAAATCGGTCTGTATCTCGCTCAATGACGTGATCTGTCACGGCATTCCGGGCGACAAGGTATTGAAAGCCGGCGACGCATTGAACATCGACGTCACCGTCATCAAGGATGGCTATCACGGCGACACCAGCCGCATGTTTTACGCCGGCGCGCCGTCGATCCTGGCCAAACGGCTGGGCGACATCACTTATGAATGCATGTGGCTGGGCATTTCCAAAATCAAGCCGGGCGCGCATCTGGGCGATATCGGCCACGTGATTCAGGTGCATGCGGAGAAATCCGGCTACAGCGTAGTGCGCGAATTCTGCGGCCACGGCATCGGCAAGGTATTTCACGAAGAGCCGCAGGTGCTGCATTACGGCCGCCCCGGCACGCTGGAAGAACTGAAAGTCGGCATGATCTTCACCGTGGAGCCGATGATCAACGCAGGACGCCGCGAAATCCGCGAAATGGGCGACGGCTGGACCATCCGCACCAAAGACCGCAGCCTGTCGGCGCAGTGGGAACACACCGTGCTGGTCACCGAAACCGGCTACGAAGTGTTGACCGTTTCGGCGCAAATGCCGGCGCCGCCGGCCTTCATCTCCGCCGCAGCATAAGCGGAGCGGTCCGGCGCTCCGCCCTCCGGCCCGCGATTCGCAGCCGGTTTTCCATCGACTGCCTGTCCATTGACCGCTCATTGACTGCTTCCTTTTCCGACTCCATGCTCGCACTCGCCGCCATTCTGAAAGAACAACTGAAGATCGGACATCAGGCGGCGATTCACGCCTTTGAAGCCGACGCCAAGCCCGATCGCCTGCTGAGCCATCTTCGGCGCAATGTCGACGCCGCGCTGACGCAGGCCTGGAATGCCCACGAACTGGGCGCCGGCAGCGCGCTGGTGGCCGTCGGCGGCTACGGCCGCGGCGAATTGTTTCCGTATTCGGATGTGGACGTGCTGATCCTGTTGCCGGAAGCGCCGTCGCCGGAACAACAGGAAAAGCTGGAAAAGCTGGTGCAAATCCTGTGGGATATCGGCCTCGAAATCGGCCACAGCATCCGCACCGTCGACGAATGCCTGAGCGAAGCGGCGGCCGACATCACCGTGCAGACCAGTCTGCTGGAAGCCCGCCTGATCACCGGAAATCAATCGCTGTTCCATACGCTGCGCCAGCGTTGCGACGAGGCGATGAATCCGGAAGCGTTTTTTCTGGCCAAAACGCTGGAATTGCAGCAGCGTCACGCCAAATACGAAGACACGCCCTACAGCCTGGAACCGAATTGCAAGGAAAGCCCCGGCGGACTGCGCGATTTGCAGGTCATTCTGTGGGTCGCCAAGGCGGCCAAATTGGGCGACTCCTGGAACGAGCTGGCGCAAAACGGCCTGATCACCCCGACCGAGGCGCGCCAACTGACCGCCAAGGAAAAAGCCTTCAAGGATATCCGGATACGCCTGCATATACAGGCCCGGCGCCGCGAAGACCGGCTGGTGTTCGATGTGCAGACGCCGATCGCCGAATCGCTGGGTTTCGCCACCACCGACACGCGGCGCGCCAGCGAATACATGATGCAGCGCTATTATCTGGCCGCCAAGGCGGTCACGCAGCTCAACACGATTCTGCTGCAAAACATCCACAACCGCCTGTTCCCGCAATCGACGGTGCCGCAAAAGATCGACGCGCATTTCAACGAAGTCAACGGCTGGGTCGATATCGCCGCCGACGATCTGTTCGAAACCAATCCCTCGGCCATGCTGGAAGTATTTCTGTGCATGTCCGAACATCCGGAACTCAAGGGCATGACCGCGCGCACCATGCGCGCTTTGTGGCATGCGCGCGGCCGGATCGACGCCGCGTTCCGCCAGAATCCGCAAAACCGCGCGCTGTTCATGCGGATCGTGCAGGCCAAACAAGGCATTACCCACGCGCTGCGGCGCATGAACGACAACAGCATTCTCGGGCTGTACCTGCCCAATTTCAAAGACATCGTCGGCCAAATGCAGCACGACCTGTTCCATGTGTATACGGTCGATCAGCACATCCTGATGGTGGTGCGCAACGTGCGCCGCTTCTGCATGAGCGAACACGCGCACGAATACCCGTTCTGCAGCCAGCTGATCGCCGATTTCGCGCAGCCGTGGGTACTGTACCTGGCGGCGCTTTTCCACGACATCGCCAAGGGCCGCGGCGGCGATCATTCGACACTGGGCACCGTCGACGCGCGGCAATTCTGCAAGCATCACGGCGTGTCCGAAGAAAATACCGATCTGATCGTGTTCCTGGTCGAGCATCACCTGAGCATGTCGCACGTCGCGCAGAAACAGGATCTGTCGGATCCCGACGTGATCATGCAATTCGCCGCCATGGTCAAGGATGAACGGCATCTGACCGCGCTGTATCTGCTGACGGTAGCCGATATCCGCGGCACCAGCCCGAAGGTATGGAATGCGTGGAAAGGCAAGCTGCTGGAAGACCTGTATCGCATGACCTTGCGCGTCCTGGGCGGCGATACGCCATCGCCCGATCGCGAATTGCGCAATCGCCAGCAGGAAGCGATCAAGACGCTGCGTTTATACGGCTTGCCGGAACACGCGCACGAAGCGCTGTGGAGACAGCTGGATATCGCCTATTTCCTGCGCCACGATGCATCCGATATCGCCTGGCATGCGCGCAGTTTTTACGAGCGCATCGACAGCGCCGATCCCCTCGTCAAATGCCGCGTGGCGCCGATCGGCGAAGGCGTGCAGGTGGCGGTCTACGCGAAAGATCAAACCGATCTGTTCGCCCGCATCTGCAGCTACTTCGACGAAAAGAATTTCAGCATTCTGGACGCCAAAATTCATACGACCCGGAATGGCTACGCGCTCGACAGTTTTTTGATTACCGCGCCGCTGTACGCCAAGAATTATCGCGACATCGTCAACCTGATCGAACATGAGCTGAGCGCGATGCTCAAGACGTACGGGCCGCTGCCGCCGCCCGGCAAAGGACGTCTGTCGCGGCTGTCGCGCAACTTCCCGATTTCGCCGACGGTGGATCTGCGGCCGGACGAACGCGGCCAGTTTTATCTGCTGTCGATCTCCGCCAACGACCGCACCGGTCTGCTGTACGGCATCTCGAGCATTCTGGCGCGCCACCGGGTGAACGTGCATACGGCCAAGATTATGACGCTCGGGGAACGCGTCGAAGACGTGTTCCTGGTCGACGGCCCGTCGCTGAACAACGCGCGCAACCAGATCCAGCTGGAAACCGATCTGCTGCAGACGCTCTGCGTCTGACGCCGCATCCCATCCTATTCATTACAACCGTAAACGCTTTCCGATGACCGAATCAGTACGCCTTTCCAAACGCATGTCAGAACTCGGGCTTTGCTCGCGCCGCGAAGCTGACGAATGGATAGAACGCGGCTGGGTGCGGGTCGATGGATCGGTGGTGGCGGTGCTCGGCAGCAAGGTGTTGCCGCATCAGAAAATCACCGTCGAACGCCAGGCCGCGGCCGAGCAATCGAAGCGCGCCACGATTCTGCTCAACAAGCCGGTAGGCTATGTCAGCGGCCAGGCCGAAGACGGCCACAAGCATGCGATTTCGCTGATCACCCCGCAGACGCACTGGGCGGAAGACCGCTCAACTACCCTGTTTCATCCCACGCAATTGCGCAGCCTGGTGGCGGCGGGCCGGCTCGATATCGATTCGGTAGGCTTGCTGGTGCTGACGCAGGACGGGCGCATCGCCAAGCAATTGATCGGCGAAGACTCGAGCGTGGAAAAGGAATATCTGGTGCGCGTGGCCTATGGCAAAGCCGGCCGCTTGCCCGACAGCGACCTGAAACTGCTCAATCACGGCCTGACGCTGGACGGCAAGCCCTTGAAGCCGGCCAAGGTCAGATGGCAAAACGACGATCAGCTCAACTTTACGCTGCGCGAGGGCAAAAAACGCCAGATTCGCCGCATGTGCGAAGCGGTCGGCCTGAAAGTGCTCGGATTGAAACGGGTGCGCATCGGCGGCGTGAAGCTGAGCGATTTGCCGGAGGGGCAATGGCGCTATCTGACGCCCGACGAAGATTTCGAGGCGGAGCCGAAGGGGCTGCCCCCGCAGAACCGCGCCTCGGCCGGAGCGCCAGGCAAGCCGCATGGCGCAGCGCCCGGACGCCGATTTGAAACAGAGAAGGAAAACGGCCCGCGCCCCGCGCGCGGCCATGTAAAGACGGAAGCCAAACCGCGCGCGGCGCCGCCGGCGATCGCGGATAAACCGGCCGCCGAAACGGCGCCGTCGCTATCGGGGAAAACGCTGAAACTGCCCGCGAAAAACAGGACCGCCAGGCGCTGACGAAACGTGCAGCGCTCTACAGAAAACGATCCAGAATTTTGCGGCTGGCCTTGTCCAGCGCCTGAATGTCGCGAATCAGAAAATGAACGCCGTGCGTATCCTCGATCAGCAGCGAAGCATGCAGGATACGGCGAATATCCTCTTCGCCTTTCAAGGTGAACGCCGTATCGCCGCGACTGGTTTTGACTTGCCACACGCTGGGCGTGGCGTAGGTCGATACGCCCATGATGCGCTCGATCTCCGGCATGAATTCGCGGCTGGCCAGTTCCGCTTCGATCAATGCCCGCTGCGCCGCCGGCACATCCGCCAATTGCTGTATCCAGGCCAGTTCCTCGCCGTGACGTCCCACCAGCGCAATGCCGTCGTCGGGCGCGCCGATCGGAAACGCCCTGACCGGCACCACCCCGCGATGAATATCGCCATTGGCGGCGGTCAGCACCAGCCGGCCGAAATCGTCCTTGCGCAGCGAAAAATCGATAGCATCACTCATGCCGCGCCCTCCTCCAGCGACTCGTCGCTTCCAAGCGTTTCCGCTTCATTGTCGTTATTGCGCACCTGCGCCTGATACAAGGCATGATAAGCGCCTTCGCGCGCCATCAATTCGTTATGGCCGCCGACTTCGACGATCTTGCCGCGATCCAGCACCACCAGCCGATCGGCCAGCCGCAACGTCGACAAACGGTGCGCGATCGCAATGGTGGTGCGCCCCTTGACCAGATTGTCGAGCGCCTTCTGGATTTCCTTTTCGGTCTTGGTGTCGACCGAGGAGGTGGCCTCGTCCAGAATCAGGATGCGCGGATCGATCAGCAAGGCGCGGGCGATCGAAATGCGCTGGCGTTCGCCGCCGGACAAAGCCTGCCCGCGCTCGCCGACCAACGAATCGTAGCCCTGCGGCAGGCGCAGGATGAATTCATGCGCATGCGCCGCGCGCGCGGCAGCGACGATTTCCTGGCGCGTGGCCTGCGGCTTGCCGTAGGCAATGTTTTCAGCGATGGTGCCGAAGAACAGAAACGGCTCCTGCAGCACCAGCCCGATATTGCGCCGGTATTCGGTAATCGGCAACGCGCGGATATCGACGCCGTCGATGTAAATCGCGCCTTCCGACACATCGTAAAAACGGCAGATCAGATTGACCAGCGTGCTTTTGCCGGAACCGCTGTGTCCGACCAGACCGATCATTTCACCGGGTGCGATCGACAGGTCGACGCCGCGCATCACCGCGCGATTGCCGTAACGGAAACCGATATTGCGCAAGGTGATCGCGCCTTCGACCCGGTTCAAATGCACCGGATTGGCCGGTTCCGGCACGCTCGAGACATGGTCCAGGATTTCGAAAATGCGCTTGGCGCCGGCGGCGGCTTTCTGCGTTACCGACACGATCCGGCTCATCGAATCCAGGCGTGTGTAAAAACGGCTGATATAGGCCAGGAAAGCGGTCAGCACGCCGACCGTGATCTGCCGGTTCGACACCTGCCAGATACCGAAAGCCCACACCACCAGCAAGCCGATCTCGGTCAGCAGGGTCACCGTCGGCGAAAACAGCGACCAGACTTTATTGACGCGGTCGTTGACCTCCAGATTATGGTGATTGGCGTCCCGGAAGCGCGCCGCTTCGCGCTTTTCCTGCGCAAAGGCCTTGACCACCCGGATGCCGGGAATCGTATCGGCCAGCACATTGGTCACCTGAGACCAGATGCGGTCGACCTTTTCGAAGCCGTGCCGCAAGCGGTCGCGCACAGCATGAATCATCCACGCGATGAACGGCAGCGGCAGCAGGGTCACCAGCGCCAGCCACGGATTGATCGAAATCAGGATGAAGGAAGTCATGACGATCATCAGCACGTCGATCGCGAAATCGAGCAGATGCAATGACAGGAACACGCAAATGCGGTCGGTCTCGGAGCCGATGCGGGTCATCAGATCGCCGGTGCGCTTGCCGCCGAAATACTGCTGCGACAGCCGCAGCAGATGTTCATAAGTGGTGGTGCGCAGATCGGCGCCGATGCGCTCGCTGACCACCGCCAGAATATAAGTGCGGGCCCAGCCCAGCGACCAGGCGACCAGCGCCGATCCCAGCAAGCCGCCCATATACATTGCCACCAGCGGCATGTCGATGGGCGCACCGTTCTGGAACGGGATCAGCACCTTGTCCATCAACGGCATGGTCAGATACGGCGGCACCAGCGTGGCCGCGGTCGATGCCAGCGTCAGCAGAAAACCGATCAGCAGCGTGCCCTTGTACGGTTTGGCGAAGCGCACCAGCCGGAACAGCGCCCAGTGCAACGATGGCGCATCGCGCTGTTCGGCGTCCACCCCGACATCCTCCGCATCGGCCGCGGCGTCGGCGCGCATCGCTTGCGCGCGCGCGGCGGCCGACATGCCGCTCATCGCCGCCTGGCGGCCGAACTGATCGATCAGCTTTTGCGCAGCGCCGCTTTGCCCCAGCGTATAACGCCAGAAAGCGCGGCGCCCGGCGGCACCCTGCAACTCCAGCGTCGCCACGCCGCCGTGGTCGTAATGGCTCAGCTTCAGATCGTCGCCGGCGGCATAAGGCCACGCCAGCCAGTGCAACTTGTCCTCGGCCTGGGCATACAGCGCGCAGTCGGTCACCGCCAGCACGGTCCGGTTGAAATGCAGGTCGATATCCAGGTCGGTTTCCAGCCATGCGAGAATTTTTTCACCGGGCGCCAACCGGGTTTCGAGGCCGGCGCGCCAGGACTCGGCAGGGATGGAAGGGCTATCGGACGATGCGGCGGAACTAGTCATGAACATGAAGATAAAAGCGGAACATCGATAGACGGACGAGAGATGGAGAGATAAGATGCCGGCAGAAACCGATCGGCATACCCTTCCGATCGACAAGCAGACATGTTGCAATGCAACAGTAAGCCTGTTGCGGTGTATATACGCGCAAGCAAGGGCCAGATTATAGCGTGTACCTTTTCCCCTGCATCCAGATTCCGCTATCGCGGGATATTTTTTTGTTCGAGGGCAACCTACGAGCCTGAGTCACGTTGTAACATGTAAAGCTTTTTTAAGACACGCTTTTTTGCGCGTATTTCCAGGGGAACGTCGCTGGGGCGCAGCAGGCGGCAGGTGTTGTGTCCTGGGCGGCTTGTCCGCCTTGGAGATCGGCACCGCTTTTATCCAGTCGACGATTTTGTAAATGAAAAACATAGAATTTCTCCGTATTCTTTCCCTGCGCGGCCCCAGTGTGTGGACATACAAGCCCGCGCTCGAAGCGCTGGTCGATATCGGAGAGCTGGAAGACTTCCCCTCCAACAAGATCCCCGGCTTTCCCGAACGTCTGGTGGCCTGGCTGCCGACGCTGATCGAACACCGCTGCAGCCGCGAGAAGCACGGCGGTTTCGTGGAACGGCTGCACGAAGGCACCTGGCCTGCGCACATCATGGAGCACATCACGCTGGAGCTGCAAAACCTGGCCGGGCTGCCCGGCGGTTTCGGCAAGGCGCGCGAAACCTCCGTGCGCGGCGTCTATAAGGTGGTGGTGCGCGCCTATCACGAAAAAGTGACCCTGCGGGCGCTGCATTACGCCCGCGATCTGGTGATGGCGGCGATCGAAGACCGCCCGTTCGACGTCGCCGACGCCATCGACGAATTGCGCCATATGGTCAATTCGCTGTGTCTGGGCCCGAGTACCGCGTGCATCGTCGACGCCGCCGACGATCGCGATATTCCATCGATCCGCCTGTCCGAAAACAATCTGGTGCAAATCGGCTACGGCGCCCGTCAGCACCGCATCTGGACCGCCGAAACCGATAAAACCGGCGCCATCGCCGAAAGCATTTCGCGCGACAAGGACCTGACCAAAACCCTGCTGCAGGCCTGCGGCGTGCCGACTCCCGGCGGCCGCCTGGCCGACAGCCCCGACGACGCCTGCGAAGCCGCGCAGGACATCGGCTTTCCGGTGGTCGTCAAGCCGTCCGACGCCAACCACGGCCGCGGCGTTTTCACCAATCTGAACACCGAACAGGAAGTGCGCACCGCCTATGAGGTTGCGATCGAAGAAGGCAGCGGCGTGATCGTCGAGCGCTTTGTGCGCGGCTTCGAACATCGGGTACTGATCGTCGGCGGCAAGCTGGCCGCCGCCGCGCGCGGCGAACCGGTGACCATCGTCGGCGACGGCAAATCGACGATAGAACAACTGATCGACGTCCAGCTCAATTCCGATCCACGCCGCGGCCGCATGGAAGAACATCCGCTCAATCCGGTGATTCTGGAGCGCGAACCGGCGGTGCAGCTGGAATTGACCCGTCAGGATTTGACGCCGGAATCGATTCCGGTCACAGGTCGCGAAGTCCTGTTGCAGCGCAACGGCAACGTCGCCATCGACATTACCGGCGAAGTGCATCCGGAAGTCGTCGCCGCCGCGTCGCTGGCCGCGCGCGCGGTCGGACTGGATATCGCCGGCGTCGATCTGGTGACCACGGACATTTCGCGTCCGCTGGAGGAAACCCAGGGCGCGATCGTCGAAGTCAATGCCGGCCCGGGTCTGCTGATGCATCTGAAGCCGGCCGCCGGCCAGCCGCGCGCGGTCGGCGCCGTGATCGTCGATTACCTGTTCCCTTCCAATAACAACGGCCGCATTCCGATTGTCGGCATCACCGGCTCCACCGGCAAAACCAGCGTGGCCCAACTGGTGGCGCGCCTGCTGGAGCTGACCGGCAAGCATGTCGGCCTGGCTTGCGGCGCCGGCCTGTTTCTGGCGCAACGCCAGATCGAGACCAAAAACTGCGCCAATCACGACTCTGCCCATCGCGTTCTGCTCAATCGCGCAGTGGAAGCCGCCGTGTTCGAAAACGGACACGCGTCGATTCTGGCCGAAGGCCTGGCCTACGATCGGTGCCAGGTCGGCGTGGTGTTGAACATCGACCCGACCGAAACCATTGCCGAACACTACATCGAAAACGCCGAACAACTGGCCAAGGTCGCGCGCACGCAGATTGACGTGGTGCTGCCGACCGGCGCGGCCGTGCTCAACGCCGACGACGCCGCCGTGGCCGAGATGGCGTCGTTATGCGACGGCGAAGTGATTTTCTTTTCCATCGAAGCAAAAAACGCCGTGCTGGGCGCGCATCTGGCCGAAGGGGGACGCGCCGTATTCGTGCGCGGCGGCCAGATCATTCTCGCCAGCGGCGGCAGTGAAACCGTGCTGGTCGAAAACGTCACCATTCCGTTGATGACCAGTCAGAAATCGACGCTGTACGTGGTCAATGTACTGGCCGCCATCGGCGCCGCATGGGCGCTCGATACGCCGCTGGAATTGATCCGCGTCGGCGTCGAGGCGTTCGATCGCAGGTTTAATGCCCGTATCGCACGCAGCGCCAAACAATATAAATAATATTTATAATTATTCAGGAAATTTGTTGATGGACGTATCTCGAATACGCGTACTACGCGGCCCTAATTTGTGGAGCAAGCACACTGCGATCGAAGCGATCGTGTCGTGCTCGGTCATGGAACAATCGATCGCCGGCTTGCCGAAATTCGAAAGCAGGCTGCGCGCCCTCTTTCCGCAGATCGGCTCCTTGCAGCCGGTCGGCCAGGACGGCGCCATTTCGATGGCGCAGGTGCTGGAAGCCGCCTCCCTGAGCCTGCAGGCGCAAGCCGGCTGTCCGGTCACTTTCAGCCGTACCGTGCCGACGCTGGACCCTGGTGTGTATCAAGTGATTGTCGCGTACTCCGAGGAAGCGGTCGGCCTGCTGGCGTTAAAGCATGCCGAAGCGCTGTGCGCCGCGGCGGCAGCCGATCAGCCGTTCGATCTGGCCGCGGCGCTGCGCAGTTTGCAGGAACTGGACGAAGACGTGCGCCTGGGGCCAAGCACCGGCTCCATCGTCGAAGCCGCCGTGCTGCGCGGCGTGCCGTACCGCCGCCTGACCGAGGGCAGCATGGTGCAATTCGGCTGGGGTAGCCGGCAGCAGCGCATCCAGGCTGCGGAAACCAGCCACACCAGCGCCATTGCCGAGTCGATCGCGCAGGACAAGGAATTGACCAAAATGCTATTGCATGCGGCCGGCGTGCCGGTGCCCTTCGGCCGAGTGGCCGAGAGCGCGGAAGAAGCGTGGGCGGCGGCGCAGGAAATCGCCAGCCCGGTAGTGATCAAGCCGCGCGACGGCAATCAGGGCAAAGGCGTCGCGGTCAACATCAGCACCCGCGAGCAGATATTTGCGGCTTACGAAGTAGCATCCGACATCTGTTCCGAAGTGATCGTCGAACGCTATTTGCCGGGCCACGACTTCCGGCTGCTGGTGGTCGGCAATAACCTGATCGCGGCCGCGCGGCGCGATCCGCCGCAGGTCATCGGCGACGGCGTGCATACCATCGGCCAACTGGTCGAGGAGGTCAACCGCGATCCCTTGCGCGGCGACGGTCACGCCACGCCGCTGACCAAGATCCGGCTCGACGCGATCGCGCTGGCCACGCTGGAGACACAGCACTATTCACCCGATACGGTGTTGCAGAACGGCGCGCGCGCCCTTCTGCGCAACAACGCCAATCTGAGCACCGGCGGCACCGCCACCGACGTCACCGACGACGTGCATCCGGAACTGGCCGCCAGCGCCGTGGCGGCGGCGCAGATGGTCGGGCTCGACATCTGCGGCGTCGATCTGGTCTGCAACAGCGTGCATCAACCGCTGGAAGCGCAGGAAGGCGGCGTGGTCGAAGTCAATGCCGCGCCCGGCCTGCGCATGCATATCAGTCCGTCGTACGGTAAAGGCCGCGCGGTCGGCGAAGCCATCATTTCCACCATGTTCGCCGACGGCGAAGACGGCCGCATTCCGGTGGTCGCCGTGGCCGGCACCAACGGCAAGACCACCACGGTGCGCCTGATCGCGC
>JAQGLY010000016.1 GCA_028292625.1 Herbaspirillum sp. | reverse complement strand
CGTGATGACCGAACTGCACGCCGGCGGCAAATTCGATCAAAACTCATACAAGGTTTCAGGCGGTCTGCATGGCGTTGGCGTCTCCTGCGTCAATGGCCTCTCCAAGCTGCTGAAGCTGACCGTGCGGCGCGACGGCAAAGTCCATTACATGGAATTCAAGCACGGCGTGCCGCAGGATCGCATCATTGAAATGATCGACGGCGTAGCTGTATCCCCGATCAAAGTCATCGGCGACACCGACAAGCGCGGCACCGAAGTGCACTTCTGGGCTGACGAAGAAATTTTCGAGCACATCGAATTTCACTATGAAATTCTGGCCAAGCGCATCCGCGAACTCTCCTTCCTCAACAACGGCGTGCACATCAAACTGATTCACCAACGCACCGGCAAGGAAGAAAATTTCGCATTCGAAGGCGGCACCCGCGGCTTCGTCGAATACATCAACAAAGCCAAAAACGTCCTGCACCCGACCGTGTTCCAGGCCACCGGCGACAAAATGTCGGACCAGAACACCAACATCAGCGTCGACGTCTCGATGCAGTGGAACGACGCCTACAACGAACAAGTGCTCTGCTTCACCAACAACATTCCGCAACGCGACGGCGGCACCCACCTGACCGGCCTGCGCGCCGCGATGACCCGCGTCATCAACAAATACATCGAAGAAAACGAATTCGCCAAAAAAGCCAAAGTCGAAGTCACCGGCGACGACATGCGCGAAGGCCTGACCTGCGTGCTGTCGGTCAAAGTCCCGGAACCCAAATTCAGCTCGCAGACCAAGGACAAGCTGGTTTCCAGCGAAGTGCGCGGCCCGGTTGAAGACATCGTCGCCAAGACCCTCACCGACTTCCTGCAGGAAAAACCGAACGACGCCAAAATCATCTGCGGCAAAATCGTCGAAGCCGCGCGCGCGCGAAGCCGCCCGCAAGGCGCGCGAACTGACCCGCCGCAAAGGCGTGATGGACGGCCTCGGCCTGTCGGCCAAACTCGCCGACTGCCAGGAAAAAGACCCGGCGCTGTGCGAACTCTACGTAGTCGAAGGAGACTCCGCGGGCGGCTCGGCCAAACAAGGCCGCGACCGTAAATTCCAGGCCATCCTGCCGCTGCGCGGCAAAGTCCTGAACGTGGAAAAAGCCCGTTTCGAAAAAATGCTGTCGTCGGAACAGATCACCACCCTGATCGCCACCCTGGGCACCAGCATCGGCCCCGACGAATTCAACGCCGACAAACTGCGTTACCACCGCATCATCATCATGACCGACGCCGACGTCGACGGCGCGCACATCCGCACCCTGCTGCTGACCCTGTTCTACCGCCAGATGCCGCAACTGGTCGAACGCGGCCACATCTACATCGCCCAGCCGCCGCTGTACAAAGTCAAGCACGGCCGCGACGAACGCTATCTGAAAGACGACCTCGAAGAAGCGCAATACATGATGCAGATCGCGCTCAACGACGCCGCCCTGGTGCCGACCACCGGGGCCGCCGCGATCGACGGCGACGCGCTGTCCGAACTGGTTCGCCAATACAACACCGCCAACGCGATCATCATGCGCCTGTCGCGCATCACCGACGACGCCGCCTTGTCCGCGATCATGACCGGCGTCAAACTGAACCTAGACACACTGGCACAAGCCGAACAATCGGCGCAGGCCTTGATGGCGGAAATTGCGGATACGAATATTCAGATACTGGTCGGCACCGACGAACTGACCGAGAAGCATTCATTGCGCATCCAGCGACTCTTCCACGGCAACATCAAAGTCAGCGTCATCGACGCCGACTTCGTCGCCGGTCCGGATTATCAAATCCTGGAGACCGCGGCCGCCACCTTCAAAGGCCTGATCGGCCAGGGCGCGGTGATCCAGCGCGGCGTCGGCGACAAGATGAAAGAATACGCGATCGCGGATTTCCATCAGGCGATGGCCTGGCTGCGCGAAGAAGCCGAGCGCGGCGTCAGCAAGCAGCGGTATAAGGGTTTGGGCGAGATGAATCCGGCACAGTTGTGGGAAACCACGATGGATCCGACCGTGCGGCGTTTGTTGAAAGTGCAGATTGAAGATGCGATCGCCGCAGATCAGATTTTCATGACCCTGATGGGGGATGATGTGGAACCGCGGCGGGCGTTTATTGAGTTGAATGCGTTGAGGGCTGGGAATATTGATGTTTGATTTTGTCTGTCTGGTGTCACGGAAAGTGAAAACTGTGCCAGGCAAGTGAAAAAATATTGTCACAGATATTGAAAAAGCCGATCCGATAGATCGGCTTTTTCATCGTATGGCTTCTGCGTTATAAAAGCATGCTGATCGGAGCTATTTCGGCGTGGTGAAGCTCGCCTGCAGCGATTCGGCCTGACGCTCCCTCTCCGCGAATTTTTCCCGCGCCGCCAATATCGCCGGTCGGTGCTCCACTGTCCAGGCATGGACTGCCTGAAGCGGCACGATCAACGTCCGCCCGAGGTCGGTCAGTTCATACTCGACGCGCGGCGGAAACGTCGGATACACCGTCCGGCTGACGAGCCCGTCCTGCTCCAGACCTTTCAGGGTCAGAGTGAGCATGCGCTGTGAAATCCCTTCTACTACGCGACGGACCTGGTTGTAACGTACCGGCCCCCGCGCCAAGGCGCCAACCACCAGCACCGTCCATTTGTCGCCGATGCGGGCGAGCGTCTCGATCGACGCCCGGCATGTCGTATCTCCGTGCTCGGCTACACGAACAGCGGTGTTCGTAGCGTCCAAAAAAGTGCCTCCTTGTGGAAAATTTCGTGGGCTGTATATTAGCCTAACGAACAAATAGTTACCAGGTATCGATCGTATGGTGAATTGATTATATGCCACTTGATCGCGTTCTGGTCGCATCCAGCCAATCCTATCAGGAGATCAATATGCAACTTTTACACATCGATTCCAGCATCTCCGGCGCGCAGTCCGTCAGTCGCCAACTGACGGCCAGCGCTGTCTCCCGCCTGAAGGAAACCTCGCCCGGTTTGGCGGTCGTCTATCGCGATCTGGCCGCCGCCCCGGTCCCGCACCAGTCCACGGCGCTCCTGTTTGCCAAGCTCAAGACGCTGCATGAGATGGGCACGCTCTCTGACCACATCGACGCAGTGGTCGCGGCGGCCATGCAGGGCGGCGTTCGGGTGGATTCGGCGGCACTGGCCGAATACGCCACGACCAACGTCGTCCTCGACGAATTCCTGGCCGCGGACATCATCGTCCTCGGCGCGCCGATGTACAACTTCGGCATTCCGAGCCAGCTGAAGACTTGGATCGACTGCCTGGCCGCCCCCGGCAAAACCTTCCACTACACCGCGGCCGGCGTGGAAGGGTTGGCTGGCGGCAAGAAGATGATCATCGCTTCGTCGCGCGGCGGCGTCTACTCGGCGCCGTCACCGATGGCCTTCATGGATCACCAGGAGTCTTTCCTGACGAGCTTCTTCGGCTTCATCGGCATCACCGACATCACCTTTGTCCGTGCGGAGGGCGTCAACATGGGCCCTGAGCAACGGCAGAGCGCGCTCGACTCTGCCTTGGCCGAGGTCGCTCTGTTGAAAGCCGCGTGAAACAGTCCGCCGCCGCAGCTTTTAATACAACTGCATGGTCTGGCGACTGCATTTTGTAGATGCATATTCAATGCGTCATGGAAAATCAACAATCCGGGTTTGCATCGAAGGCTAATTTAAAAAGCAAAAAGCCAGCAAAATCGCGCTGGCTTTTCTAGAAGTATGTCGGGCAGTTTGTCGTAGTGTTAAAAAGCCCGCTTCAAGCGGGCTTTTTATCGGTGCTATTTCCAATAGAAACAATGAACAATCAATTTGCCGCCGATATCAAAGATGCGGCCAAGGCAGTTGAACCGTATCCCAAAAGTCGCAATGCGCTTCGCCCACGCCGGTTTTGCTTTGCGTGTTCGTACCGATTTCCAGATAAGCGGCATTCAGTGATGAAGCATTCGGCCAGAACGGATCGCTTCCGCCGTTCGGATTGCCGGTTTTAGCCATACGGCTCCAGTAGCTGATGATGTGCCGCTGAATGTCCAGATCGGTTGGCGTAGGCTTATAAGTGCCTTTCCAATTGAACAGGTATGGATGTTCTGCGGTATGCGTAGGGCCCAGGGCCTTTTGTTCCGGATCGTTTTCAAGCGTGTGATTGAAGACATAGCGGAACACAGGTTTGTCCTGAACGCCGGCAAACGTCCGCGCAACACGTCTTGATTGGCAGGTGAACTCGCCATCCGTCGTGAGCTGAACAAAGGCCGCGCGCGGCGTCGCATATTGATCGAGCGGATATTGCGCGACGATGCGGTCGGCTTGCGTTGCACCGAATACCTTTTTCACCGCGCCGGCAAAGCTGGCTGCATCTACCACCGGACCGACTGCGTCTATGAAATGCATGGTTTCGCCCGCGGTGTTGCCGATGATGATGGGCACGGGCGGATACTTGCGTTGTTTAATCAGCGCCAATGGCTGGTCGACAAATACATGGCCGTCCATGTTCGGCCCATATACACGCGGAAACACGGTGAACGGCCCTGCAGGTACCGCGCTGACAATTTCAGAAACCGTTTTTCCCCGCAAACATGCAGCAATATCACTGCTGCTGTCGCAACCGGTTTTGGCGACTACGGCATTCCCCGTGCCGCGCTCCACATCTGCCAAGGTCGGGATTTCGCAACCGGTCGGCACGCTGCTTTGCATCGACACGCCGTGAATCAGACCTTTGGTCATCGGCGATGTCAGCAACGCGCAGATATTGCCGCCACCGGCTGATGTACCGAACAGGAACATTTTCGATGGGTCGCCGCCGAATGCGGCGATATTCCGATGCAGCCATTGCAGCATGGCGATCTGATCCTGGCTGCCGTAATTGCCGGAAATTTTCTCGGGGCGTTCGGCATCCAGCGATGGATGCGCCAGGAAACCCAGGACGCCGACGCGCAAGCTGTAACTGACGAATACCACGCCTTGCGGCACCAGCTTTTCACCGTCGTAGACCACACCGCCAAAGCCGGGATCGCCGGCTCCGGAGTACGATTGATTGCCGCCGCCGTGCAGCCAGACCATCACCGGCAAAAGATGCTTGGGCTTCTGCACCGGTCGCCAGACATTCAGATATAAACAGTCTTCGCTGCCTTCGACATTCTTGCCGATAATTTGCGGACACATAGGCGCATAACTCACAGCCTCACGCGTACCGTTCCACGGAACGGCAGGTTGCGGCGGACGCCAGCGTAGATCGCCCGTTGGCGGCTTTGCATAAGGAATGCCCTTGAATGCAAGGGTGCCATTTTCCACCGATCCGCGCACCGCACCCAAATCGGTACATGCCACATCGCTGGTCGCGCCGGCACATGTTGCCGCGCCGGCGCTGCCGGATAAAACAGCCAGAAAGAAGGCGAGGCACAACATGGCCAACACATTGCTTGAGCCAGAGCGCCCGCGCTCCGAAAAGCCTACCTTCATTACTTTACCGCCATCGCATTGGCGCGAAGATATTTTTGGCGCATCGGCTTGAGCACCGCAATGGCAAGCAGCGCGGTCAGTACATCGAGAGAAATCACGACGGCAAATACGGGGACCCAGCTACCCCAGGCTTCATGCATGCTGGCTGCAAGCGGGCCGCCGAAGATGGAACCGATTCCTTGCGCCATATACAGAAAACCGTAATTCGTGGTGGCATGCTTTTCTCCGAAGGTATCGGTCAGCGTGGAAGGGAAAAGCGAAAAAATCTCGCCCCAGCCGAAAAACACGACGCCGGATAACAGGACGAACAGCAAGGTATTGTCGCGTGTAAGCAACCATAAGGTCATCGCAATACCCTCGAGTCCGAAAGCGATGAACATGGTGCTTTCACGACCGATCCGGTCCGATACCCAGCCGAAGAATGGCCGCGTCAAACCGTTGGTAAACCGGTCTATCGTCAAAGCCAGCGGCAATGCGGCCATGCCCCAAACAGTTGCATCGGCGATGCCGAAGTCTTTCGAAAAAGACGCCATCTGCGAAATAACCATGAGGCCGGACGTCGACATCATCGTCATCATAAAAAACATCAGCCAGAAGAGAGGGGTTTTCAGCATTTTTCCCGAACTGAGGCCGTTCGTCTTCTTATTGCGGGCGACATAGTCGGCCATCCAATTCTGGGGTGGCCGTTTCATGCCCAGTGCGGCAAGAAATGCAATCGCGCCGAAAATCAAGCCGAAATGGAGCAGCGTCGGTTGATAGCCGAGCTTGGCGATACTGGTCGTCACCGGAAAGGTGGAGAGTACGGCGCCCATGCCATAACCCGCCGCCACGACACCGGCCGCCATGCCTCGCTTATCGGGAAACCAGGCCACCATCAAGCCGACAATGCCGACATAGATGATGCCGGTGCCGACCCCGCCTAACAGACCGTAAGTCAAGTAGAGGGATGTCAAGGAGCCGGCCGACGAGGCCAGAACCCAGCTTAAGCCCGTCATGATCGCACCGGCGGCCAACAGGAGCCGGGGGCCGAATTTGTCGATCAGATAGCCCTGGAGCGGGGACAGAAACGTTTGCAGAACGATGAAAATGGAAAAGGTGACCTGAAGTTGGGTCAGCGAGACGCCAAGTTGAGTCATCAAGGGCTTGGTGAATAAGGTCCATACATACTGCGGACTGGAAATAGCCATCATGCAGATCAACCCAAGGGTGAGTTGCATCCATCGGCTTCCCAAGAGGCCTGTTGTTTGGGTTGGCTGCGCTGTAAGGATAGTCATAATTATTCGCTTATGGGAAAAATAAGCAGTAAAGCAATTGATATGCCAGTAACATATCAACTCGAATCGCCTGTTCCTTATCCATAAATGTTGATTCCCCGGCTGCTTAAGCTGCTTCAAGCCCCGAAGTGGTGCGCATCGATAAAAGCGCACGGTTTTGGTCTGCGATCGTGATCAATGATGGTGAATCAACATTGGGGCTTCGTTCTTATGGGTATTTTTATTGCGGCATCGTATGGATATCAGTGGGCGCATGCGGCCGGCTGCTCGTTCGCCGATAATGATCGATCGCTTTCGCGGGCGTTTTTGTATTGAATAATTCGTCGGTTCGATTTTAATGATGGGATGGCAAATTTGAAGGTAAATAACAAAACCATGGGGGCAGGCAATTCCAGGCAGGCGCCGCAAGCATTGCAGGCTTATCAGATGATTGAGGAGATGATCGTTAAGGGTGTACTCGAACCCGGGGCGAAATTTTCAGAAAAAGCCCTGAGCGATATGATTGGGTTGGGGCGTACCCCGATTCGCGAGGCCTTGCAGCGCCTTGCTTCGGAGGGAATGGTGACGATCGTTCCGCGCGCAGGCATACTCATTGCGGCCATCGATATTACGGATCAGTTCCGTTTGATTGAAGTGCGCAGGGAACTGGAAAAATTGCTCGCAGGGCGAGCTGCGCGTCTTGTCAGCGCGGAAGAATGTGAGATATTTCGCACGCTGGCAGTTCGTTTTCGCGAAGCCGGCGAGACCGGAGATGCCGAGTTATTCATTCCGACCGATCGCGAATTCAATGCGCGAATAGCAGAAACGGCGAACAACAAGTACGCATTATTTGCCATGTCTGCGATTCAGGCGCAGACCAGACGGTTTTGGTTTCTCTATTTCCGTCGATTCGGCGATCTGAAAAAAGTTTGCGAGTTCCACGCAAAAATGGCGGAGGCAATTGCCTCTGCCGACGAAATCTCTGCGAAGAAAGCTTCGGATAATCTGATCGATTATGTGGACCAATACACGCGGCGGACCTTGGATGCGCTCTGCGTCGCTTAAATAGAATGCCAAAATAATTTCAAATAGAGATCGAAATCAATGGCGTTCTTTTCACTATGGGTGGCGTCCGACACGAAATTAAGCCGACCGCAAAGCCGCTCGGCTTAAATGAATTGTCATGCGTCGTCCTCGGGCAATATCTGCGGATTGTAGGCGACTTCCCAGAGATGTCCGTCTGGATCCTGAAAATATCCAGCGTAGCCTCCCCAGAATGTCTTGCCGGCGCGCTTTACGATGGCTCCTCCCGCCTGGATGGCCTGCTCCATAACGGCGTCCACTTCTGCTTCCGATAGAACGTTGTGTCCCAGCGTGAACTCGGTGGCGCTTGCAGGTTGTAAGGGCAGCCCCGAGTCATGGGCAATGGCCTTGCGAGGAAACAGCGCCAGCTTCAGCCCGGACTGCAAGTTGAAAAATACAACGGCGCCATGCTCGAACTCCTGCCCGACAATACCTGGCGTTTCAAAACCGAGGCCGTCGCGATAGAAGCGCAACGACCGCTCAAGGTTATCGACACCAAGGGTGATCAGTGAGATTCTAGGCTTCATGACGTGTTCTCCAGTTAACAGTGACATCCTCGTAATCGGCGCCGGTCCGGCCGGCTTGGCCGCGGCCGGATGTCTGGTGCAGCTCGGCCTGTGGCCAAGGGTGATCGACCAGGCTGAGCATCTGGCTTCCTCCTGGCGCAACCACTACGAGCGTCTGCATCTGCACACAGTGAAGTCGCATTCCGCATTGCCGGGCATGCCGTTTCCGAAAGACTATCCACGTTATGTGCCGCGCCAGGCAATGGTGGATTATATGGTCGCCTATGCCGAACGCTACAAGATTACGCCGGATCCAGGCCAGCAGGTCGTGGCCGTCACGCCCGCAGCGGGTGGTTGGCAGACCGTCACGCAGACCGGGCGCTGTTATGTCTCTGGTGCAGTGGTCGTCGCCACCGGCGCGAACAGCGTGCCCATTATGCCGGCCTTTGCGAATCAGGCGCAGTTCACCGGACACATCATGCACAGCTGCGCATACCGCAACGCCCTGCCGTTCAGCGGTCAGCGTGTGCTGGTGGTGGGCATGGGTAATACCGGCGCCGAGATCGCACTGGACTTGGCCGAGCATGGCGCGCAGGCCCATCTCTCGGTACGCTCGCCGTTGAACATCGTTTACCGCGACGTATTGGGACGGCCGACACAGCTGACTGTGGACGCCAACGGCATGCCGACCGATGTCATCGGCCGCGGCGCGCTGGAAGGAGTGTATTTCGTCGGCTTCGACATCCGGGCGCCGGGTGGCCTGTTGCGAACGATCGGCATTCAGGCACAGTCGGTTGCGGACGAGATCGGGCGCAAGCGCCGACTTACGTCCTGAATCGAAACGCCGATTGAGCCGTAAAAAACCACAATACACATCGGTTTTTGAGGCGTAAAGTTGCAATCGCCCCGGCGAAGGCATCGGCCACGCGCGACTTGGCTGACCTGGTGCCGTCGGGTTTATTGACGCATACCGGCCAACGGAAATCAACGAGATACTGGATTAATTTCCCAGGCTGGGCCGGTTCAAATAAGAATAAATGACCTGAGCATTCGAATATTCTTTACTTTTATTTACATAAAATGCCCCCGCTTTGTAAGCATATCGATGGACGACTTTATCGTTCTTAACGTATTCTTGCGATCAACAGGGGTTATCAAAACGATAAGTAAAACGCCGGCGACTTCATATAAAAACGAAACGCCGCATAAACGAGCAATCGGCAGCATCGTCATTAGAAAAATCATAAGCCATGCAAAACAATATGCGCCATTATCGCCGGCTCAATACGCTTGCGACCTTACAAAAAATCTTCGCCGCCGTCTCCATCGCGGTTTTGCTTCCGGCATGCACGACAATCGATAAAGTTGAGCTTCCGCAAGATATTGCGACACAACTGACGGGGAAGAAAATCGCCCTGACAAAATATCAACCCACGGATTTCTATGCGATGACGGCTGCCAAAGCCACCCTGGGCCTGATAGGTGCGTTGGTGTCCAAGGCCGAAGGCAATCACATAGTCGAGACCAGAAAAATTGAAGACCCGGCGCAGAAGATCAGCGCAGACCTTGCCGACAGACTGGTCGCGCAACGCGGCATGATTCTGGTTTCGGGAAAGGATGTGTTCGCTTCCAGCGACAATGTCGATACCCTGGTATCGAGCTACCCCGGCGCGGATTATCTGGTGGACGTGAAAACAACGAGATGGTCGTATAACTATTTTGCGACCGACTGGGACCACTATAGGGTCATGTATAACAGCCGTTTCCGGCTAATAGATACGGCGACTAAAACAATCATCGCGGAAGGGGCGTGCACGCTGACGCAAACTGACGCACTACATCCGCCAACAGGAGATCAGCTGCTCGCCAATAACGCCTTGCTGTTGAAAGGCTATCTGAACAAAACCGCAGTTGAATGCGCCGACATATTCTCCGCAGATCCATTAAAGCTCGCTATCGTGAAAAATCTGGCCCGGGTCAGCCCGTCGAAACCGGTCGCTGCGCAGAAGCCGCCGATAAACAGCAAACAGATGAATGTCATCAATTAATAGGGGGAGTCACAAATGCCAACCGCCCGCTTCCTGGCCTTCGCAGGCCTGCTGACGCTTTCGTCCTTTGCAACCGCCGCCTCCTCTCCGTATTCATCGATTTACGTCTTCGGCGACAGCAATGTCGACAACGGTCGTCGCCTGGCGCTGGAGGGCAAGCCGCTGGCGCCCTACTACGAGGGGCGTCACTCAAACGGCCCGGTATCGATAGAAGTGATGGCAGCCGATCTCGGCCTGAACACGCCTGCCGGCCTCATCGATTACGCGGTGGGCGGCGCTTTGACCGGCTACGGTAACGTCGACACCAGCCCGCTGGTCGCCCAGACAGGACTGCTGGATCAATTTCAGACCTTCCAGCAAAGCCAGACCGTCGCCGATCCCAATGCGCTCTATTTCATCTGGGGCGGCAGTAACGATCTGAGTCTCTGCCAAGGAGCCAACTACAAGGGTTGCAGCGCGGCGCAGGTCCAAGCGGTGGTGACGAATATCAATACCTTGATCGGCGACCTCAGCGGACTTGGCGCGGAACACTTTATGGTGATGGGAATGTCCGGAGGCGGCGCCAACCAGCTGCAGTTAAGCGCCGCTCTGGCCGCCGACCTCCCGCAACAAGCGGTCAAATTTCAAGATGACATTCTCTACTTCAATCCGAGACCCGTAGTGCTCGATATGACCGCGGCCAACAATCCCTACGGTTTTACGAATACCTCGCCGCTAAGCCCATGCTGGACCGGAAATTTAAAAGGGACTGGCGGCACCTTGTGCGGCGATCCGAATTCCTACGTGTATTTTGATAACAATGGCCATTTGACGGCAGCAGCTCAGGTGATCCTGGGAAACGCCATGGCCGCGGTAATGCCGGTAATACCGGAAGCGGTGCCGGAACCCTCTTCTTTGGCAATGTTCGGATTGGGCTTGGCCTTGATAGGATTCGGCCGTCGCAAACAACTGCTGGCAGCCTATGAAGCGCTGAAGAAACGCTCCATCGGCCACGCCATTACAACTCACGCATAAATCCGCTCTTGCGCCTCTGCCGATTGCGCTATGTGGGCGCGTGCGCCTGACCTTACGGCCAATGCGCCGCCCTGCCCGGCTTCAGTCTGCTCCAGCCGGAATACCCCGACCGCATGATTCAATTTGCTGGCCTGATCCTGCAGAATTTCCACCGACGCGCTGGCCTGTTCGACCAACGCCGCATTCTGCTGCGTCACTTCGTCCATCAGCGTGATCGCCCGATGCACTTCGTCGATGCCCAGGCTTTGTTCATGGCTGGCGGCGGAAATCTCGCCGACCACGTCGGTCACGCTTTTCACGCTGCCGACGACCTGCTCCATCGTGCTGCCGGCCTGCTCCACCAGCCTGGTGCCGGTCTCGACCTTTTCGACTGAATCGTCGATCAGCTGCTTGACCTCGCGCGCCGCGGCCGAGCTGCGTTGCGCCAGATTGCGGACTTCGGCCGCCACCACCGCGAAGCCGCGGCCTTGTTCGCCGGCGCGCGCGGCTTCCACCGCCGCGTTCAGCGCCAAAATATTGGTTTGAAACGCGATACTGTCGATCACGCCGATGATGTCGACAATCTTGCGCGACGCTGCGCTGATCGAGCTCATGGTCTGCACCACCTCGTCGACGATGGCGCCGCCGCGCACCGCGATTTCAGATGCGTTCAGCGCCAGGCGGTTGGCTTGCTTGGCGTTGTCGTCGTTTTGTTTCACTGTAGAGGTCAATTGCTCCATCGCCGACGCGGTTTCTTCCAGCGAACTGGCCTGTTCTTCGGTGCGGCCGGACAGATGGCGATTGCCTTCGGCGATCTGGGCGCTGATCTGGGCCACGTCGTGGGCGGCGTTGCGCACCTCGGTGACAGTGCCATGCAAATTGCTGCTCATTTTGACCAGTACCGCCATGATGCTGTTGCGGGTTCCCACCCCGTCGCCCTTGCGTAAACCGATGTCATGAAACAGCTCGCCACGATCGACCGCCAATGCCAGCTCCTTGACTTCGGTCGGTTCCGCGCCCAGCGTGCTGCCGATGTAACGCGTGATGCGCACCGCCAGCACGATCCCGGCCGCTAGCGCCGCCAGCAACAGGCTCAGCATCAGCGCGGGGAATTGATGCGCCACACTGCGCGCTTGCGCCGATTCGGTCTGGCTCAGACTGTCTTCCAGATCAATCATTTTATTGATCGCGGCCAGCCAGTCGGTGAACGCCGGTTTCACCTGTTGCAGCAACACTTGCCGGGCGTCATCAATATTGCCGGAACTGCGCAGTTCGATCAGTTTCTTGACCAGCGGCATGGTGCGCGTTTCGATGGCCTTGATCTGTTGCAGATCGGCGCGTTCTTCGGCGCGCTGCATTTTTGGCGGTTCATTGCTGAAAATCCTGTCCAGCGGCTGCGCCGATTGCTGGTAATCGCTGTCCAGCTTGCCGATCAGGGCCAGGATGTCCTTGAGCTCGTTGTCGCCCACCAGCGTCAAATCGCGCATCGCAATCGCCCGGTCATGCACGCTGCCGCGGAAATTGATCGCGTAACGCTCCTTGACATTATTGTTGTCGCTGATCGTGGTGAGACTGCCCTCGATCGCATTGACCTTCATGGTGCTGAGTACGGTCAGCGCCAGCATCATCGCGAGCACGATGGCAAAACTGATGCCCAGCCGCGCGGCGACGCTGACCGTGGCACGGCGTTTGTGGTTGTTCATTTGGATTTCCCCTTGAATATTAAGCGCAATGGCCATGCGGGCCATCATTTCCTGTATTTGCGCCGCGTATATTAAGCGATTATTCAAAAACGCATCCGGGGCCGCTTGCGGGGCCGTTTCCCGTCATCCGCGGGTCCCGCCGCGCCGGCGTAAACCCGAGTAAGCGGTGTAAATCGGCTACTCAGCCGTATTGCCGTCTTGAAACGTTTTTTCCCGCTCCAACTTCCTCAGGCGTGAAAAGAGGGCCGTAGTTGGGCCTCCACAGCGCCAATCTTTACAATCAGTTGTGGTGCAACTAAGCCAATACGATACAATCCAAAAGCGGATTTCGAGTTCAAAAGCATTAGATGAAACCACGCATCGCGCATCATGCGGTGGTTTTTGTGCGCCATAACGTTATTCCAATAATTAAGCCATGAAAATCGCAGAACCAAGCGCACAGCGACGACCCTTGGGGGGGCCCGCGGCGCCATGAACAAATACGAGCAATTCTGGGAACGGCCGGGCCGGTTTGTCTACATACTGCTGCCCGTGTTCCATTTCATCAGCGTCAAGCTGACCTTCCTGTGCGCCGTTATCCCTCCCGAAAACGGGGTGGTCATCTGGCTGCCCAATGCTGTCCTGCTGGCGGCGTTGCTGCGCTTTCGCGGGCGGCGCGGCTGGGCGCTGGCGGCGCTGGCTTTCAGTTCGGATGTCATCGCCAAACTGCCGGTGTTTTCCTGGAGTCAGGCGGTGCTGATGAGCATCGTCAATCTGATCGAGGTAGGCGCCACTTATCTGCTGATGCGCCGGATCGGGGCCTCGCCGGATCTGAAACGCATGCGGGATTTGCGCAAGTTCGTGATTGCCGGGCCGGTGGTCGGCGCGCTGATTGCAGGTCTGCTGGGAGCCGCCGTGATCCAGGCCATGACCCCGACCGCGACGTCTTATTTCACGCTGACGCGCGTATGGTGGTTCGCCGATGGCCTGGGTTTGCTGATCTATACGCCTTTGCTGCTGGCGTTTACACAGCCCCAGGCCGAACCTTTCCGCGTGCGCCGGACCGACGGTATGCTGATGTTGCTTACCGCGGCGCTGGCCGGCGTGATTTTTTCGGCGCATAGCGGGGAGATCCACGGGGTGTCGGTCACGCCGACCTTGTTGTTGCCGCTGGTGCTGTTCATCGCTTTCCGTTTCGGCATACGCTGGACCACGCTGACGGTGGCGCTGATTTCCCTGGTGACCTCAATGATGCTGGTTTTCGGCCGCCGGCCGTTCGGCGAAGCGCCGGTGTATCTGGAGACTGTGCGCGCCCAGGAATTTATTCTGACGCTATGCATTGTCGGGATGGGGTTTGCCGTGCTGCTCAACGAGCTGATCGTGCGCGAGCGCGAACTGGAAGCCAGGGTGCGCCAGCGCACGCGCGAGCTGGAAACGTCCAATAGCAAGCTGGCGGCGTTGAGCGCCACCGACGGCTTGACCGGCATCGCCAATCGCCGCCACTTCGACCAGGTGCTCGACAGCGAATGGAGCCACGCCATGCGCAGCGGACTGCCGATCGCGCTGATGATGCTCGACGTGGACCTGTTCAAACAATATAACGATCGATACGGCCATCAGGCCGGCGATGACTGCCTGCGCGCCGTCGCGCGTATTTTGTCGCTCAATGTGCGGCGCACGGACGATTTCGTAGCGCGTTACGGTGGCGAGGAATTCGCGGTGATCGTTCCGATGACCGATCATGCCAATGCGCTGGATTTGGCCGAAACCATTTGCCGGTCGCTGGAGGCGCTGGCCTTGCCGCATGCGGTGTCGCCGTTCAATGTGGTCACGATCAGTATCGGCGTCGCGGTGCGCGTCCCGGGAAAAAACGAGTCCATGCAGGCGCTGGTGCACATGGCCGATTTGGCGCTGTATCAGGCCAAGCAGCTGGGACGCAACCGGGTGGTGACCGTCAATGCGGCGCAAAAGGGACGGGACAATGCGTTGGTCCGGAGTGCGCGCCGGCCGTAGCCCGGCAGGCGCCGCCGCAACATAGTCCATTACCGAAAGGCCGCTTATGTTCACGTCATTCGATGCCGCGGCGGTTTCCATTGTTCTGGCGGCAATTTTCGGCTATCTGAATCATCGCACCTTCCGCTTGCCGCAGCCGGTGGCGCTGACGGTCATGGGCTGCGCGGCTGCGCTGACAGTCGCCGCGGTCGACCGCTTCGTGCCGCATATCCACATGCGCGCCGGCGTGGTGCGGTTCATCTCGACGGTCGATTTTCGCAGCACATTGATGGACGGCATGCTGTGTTTTCTGCTGTTCGCGGGCGCGTTGAACGTCAACATTCACGAAATGCGCAAAAGCCGCTGGGCGATCATCGTACTCAGCACCGTCGGCGTGGCGATCTCGACCGCGTTGATCGGCGGCGCGTTTTATGTCGTGGCAGGCATTTTCGGACTCGCCGTGCCGCTCATATGGTGCTTCGTGTTCGGCGCGCTGATCAGTCCGACCGATCCGGTGGCCGTAATGGAAGTCATGCGGCGCGCGGAGCTTCCGCCGGCGCTGGAAGCGACGGTTGCAGGAGAAAGCTTGTTCAACGACGGCGTCGGCATTGTGATATTTGCATTGATCCTGGCCTCGGCGATGGGTACGCAATCCTTTTCCACCGTCCGCGCGGCCGCCCTTTTCCTGCAGGCGGGCGGCGGCGGCTTGCTGCTGGGATTGGCGCTCGGATGGCTGGCGTATCGCGCCATCGCGACCATCGACGATTACCGGGTGGAGGTGATGATCAGCCTGGCGGTCGTGATGGGCGGCTATTCGATCGCCAATCGCTTACACGTCAGCGGGCCGGTGGCAATGGCGGTGGCGGGGGTGCTCATCGGCAGTCGTGATGTGGCGGAAGTCATGAGCCAAACGAGTCGGGATTATCTACTCAAATTCTGGGATCTGATCGACGAAATACTGAACGCGGTGCTGTTTCTGCTGATCGGCGTCGCCATCATCGTGATACCGCATAACTTCGCAGTGCTGTGGGCGGGCGTCGCGGCGATCCCGGTCGCGTTGGCCGGACGCGCGGTGTCCGTCGCAGTGCCGCTGCTGGTCATGCGCCCGTTCACCCGGCTGGGCCACCCGGCAGGGACGGTGTTGATCTGGGGCGGCATGCGGGGCGGGGTTTCCATCGCGCTGGCGCTGGGTTTGCCGGACAGCCAATATCGGTCCGCGATTCTGACGGCGGCCTATGTGATCGTGCTGTTTTCAGTGCTGGTGCAGGGATCGACCATCGAACGCGTCGTGGGCCGCCGCGCCGGTCCGGCGTCTCCGTAAATCCGGCCGGGGCGTCGGGAGTTTTCTTTTTGACAAATATATTTATAATGCACAGGGATCGCATGCAAAACTAGCGATTGGCGACGCTTGAACGCAGGCGGCAACTGTCCGCCTTTTGCATTGCCTTTCACGATGTAATTCCAATCGGTTGCCCTTCGCCGATTGTCCCATTTCCCTTTCAGGGGGCATCGCCCCTCATCGCCGGTTCTCTCAAGGCGGCGAATTCCATCCCATCATGCCGCGGCGACGCGGTCATTCTCGGAGGAAATATGGCTTTTTTTGCGCATCCCTCAGTGGAGCTCATGTTCGCCGGCGCTGTATTTTTGCTGGCATTGCTCAGTGTGCTGATCGTCAAGGCCTTCGCCCAACGGCAAATGCGCCGATTGGCCGACGGTGGACGCCGGCGATGGCTGACGCATGCGGAACAAATCCTGATGGCGACACGCCTGCCGTTCATGGCCGGTGTCGCATTGCTCGCCGCCATCAGCCAGTTGACGCTGTCGGTGAATCAGGAAAAATGGCTGCGTTACGGGTGGGTGATCCTGCTGGTCTCCCAGCTGGCGCTATGGGGCCATAGCATCATCGGCATCGTCACCGAACAGGCCTTCGAGCGGCAACGCGCGATCAATCCGACCGGCGCCACCCATCTGGGCCTGCTCGGCCTGATCGGCCGCATCGCGCTGTGGGCGGTGGCGATACTCGTGATACTCGACAATCTCGGCTTTAACGTCAGGACCCTGATGGCGAGCCTGGGCATCGGCGGCATCGCCATTGCGCTGGCGGTGCAAAACATTCTGGGAGACGTATTTTCATCGGTATCGATCGCGCTGGACAAGCCGTTCGTCATCGGCGATTTCATCATCGTCGACACCTACATGGGATCCGTGGAATACGTCGGCATGAAGACCACCCGCCTGCGCAGCCTGGGCGGCGAACAAATCATTTTTTCCAATTCCGAGCTGCTGAAAAACCGCATCCGCAACTATAAGCGCATGCTGGAGCGCCGCGTTCTGTTTGAATTCGGGATCGCTTATGAGACCCGGCTGGAAGACATCGAAGCAGTTCCCGCGATGGTGCAGGAGATTATTTCGCCGGAGCACTTCGGCGTGCGTTTCGACCGCGCCCATTTCAAAGGCTACGGGGATAGCGCCCTGCTGTTCGAAGTGGTCTATTACGTCCTCGATCCCGACTACAACAAATACATGGATATTCAGCAGGCGATCAACCTGTCGCTGTTGCGGCAGTTCCGCGAGCGCGGCATCGCATTCGCCTATCCGGTCAGGACTTTGCATATCGTGCCGCCGGCTAACGCAGAGACTGACGTTGCCGCCTCCGCATTTGCCGGCGCGGGGCGCAACCGGGTAGCGACCGACGGTCACGCCGCGGTATAGGCCGCGGCCGAGGCTTCCGGAATGCCGAGCTTGCCCGCCATCCTGACCAGCTCGGCCAGCGATCCCGCGGCCATTTTCTGCATCACGTTGCCGCGATGGAATTGAAAGGTCACTTCGCTGATGCCGAGCTGTGCAGCGGCCTGTTTATTCAGCCGGCCGTCGACCACCAGCGCCAGCACCTGCCGTTCGCGTGGGGTCAACCGCGCCAGGCGTTCCTGCAGGCCGTTGCGTTCTTGCCGCATGCTGCGCATTTTGCGATCTTCCGCAAAAGCGGTGTCGATGGCCCTTATCAAATCGTTTTGATTGAACGGCTTGGTCAGGAAATCCACCGCCCCCGCTCTGATTGCACGCACCGAAGTCGGGATGTCGCCGAAACCGGTGATGAAGACGATGGGCGGATGCGGCTGCCCCGCTGGTTGCGCCTCCAATATGTGCGTCTGCAATTTCAGGCCGCTGTAGCCCGGCATCTGAATATCGAGCAGCAGACAGGCAGGAATATCCGGCCGCTGGAAGGCGATGTATTGCGCCGCGGAGCGGAATGCGACAGCGTGCAGGCCCAGCGACGACAGCAGATCGGACAGCGCTTCGCGGACGCTGCGGTCGTCGTCGACGATATAAACGATTTGTTCGGGCGCGCTCATGAGGCCGCCTGCAAAATCGGAAGTGTGAATTTGAATGTGGCGCCGTAATCGACGTTTTCGGAGGCCCATAAGCGCCCGTCGTGCGCTTCGATAATGGAACGGCAGATCGACAATCCCATGCCCATGCCCTCTTTCTTGGTCGTGAAAAACGGTTCGAACAGTTTACCTGCATCCATGATGCCGACGCCATGGTCGCGTATTTCGATCAGAATCGTCGCATCCGCCTGCCGGGTGGAGCGGATCGCCAGCAGGCGCGGCCGCCCCCTGACATTGTCCATGGCATCGATTGCATTGCGCACCAGATTGACCATGGTTTGCTGCATCTGGATCCGATCGGCCTGCACGGACGGCAGCCCGTCATCCAGATCGACCGCCACGTTCAGCCCCTTGCCGGCGATTTCTTCGAACAGCAGGCGCAGCACGTCGGTAATGACCTGATTGAAATCGAGCGGCACCTTGGTCGGCAGGGTTTGCTTGAACAGCGCCCTGATGCGCTGCACGACTTCGGCGGCGGCATTGGCGTCGCGCACGATGCGATCGGCGCTGAGTTGCGCTTTCTGGAAATTCGGCGGCGTCGCCGCCAGCCACTGCCGGCAGGCTTGGCTGCTGGCGATGACGGCGGCCAACGGCTGATTGATTTCATGCGCGATCGACGCCGACAGTTCGGCGATGGTGGCGGTCTGCGCGGCGTGGGCGAAACGCGTCTGCAGATTTCTGAGCGCCTCGCCGGTCTGTACGCTGTCGTCGACGTCGATGTTCAGGCCGTACCAGTGAACGATGTCGCCGTTGTCATCGTGCAGCGGCCGCGACATCATACGGAACCAGCGATAGGCGCCGTCGGCCCGGCGCAGCCGGTAGAGGGCGTTGAACGGCTCGCCGGTGTTTACCGAGAGGCACCAGAGGCGCCGCACGGCATCGGTGTCGTCGGGATGAACTTGCTTGCTTAGCTCGAGCGGCGAAGCGGTGCCGGCCGACAGGCCGTGATATTCCAGCACGCGCCGGTTGACGTAATCGACCTGCCCGTCGGGCGCTGCACGCCAGACCAGGGCGGGAATGGTTTCGATCAACAGGCCGAGATCGAATTCCTTGGCGCGCAATGCCGCTTCGGCCTGCTTGCGTTCTTCGATATCCAGAATCAGGCCATAGCAGCGAACGATGTTGCCGTTGCGGTCGCGCGCGGCCTGTGTGCGGCAGTGGAACCAGCGATAGACATTATCGAAGCGGCGGAAGCGGAATTCATAGTGGGCCTGCGACTCCTTCACCAATCGTTCCCACCCGCGCCGCATGACGTCGATATCGTCCGGATGCACGTAGGAGGTCCAGTCCTGCAGTTCGTCCGCGGTTTTACCGCTGAAGTCGACGATGCTTTGCGTCAGATATTCCAGTTTTCCATCCGGTCGTGTAATCCACACCGAACCGGGCAGCATCTCAAGGATCAGGCGGACTTCCTGCTTTTCCGCCAGCGTTGCGTCATGGCTGCGTTTTTGCGCGCTGACGTCGCGAATATAAGCCACGCCCAGTTGCCGTTTGCAGGTCCCGATTTTGCTGAACGAGACGACGGTGGACAACAGGCCGTCGCTTTTGTGCATGCCGGCGATCTCGGTTTCGACGCAGGGCTCGTAAAGCATGTCGGTCAACAGCAGGGTCAGCGGACGACCGATCAATTCGCCGGGCAGATAGCCGAATATCGCGGCAGCCGCGGCATTGACCTGCGTGATGCCGCCGCCGGCGTCGACGAACACGATGCCGATGGGTGCGTCGTCGAGCACCTGTTGCGATTGCCGTTCGGCGGCGCGCAGGGCCGCTTTCGATTTGCGCACCGATTGAATCAAATAATTGATAAACAGAAAAGCCAGTCCGAACATCACATGGCGCAAGGACAGGGTGCCGATGGCGGAAAAAAACGGCCAGGGCGGCAACAGGCAAAAGGTGCAAACTGCGAGCAGGCCGCCGCCAGCGGCCACCAGCATCGACCATTTGCTGTCGTACAGATAGGCGAACAATGCGGTAAGCAGCAGATAGGAGGCTTCGGTTTTGGATATGCGCGCCAGCACGATGGCGCAGCAGCAGATAGCCACCGCGCGTCCATGGCGTTTGAGCAATGAAGAGACGGTCGTCTTTTGCGTATTGGGCGCAGGATATTCGCTGGTGCGTTCGTAAGCGGAGTGCATGGACTTTGCAATAAGACCTGTTTTTATGGTGGATTGAAACAATGCCGCCAACGCGAAACGACGAGCGAAATTACGCGGCGACGAGTAGGAAAACAATCATAAATGTATGAAAACTGCTGATGGTAAGGCTTAAATATTAATGGATTAAACCTTATTCCCCCTATAGAAACATATGATATTCAATCGTTGGCATAAACGCTACCATCTGCTCGGAATTACATGATCAGCGCTGGCACGGGGAAGATATTCCTAAATCAATAAGCAAGCGGTAAGTGTATTAAATTTAAATCGCGTGGCGCCGGAGTGTTGTCCGGCAATAGCCGCATACCATGCCCCATCCACGGGTCGATAAGGGATTTCGTGAACATCACCAAACGTTTGATCCTGACTTTGTCGCTGGCTTTGCTCGCTCTGCTGTTTGTCAGCGGTTACGGCTTTTGGCAATTGAAGCAGTCCCAAGCCCGCTTCGCCTACGTGCAGAAAACCAGCGTCGCCAATATCGTCAGCCTGGCCGAAGCGGTCGCGCAAATGGGCGAGATGCGCGCCGCGACGCTGTCGCGCCTGCTGACGACCGACGACAAGCAAAGAATGGAAAGAGAAAGCCGCGCCACGGCGGCACTCAATCGCCTTGACGTGATATTGGAACATTACGGACAGGATCGCGGCGACGTGCTCGACCCGGCCGAACGAAAAATGCTGGAGGCCAACCTCGCCAATCTGGCCGTGTATAAAAAAGCGCAGGCGGCATTCGTCGAGCAATCGGTGAAGGAGGGCGCGGATGTCACGGCGTTGCTTGCGACACTGGCGCCGGCCACCGCCAAGGTGGTGAATGGCCTGAAGGTCCAATCCGACTACAACATCAAGATGGCCGCCGATCTGAATCGGGAAAACACCGGCGCCGCCCTGCGCGCCGACGCCACGCTGGGCGCGATCGCGGCGTTGGCGTTCCTGCTGACCGGCCTGCTGTCGCTACAGCTATACAAGATTATCCGCAACGGCCTCGGTAACATTCGCAGCACCTTGCAGGAAGTCAGCGCATCGTTCGATCTGACTCGCCGCGCGCCGGTGGAAAGATTGGACGAAATCGGTCAAACCGCGGTCGCCTTCAACGGCCTGGCCGAACGCATCGCTGAAGTACTCGTTTCGGTGCGAAGCTCTTCCGATTCGGTCGGCGCGGCGGCCAAACAGATCGCCGCCGGCAATCTCGATTTGTCGTCGCGCACCGAACAACAGGCGGCCACGCTGGAGGAAACCGCGGCCACCGTCGAGCAACTTACCTCGGCGATCAAACATAACAGCGACAATGCGCGGCAGGCTAATGAACTGGCCGTGAACGCATCGGAAATTGCGCACAAGGGCGATCAAGTGGTAAGCCGCGTGGTCGAGACCATGAGCGAAATCGACCGCAGCTCGACCAGGATCGCCGAAATCACCGGCGTGATCGAAGGCATCGCATTTCAAACCAACATCCTCGCCCTGAATGCCGCGGTCGAAGCGGCGCGCGCCGGCGAACAGGGGCGCGGTTTCGCGGTGGTCGCCACGGAGGTGCGCAGTCTGGCGCAGCGCTCGTCGAGCGCGGCCAAGGAAATCAAGGAATTGATCGAGGAATCGGTGCGCAAGATTCACACAGGCTCGGCGCTGGCCGGCGAAGCGGGTCGAACCATGGCGGAAATCAAGGATGCTGTCGCGCATGTCACCGGAATCATGAGCGAAATCGCCGCAGCGTCGCAACAGCAAAGCCGAGGTGTCGAACAGGTCAATCAGACCATCACGCAAATGGATTTGGCGACGCAGCAAAACGCGGCGCTGGTGGAAGAAGCGGCCGCCGCCGCGCAATCGCTGCAGGACCAGGGCGAGCATCTGAGCGGGATGGTGGCGGTGTTCCGGCTTGACGGGCTCAAGACGGTTACGGCCGTGGCGGTCGGCAGCGTCGGCCGGCGGCCGAATGCTGCCCGGCTGGAGCGTCGTACGGCAGCGGCCGAAGCGGGAGAGTTCGCGGATTTCGAGGCTTACTAGAGCCGATCCGGGCAAGTTGAGGAATGCTGCGGCGGGTCCGCAGCGCAAGAGCCCCGCGAGATTCATGTGCGCTCATCGAGCGACAATGGATTTCGTTTTTCGCGGCTGACGGAAGGGCCTTCCGTCAGCCGTTTTTTTTGCTGCTCTGGAGGATCCCGATATTGTTTTCAATACCGCCCCACCCCCAAATCGTCCGACCGGATCTCCGTCCCCTTTCCGCAAATCAAATCCGACAGCAGCTTCGCCGATCCGCAAGACATGGTCCACCCCAAGGTCCCGTGCCCGGTATTCAAGTACAGATTCTGCAATCGGGTTCCGCCCACGATAGGCGTGCCGTCCGGCGTCATCGGCCGCAGGCCGGTCCAGAAGCTGGCCGATGCGGTGTCGCCGGCGCCGGGGAACAGATCGTCGACCACCATTGCCATGGTGCGCCGGCGTTTCGGATTCAGCGATTTGCTGAAGCCGGCGATTTCGGCCATGCCGCCGGCGCGGATGCGATTGTCGAAGCGGGTGATGCCGATTTTATAGGTGTCGTCGAGGATGGCCGATTGCGGCGCGGCTTGCGCATTGTCGATGGCGACGGTGATGGAATAGCCTTTCATCGGGTACACCGGGATGTCGACGATGCCCTTCAGCAGTTTGGTGGAGTAAGCGCCCAGCGCGACCACGTAGCGGTCGGCGGTCAGCAGCTTGCCGTTGCAATGAACGCCGGCAAGACGGTTGCCGTCGCGCGTCAGGCGGTCGATGCTGGTGTTGTATTGAAATTGGGCGCCGAGCTGCGCGGTCATCGCGGCCAGCCGTTCGGCGAACAGGCGGCAGTCGCCGGTTTCGTCGTTCGGCAGACGCACGCCGCCGCTCAGTTTGTATTTGACGGCGGCCAATGCGGGTTCGGTCTGCGCCAGTTGATCCGGCGTCAGCAGTTCGTGCGGCACGCCGTTGTCGCGCAGCGTGTCGATGTCTTTGGCCGCATGATCCATTTGTTCCTGCGTGCGGAAGACCTGCATGCTACCGAGCTGCCGGCTTTCGTATTCGATGCCGGTGTCGTGTCTGAGCGCTTGCAGGCATTCGCGGCTGTATTCGGCCAGCCTGACCATGCGTTCCTTGTTGACGGCGTAGTTCTGCTGGGTGCAGTTGCGCAGCATGTGCCACAGCCATCGCAATTGCAGCAGCGTGCCGTCAGGCGCCATCGCGAACGGCGCATGCCTTTGCATCATCCATTTCATCGCTTTCAGCGGCGTGCCGGGCGCGGCCCACGGCGATGCGCATCCGGGCGAGATCTGGCCCGCGTTGGCGAAGCTGGCGTCCTGCGCCGGTCCCGCTGCATGGTCGATTACGGTGACCTGATGGCCGGCGCGCGTCAGATAGTAGGCGGTGGTGACGCCTATGATGCCGCTGCCTAGTACCAATATGCGCATGCTTTTCCCCAATAAAAATGGTCCGCCGATTCGGCAAGGCCCTATCCTAGGTTTGTTGCGGCAAATCCCGTCACCGTACATTTGCCAGTTATCCCGGGCAAACAACGGCAGCCCCAAGCCGGCAGCGGCGCGACGGAGCAGAGAATTCGGCCGCCGGCGATTGACGGCGGCGCCACGAAGTGATTCCATGTCGTTTTGCGAACTCGCCGCGGCGGCAGGCCGGCGGCGGATCGCGCGCCGATGCGGTGAACGTTCATTCCAAAAAGATCAAGCATGAATCGCAAATGCATCATTCTGTTGTCGATCGTGGTCGCCTCGATCGGCGCCATCGCTCCGATTGCCTCGGTCATGTATTTTTCATGGGACCGCGCGGTGGCGGGGGAACAGGAGCGGCTGACCGAGATCGCGGATCGCGCCATCGAACGCACCCGGCGGTCGTTCGATGAAATCGACAAGGCACTGCGGGTTTTTGAAAAACTGGATGTGCCACCCTGCTCCGCTGCGCATATCGAGCTGATGCGCAAAATCACCACGGATTCGCGCACGCTCGACGAAATCGGCTATTTTGAAAACGGCAAGCTGAAGTGCTCATCCTGGGGAATCACGCAGACCGACATCGATCTGCCGGCGCCGGATTTTACGGCTGCGGACGGCTTGGCCGTGACGCTGAACGTGTATCCGAAAATCAGTAACGGCAATTTGAAGACCGCGTTGCGCTACAAAAACCATGACGCGCTGGCCGACCCGAGGCGCTTCGTCGATATTGTGGCCGACGGCGATATTCAACTGGCGGTCGCGACCGAAAACGGGCTGGTGCTGGGAACCTTGCACGAGCCCGATCAGGCATTGGTGAACAGGGTATTGAAAGATGGCAGCACGCAGATCGCAGCCGACAAGTGGATCGTCGTGCATGAAACGTCGGGCCTCAAAGCGGTGGTCATCGAACAGCGCAGCAGAGTGCTTGAGCGATTGCGCAGACAGCAGATGCTGATGCTGCCGGTCGGGATGGTATTGGCCGCGCTGTTTGTCGCGCTGGTCGGCTGGCTGTCGCGTCGGCGCTTGTCCGCGCGTGGCGAATTGGCCGCCGCGGTGCGGCGGCGCGAATTCGTGGCGCACTATCAGCCGCTGATCGAACTGAAAACCGGCCGCTGCGTCGGCGCCGAGGCGCTGGTGCGGTGGCGTCAGCCGAACGGCGCGCTGGTCGGGCCGGATTCGTTCATTCCGCTGGCCGAAGAAAGCGGACTGATCCTGCCGATTACCGATCAGGTGGTGCGGACGACGATCGCCGAGTTGGGCGCACTGCTGGAACAAAACCGCAGCTTGCATATCGCGATCAATTTGAGCGCGCAGGATATCCGCACCGGCCGCATTCTCGACTTCATCGACGCCGCGCTGAAAGGGACCGGCATCGCGGCCGATCAGATCTGGCTGGAAGCGACCGAACGCGGTTTCATGGATGTGACGGCGGCGCGCGCCACGCTGGAGCGGGCGCGCGCATCCGGCTATGCGGTGGTGATCGACGATTTCGGCACCGGTTATTCCAGCCTGTCTTATTTGCAGGATCTGCCGCTGGACGCATTGAAAATCGATAAGTCCTTTATCGACACCGTGTGCACCGATTCGGCCACCAGCAGTGTGACGCCGCATATCATCGATATGGCGAAGACCCTGAAGCTGAAAATCGTCGCCGAGGGGATAGAACATCAGGCGCAGGCCGATTATCTGCTGGCTAGAGAAGTGGAATACGGTCAGGGATGGCTGTTTTCGAAGGCGCTGCCGGTAACGGAATTTGTAGCGTTTTATAGAGCTAATGTTTCCGGATTGTAGGCTCCCCTACCTACTCCGTATCAAATGTAAGGAATTCCGCCGGCGGGCTGCAATGGCGGAAAAGTACTCTATATTTCAATCGTGGCGCGAATGAAGCGCTTACTTTGAGGAGTACATCATGGTTGGCAAAAAAAGTTTAGCTGCTCTGCTGGTGGTCGGTGTGTTGGCTTCTTCGGTATCGACCGGGGCGTTCGCCGGCGACCGAGGCGTCGGCGTGGCTGCCGGTGTATTAGGTGCGGTGGTGGTGGGATCCCTGATTGCGAACGCGGTGCAGCCGTCTGTCTATCGAGAGCCGCCGCAACGGGTCTATGTGGAACCGCCGCAGCCGGTTTATTACCAGGCGCCGGCCCCCGTTTATTATCAGGCCCCTCCCCCGCGCTATTACCAGCCGCGCCCGGTCGTCTACGAGCGCGCCTATCATCCTAGGGATGCTTATTATCGCGATGGCTATCGTCGTGACGGCTATGTCCGCGACGGTTATTATCAACGTTGATACAGCCGTCGGCAGCAATAGAAGATCGGTCCGCGGGCCGATCTTCGCGGTAGACTGAGAGCGAAAAGTCCCGCTCGCCGCGCCCGGTTCAGTTCACGGCGCGGTCTTTTCCATTTCCCTGGCGACGGCCGCGATCATATTGCGCAAATCGCTTTTGATCAAGGCCGTGCCGAACAGCGCCGGCACATAAAACGCGGGCGCGATGGCGCCGGTATAGATCAGCTGCGTCGCGTTTGCTTCGACCCGATTAAGCCGCCATTCGGCGCGGTATTCATGCATATTCCCCCGCAACAACGTTAACGCAATGCTGGTTTGCGGAACTTCCTGCGCCTGCAATAACAGATCGATCTTCTGTTTGACGAACAGGAAGCGGCCGTAGCCTTCCTGCACGACGACGCATTCGTTGCCGTGGCGCGAAATCAAGCGAGAAGAAATCAGATTCGGCACGAATTCGGCCAAGCGGTCGTAATCGGTCAAGACCTGCCAGACGCGTTGCGGCGGCGCCGCGACCGTGATGCCGGCATGGATATCGAACACCGGATAGCCGTCCCGCTCACTACGTTCGACAGTGATCTCGGTCGGCGTCGCCGGGTCGGATGGGTTCGATGCCGCCAACGCCGCCGGCAACGTCAGCCATGTATGCAAACCGGCGGCGCCGATGCGAACGAGCAGCTTGCGGCGTTCTGGCGCTATGCAATAACGGGTCATGAGCTCCCCTTAACGCGATTTGCCCGAAGGGCGCGCTCGCGGCGGTGTTATCAATTGTTTACGTTTACCGATCCGTCCGTGAGAATGGCGTCTGGAAATTGATGTATGATCAACAAACGAATTACAGACCCTGACCGGGCTGGCGGCCTCCATCGATTATCACGGATGACCGCCCAGAGCGTGGGAGCGCTCCGTGTTAAACAAGGATTTCCGATGGTGTCGAACAAGCATTTAAAACCCCCCAAAGAATTGATTATCGAAGCTGCCTCGTTGCGTCAGAAGCACGATTACAGCGGCGCGCTCAGTTTGATCGAAGACAATATCGATGCGTTCGAGGGAGTGTATCGGATACAGGGTCGACTGCAGGGCTTTTATGCGGCCAAGGAAAGCGGCCTGATGGACAAGGCCCGCGCATTTGCATTGCAGATTTACGAAGAAGATCCGGCCATTCCCAGCGTCAGCACATTCCTGGCCGCTTTTTGCGACGATAGCGGGACTTGACCGTTATTCCGGCCGCTTATGAAAAAAATAGCCTTTTCCGGCACTTTGGACCCGATCACCAACGGTCATATGTGGGTGATCGAAGAAGCCCGTTCGCTGGCCGACGAAGTGACCGTGTTCCTGTCCGAAAATTCCGCCAAGCGGCCGCAATTTCCGGCCGAAAAACGCAAGCAGATCATTGAGCAGAGCGCCGCCGAACGCGGTTGGCACAATGTGCGCGTGATTATCGTCAAAGGCGATTACACGGCCCGCGCGGCCAAAAAACACGGCATCGACTACCTGATCCGCGGCATTCGCAACACCGCCGATTTCGACTACGAAAATCTGATTCAGCAAACCAATGTCGACGTGCTGCACGGCGCGAAGACCATTTTCGTGATGCCGCCGCGCGATCTGGGATCGGTCAGCTCCAGTTTCGTCGCCATGCTGCAGGGGCCGGTCGGCTGGAACTGGAACGTCAGCAAATTCATCCCGGGCCCGGCACATCGGGCTTGGCTGTTGGAATGGCTGCGCAAGGAATGGGAGGCGCTGTGGCAATACAGCGCAGCGGGCGTGACGCCGCAAGCGATACGCCAGGCCGATGAGTGGTTCGAGCGCCTGATCGGCGACACCAGCTACGGCGGCTCGCTGCGGCATTATCGTAATCTGGACCATCTGGTGCACGGTTTGACCGAAATCCGGGTGTGGGGATTGAATACCGCGGCCACGCCGGAGGCGCTGGTGCTGCTGAAGAAAGCATTCTGGTTTCACGATGGGGTGTATGGCGGCGAATGCAGAAATCTCGGCAGCAAGCGTGCGGCGAACCGGGGCGCGAACGACAAGAAGGGCGCCACCGCGGCAAGCGCGGCCGCCACGGCCGCCTCGGACGTGGAACGCAGCGCCTGCTTATGGCTGGAAAGCGGGCTCGATCCGGCCGCCGCGGATCAGGTTGCCGATTTGATCCGCGCGACCGATCACTCGCGGGAACCGGCCGTCGCGCATCCATTGAAAGACACGATACAGTCCGTCGATCTGGCCATTTTCGGGCAGGAAGAGGATGTCTACGATATGTATGCCCAGGCGGTGCGCGATGAACAAAGCCAGGTGCCCGATGCGGAATACCGGCCCTGGCGCATGCGGGTGATGACGCAATTGCGGGATCGGGCCGCCGCCGGACGCCTGTATCGGGATCCGTATTTCGCGACCCAATACAATCGCAGCGCCATCGCCAACCTGAGCCGCGAAATCGGCCGCCTGGAGGACTTGCCCGGCGCATAAACCGGTTTTGCAGCCGGATACGGCTTCGATTGTCCGAATCGCGGCATTTTATGCCACCTTATCGGCGCCCTTCTCGCGCCCCTTCTATAGTACGATTGCGCCCTCTTCAATTGTTTCTATATTTGCAAGTTTCCATCTATGGCATCCGTTTCTTTTAGCCGTCTTGCGACGCTGCGTTCGCTGGTGATCGACGATCTGGCCGGCATGCGCCAGAACATCCGTCTGCATCTGGGTCAACTGGGCATGACGCGTGTCGATCAGGCGGCTACGCCCGATGAAGCGATTCAGTTCGTTCAGAAAAACAGTTACGACGTCATCGTCTGCGATTACAACCTGAATCGGGAGACCAACGGCCAGCATCTGCTGGAGTATTTCCGCTCTCACAACTTGCTGCCCGAATCCACCATTTTCATCATGGTGACGGCGGAGACCAGTTACAGCTCGGTGGCCGGCGCGGCCGAATTCAAGCCCGACGCTTATATGCTCAAGCCGTTGACCGCCACCAAGCTGGCAGAGCGTATCGGGCGCATGCTGGACAAGCAAAACACCTTTCTGCCGATCACCGACTGCATCGCGCGCAAGGACACAGCCGGCGCGGTCGCCGCCTGCGACCAGGTGCTGGCGGCGGAACCCAAATGGATTGTCGACATCCTCAAGCTCAAGGGCCGCATGCTGCTGGAACTGCAGCGGCCCGACGAAGCCGGCGAACTTTACCGGCGTGCGCTGGCGCTGCGCGACGATCTGATCTGGGCTTCGCTCGGCCTGGCCAAATGCGAAATCGCCGCCGGCGAGCCGGCCAAGGCGCGGGCGATGGTCGAGGCGATACTGATCAAAAATCCCCAATATATCGAGGCTTACGATTTGCTGGCGCATATTGCCGGCATGACCGGCGACGACAATGCGGCGCTGAACGCGCTGGCCCGTTCCGCGCGGGTGGTGCCGTCGGCGCCGCGCAGCCGGCTGGTCGGCGATGCGGCCTACAAGATCGGCGAGCTGGCCCAGGCCGGGGAGGCGTTTTCGCAGGTCGTCAAATTGAGCAAGGGATCGATGACCGGACAAGCGTCGGATCTGATTTCGCTGGCACAGGTGTATGTCGATACCGGCGATGGCGAAGCGGCGCTGAAAGTGTTTAACGGCGTGCCGCTCAGGTATGCCGAATCCAATGCATTTCTCTGCGCGCAGGCGGCGATGCAGGCGCAGGCCTACGTCAAACTGGGCGACCTTGAGCAGGCCGAGCAGGCCTTCGAAGTCGCGCAGCAGAAGGCAGGCGAAACCCCCGGCGTCAATGCGACGCTGTTGCTGGCGCGGGCGGCGTTTGCGGTCGGCCGCGACGACGAGGGCGCGGCGCTGATCTCGGCCGCCGTGAAATCGGATCACGAAAACCGCGCATTGCTGGCGCAGGCCAAACGCGTGCTAGGCGACGCCGGCAAGGAAACGCTGGTGGCGGAGCTGATCGAAGACCCGGTCAAGCATTGCATGAATATTGTCGCCGAAGCCCAGGCTTTGATGCGTTCGGCGCAGTTCGAGGCGTCGCTGGCCAAGCTGGAAGAAGCGCTGAGCAGCATGCCGGACAATACCGGCGTGCTGCTATCGGCGGCGCAGATCTATTTGCTGTGGATGAGCCAGAAAGGTGTGGAACGCGATTATGTGACCCGCGTTACCGGTTATCTGTCAAAATTGGATAAATTGCTTCCCGGCAACGACCGTGTCGCAAAAATGCATCTGTTTTTGCGTCGTACGCTTAACAATCATCCAATAAAGATCTGAGTATGGACCCGAGACTGTCGGCCATCATCGTGCATGACATCAAGAATGCGCTCGCCGTGCTGGAGGGCGAATTGCAGCAAATGGTCGATGCGCCCGCGCCCGGCCGCGCCGAGCATGCGCATGCGATCTGTCTGAACCTGCAGGATAAACTGATCGGATTCCTGACCTTGTACAAGGCATCGTCGAGCGGGTTGGCGGCGCAGATCGATTCGGTGTCGCCGGCGGATTTCCTGACCTCGCTGACGCATCAGCTGCGCAGCGGCAAGACCGGCGTGGCGTTGTCGGTCGATACGACGGACATGCCGGCGGTGGCGTTTTTCGATGAAAACCTGGTCGCGCTGGCGCTGGAAGCCGCGTTGCAGAATGCGATGCGCTTTGCGCGCTCGCGCATCGAGCTCGGTTGCGTGCAGCGCGACGGCTATCTGTCCCTGACCGTGCGCGACGATGGCCCCGGCCTCGGCGCCAAGGAAAAAACCCATTCCACCGGACTCGGCATGGATCTGTGCAATGCCATCGCCGCCGCCCATGTCAAAGACGAAAGCCGCGGCATGGCGGTGCTCAGCAACAGCGCCGGCGGCGGCGCCTTGTTCGAATTGCGTTTGCCCTAGCCCTATTTCTTCAAAAATTCCGCGATCTTTCCGCATACCGCATCCGCTCCCCACTGCGGATCGGTCAGCACCTTGCGAAAGCGGATGAAGCTGTGGATTTGTCCCGGCACATGCAGATGTTGCGCCGCCACGCCTTGCGCCGCCAGTTTTTCGGCGAACTGCCTCCCCTCGTCCCGCAGCAAATCGAATTCGGCCGTAATCACCATCGAACGCGGAAACGCAGCCAGCCGGTCGGAGTACAGCGGCGAGATATCGGGTGCGGTAAGCCGGTCCGGAGTACGCATCGCCTCCTCGCCCAGATATTGCGTCCAGAACCAGCGCATGCGTTCGGCCGTCAGGCTATAGCCGTCGGCCAGCGTGCGCCAGCTGGGCGCGCTCATCGTCGCATCGGTGACCGGATAAATGAAGACCGCCGCATCCGGCATGGGCAGCCGATCGGCTGCCAGCGCATGCAGCGCAACGCCCAGCAGCTGCGCGCCGGCGCTGTCGCCGGCGACCGCCAGCGTGCGGGTATGGAAACCGGCCGCCTCCGCCAGCGCGGGCGCGCGCAGCAGGATCTCATTGACCTCCTGCTGCGCCTGCGGAAACACTGCTTCCGGCGACAGACTGTAGCCTATGCTGACGACCAGGAATCCGGAACGCAGCGCCAAGGCGCGGCACAGGCTGTCATGCGTATCCAGCGATCCTGCGACCCAGCCGCCGCCATGCACATAGACCAGCAAGGCATCGGGCTGGCTGGCGGACGGCCGGTACCAGCGCAGCGGCACCGGGCCGTGCGCGGTATCGGCGACGCTGTCCCAGGCGGCGGCGACGGGCTCGCCGGGACCGCTGAGGGGTTCTATCAATGCGATGCTGCCATTGCGTGCGGCTTGTATCGTGGGGACCGCGTTGGGCTCCTGTTTGAGGATGCCGTTTAACAGGGCTGCGACTTGGGGATGGGGGAATCCGGGCATGTTTTCTCTGGTGGTAGGGAGCGCCGGTGCGCTTCCTTCGATACGCCGCTAACGCGGCTACTCCGGACGAACGGTTTTCTGTGAATGCCACTAAACCCCGTTCGTCCGGAGTAGCCGCATTGCTTTTCCGACAGTCCTGAGTAGGAGCGCAGCCAAAAATGTTAAAAAAGCTTCGCCTATTCTAACGTCTTCACCCGCCAGATATCTTCCGCGTAATCCGCAATCGTGCGATCCGACGAAAACATCCCCATCCCGGCCACATTGGCGATCACCTTGCGATGCCAGCTCTCCGATTGCCGATACTCCTCGTCTATGCGGTCCTGCGTCGCAATGTAACTGGCATAATCGGCCAGCAGCAGATAGCGGTCGCCGAAGCTGACCAGTTCGTCGAAAATTCCATGGAAGCGCGACGGTTCCTCGGGCGAAAAGCGCCCGTGGCGGATCTGATCCAGCACCTGTTTCAGCTCGGTATCGGCCTCATACAGCAGCCGCGGCTGATAACCGTATGCGCGGATGTGCGCCACCTCTTCCGTGGTTTTGCCGAAGATGAACATGTTCTCGCTGCCGACCTGCTCCTGAATTTCGACATTGGCGCCGTCCAGGGTGCCGATGGTCAATGCGCCGTTCAGGCTCAGTTTCATATTGCCGGTGCCGGACGCTTCGGTGCCGGCCAGCGAAATTTGCTCGGACAGATCGGCCGCCGGGATAATGAGTTCGGCCAGGCTGACACTGTAATTCGGAATGAACACCACTTTCAGACGGTCGCCCACGCGCGGGTCGTTGTTGATGGTGTGCGCGACGTCGTTGATCAGGCGGATGATGTTTTTGGCCATGTGATAGGCCGATGCGGCCTTGCCCGAGAAGATCACCGTGCGTTTCACGTACACCGAGGCTGGGTTGTCGATGATGCGGTTGTAGCGCGTGATCACATGCAGCAGATTGAGCAGCTGGCGCTTGTATTCGTGGAAGCGTTTGACCTGCACGTCGAACAGCGACGTGGTGTTGACGACGACGTGCAGATGGTCTTCGATCCAGCGCGACAGCCGCAGCTTGTTTTGCTGCTTGGCGTTGCGGAATGCATCGACGAACGCGGGATCGCCGGCGAATTCGTGGAGCGCAGACAGCCGGCTCAGATCGCGGCGCCAGTCCGGGCCGATTTTCGTATCGAGCAGGGCCGACAACGCCGGATTGGCCTGCGACAGCCAGCGCCGCGGCGTGATGCCGTTGGTTATGTTGGTGAAACGCTCCGGAAATATCTTGTCGAATTCGCGGAACAGCGATTGCCGCAGCAGTTCGCTGTGCAGCTTCGAGACGCCGTTGATCTTATGGCTGGCGACCACCGCCAGATGGGCCATCCGCACGCGGCGTTCACCGCCCTCTTCGATCAGCGACAGCATGCGCATACGCTCGATGTCGAAGCCATTCTCTTCGTTGACGCCGGCCAGGAATTCCGCGTTGATCAGGAAGATGATGTTCAAGTGACGCGGCAGCACCGCGCTGAGCATGTCGACCGGCCAGGTTTCCAGCGCTTCCGCCATCAGCGTGTGATTGGTGTACGAGAAAATCCGTTGCGCCAGCCGCCACGAGTATTCCCAATCCTGATGATGTTCGTCGAGCAGAATACGCAGCAGCTCGGGTATCGCCAGCACTGGGTGCGTATCGTTGAGGTGAATCGCAACGCTGTCGGCGAGCTTGTCGAAATTGTCGTGTTTGCGCAGATAGCGCCGGATCAGATCCTGCAGGCTGGCGGACACGAAAAAGTATTCCTGATGCAGGCGCAATTGCCGGCCCGACAGGGTCGAATCGTCCGGATACAGCACCCGTGTGACGTTTTCGGAATTGTTTTTCTGCGCCACCGCGCCCAGGTAATTGCCCTCATTGAACGCCGACAGATCCATTTCGGCAGTCGCTTTGGCCGACCACAGGCGTAGCGTGTTGGCCGTTTCGGTGGCGTAGCCGGGAATGATGGTGTCGTAGGCGGTCGCCAGCACGTCGTGCGAGCCGACCCAGGTCGGCTTGCCGTCGATTTCCTCGATATGGCCGCCGAAGCGCACCCGGTATTGGACCTCCGGCCGCGGAAATTCCCACGGATTGCCGCCGGCCAGCCAGTAATCGGGGCTTTCGATTTGCATGCCGTCGACGATTTGCTGGCTGAACATGCCGTAGTCGTAGCGGATGCCGTAACCCATGCCGGTGATGCCCAGCGTCGCCATCGAATCCAGAAAACAGGCCGCCAGACGACCCAGGCCGCCATTGCCCAGCGCGGCGTCCGGTTCGACATTGATGATCTCTTCCATGTCGACCTGCAATGCGGCCAGCGCCGCCCGCATTTCGTTGTAGATGCCCAGCGCCAGCAGCGCGTTGGTAAACGTGCGTCCCATCAAGAATTCCATCGACAGGTAATACACCCGTTTCGGATCTTGCTGGTCATAGGCGCGGTTGGTTTTCATCCAGCGCTCGACCAGCCGGTCGCGCACCGCCAGTTCGGCCGCGCGCAGCCAATCTTCGGCGTGCGCAGTCAGCGGGTCCTTGCCGACCGAATAGACGAGCTTATTGGAAATGGACGTTTTGATGCTCTCCGCGTCGTTACTGCGCGGAGCATTGCCGAAACTGTTCATTGCAAAGGATTCCTTTCGTGTGGGCCGCTTGCGTGCCGAAAATGAAAAGACGAGCGGGCGCCGGGTCGGCGTCCGCCGCATGCATTGCGTGCATCCGAGGGGGAGCGGACGGCTCAGTTTTCCAGACGCGCTTCCATCGTGATTTCGGCTTTCAACACTTTCGATACCGGGCAGCCGATCTTGGCCTTGCCCGCCAGTTCTTCGAATTGGGCCGGGGTAGCGCCCGGCACACTGGCGGCGACGGTCAGATGCACGGCCGTGATTTCAAAGCCGCTGTCCAGCTTTTCCAGCGTCACGTCGGCGTGGGTTTTGATTTTCTCGGGCGTCAGACCGGCTTCGCCCAGAATCATCGACAAGGCCATGGAAAAACAGCCCGCGTGCGCGGCGCCGATCAGTTCCTCGGGATTGGTGCCTTTACCGTTTTCGAAGCGCGATTTGAAGCCATATGGGGCACTGTCGAGCACGCCGGTTTCCGTGGAGATGGTGCCGGTGCCGTCTTTCAGACCGCCCTTCCAGATGGCCGATGCTTTCTTGATCATGATGACTCCTTGAAAAGAGTTACGGAAGTTGCAATAAAGTGCCGCTAGCACGGTAGCGCAGCGGCGGCAAGCCGGAAGGGTTGCCATTGCGCCGGATTTTAATCAGACGAACGGCAGGGAGAAAGATTCCATCCGGACCGATGACAGGCAGGAATATATTGTTGCCCGTCAATCATTACTGAAATGCAATGACGGCGAATGCGCCGTCAGTTCGTTAAGATGCCGCTCGATCTCGAACACATGCGGATCGTGCATGTCCAGCGTACGCAGCGCCGTCGCCAGATCGGTAAGGTAATCCCGATTGCGCCCGCTGGGACCGGTGGCGCCGGCGATTTGCCGCGCAATCGTCCGTTCCGGCGCCGGTCCCAGAAACGCCGCATTGTCTTCGGCGGCGATATAGATTAACCCTGCCCGGCTGCTGCTGTCTTCGAAATCGATATCGACGGTCACGCGCAAATAACCGTTTTTCTCCCGATGGTCGAGATGATCGAACACGTCGGGCGCGATCAGATACGCGATACCGGTACATACCGCGCCATCCTGCCGCGTCAGGGTGGCCACGCGCCCCGGCGATTGCGGCGTGCCGCGGTGATCGTGCGAGCCCTGCCAGAAGCGGCGGGTCCAGCCGCGGATCGACGCCTGGCGTCGCGCAAGATAGGGGAAATCCGCCTTGAAAATCAGCGATCCATAGCCGAACAGCCAGATGCGGTCATGACCCTCGAAACGGTGCAGCGATTTGTTGACGTCAGTGGTATCGACAGACATGAAACTTCAAAAAGCGGAAAAGCGTTTGGCCAATTGCCGGGCGCGGAAATGTTCCACTATATAGCCAATGAAGACGCCTGTCTTGACCGGAGCGATTTTTGCGCCGCTCAGGAAATGTCGACGGTCGGAATGCGAAACGCGCTCCTGCGCAGTTCCGCCTCGAATTCATCGGCCGGCAACGGCCGGCTGAACAGATAGCCCTGCACTTCGTCGCAGCCGTGATGACGCAGATACGCCAGTTGTTCCTGCGTTTCCACGCCTTCGGCGATCACCATCAGCTTCAGATTGTGGCCCAGCGAAATGATGGAGACGGTAATCGCGGCGTCGTCGAGATCGACCGTGATATCGCGCACGAAGGATTGATCGATTTTCAGCACGTCGATCGGGAAGCGCTTCAAATACGCCAGGCTGGAATAACCGGTGCCGAAATCGTCGATCGATAGTTTGACGCCCAGCAGCTTGAGTTGCTGCAGCACGGCGATCGCATGGTCGACGTCGGTCATCACCAGGCTTTCGGTCAACTCGATTTCAAGGCAATGCGCTTCCAGTCCGGTCTCGCGCAGAATGCCGGCGATCGATTGCACCAGATCGTTCTGCGCGAACTGGCGCGCCGACAGATTGACCGAAATGCGCATGGCCGGAAGGCCAGCATCCTGCCATGCCTTGTTTTGCGCGCAGGCGCTGCGGATGACCCATGTGCCGATCGGCACGATCAGGCCGGTTTCTTCGGCCAGTCCGATGAAGCGGCCCGGCAGCACCATGCCGAATTCCGGATGATGCCAGCGGATCAGGGCTTCCATGCCGGTGACCTGGCCGCTTTCGACATCCACTTTCGGCTGGTAATGCAGCAGGAATTCGCTGCGCTCCAGCGCCGCGCGCAAATCGCTTTCGATGCGCAGCCGCTCCAGCGCCTGCTCGTTCATCGCCGAGGTATAGAACTGGAAATTGTTGCGTCCGCTTTGTTTGGCGCGGTACATCGCGATATCGGCGTGTTTGATCAGTTGTTCCGGATCGTCGCCGTCGAATGGGTAGACCGACACGCCGATGCTGCAGGTCAGGAAGAAGCTGTGCCCTTCGACCACCACCGGCTCGGCCAGCTTGTCCATGATGCGCTGCAAATGAGTGGGATCGCGTTCCTGGCCGGTATGCTCGGGCAGCACCAGGACGAATTCGTCGCCGCCGAGCCGCGCAGCGATATCGCTATCGCGCAGATTATTCTGCAAGCGCCCTGCCAGGGTTTTCAGCAAAATGTCGCCGGCTTTGTGGCCTAGCGTGTCGTTGATGAATTTGAAGCGGTCCAGGTCGATGAATACCACCCATACCGATTGGCCGCTGCGCTGCGCGTAGGCGATCGCCTGGCTCAGGCTGTCGCGCAGCATCGCGCGATTGGCCAGGCCGGTAAGGGTGTCGCGGCTGGCCTGGAATTCGAGTTCGGCTTCGTAATGCTTCATCGAGGTGATGTCGTACAGCGCGGCGACGAAATGGCTGGTTTCGCCGTCGGCGTTGCGCACCGGCGCGACGTAAAAATCGGTCCACAGCGGCGTGCCGTCCTTGCGATGATTGAGCAGCACCGCATTGCCCTCGCGCCGTTCGCTCATTGCGCCGTAAATTTGCTTCAGGCTTTGCGGATCGGTCCGGCTGCCTTCGAGAATGCGGATGCCGCGCCCTATCACTTCATCGGCGCTGTAACCGGTGATGCGCTCGAATGCCGGATTGACGTATTCGATCGGGTACTCGGCGCCGTCGGCGCGCAGGATCAGAATCGCGTTGGCGCTGGCTTCGATCGCCCTTTCCCGCAGTTTCAGCGCCATTTCCGTCTGGCGCCGCGCGATGATGTCTTCCGACAGCAGTTCGTTGATCAGCCTGAGCTCCACCGTTTTTGCCTCTACCAGTTTTTGTACCCGGCGCGAGCGTACGACCAGCGTGTATAAATAAGCGCTGGCCAACAGAGTCAGCAGCAGGCCGGCGACCAGCACCAGCAATGAGCTCAGATGCGCCTGTATCAGCGGCGCCGGCGGCGCCGACACCATGATATTCCAGTCCTGGCCGGCGACCTCGAAGGTGCGGCTGCTGGTGTGAGGCGTTTTATAGCCCAGCGATGCCGGCACCCAGCTCGTCAGCCATTGCGGCAGGCCGTCGCGCGCCCCCGCATCGCCGCTGTGGAATACCAGTGTGCGCACGCCGTTGGCGCTGTTGCCGTAGATGTCGATGACGATGTCGGGCATGTCCAGCAGATGCGCCGCCGCCAGCGTCTTCTGCATCAGATCGCCGGCGCGGAACACCGCCGCGGTATCGCCGATCAGGCTGGCGCGGCGCGATTCGAGATTGGAAATGTCGGCGCCGGGACGATACACCGGCATCAATACCAGAAAGCCGTGCTCGTTTTCCATGGCCTGCGCCAGCCGCAGCAAACTGGTGGCGGCGGCGGAATTGGATTCGATTGCGCGATCGAGCGCGTCCATCACCGATGCGTTGTCGGAAGTGTCCAGTCCGAACGCGTGTTCGTTGCCGCGCATCGGCTCCAGATAGTCGACCACGTAATAGCGGTTTTTGATCGCGGCCCGCGCGCCGGTGTCGGCGGCGGTGATCTGAAAACCGGGGCGCAGCCCGGCGGCCGTTGTCTGCTCGTACGCCGCGCGTTCGGATTGTGGCAGGTAGCGGTGAAAATTGAAGGCCTGAACATACGGATAACGTTGCAGCAGCGGCAGCGTAAACGTACGGAATTGCTCGCGCGTAACCACTTTGACGGTGGCGAACAACTGATTGATGACGGTCAGATTCTCTACCGCTTCTTCCAGCCCATGGCGCACGGTGGAGGCGCTCAGTTCGGCGCGTTGTTCGAAGGCAAGCGAACTCTTGTCGTTTTCCAGCCGCTTGGTGTCGGCGAACAGCACTGCCGTGGCGCCAAGCCCGAGAGACAGGGCCAGCAATGCCGAGAGCGGCGCCCCCAGCAAATCGATTATTTTCCGCATCCTTTGCGCCTGTATGCAATTGTCCCGTTCTTGCGACCGCGTTACCTCGGTTACGGCACGCTATGGACGCCGCTCGGCCGTCAGCGCGTACCGGCGAGCCGATAATTGTTGGATTACGCATGATCAGAGTGCGAAACGCGACTTGCGTTCTCGTTCGGGTCGGTTATTTGCGATTTTTCGGCTTGCGAACCGGCGCGGCGGGACGGTTTGAAACCGGCCGGCGGGGGCACCGGAATCAGGGCTGCATGCCGGGCATCAGGGCGAACAGGCGTTGCAGCGTGCCGGGACGTTTCATGCGTTCGATCCACCAGGCCAGCGCGGCGCCGTCTTCGCCATTGCGCCATGCCAGATACAGCGTTTCGTGCGGAATTTGTTCGACGGTTTGTTTCTCGATCAATTGCCCGGAGGCCAGGGCGCGGCGGGCATACGGTTCCGGAAGGTGGCCGAAACCGAGGCCGGCCAGTTGGAACAGGTATTTATTGTGCATATTGGGTACGGTTAGCGTGTTTTGTCCGAACAGCAGCCCGACAGTGCGCGCCGGCACCTTGCGCGCCGAGTCGGCAACCGCGATGGCGCGATGTTCCAGCAGCTCGGCCTTGCCCAGTGGCTTGTCGATCGCGGCCAAAGGATGCGACGGCGCGACGGCGAATACGAACTGCAGGATGCCCATTGCAATCGCCGTATAACCGCCGCCGGAAGGGCCGATCCCGGCCGCGCCGATCAGCAGATCGACGCGCCGGTCCAGCAGCGCTTCCCAACTGCCGGCCAGCGTGTCCTGGCTGATGCGCAGCCGGGTGCGGTCGGCGATTTGGTAGAACGCCTCGATGTCGTCCTGCAGCGCGATCGGTTCGAACATCAATTCCATCGAGATCGACAACTCGCTTTCCCAGCCCGAGGCCACTTTGCGCACCCGATGCTCCAGATTTTCCGCCGCTTTCAACAGATAGCGCCCTTCCTTGAGCAGTTCTTCGCCGGCGGTGGTCAGCTTGACTTTCGGACCCAGGCGTTCGAATACCAGCACCCCCAAATCCTGTTCGAGCTTGGCCACCGTGTATGAAATGGTCGATGGCACACGGAATAATTCCGCCCCGGCCCCCGCGAATGAGCCGCGGCGATCGATCGCATCGAGAATTTGCAGCGCTTCCAGACTGATTTTAAGCATGTTCGATTTTTTCGATGATTGGGCGGTAAATTATCCGTTTTTCTTTTATTTCGGCGGCATGCATACTTCACTCCATTGAAACATACGACGGGCTTGTTCCGTAAAGGTGTGGCAAAGCAGGAATCGATAAGGTCGAAATTATTGCATATACCGCCCTTCACGCGTCATAAGCGTCCGTAACGAGAAAAGGAATGAACATGTTGGAAATTCGCTCAAATCAGGAACGCGGCCTCGCCGATCATGGTTGGTTGCGTTCGCAGCATAGCTTTTCGTTCGCGGAATATTACGATCCGCGGCATATGGGCTTCGGCCCGCTGCGCGTGATCAATGAAGATCGCGTCGCGCAAAGCAAGGGTTTCGGCACGCACAGCCATCGGGATATGGAAATTATCTCGTATGTGGTCGAAGGTGCGCTGGAGCACAAGGACAGCATGGGCACCGGCTCGGTATTGCGTCCCGGCGACGTGCAGCGGATAAGTGCGGGCCGTGGCATCAGCCATAGCGAATTCAACCATTCTGCCACCGATCCTGTGCATTTCCTGCAAATCTGGATTCAGCCGAACGTGACCGGCGGGACGCCGAGCTATGCCGAAACGCATTTCGATGCGGCGTCGAAAACCGGGCGGCTGCTGTTGATCGTATCGCCGGACGGCCGCGACGGGTCGGTGCAGATTCATCAGGACGCATCGATTTACGCCTCGATTCCGAACGGGGCGGACGCGCTCGAATATCCGCTGGCGGCAGGCCGCCTGGGCTATGTGCAGGTAGTGCGCGGCGCGTTGCAGGTCAATGGCGTCGCGTTGCAGACCGGCGATGCGTTGAAATTGACGGGCGAAAGCCGCGTGCTGTTGACGCAGGCCGACGCCGCGGAGGTGTTGTTGTTCGATTTGCCGGGCTGACGCAGCCGGTTGATCGGGGGCATTTATTTAAATATCAAATGCTTAACTATTTTCGGCGGCATGCCGCTGCCGATCGAGCGCGAACGCCAAGACCTCGAAGCACTGATTCCGAGGCTTCGGCACATTCTTTCGTAACAATTTAGACCGTAGTTCCGCTTGCCGGCGTTGCGCCGGCGGCTCTCCTTTTAAATTTTAACCACCGTATCAAAGGACTATCATGACCCGCATTCTTCATCTGAACTCCAGCCTGCGTAGCAGCGGCTCCCATTCGCGCACCTTGAGCGGCGAGTTTCTCGCCAAATGGACCGCCGCGCACGGCGATAACGTCTCGGTGGTCGAGCGCGATCTGGCCGGCAGGCAGGTGCCGCATTTGACCGAAGCCACGATCGGCGCGTTCTTCACGCCGGCCGACAAGCGTTCCGCCGAGCAAGTGCAGGCGCTGCAATTGTCGGACGAGCTGATCGCCGAACTGAAAAATGCCGACGTCATTGTGATCGGCGCACCGATGTACAACTTCTCGATCAGCTCGACTTTCAAGGCATGGATCGACCATGTGCTGCGCGCCGGCGTGACTTTCAAATACACCGACAAGGGGCCGATCGGTCTGCTGGAGGGCAAAAAAGTCTATGTATTCACCGCCCGCGGCGGCGTGTATAGTCATGGCCCGGCTGCTGCCATGGATTTCCATGAGACGTATTTGCGCGCGGCCTTGGGCTTTATCGGCTTGAAGGACATTACGTTCGTGCATTCCGAAGGCCTGTCGATGGGCGAGGAAGCGATCAATCAGGCGGTTGCGCAAACGCGTACAGCGCTGGCGGCGTTGGTGCCTGCTTGAGCGGTGCGGCAATAAGCGTGGAATAATGCAGTGCCCGGCATGCGCCGTACTGCGCCGTTGAAACCGGTGCGGTACGATGCATCGCCGGTCAGGGTATTGTGTAAATGCAGTTTAATCATTGATCGATTTGCCGCTCGCGGGCCACATTTTATTCCGAGGTTTTAGATGTCATCCACCCCGCATATCCAGCCCGCCGCCCCGTTGGACGAAGAGACGCTGGAATACGTGACCACCTGCGATCTGCCGACCCCGTGGGCGACATTCCAGTTGCATGCGTTTGTCGACCGCTTGTCCGGCAAAGAGCATCTGGTGATGGCGCTGGGCGCGATCGATGACGGCGGCGAGGTGCTGGCGCGGATTCACTCGGAATGCCTGACCGGCGACGCGCTGTTCAGCCAGCGTTGCGATTGCGGCGCGCAACTGGAGGCGTCGCTGCAAAAGATTGCCGCGCTGGGACGCGGCGCCGTGTTTTATCTGCGGCAGGAAGGGCGCGGCATCGGCCTGATCAACAAGCTGCGTGCCTATCGCCTGCAGGACGCCGGCGCCGATACCGTGGAAGCCAACCGGCGGCTGGGTTTCGCCGACGATCAGCGCACTTATCGCGGATTCAAGCCGATGTTCGATTATTTCGGCATTCGCAAGGTGCGTTTGATGACCAATAATCCACGCAAGGTGGCGGCGCTGGAAAATCTGGGAATCGAAGTGGTCGAACGGCTGCCGTTGCTGGTCAATCGCAATCCGTTCAACGATCATTATTTGAATACCAAAGAGCTTAAGCTGGGCCATTTGATGTCCGCGCCCTCCGATACCGAAAACTTCTAGCGTTCAGGCGGTTTGCTCGGCACCCTCCGCATTCGCATTCGCATTAATATTGCATTATCGATTTCCCCTGGGGGCCCACAATGACGCACTTGCTTCAATTGATCGAGCAATACGGGCTGCTGCTTGTATTCGCCAATGTCTTTCTGGAGCAGCTGGGTGCTCCGCTGCCCGCTTATCCCACATTGATCATCACCGGCGCGCTGGCGTATCGCGGCGAGTATTCGGTGGCGTTGCTGCTGACCACGGCGGTGGGGGCGGCCCTGGTCGCCGATTTCGCGTGGTTTCTGCTGGGTCGGCGCTACGGCCGCCGTGTGTTGTCGACCTTGTGCCGCATTTCGCTGTCTCCCGATTCCTGCGTGCGGCAGACCGAGACCGTGTATACCCGCTACGGCGCGCCGTCGCTGCTGATCGCCAAATTCATTCCCGGCTTTGCGTCGGTCGCCTCCGCGCTGGCCGGCGCCATCGGCACGAGCGCCCCGATCTTTTTGATTTACGACGGCCTGGGCGCGGCGTTGTGGGCAGGGCTGGGCGTTTATCTGGGCGCCTTGTTCAGCGACGGTGTCGACAATCTGCTCAATATCCTGCAGGAGCTGGGCGAGGGCGGATTGCTGCTGTTGTGCGCCGGCTTCCTGATTTTCATCGCGAGAAAATGGTGGCAGCGCCGGCGCTTTATGGCGACGCTGCGGATGGCGCGTATTTCGGTGGACGAATTGCATCAGATGTTCGAGCAGGGACTGGCACCGACCGTGGTCGATGTGCGCTCACAGCTGTCGCAGCGGGACGGCCGCATTCCGGGCGCGTATCCGGTGTTCATGAAGGATCTGGCCACGTTTGCGCTGGACGCCGCCACAGACAGCGAAATCATCGTGTATTGCGCCTGTCCGAACGAAGCGTCGGCAGCGCAGGTGGCGAAGGAATTGATGCAGCGCGGTTACAGCAAGGTGCGGCCGCTCCAGGGCGGCATCGATGCGTGGGTGGCCGCGGGCCATACGATCGATACCAACTGACGCTGATTCAGCGCGGTCCGGAACGGCGGGGCGGGGCCAGCGGAATGACGTAAGGTCCGGTGGCGATCAGTTCGGCGACCCATTCGACGAAAGCGCGCACCTTGCTGGACAGGTGGCGGTTCTGCAAATACAGAATATGCAGCGGCACCGTCTCTATCTCGATATCCGGCAGCACCGCCGTCAGCTTTCCTTGCGCAATTTCATCGTTGGCCATGAATAGCGGCAGTTGCACGATGCCCAGTCCCGCTATCGCCGCCGCGGCGCAGGCTTCCAGATCGTTGAACGTGACGCTGTGATCGCCGTACACCGGTGTTTTGACGCCGTTCTCCAGAAAATCGAACGCAAAATTCTTGCCGGTCCGCGCGGAGAACATGTGCACCAGAACATGACGCTCCAGATCAACGACCGTTGCCGGCATGCCGTATTCCCGCAGATACGCCGGGCTGGCGCAGGTCAGCAGGCGGATGTCGCCCAGCCGCCGCGCCACTAGCGATTCGTCCAGTATTTCGCCGCCGCGTATCACGCAATCGATGCCTTCATGCAGCAGGTCGACCGGCCGATCGGTGCATCCCACTTCCAGTTCGATTTCCGGATAACGGACGAAGAAGGATTTGAGCGCCGGAATCAGAATGCGGCGTCCGATGGAACCCGGCACATCCACCCGCAAGCGGCCTTTCGGCGTGGTGCTGGCGTTGGCGATGGACGCTTCAGTTTCGTCGAGTTCGTTGAGCAGCCGGATGGCGCGTTCGTAATAGGCGGCGCCGTCGGCGGTGACGCTGACATGCCGGGTGGTACGGTGCAGCAGCTTGACCCGCAGCCGCTTTTCCAGCGCCAGCACCTGTGCCGATATCGTAGCTTTCGGCAAATTCAGCGACGTTGACGCTTTGGTGAAACTGCTCAGTTCCACTACGCGCGTAAACGCCAGCATCGTATCGAAACGGTCCATGGGATTGTCCGGTTGGCAAAGAAGATAGTGCTGCGGATTTTAGCCGATTGGCGTCGCGGACGTGATGTTGCCCCCAATTCCGCCGGGAGCGAGACGTGAGCGCGGCTTAATCTTTTGCCGGCCACGCCTGCATCGCCATTGCGACGGTGTTTTGCAACTGCCCGCAACTGGCGTGATCGCGCGCCTGGGTGGTCATGCCGCTCAACACCGTCAGGTAAAAATCGGCCATGGCGGCGGCATTGGCCGAGGACGGCAATTCGCCTTCGTCGATGCCGCGCTGGAGGCGGGCGACGATGCATTCCCGGGTGTGTTCTTTTAGTCCTGCCAGCGTGACCTGCAGATGGGCCGACGCCGGGGTGCAATTGGTCACCGCGGTCGCCACCATGCAGCCGGGCGGATGGCAAGGAGAAGTATGTTCGATAGCGGCATTGTCGAGCAGCTCCTGGATCGCCGCGCGCGCGGTCGGTGCGACTTCCAGACGGCTCTCCACCAGGCCGTAGTGCTTTTCCGAGTAGCGCTGCACCGCCTCCAAAAACAGTTTTTCCTTGTCTCCGAACGCGCTATACAGACTGGGCGGTGTGATTCCCATCGCCGCAGTCAGCTCGTTCAGCGACGTGGTTTCGTAACCGTATTGCCAAAAGGTGAGCATGGCCTGTTCGAGCGCGTGCTCGCGATCGAACGATAAGGGCCGTCCCGCCTTCCTGCGCGGGGCGGGCGGAGTGGATGAAGGTGTCTCTTCCCGGGTTTTCATAGCGATCGATAGTAAACTCCTTGACATCGTAAAACAAGCGTAATAAAGTCCGCATTAATTCGTAGCGATCGTTATTTAATTCGATAGCGACGGTGGCAAAGCGGTACTGTTTCAGCCAGGCAACATATGTTGTATCAGTGAGCCGCAGAGTGAGGAAGCGCGAAAAAGACTTTGACGGGGCGAAGAATTGTCCAGCATCCGATGACAGTGATTCTGTATTACCCCGATTTATCTTTATTCAGGCGATAACTATACTTGTTACATTGGTACACATATTTCGTATGGAGTTACAAATGAAAATGCATTTGATTGAGGCTTCCATCGCGGCGGCCGGCGCTCTGGCCGTGGTTGCGGTGTTGCATCACAGCCCGGTGCTGGACCTGATCGTGGAAAGCGCGATGAGCGGCGGCAATATTTCCGCACGCGCCACGGCGTCGCTGGGCGATATCGTGGCCAATTCGACGACGCCGGCGCCGTAGGCGGATCATGAAATTGCCGACCTTGTTTGCCGCGCCCTCGTTCGAACAGTTTGCCGATCAGGAAAGCGGCGTCGACGTAACTTTGCGCATTTTCGGCAAGCGGCCAAAGCTGGCCGGTGCGCCGCTGATTTTGTATTTCCACGGCGGTCTGTTCAATTGCGGCGCGGTCACCGATGCCGATCAATTGGCGCAGGCCCTGGCGGCCTCCGCTGTGGTGGTATGCGTCGACTATCCGCTGGCGCCGGAACTGCATTTTCCGCGCACCGTCGAGTTGGCGTTCGAGGCCTTGCAATGGGCCTGGGATAATGCCGCGGCGTTGGGCGCCGCTCCGTCGCGGGTGATCGTGGCGGGCGATCAGGCCGGTGGCAATCTGGCGGCGGCGGTGGCCTTGATGGCGCGCGATCGCGCCGTGCCGAATCGGCCGGTGTTGAAGGCGCAAATATTGATTACGCCGATGCTGGATCCGTTTCAAACCACGCCGTCGATGCGCGCCGCGGGCGATTGCCCCTGCCGTCAAGGCTGGGCCGATTATCTGCCGTCGGCCGGCGATGCAATGCATCCGTATGCATCCCCGTTGAATTCGCGCCGTCTCGGCAGTTTGGCGATGGCGCTGGTGATGACCGCGGAACGCGATCCGCTGCGCGACGAAGCCGAGCAGTACGCGGGCAAATTGATCGCCGCAGGCGTGCCGGTGCAGATGCGCCGTTTCGACGGCGCCGGCAATCTGGCAAACGCGGAGCATCCGCAATTTGAAGTGATGACGGATACCGTCGCGCAATTTACAGCAGTTTGTTGATTCAGCAGGGTATTACAAGTATTACAACGGGGAGCCTGTAAGCGTAAAAACGCGGATAGACGCGTATGCGATCAGGCGCATATTTTCAGTTTTCATCGCAACCTTTGGACGTCTTGTCTTAAACAGATAACGCCGGCGGGGATGCCGGCATAGACCATATAGCGGTCCTTCTTTCCTTTAGAAATCGATAGCGCAGCGCGTTGACCCGCCGCCGCGAGAGGGACGTTTTCGCCTTTTTTCTTTGCATTACCGATTCCGCTTCATTCCAATTCAGATAAACCGGCGCCTTGGTTTTTGCCTCATCAACCATCAGCCATTAGCTATTTCAAGGAAACCCATGAAATCCTCAACGCCTTCCCATAAAGCCATCATGATCGCCGTCGGCGTGTTGATGCTCGGCGGCATTGCCGCCATTACCTTGAGCAGCCGGGCCGCCAAGCCCGCGGCTGCGGCGCCCGCGCCGGCGACCGTGTCGGTGGCCGCCGTGCTGCAGAAATCGGTCACCGAATGGGACGATTTCTCCGGTCGCATAGATGCGGTCGATCGCGTCGAAATCCGTCCGCGCGTGTCCGGTGCCATCGACGCCGTTCATTTTCAGGCCGGCCAACTGGTGAAGAAGGGCGCACTGCTGTTTACCATCGATCCGCGGCCGTATCAGGCCGAAGCGGCGCGCGCCGAAGCCGCCGTCGCCGGCGCGCGGGCCAGCGCCACGCTGGCGAAGACCGAAGCGGAGCGCGCGCGCCGTCTGATTCAGGAACATGCGATCGCGCAAAGCGAACTGGATCAGCGCGAAAACGCCCTGACCGGCGCCAACGCCAATCTGCAGGCCGCCGAAGCCGCCCGTCTGAGTGCGCGTCTGAATCTGGAATACACCGCGATCACGGCGCCGGTATCGGGCCGCGTGTCGCGTGCCGAAATCACCGTCGGCAATATCGTCGGTGCCGGTTCCACCGCGCCTGCGTTGGCGACGGTGGTGTCGGTATCGCCGGTGTATGTCGATTTTGAAATCGATGAAGCGACGTTCTTGCGTTATGCCAGCAACGGCGCCGCGGGCAACAGCGGCACCGATCGCATTCCGGTTTCCATTGGCCTGAGCAGCGAAGAGGGCTATCCGCGCCAGGGAAAAATCAAATCGTTCGATAACCGTGTCGATACCGGCTCGGGCACGGTCCGTGTGCGCGCGGTATTCGATAACGCCGACGGCGCGTTGACTCCCGGCATGTATGCCCGCGTGCGCACCGGCGGTTCGGCCGCCGAAAACGCCGTGCTGATCGTCGACAAGGCGGTCGGCACCGACCAGGACAAGAAATACGTGATGGTCGTCGGCAGCGACAACAAGGCGGTGTATCGCCCGATCCAGCTGGGACCCATGGTCGACGGTCTGCGCGTGGTGCGTTCCGGTTTGAAGAAAGACGAATACATCGTCGTCAACGGCCTGCAACGTATCCGTCCGAACGACACGGTGAACCCGGCCACGGTGCCGATGACCGCGTTGCCGGCGAATCTGATGGTGTCGACGCGGTAACGGCCGACGCGTTCGCTAGCCTATTTCACGGATACTAATATGAATATCTCCAAATTTTTTATCGACAAACCGATCTTCGCGGGCGTGATGTCGTCGATCATTCTGATCGGCGGCTTGATCGCTATGTTGAATCTGCCGATCTCCGAATATCCGGAGGTGATTCCGCCATCGGTGATCGTCAAGGCGCAGTATCCCGGCGCCAATCCCGAAACCATTGCCGAAACCGTGGCCACGCCGATCGAAGAACAGATCAACGGCGTCGAAGGCATGTTGTACATGCAGTCGCAAGCCACGTCCGACGGCCTGATGACGCTGACCGTCACCTTCAAGCTCGGCGTGGCGCCCGATCAGGCGCAGCAGCTGGTGCAGAACCGCGTCAATCAGGCGTTGCCGCGTCTGCCCGAGGTGGTGCAACGGCTAGGCGTGACGACCACCAAGAGTTCGCCCGATTTGACCATGGTGGTGCATTTGCTGTCGCCCAACGACCGCTATGACATGGCGTATCTGCGCAACTACGCGGTGCTCAACGTCAAGGATCAGCTGGCGCGTCTGCCCGGCATCGGCGATGTGCAATTGTTCGGTTCCGGCGATTACGCGATGCGTATCTGGCTCGATCCGCGCAAGGTGGCCGAGCGCGGTCTGGCCGCATCCGATGTGGTCAATGCGATCCGTGCGCAAAACGTGGATGTGGCCGCCGGCGTGATCGGCGCGTCGCCGGCGGTGCCCGGCGTGGATTACCAGATTTCGGTGAATGCGCGCGGCCGTCTCGGCAGCGTGGAAGAGTTCGGCAACATCGTGGTGCGGACGTCGCCGGACGGCGTGGTCACGTATCTGAAAGATATTGCGCGCATCGAACTGGGCGCCAGCGAATATGCGCTGCGCTCTCTGCTGGACAACAAGCAGGCGGTGGCGATTCCGATTTTTCAGGCGCCCGGTTCGAATGCGCTGCAGATTTCGGATAACGTGCGCAAGACCATGGCGGATCTGAAGAAGGATATGCCGGACGGCGTCGACTACAAGATCGTCTACGATCCGACCCAATTCGTGCGCGCATCGATAGAAGCGGTGGTGCATACGCTGCTCGAAGCGATTCTGCTGGTGGTGATCGTGGTGATCATCTTCCTGCAAACCTGGCGCGCCTCGATCATTCCGCTGCTGGCGGTGCCGATATCGGTGATCGGCACGTTTGCTGTGATGCTCGGCTTCGGTTTCTCGATCAATGCGCTGAGCCTGTTCGGTCTGGTGCTGGCGATCGGGATCGTGGTCGACGACGCGATCGTGGTGGTGGAAAACGTGGAGCGCAACATCGAGCACGGCTTGCCGGCCAAGGAAGCGACCTACAAGGCGATGCGCGAAGTGTCAGGTCCGATCGTCGCGATCGCGCTGACCCTGAGCGCGGTGTTCGTGCCGTTGGCGTTCGTCAGCGGCCTGACCGGCCAGTTCTTCAAACAGTTCGCATTGACGATTGCGATTTCGACGGTGATTTCAGCCTTCAATTCGCTGACCTTGTCGCCGGCCCTGGCCGCGCTGCTGTTGAAGGGCCGCGATGAGAAGAAAGATCGCTTCCAACTGGTGATCGATCAATTGTTCGGCTGGTTCTTTGTGCGCTTCAACAAGTTCTTCCATCGCAGTTCTGAAGCTTACGGCGGCGGTGCGGCGTCGGTGCTCAAGCACAAGGGCGCGTCGCTGATCGTCTATGCGCTGTTGCTGGGCGTGATGGTGGCCTTGTTCCATACCGTGCCGTCGGGTTTCGTGCCGGCGCAGGACAAGCAATACCTGGTCGGCTTTGCGCAGTTGCCGGATGCGGCGTCGCTGGATCGCACCGAAGACGTGATTCGCACGATGTCCGACATCGCGCTGAAAACGCCGGGCGTCGAATCCGCGGTGGCATTCCCGGGGCTGTCGATCAACGGCTTCGTGAATGCGCCCAATTCCGGCATCGTGTTCGCCACGCTCAAGCCGTTCGACGAGCGCAGGAGCAGTGACCTGAGCGCCACCGCGATCGCACAGAAACTGAATCAGCAATACGGCAGCATTCAGGGCGCGTTCATTGCGATGTTTCCGCCGCCGCCTGTGCAAGGCCTGGGCACCATCGGCGGTTTCAAGCTGCAGATCGAGGATCGCGCCGCGCTGGGTAATCAGGCCTTGAACGATGCGTTGCAGGCCTTCCTGGTCAAGGCGCGCGCCGCGCCGGAACTGACCGGAATGTTCTCCAGCTTTCAGATCAATGTGCCGCAACTGTATGCCGATCTGGACCGTGTCCGCGCGCAGCAATTGGGCGTGTCGGTGCCGGCCGTGTTCGATACCCTCCAGATTTACCTCGGCTCGCTGTACGTCAACGACTTCAATAAATTCGGACGTACCTTCCAGGTGCGGGTGCAGGCCGACGCGCCGTTCCGCGCGCATGCCGAAGATATCGGTCTGCTGAAAACGCGCAATGCCGCCGGTGAAATGGTGCCGCTGTCGTCGCTGCTGAAAATGACGCAGAGCTACGGTCCGGATCAGGCCGTGCGATATAACGCCTTCCCCGCGGCCAATGTCAACGGCGGTCCCGCGCCGGGCTACAGCACAGGCCAGGCGCAAGCCGCGGTCGAACGCATCCTGGCGGAAACGCTGCCGCGCGGCATCGGTTACGAATGGACCGAAATCACGTATCAGGAAAAAATCGCCGGCAACACCCTGTTCATCATTCTGCCGTTGGCGATGCTGCTGGTGTTCTTCGTGCTGGCCGCGCAATACGAAAGCCTGACGCTGCCGCTGGCCGTGCTGCTGATCGTGCCGATGGGTATTTTGTCGGCGATCTTTGGCGTCTGGCTGACGCGCGGCGACAACAATCTGTTCACGCAGATCAGTTTGATCGTGCTGGTGGGACTAGCGTGCAAGAACGCGATTCTGATTGTGGAATTCGCGCATGAACTGGAACTGGCCGGCCGCACCGCGCTGGAAGCGGCGATCGAAGCGGCGCGCATGCGCTTGCGCCCGATCCTGATGACCTCGATTGCGTTCATCGCCGGTGTGGTGCCGCTGATTCTGTCTACCGGCGCCGGCGCTGAAATGCGGCATGCGATGGGGGTGGCGGTGTTCTCGGGGATGATTGGCGTGACCGCGTTCGGCCTGTTCCTGACGCCGGTGTTTTATGTGTTGTTGCGCGCATTGGCCAATCGCGGCAAAACCGCAATCAAGGCAGCGCCGCTGCACGCGCATACGACCGACGACGGCATGTTGCCGGAAATTCCGCCGCGCGGCGCCTCTCAAGAAGGAGTTCGATGATGAAACAATTCACATTTCCCCTCACGGCGGTGCTGGCCGCTTTGATCCTCGCCGGTTGCGCATCGTCCGTGCCTCCTCGGCAGGTGCAGGTGGATACGCCCGCCGCATATCGTGAAGCGGCCAAGCTGGACGGCGCTTGGCAGCTCGCGCATCCGGCCGATCAGACCGATCGCGGCGCATGGTGGACCGCATTCAACGATCCGGCCTTGAGCGACCTGATCGTCAAGGCCACGCAATCCAGCCCGACGCTGGATCTGGCGCTATCCCGGGTCAAGCAGGCGCGCGCCGCGGCCGGGCTGGCCGATGCCGATCGCGCATTTCAGTTGAGCACCGGTATCGGACCGACGCGGCAGGCCACGGCGACCACCTCATCGACCCAGTGGCGAGCACAGTTCAATGTGTCGTACGAAGTCGATCTGTTCGGCCGCCTGTCCGGCGCCAGCCGCGCGGCGGCGCTGGATGTGCAGGCGCAGGAAGCGGCCTACCGTTCGGTGCTGCTGGCGTTGCAGGCCGACGTGGCGCAGCAGTATTTCGCCATCCGTTCGCTGGATTCGGAACTGGATGTGTTGCGGCAGACCGTGACCTTGCGCGAGGAGGCGCAGCGTCTGGCGCAGCATCGCTACGATTTCGGCGATACCAGCGAACTCGATCTGGCGCAGGCGCGCACCGAACTGTCGGTCACGCAATCGGAACAGGAAAGCGTGCAGCGCAGCCGCGATCAGCGCGACCATGCATTGGCGATTCTGATGGGCAAGGCGCCGGCGCAATTCACGCTGCCGCCGCAACCGTTGCAGTACGTGGCGGTCAACGTGCCCGCCGGTCTGCCGTCGGAATTGCTGGAGCGCCGTCCGGATATCGCGCAGGCCCAGCGTCAACTGGCCGCGGCCAGCGAACGCGTCGGCGTGGCGAAGGCGGCGTTCTTTCCCAGCCTGGTGCTGACCGGCACCGGCGGTTATGCGTCCGATTCGCTGAGCAATCTGTTCAACTGGTCGAGCCGCAGTTGGCTGCTGGGGCCGCTGATCGGCACTGCGTTGACGATGCCCTTGCTCGACGGTGGGCGCAATAAGGCCAATCTGGCCAGCGCCGACGCCGGGTATGAGGGCCTGATCGCCAACTATCGCCAACAAGTGCTGATCGGGTTTCAAGATGTCGAAGACAATCTGAGCGCGTTGCGTACATTGGACAGGCAGATCGGATTTCAAGACAGCGCCGTCAAATCGGCGGCGCTGGCGGCGCAACTGGCGGATACGCGCTATCGCAACGGTTCGACCAGTTATCTGGAAGTCATCGACGCGCAGCGCTCCAGTCTGTCGGTGCAGCGTTCGCGCAGTCAAAGCATCGGCCAGCGCGCGGCGGCATCGGTGGGGCTGATCCGTGCGCTGGGCGGAGGCTGGGGCAATATTGATGCCGGCGGCAATGCGCCGCTGGCATCGGTGAAATAAAACGCGCTTAAGTAAATCTCCGATGTAGCCGGGAAGTGTTTTAATGATTGGCGACCAGCAGGCCGCTACTGTTGTTGGCGGCGACGTCGGCGCCCGGCATGGCCCGGACGCTGACGTCGTTGTCGAATACTTCGCTGGCCCAATCGACGAAGGCGCGCACGGTCGGCGACAGGTGGCGGTTGTGCGGGAACATCAGCGACACCGGCAGCGGCGGCGCCTGGAATTCCTTGAGCACCGGCACCAGCCGTCCCGATTTCAGATGCGGAATGACGTTGTAGGCGCTCAGTTGCAGCAGGCCCAGTCCCTCGAGCCCGCAGGCCAGATACGCTTCCGACTGATTGACCGCCAGATTGCCCTGCATCTGCACCGGCGTGTCCTTGCCTTCGACGCGGAAGAAGAACGGCATCACCCGTCCGGTGCTGCAGGAGAAATAATTGACCGCGCGATGCCGCTGCAAATCCTCGATGGATTTCGGTTCACCGTGTTCGCGTAAGTATTCCGGCGTGGCGCAGGTCACCCAATGCAGCAGGCCGATGCGTTTGGCGACCAGGCTGGAATCGGCCAGCGAACCGGTGCGGATCACGCAGTCGACGCCTTCCTGAATCAGGTCGACCGTGCGGTCGGTGAGACCGATCATCAGTTCGATGTCCGGATAGCGGCGTTCGAATTCGGCCAGTTTCGGCAGCACGATCATGCGGCCGATCGAGCCCGGCATGTCGATGCGCAGGCGTCCCTTCGGCTGGCGCGTGGTGCTGTGCAGGCTGGCTTCGGTTTCTTCGATGAAATGCAGAATCTGGCGGCAGCGGTCGTAGTATTCGGTGCCGTCCGCGGTCAGATTCAATCGCCGCGTCGTGCGCTGTAACAGGCGCACATCCAGAAACGCTTCCAGATTCTTGATGATGCTGGTGACGGAAGAGGGTGCCAGCGAAAGGGTTTCCGCCGCCTTGCTGAAACTGTTCGTTTCCACCACTCTCATGAAGACTTGCATTGCTTGTAGTCGGTCCATAGAGGCCTCCGCTATTTTGAAGATCGTTGATGACGGCGCTGTTTTAATGTCGAATCGGGCTTCGATCAGACGCCGGCGTAAATAGTATTCGCGCCGTCAGTGAATATTGCTCTGCGGCATTGTATAGTTGCAGATGCCGATAATTGTTTCGAGAAATTGAATTCTCAATACGCGTGACCGGTCATCGCGTGTAGGTTTTATCTGGCCGTTATGCACCTACCCTGCGTAATAGTGGATTTATATCGCCGTTTAAACAGTGCGGGCGTACAAATCGTCATTGAATAAAAGTCATCTCATTTGAATTGGTCGATAAAAGAAAATAATTAAGAAGCAGTCAATTTATTCGGCGCAGCGATAAATAACAATCAGACTTGTCTGAAATTGCCCGCGCGCGATCAATAAAAGTATTTATTTGGACCGCAACATCCTCGCGACGGCGACGGCGGTATTTGTTAAAGTAGCGCCCGTACCAATGAATAATTTGAGGAATACCGTGTCCATGAAAAAACGCATTCTGACCGGCGATCGCCCCAGCGGCGCGCTGCATATCGGCCACTACGCCGGCTCGCTGAAGAATCGCGTCGCCTTGCAAGACGAGTATGAACAGTTCATTTTGATCGCAGATGTGCAGGCGTTGACCGACAATGCCGAAAATCCGCAAAAAGTCCGCAATGCGGTCAATGAAGTGGCGCTGGATTATCTGGCGGTCGGCATCGATCCCGCGAAGAGCACCATTTTCATTCAATCGATGATTCCGCAGATTGCCGAATTGACGATTTTTTATCTGAATCTGGTGACCGTGGCGCGGCTGGCGCGCAACCCGACCGTGAAAAGCGAAATCCAGCAAAAAGGATTCGGCGAATCGATTCCCGCCGGTTTTTTCACGTATCCGGTCAGCCAGGCCGCCGATATTACTGCGTTCGGCGCGCATATTGTCCCGGTCGGCGCGGACCAGGTGCCGATGATTGAACAAACCTGCGAAATTGTCGATGCGTTCAATCGCATCTATGGCGATACGCTGGTGCGGCCGAAAGCGGTGGTGCCGGAAAGCGGCAGCCGCCTGCCCGGCACCGACGGCACGGCGAAAATGTCGAAATCGCTGGGTAACGGCATTTATTTATCCGATTCGCCGGACGAGATCGTCAAGAAAGTCAAAAGCATGTACACCGATCCGAACCATCTGCGCGTCGAAGATCCGGGCCAGGTCGAGGGCAATCCGGTGTTCACTTATCTGGATCAGTTCGGCAGCGACAGCGCCAAAATCGCCGAGATGAAAGCGCATTACACGCGCGGCGGCCTGGGCGATATGACGGTGAAGAAATACCTGATCGAAGTGATGCAGGAATTTTTGCTGCCGATCCGTACGCGGCGCGAAGAATTCGCCAAGGATCCGCTGTATGTGCGAGAGATGCTGATCGCCGGCACCGCGCGCGCGCAAGCCGAGGCGGCGATGACCTTGGCGGCGGTCAAGCGATCGATGAAGATCGATTATTTCAAATAGGCTTGACCGATAGGCGCTGCCTGGAATGAAAAATGCCCTCCGATAAATTTTTCGGAGGGCATTTTTTTTTGGAGCGGCGCGTCTACTTGACCAGGTTCGCCTGCACAATCCGATCCGCCAATGCATCCGCTTCCTGCATCGGCTGGCGCAAGGCCTGCGTCGAATAGACCGGCGTGGCCGGCATCGCCAGACCCAGCGTCTGGCCGCCGCGATCGTGCGTATCCACCGTCACCAGCGTCGACAAGCCGATCCGCAACGGATTGGCCTTCAACTCCCGCGGATCCAGCGCGATGCGCACCGGCAGCCGCTGCACCACCTTGATCCAGTTGCCGTTCGCATTCTGTGCGGGCAGCAATGAAAACGCGCTGCCGGTGCCGGCCGACAGCCCGACCACTTTCCCGTGATATGTCACCTTGCCGCCGTAGATATCGGCTTCGATCGTCGCCGGCTGGCCGATGCGGATGTTGCGCAATTCCGATTCCTTGAAATTGGCGTCGATCCAGAGCTGGTCCAGCGGCACGATCGACATCAGATTCATCCCCGGCGTCACGCGTGCGCCGACCTGCACGCTGCGCTTGGCGACATAGCCGGAGACCGGCGCCAGAATCGCGTTGCGGCGCGCCGCCAGCCACGCCTGGTCGAAATCGGCTTTGGCCGCCAGCACAGCCGGGTTCTCCGTCAGGCCGACGCCGGCAGTGGCCGCGCGCGTGGCGGCGGCCTGTTTCACCGCGACTTCCTCGGCGGCCTTGGCGTCTGCCAGGGTCTGCCTGGCATGCGCGATATCTTCGCCGGACAACAGTTTGTCGCCCGCCAGCGGCAGACGCCGCGCCAGGTCGTCGGCGGCGCGGGTGACGGCGAGCCGGCTCTGCGCCACCATCGCATCGTAGCGGCCGACGTCGGCGTAACGTTCGCGTTGTTGACGCACGATGTTGCCCAGCCGCGCCTCGGCCTGACGCAGATTCACCTGCGCGTCGACCGGGTCGAGCGCAACCACTTCGGCGCCGGCTTCCACTAGCTGCGTTTCATCGGCGCGGATCTGCTGCACGTTGCCGGTGACTTGCGAAGTCAGGGTGACGAGATTGCCGCCGACATAGGCATTGTCGGTTTCTTCCCGCTGCGATCCGACGAGAATGTAGTACGCGATATAGGCAATCGCGCCGATGACGAACAGGAGCGTAATGCCCAGCAGAGCCAACTTGCGTTTGTTGCGCTGGACGGGGGCTTGAGTGTCGGTGGTCATGATGGCTATTCGAAAGATGGCTAAAAGTGGGTGCTGCTCAATAAGATGAATGCGAATGCGTCGGCGGTGGAAATCAGGATGCGCCCGATGCAGCCGGCGTCTGCGCATGGTCCGCGGGAGCCGCCGGCGACGTTTCCGGCGCATGGCGATATCCGCCGCCCAGCGCCTTGATGAGCGCCACATCGGTATCCAGTTGCCGGCCTTGCAGCTGCAGCGACAGCGCCTGTTGCTGCAACAGCGCCATCTGCGCATCGAGGACTTCGTCGCGCGCAGCCAGTCCCGCGTGGAATTTGCGTCGCGCGCCGTCGAGCATCCGGCTGTCGGCCTGTTCCGCCAGCGTCTGCTGCGCCTGTTGGCGCTCCAGCCCCTGCAAACTGACGCCTTCCTGCGCTACTTCACGCACAGCGTCGACCACCGTCTGGTTGTATTCGGCGATCATCGCATCGCGCGCGTTGCGTTCGCTGCCCAGACGCGCCTGCAGACGGCCGCTGTCGAAGATCGGCAAACTCAGCGCCGGGCCGATGAAAAACGTGCGGCTGCCGGCATCCATTAAATTGCGGAACGACAGGCTGTCCTGGCCGAATACCGCGGTCAGGTTGATCGACGGATAGAACGCCGCTTGCGCCGCATCGATCCGGCTCAGCGACGCCTGCACGCGCCAGCGCGCGGCTTGCAGATCGGGTCGGCGCGCCAGCAATTCGATGCCCAGCGACGACGGCAATGCGGCGGGCGCGGGCGGCAGCGGACGCGGTTTCAGATCGGCCAGCGCATTGGCGTCAGCGCCGAGCAGTGCGCGCAGCGCTTCCCGTTCGCGCCCGGCTTGCGCTTCGGTGGCGGCGCTTTGCCGCTCGGCTTCCGCCAGCTCCACTTCGGCGCGGCGTTGCAGATCGATCGCCGCCAGCCCTTGCGCGACGCGGCGCTGGCTGTCGTTGAGTAAGGCCTGCCGCGTCTCGACCTGCCGCCGCAGATTGTCCAGGCTGGCCCAATCCGCTTGCAGCGCGAAATAGCTTTGCGCGACCGCCCCGCTCAGCGTGCGCTCGGCCTGCGCATATTCGGCTTGCCGCGCATTGACTTCGCCCACCGCCGCGGCAATTTGCGCGCGATGCAGCCCCCACCAGTCGAAGTCGTATTGCGCCTTTAGTTGCAGCGTCGCTTCGTTGTAGATGCTGCCGCCGATCGGCGCCGGAAACAGGCCGGTGCCCGAATAGCGCTGGCGGTTGGCGCTGGCGTCCAGGTCTACGCTGAGACCTTGCACCGCTCTTTGCTCCTGCAGCGCCGAGTGTGCCGCGCCCAGGCGGGTAGCGGCGGTTTGCAGCGTCGGCGCGTCGCGCAAGGCCTGCGTCATCAGCGCATTGAGTTGCGGATCGCCATAGGCGGTCCACCATTGCGCGTCGGGCCAGCCGTCGCGCGCCAGGCGGATCGATTTGGCCAATTGGGCGCCGGCCAGATCGCGTTGCGGCAGCGCCTGCTGTTCCGGCGGCATCGGCGCGCAACCGGCCAGTCCGGCGACCAGAGCGGCGACCAGCAGGCCGGCGCACACGGCGCACAGCGGAGAATGTTGAAAACGGGAATGGGCCATAGGTATTTCTAATAAGGTTTCAGAACGGTTGGCGCGGGTAAAGCGGGAACGGGCCTTATTCCATCGCTGCATGATCGACCTCCATCTTTTTCCCTTTCCCCGGCGAACTCATCAACAGCAGCAACGGGATCACCGCCAGCGTCAGGATCAGCATCAGCCAGAAGTCGTCGACATACGCAATCATCGATGCCTGTCGGGTGATCTCATTGTTCAGTACGGCGGCGCCGCTGTTCAAATCCAGATTGAAGGCCGAACGCACCGCCGCATCCTGCAGCGCGGGGTTGGCGTTGTTGATCAGGTTCACGATCGACGAATGGGAAATTTGCGTATTGCGCACCAGCAGCGTCTGCACCAGCGAGATGCCGATACTGCTGCCGATATTGCGCACCAGGCTGAAAATGGCGGTGCCCTCGGCGCGCATTTCCGGCGCCAGCGTGGCGAAGGTGGCGGCGCTCAGCGGAACGAAGATCAGGCCCAGGCCGACGCCCTGGATCAAGCCTGGCCAGACGATGTCCGGCACGCCCAGCACCAGCGTGTAGCGGCTCATCTGCCATAAGGAAAAGGCGGCGATCGAAAAGCCGCTCAGCAGCATCAGGCGCACATCGACCTTGCCCACCAGACGGCCGGCGATGAGCATCGCAATCATGGTGCCGACCCCGCTGGGCGCGGTCACCAGGCCGGTGGTCGCGACCGGATAGTCCATCAGGTTCTGCAGCATCGGCGGCGTCAGCGCGCGGGTGGCGTACAACACCGCGCCGACGATGAAAATGAACATGAGGCCGGAAAAATAATTGCGGTTCTTCAGCAACCGGTAATTGAAAAACGATCGGCCGGCCGGCGAAAACGCCGTATGCGCGATGAAATACGCAAAGCTGAACCCGAATACGATGGCCTCGACCCAGGTTTCGGTGGAACCGAACCAGTCGTTTTGCGAGCCCCTGTCGAGCAGCAATTGCAATGCGCCGATGGCCAGGCTCAAGGTGCCGAAACCGAACATGTCGAAACGGATCTTGCGCGCGCCGGGCACATTACGGATGTAGGTCAGGACGCCGTAAAACGCAATCGCGCCGATCGGCAGATTGATGAAGAACACCCAGCGCCAGTTATAGCTGTCGGTCAGCCAGCCGCCCAGCGTAGGGCCGAGAATCGGGCCGACCATCACGCCCATGCCCCAGATCGCCATTGCCGAGCCCTGTTTTTCGCGCGGGTTGATGTCGAGCAAAACCGCTTGCGACAGCGGCACCAGCGCGGCGCCGAAGACGCCCTGCAGCAGGCGCGCGGCGACGATGGCGGTCAGCGACGTCGACATGCCGCACAGTGCGGAGGCGACGGTAAAACCCAAGATGGAGGTCAGGAACACATTGCGCACGCTGTACCGGTCGCATAACCAGCCGCTGAGCGGCGTGGCGATCGCGGCAGCCACGATATACGAAGTCAGCACCCATGTGATCTGATCCTGCGAGGCCGACAGGCTGCCCTGCATGTGCGGCAATGCGACGTTGGCGATGGTGCTGTCGAGCGTCTGCATGATGGTGGCCAGCATGATCGCCAACGTGATCATGGGGCGGTTCAATGCCTGCACTGGCGGTTTCGCGTCGCCGGCGGCGGATGAAACGGCGTCGCTCATGCGTCGCTCTCCAGCATCTTCTGCAATCGTTCCAGCAGGTCGGTCGCCGCGCGCAACTGGTCGGGGTCGATGTCCTTGAGCAATTCCTTGCGGAAAGCGGTCGCCTTGATTTTGACTTCCTTATACAACGCCGCGCCGGCCTCGGTCAGCACCACCAGCTTGATGCGGCGGTCGGTGGGCGAGGCTTCGCGCGCGATCAGATCGGCCTTCATCAGCCGGTCCAGCATCGCGACCATGCTTGGTCCTTCGATGCCCAGCTCATTGGCCAGCTCGATCTGGGACAGCGGATTTTTGGTCTTGGCCACCAGCGCAATGGTCATCCAGCCGGCCTGGCTGATGCCCAGATCCTTCATGCGCCGGTCCAGCGCCAGCCGCCAGATGCGCGCCGACGTATGCAACGCCATCGAAAAACGTTCGTCTATATCCGACATTGATAGCTGCCTAATCATTTCCAGGCTAATGATAATAGCGAAAATGGTTTAGTCGTGCAAGAAGCAAATGCGGGTGTGGCGGAGAAGCGGCGGTCAGGCTGGCGGATGGTCGGATGGTGCGGTAGCCGAGCACATGCGATACGATCCGCTTTTCTTTAAGAATTTCGTAGAGCCTATGTCGATGGATGCGACGATCTTCGCAGGAAGCGCCCTGGCTGCGTTGCCAAGCCGCTGGCTGGGCCGGTCGTCTTTTACTTTGCTGGATCTGGATTTCGACGGCGTCCGCTTGTTGCTGACGGCTGCGGCGTTGTTGCGCGATCCCGCTGCGCCCGAGCGTTTGCATTATGTCGCCGTAATCGAAGGGTTGCCGGATGCAGGCGTTCTGGAGCACGCCGTTTCACAAATGCGGAGTGCGGGGCTTGGCGATTCAGATGCGTTCATTGAGCAGTTGCGCGGATGCTGGCCGCCCGCCGTACCGGGTTTTCATCGGATGTCGTTGGCCGGCGGCCGGCTGGTGCTGACGTTGGCGACGGGTGCGCCGCCGGCGGCGAGTTTGCCGCAATTGTCTTTGGCGTTCGACGATGCCTATTGTCGAGCGGCCGATGTAACGCCAACGATGATGCGATGGCTGCCGCGATTGGCGGCGGCGGATGCGCACCTGACGCTGGCCATGCCGCTGTCCGCCCCGGGGGTCGCCGACGCCGTGTCCGCGGATTTCGGGCGGGCCGGCTTTATCGAATGCGCGAGAGCCCCCGATGCATTGTCGATGCGATTCGCGCCGCGTCGCACGCAGACCGGACTTGCGCCCGAGCGCCGCCCTGTTCCTGAAAAACATGCGATCGTGATCGGCGCCGGCCTGGCCGGCGCTTCGGCTTGCCACAGGCTCGGTGCGCGCGGCTGGCGTTGCACATTGATCGAACAGTACGACGGTCCCGCTCGGCAGGCATCCGGCAATGCCGCCGGTATTTTCATGCCGGTGCTGTCGCAGGACGACAACCCCTTGTCGCGTCTGACGCGCGCCGCCTATCTATTTGCGCTGCACGTCTGGGACGGTCTTGGCGGCGTCGGCCGCGGTTTGCCGGGGCAGGCTTGCGGCGTGCTGCAACTGGCGCGCAGCGATGCGGCGCAGGGAGCCGCCGCTATGCGTTTGCCGTGGAGCTATCCGCCGGATTTCGCGCGGCGAATGGAGAGCTCCGAAGCCAAAGCGGCGTTACGGCAGCCGGTGGCGGGCGGCTGGTGGTTTCCGGCGGCCGGATGGCTGCAGCCGGCCGCGGTCTGCCGGGCGATGCTGGATGCCTGCGGCGATCGCTTGCAGGCGATTTACCTGCGTCAGGCGGCGACGCTGATTTACGACGCCGCGCATGCATGTTGGGATGCGCTGGATGCCGACGGCGCGCCGATTGCGCGGGCGCCGGTGGTGATTTTGGCGAACGGGGTACAGGCCAAGCAGCTGGCGCAAGCGGCTCACCTGCCGTTGAGCGCGATTCGGGGACAGGTCACGCATTTGCCCGCGCGATCGGCGGATCCGCCTTTCGTGGTGTGCGGCGATGCCTATTTGACGCCGGCCGCCGGCGGTATCGCCAGCCTGGGCGCGACCTACGACACCGACCCGGATCCGGCATTGCGCCTGGATAGTCATCGGGAAAACCTTCGGCATTTGCAACGAATGTTGCCCGGCCGGCTGGCGCAGGAGAATGTCGAAAAGCTGGACGGCCGGGTGGGCTTTCGCTGCGTGTCGGCGGATCGTCTGCCGCTGGTGGGAGCCTTGCCCGATCCGCAGCGTTTGGCCGGCAGCGGCGATACGCGCTTGCGGGACATGCCGCGCTTGCCGGGGCTGTACGGCTTGCTTGGATACGGATCTCGCGGCCTGATCTGGTCGCCGCTGGCGGCCGAGTTGCTGGCGGCGCAACTCGACGGCGAACCGCTGCCATTGCCGCGCGATCTGGTCGCCATGCTGGATCCGGCGCGTTTTGCGTTGACGCAGCGCCGGCAGTCGCAACCGCCGACACGCCCTAGAGTAGAATAGCGCCCTGCCGACGATCGACGGCATCGATTTTTCAGACCCAGCGGATGAAGCGCATGTTGCGATTGAACGAAATAAATCTCCCTTTGAATCATCCGGAATCGGCGCTGAGCGACGCGATTTTGGCGCGGCTGGCGATTGCCGCCGACGATTTGCTGGGTTTTACGATTTTTCGTCGCAGTTACGATGCGCGCAAGAAATCGGCGATCGTGCTGACCTATTCGGTCGACGTCGAGGTGCGCGATGAGGCGGCGCTGCTGCGCAGTCTGCAAGGCAACCGCGCGGTGATGCCGACGCCGGATACCGAGTATAAATTCGTCGCCCGGGCGCCGGCATCGCTGACCAGGCGGCCGGTCGTGATCGGCACCGGGCCATGCGGCATTTTCGCCGCCCTGATTCTGGCGCAGATGGGTTTCCGGCCGATTGTCCTGGAGCGCGGCAAGGCAGTGCGCGAACGCACCAAGGATACCTGGGGCTTGTGGCGCAAGCGCAAGCTGGAGCCGGAATCGAACGTACAGTTCGGCGAAGGCGGCGCGGGGACGTTTTCCGACGGCAAATTGTATAGCCAGGTGAAAGATCCCAAGCATTACGGACGCAAGGTGCTGACCGAATTCGTCAAGGCCGATGCGCCGGAGGAAATTCTGTACGTCAGCAAACCGCATATCGGCACCTTCCGGCTGGTCAAGATGGTCGAGCTGATGCGCGAGCAGATCGAAGCGCTGGGCGGCGAGTTTCGTTTTCAGCACAAGGTCGACGATATCGATATCGCCGACGGCCGGGTGCAAGGCGTGATCCTGGCCGGCGGCGAATATATTGCGGCCGATCATGTGGTGCTGGCGATCGGGCACAGCGCGCGCGATACGTTTCAGATGCTGTACGAGCGCGGCGTATATATCGAGGCCAAGCCGTTTTCGGTCGGGTTCCGGATCGAACATCCGCAATCCCTGATCGATCGCTGCCGTTTCGGGCCCAGCGCAGGCCATCCGATTCTGGGCGCGGCCGATTACAAGCTGGTGCATCACTGCGAAAACGGGCGCGCGGTCTACAGCTTCTGCATGTGCCCGGGCGGCACCGTGGTGGCGGCGGCGTCGGAGCCGGGCCGGGTGGTGACCAACGGGATGAGCCAATATTCGCGCAACGAGCGCAACGCCAACAGCGTCATTGTGGTCGGCATTACGCCGGCCGATTATCCGGGTCATCCTTTGGCCGGGATCGCGTTTCAGCAGCAATGGGAGACGCGTGCCTATGAATTGGGCGGCGCCAATTACGATGCGCCGGCACAGCTGGTCGGCGATTTCCTGGCCGGACGGCCATCGACGGCGCTGGGTGCGGTCGAGCCGTCGTACAAGCCGGGGGTGCGGCTGGGCAGCCTGGATTCGGTCTTGCCGGATTATGCGATCGCGGCGGTGCGCGAAGCGCTGCCGGTGTTCGATAAGCAGTTGCGCGGTTTCGCCATGCACGATGCGGTGCTGACCGGGGTTGAAACGCGCACTTCGTCGCCGGTCAGGATCCGCCGGCACGACGACACCTTGCAGAGCATGAATACCAAGGGACTGTTTCCGGCGGGCGAGGGCGCCGGCTATGCTGGCGGGATTATGTCGGCGTCGATCGACGGCATCAAAGTGGCCGAGGCGGTGGCGCTGAGTATGCTGGCGTAGCGATAGGCGGCAATCGATTGCCGAAGCAAAAAAAAACGGGCCGCATGACGGCCCGTCGGTATTTCAGCGCAGCAATTCTGCGTTAAAACGGCAATAACACTATTGCCTGAGTCTATTATTTTTTGGCGGTGCGGGTGGTTTTCTCAGTGGCCTGGGTGAATTGCTTGGCCGCTGTATTCATGTTGCTTTCGATGGCTTCGACCGCTTGCTTGGTCGATTTCGTCAGTTGCTCGTAACCTGCGTTGGCGTTGCCGACGACCGACTTCAGCACCGCGATCGCATTTTCCGAACCGGCCGGCGCATTTTTGCTGATCTCGTCGATCAAGGTCGATACCTTGCGGCTGGTTTCGGCGATTTGCGTTTCGGCGGCTTTGGCGAATTCCGACTGGGTCGAGCTCAGGATGCCTGCCAAATGACGGCTGTAGGCGACTGCCTTCTCCGCGTTCGGCTGCGCTTGGGCGGCGGCCAGCGATGTGAATTCTTGCGGGTCCTTGGCGCCGGCGAGCTGCTTGCTGCTCGTTGCATATTCCTCTAACGATGCCTTGGTGGCGCTCATGTTCAGCTCAATCACCTTTTCAATGCCTTCAAAGGCTTTGCTGGTGAGGGTGTTAATCAGTTCGACCTGAGCGTCGAAGTGCGCTTTGCTGGCGGCGGAAAATTGATCTTGAAATGAAAACATACTGGTCTCCTCTCGGGGTTTGGATGGGGGAATCGCTGCTGAATGGTGCGTTGCAACAATCGTATATTACCAATTTAAACGCCAGTGTCAACACTTATTTGTTGCATTGCACAAAATCAATTAATTGCCTTTCTAGCATGCAGCTTCAGTCTTCGCCGGCGCGGGCCGGAAGTCATGAAGAACGATGCCCGCCTCGGAATGACTGAACAGCGCCGTTTGGCAGGATTGGAGTGCGCGCCGTGCGTCGTTATAGCCTTGTTGCCAACGCCAGACGAGCGAGCCCCGCGAGAAGTTGATATCTTTCGCCGCCATGTTCCAGTCACGTCCGCTGTATTGCAAACGCAATATATGAATGGTCGTGGCATTGCCGAGTTCCTTCAGATTTTTCAGATCGTCGGCGTTGCGCGACGCCTGCGGCAGACGCGCGTACAGGGCGCGGGCAGCGCTGCGCAACTGATTCGTGCGCATGTAATCGTCGATATGCGCTTGCGAACGCGAGGCGTAGGTGACGTCTTTTTGCCGTGTCTGCACCTCATCCAGCGTGGTCGGTTCGCTGCCGTCGGCCAGCCATAAATCCACCATTACGCAAATCAGGTTGCGGCGCGGTTCGTCGTCGAGCACGGTTTCCAGCGGGGTATTCGAATACAGGCCGCCGTCCCAGTACAGATCGCCGTCGACGCGCACCGGCGCGAAGGCCGGCGGCAGCGCGCCGCTGGCCATGATGTGCTCGACGCCTATGGGCTGTTGCGGCGAGTCGAAATTGACCAGCGTGCCGCAGGTGACTTTGGTGGCGCTGACAGTCAGGCGCATGCCGCCGGGGGAATTCAGATAATCGAAATCGACCAGTTCGCTCAAGGTTGCGGCGAGTTCGCCGGTGTCGTAGAAGCTCGCCTTTTCGGGCGGCACCGTCATCCCCATCGCAAACGGGTTGAACGGCCGCGGCGTAAAAAAGCCGGGTACGCCGCGCAGGTAAGTGTCCACCGTTTCCAGCCAGATATTGAGTTGCCGGGTGGTGTCGGGGACATTTTTCATATCCAGCACATCGTCCTGGCCGACCCGGTCCCAGAATTCCTTGAGCCGGGCCAGCCGGGTTTCACGCGGATTGCCGGCGATGAGGGCGGCGTTGATGGCGCCGATCGAGGTGCCGACCACCCAGTCCGGCGTCAGATTGTGTTCGTGCAAGGCCTGGTAGACGCCGGCCTGGTAGGCTCCCAGCGCGCCGCCGCCCTGCAATACCAGTACGACTTGCGGTTGACCGCCTGATATTGCCTGAGCCGTATGAGCGGGCTGGCTTGCCGCGATCGGGCCGGCCGCTTTCAGGGCGGCGGCTGGCGGTTTGCGTTGAGGGGCGGAGCGGCTTTTCGATGCTGCGGGGGAGGGTGTTTTGCGCGGGCTGACTGCCATGACCATGATTCCTTGCTCGGTGAATTGCATCCGTTGCGGTGACATTTGGCTTGAATCGGCAGCGTAACAGAGTCGGGCAGGATGCGCTTGGATCGGCCGCCGTCCCGGCGAGCGCTAGGCTTGCTGCTGCCGCCAAAGCGTCAGCAACTGACGTGCGGCGGCGTCGACGGTGTCCATCGGCCGCTCGGTCAGGCCGTCGAAAATCATCATGGCGTAGATGCCGGCGAGCAAATTGACTTCCGGCGACAATGCGCATTCCTCCCCGGTGGCGGGACGCTGACGGCGCCAGTAATTGATAGCTTCTTCGAGGTCGGTCAGGGTAAGGTTCATCGCCGTATTGTACGGTTATCGCAGGCGATCACAAGAAGCCCTGCCACGTTTGACGAGCTTGTCCGTCGATTCCTTCGCGCTGTCGCCATGAACCCATAAGCACTTCACAACAAACGCCATATGTTAATTTTTGAAGAAAACTCCCCGGCAAATTTTGATTTTTTCTTTACGCCCCTATAAGTGCGATAAAGTACGCCCTAATTTGAATCGTAATGGAAACGAAATGAGCAATTTGACGGCAGCGAAAGAAGGAGGAATTACCTCCGCCCGCTTGCATGTTGTGACGCTGGCCGCATTGGGGGTGGTGTTCGGCGATATCGGAACCAGTCCGTTGTATGCGTTGAAAGAATGTTTCAGCCCGCAACACGGGGTTCCGTTCTCGGCGAATGCGGTATACGGCATCATTTCGATGCTGTTCTGGTCGCTGACCATTGTGGTTTCCTTGAAATACGTGCTGTTCGTGATGCGCGCCGACAACAACGGCGAGGGCGGCGTGCTGGCCCTGATGGCCTTGTCGCTGCGCACCGCGTTGGCAGGGTCGCGCCGGTCCAGCATATTGATGATGCTGGGCGTGTTCGGCGCCTGCATGTTTTACGGCGACGTGGTGATTACGCCGGCTATTTCGGTGATGTCGGCGGTCGAAGGACTCGAAATCGCGGTGCCGGGCATGTCCAAATATGTGATCCCGCTGACTGTGGCGATTCTGGTGCTGTTGTTCGTCATTCAACGCCATGGGACCTCGCTGGTCGGCAAGCTGTTCGGACCGGTGATGATGGTCTGGTTCGGATCGCTGGGAGTGTTGGGGATCTTCAATATTCTGCTGGCGCCCGGCATTCTGGAGGCGGTCAATCCGTACTACGCTTTTTCGTTCATGATGCAGCATTCGCTGCAGGCCTTCGTCGTGCTCGGTTCCGTGGTGCTGGTGTTGACCGGCGCCGAAGCGCTATATGCCGATATGGGCCATTTCGGCATCCGGCCGATTCGCTTCGCATGGTTGTTTACGGTCATGCCTTGCCTGCTCTTGAATTATTTCGGCCAGGGTGCCTATCTGCTGACCAATCCGGGAGCGATCAGCAATCCGTTTTATCTGATGGTGCCGGAGTGGTCGCTGATCCCGATGGTGGTGCTGGCCACATGCGCCACCGTGATTGCGTCGCAGGCGGTGATTTCCGGCGCGTTTTCATTGACCAGCCAGGCGATTTTGCTGGGTTTTGTGCCGCGCATGCGGATTTTGCATACCTCGGTCGATGAACGCGGGCAGATTTACGTGCCGTTCATCAACTGGATGCTGATGCTGCTGGTCATTGCGGTGGTGCTGGCGTTCAAGAAATCGGACAACCTGGCTGCCGCCTACGGCGTGGCGGTGACCACGACGATGGTCATCACCACCATTTTGGCGGCGGTGGTGATGCGTACCCTGTGGAAATGGCATACCGGCCTGGTGACGCTGGTGATCGCGATTTTCTTTGTCGTCGATTTCAGTTTCTTCGCCGCCAATCTGATGAAGATCGCCGATGGCGGCTGGTTCCCGCTGCTGCTGGGCAGCGGGGCGTTTTTCCTGCTGATGACCTGGTACTCCGGCCGCATGCTGTTGCGGGCGCGCACCAAGGACGACGGTATTCCGCTGGCCCCGTTCGTGGAAGGATTGCTGGCGCATCCGCCGCACCGGGTGGGCGGCACCGCGGTCTTCATGACCGGGAATGTAGAGACGGTGCCGGTGTCCCTGCTGCACAATTTGAAACACAACCGGATTCTGCACGAGCGCGTCATTTTTCTGAAGATCAGTATCTGGGACGTGCCTTTCGTGGCTAATGAACAGCGGCTGAAATTACGCGAGCTGGGCGGCAATATCTATCTGTTGCGCGCGGCTTTCGGCTTCAAGGAGGCGCCGGATGTGAATGTCGTGCTGGCCCTGGCGGAACAGCAGTTCAATATGCAGTTCGAATTGATGGATACCTCGTTCTTCATCGCGCGCGATACCGTGGTGCCGACCAAATTGGCGGGCATGCCGATGTGGCGTGAGCGGATTTTTGCCTGGATGCATCAAAACGGCGCCAAACCGTCGGACTTTTTTCATATTCCGGCGAATCGGGTGGTCGAGCTGGGCACCAAGATCGAAATATAAAGCCCGCGGCGCTTGCGGCAGAGGGTGTGGCGACCTTCAGATATGTCCCAATCAAACAACAGATATGGCCTATATGCCATTGCAAGCATAAAAAAAGGGCGCCTTGATGAGCGCCCCGTTTTTATCGATCGGCCGTTCGATCAATGAACCATCATCGGCTGCCGCATGAACCCATCGTATTGACCCAGAAAGCTGTCGATATCCTCGATTGACGGTTCGCTCGCGATCAGATCCTCCACATCCTTACGAAACATCTCCGCCATTGAACCCGCCAGGAATATTTCGCGATTGAAAGATTTATCCATGATTTCGTAACCCCCGTTGCGCAGGGTTTCGGTACTGTTGTCCGGCGTAAACTCGACAACCGTATATTGGTCGCTGTTATAGATCAGGTTCATATGCATGCTCTCCCATAGTAGAAGTTCGATGCTGGAAACATGGCGCTGATGCGGGGTATTTCAAGGGCAGCGGCAAAAACGATACAATTTTGGCGAGTCCTCCAGAGTGTGAGGCTGCATTAAGGGATGGGTTCCTTCTGTAATGTGAGATATTGTATCGCGCGCTTACTGCGCGGGGCAGATTAATTCTTCCTGGCAAGTTTCCCGGGCTCCACGCCCAATTGTTTGAGTTTGCGGTATAAATGCGTGCGTTCCAGGCCCGTGCGTTCGGCCACTCGGGTCATGCTGCTATTTTCACGGATCAGGTGGTATTCGAAATAAGCGCGTTCGAATGCGTCCCGCGCTTCGCGCAGCGGCAGATTGAAGGAAATGCCCGCGGCATTGTCCGAAGATGAAAAATACGCCGCGCCGGAATTGAGGCCGTTCGGCGCTTCCGGGTTGCCGATGCCGCCGGCGATGCCGAGGGCGCCGTAAGGGGCCAGGGACTGGGCATCGGGGGATTCGTTCATCGCCGCGGGCGGACGGATATACGCCGGCGTGCGCACCGGTTCGCGATTGTGCGTCAGGCCGTGTTGCACGGCTTTTAGAAGCTTTTGCAGCGCGATCGGCTTTTCCAGGAAATTCAGCGCGCCGATGCGGGTGGCTTCCACCGCCGTGTCGATGGTCGCGTGCCCGGACATCATGATCACAGGCATGGTCAGCAGGCCGTCGCGTTGCCACTCCTTGAGCAGAGTGACGCCGTCCGTATCGGGCATCCAGATGTCGAGCAGAACCAGATCCGGCGCTGCGCTCAGGCGCAACTCGCGCGCCTGCTGCGCATTCTCCGCCGTTACTACGACATGCCCCTCATCACTCAGAATTTCGGAGAGTAATTCGCGGATACCCATTTCGTCATCGACGACCAGGATGTTAGCCATGTGCCTGCTTTCTCTGTAGTGCGTGATTTCATCCGACCATCGGAAGCGAGTGGAAGTTGCGATCCGGCGGAATACGATGTCGGTTTTTTTTTGCAATTATATGCGGTCAATGCCAAGGCTGCGGTTTTGCTGGGTGTTAACCGACCTTGGGCGAGTCAATAGTATCTTGTCGATGCCGACTCGGATGCTTCGCCGCGTATATAAAAGCGATTCAGCTTGCTAACTTTAACAGCAAAATCGAAATTTTGGCGCCGCTGCCATCGCTTCTGTTTTGAATATCGATTTTACCCCCGTGTTCGTCGATGATTTTCTTGACCATGGCCAAGCCCAGTCCGGTGCCGCGCGCTTTGGAAGTGACGTAGGGTTCGAATGCGCGCGCCAGAATTTTCGGCGCGAAGCCCGGGCCGTTGTCGCCGACGGTGAAGCGGATGGCGTTGCAGGCGGCGCCGACCGAACTTTGATAATTGACGATTTCGGTCGTCACATCGATACGCGGCGCAGTCGACGAGCGACTCGGCTGCGTCGCATCGTTGACCGCATCCTGCGCGTTTTGCAGCAGGTTGTGAATGACTTGCCGCAATTGCGTCGCATCCCCCATCACATGCGGCAGATCCGGCGCCAGTGCGACGTGTATCGCATCGCGTTCGTCGCCTGACAAATATAAATTCAGGATCTCGGCAATCAGTGCGTTCAGATCCAGTTCCTCCGGTTTTGCCGGAGGCGTGCGCGCGTAATCCCGGAAGTCGTCGACCATGCGTTTCATCGCGGTGACCTGATTGACGATCGTGGTGGTGCTTTTGTCCAGCACGGCGGCGTCGGCCGGCCCCAGCCTGTCGCTCAGACGCATCTGCAGGCGCTCGGCCGACAATTGTATCGGGGTCAGCGGGTTTTTGATTTCATGCGCCAGACGCCGGGCCACTTCGCCCCACGCGATCGAACGCTGCGCCGAGATCACATCGGAAATATCGTCGAACACCACGACGTAGCCGGTGCCGGTCTCGACCGGCAGCCGCGAACCGCGCGCCAGCACCGTGATCTTTTCGTCGACGGCGTCATTGAGCAAGCGCGGCAATTCGATCTGTTGTTGCCAATGTAGTTTTTCCAGCGGAGCCGCACTGGCCGCGCGTTGCGCGCTTTGTTCGGAAAAGGCGTTGGTGATCGCCAGCGCGAACGCCGCCAGCCCGTCGACATTGACCAGCGGCTGACCGATGTAGGGCGCGATGTCCAGCTGCAAAATGCGTTTGACCGATTCGTTGCTGGTAATCAGCCGGAAACTGTCGTCCAGCACCATCACGCCGGCCGACATATTGGCCAGCACGGATTCCAGATAGGCCTTGGCTTCCTCCAGCCGGGCGCGGTTGGTCTCGACCGTATCGCGCGCTTCCAGCAATTGACGGGTCATGGCGTTGAAGGATTTGGTCAGCGTGCCGAGTTCGTCCGACGTGGCGACGATGGGGCGCGGCGAAAAATTGCCTTCGGCCACGGCCTTGGTGCCTTCGGCCAGCAGCAGCAGCGGCTTGGCCAGGTCGCCGGCGATGACAAACGCGCTGACGATGGCGCCGAACACCGCCAGCAGCAGGGTCAGTGTCAGCGTGACCAGATAAATTTTGCGCAGGCCGGTGCGTGAGACCGAGCGCTGTTGATACTCGCTGTATGCCTCGCGCAACACGTTGGCGTTGGTGGCCAGATAGGTCGGAACGGGCTGGTATATCTCCAGATAGTGGCGTTCCGAACGCGTCATCAGTGCGCTGCCGGACGCCGGAATTTCCAGCACCACGTGCAGCCGCAGATCGTTTTCGGCGTCGATGTCATTGGATCCGGCGTTTTCCAGTGCGGCAAAGCCCCGGCTGGCGCTGGCCTGGCGAATCATGGCCGCGGTCGGCGGGTCGGGCGTCAGGGCGCCGATATTTCCGCCGACGGTCGCCACCACTTGGCCGTCGGCGGTAAAGATCGAGGCTTCCAGATTTTGTTCGCGCAGCCGCGACAGATAGGTCACTTGCGCGCTGTCGCTTCTGTCGGCCAGTTCGAGCGCGATATTGCGCCCTTTTTCAGTCAGGTCGGACAAGGCCGATTCCAGCGAATTGCGGCCCAGGTTGAGGCCGGATTCCAGCGCCGATTCGATATGCACGTCGAACCAGGATTCGATGGAGCGCGATACGAATTGCACCGACACCAGGTAAATCAGCAGGCCCGGCAGAATGCCGATGATGGCGAACAGCAGCACCAGCCTGGCCATCAGCCGCGAGCCGAATTTGCGGCCGCGGTAACGTTTGACCAAGCGCGTCAGCAGCACGAACACCACGCTCAGCAGCATCACCGCGACCAGCGCGTTGAGGCCCAGCAGCCATGAATAGTGCTGGTCGAAGAAGGCGGTGTTTTCGGAGGCGGACGCCAGTAGGAACAGCAGAATGGCGAAGATGCCGCAGCCGACAACCAGCAGATACCGGAGTTTTCGTGTCATTCGGGTCTATAGTTGAAGCTGATCCAGTTTGACGACAGGCGCCAGTCGCTGTCGTTCAGGGCGTTGACCTGAAGCGGCTTGGATAGCTGCGCGACGTCTAGCCGCATGCGCACCGCGACGTTGTAGGTCTCGCCGGAACGCAGGTCTTTCAATCCGGCAATGATCCAGCGCGGCGGGCGCCGCACGAACGCCATGACATCTTCCAGCGAGCCGAAATTCTGCTGCAAACTGTTATTGACCGAAGCATGGAATTGCCGGGTCAGCACGTTGTAGGAAACGCGGATGGTCTGCGATGTGGAGGCGGCGGTCTGATCGAGCCAATACCAGCGGTGGCGGGTCACTTCAACGTCGGTCGTGAAGTAGAGCGGCACGCCGCGCATGATGGTCGATTCGAGGCCGTGATTGAGTTCGAAGGAATAGGCGGTCGACAGGCGGTAACCCTCTTCCGTGCTGTCGAGCGAGGCGTTCAGGATAGCGATTTCGGCGGCGTGCGCCCGTATTGGGACGGCCAGGGCAATCAGTGCGATCAGCAGCAGCGCCGTCAAATGCAGGATGAAGCGCCGTGTTGCGGGTATCGGGGTCGATGTCCGGCGTGCCGGTCGGAAAGCGGCTTGAATCTGCTGTGGAGGGCGCCGAGGTGCTTGCATCAAATTCCTGTGCCGTTTTTCTGGAATAGCGCGTAGAACAGGCCGTCATGATCCTGTTCCTGAGTTGCTGCCGGAAGTAATTGGCCGGGCGCCGGCAATCGGCATGCATCGTTATTGCGCGCACCGAAAGCAGCTGCCTGTTGTTCCGATTCCTGCGGCCACAGCGAACATGTTACCAGCAGTAATTTACCATTCGGCTCGAGCATCTGCCAAAGATTGTCCAGAATCGCGGCCGAAAGTGTTGCAAGTTGGATAGTATCCGTTTTACGCCGCAACCAGCGAATATCGGGATGCCGGCGCACGATTCCTGACGCGGTGCAGGGCACGTCGGCCAGGATGCGGTCGAAACGGCGGCCGTCCCACCAGCTGGGGCTGCCCGCATCGCCGGTCAGCAGCGTCGCCGACAGCCGCAGGCGCGCCAGATTGTCAGCCACGCGGCGCATGCGTTGCGGGTCGCGATCCACTGCGGTGAGTTCAATATCGGCGATTTCCAGTAAATGGCCGGTTTTGCCACCGGGCGCGGCGCAGGCGTCGAGCACGCGCATGCCGTCGTGGACGTCCAGCAACGGCGCGGCCAGTTGCGCGGCGGCATCCTGGACCGACGCCAGCCCGTCGGCGAAGCCTGGAATCTGGGCGACCGGGACGGGTTTGTGCAATTTCACCGCGAACGGTCCGATGATGGCGGCGTCCAGCCCTGCGTCTTGCAGTATCCGCAAATAGGCGGCGGTGTCGGTTTTGCGCCGGTTGACGCGCAGCGTCAGCGGCGGCTGCCGGTTGCCGGTCTGCAGAATCGCTTGCCATTGCTCCGGATAGGCGGCCTTGATGCGGTCGATCCACCAGACCGGATAATTCCAGCTGCCGGCCGGCGTTTTTCCGGCTTGCGGCAGCAGCGTCGCCTGTTCGCGCAGGAAACGGCGCAGCACTGCGTTGACCATGCCCTTGGCATGTTGCATGTCTGGATCGGCTGCCGCCGCGTCGACCGCCTGGTCGACCACGGTGAAGGCGTCGTAGGCGCTGTCTTCGGTATCGGCCAGCAAAGAAAGCGCGCACAGCAGCAAACCTTGCAGCAGCGGCGATTGCACCGGTTTGACGACCAACAAGGCCAGCAAGCCTTCGGCCAGCCCGAGATGGCGCATGGTGCGATAGGCGATGTCCTGAATTGCGCCGCGCGCGCGCGGCGATGCGGCGCTGTCCAGGAAAATCCGGTTCAACGCCTGCGGCAGGGCGGTTCCGCCCTTGACCTGGGCGACGGCTTGCGCCGCATGGCGCAGATTGAGCGCCAGCGGATCGTTTTTATCGGAAATGAGATTCACGTTTATTTTTGTTGCGCTCAGGTCGGTGCTACCGCCGCGCGGCGGCGTCGACACCGCACACGGTCGTTACACGCCCCACAGCACGTCGTAATTGCCTTTTTGCGCTTCGCGCAGCATGTCCAGCAACGGATAAGCGCGATTGGCGAAACTCACCAGATCGATGTGTTCGTGCTTGTTATCGTCGCCGTTCTCGTTGTGGTGGGCGTTGATATCCTGCCGGATGGCTTCGCTGGCCTCGTGGCTGCGGTTATTGAGGATCTCTTTTTCCAGCACGCTGACGGCATGGGCCGTCTCGGCCGCGGTGATAACGCCGATTTTGGTGTCTTTGTGCAGCAGGTCGAGAATGCGTTTGGCATGGTTTTCGTACATCAGCACATCGGCCGCGCCTTTGGATTTGAACGTCAGTAACATAGGGTTCTTCTCTCTGCTGGTTTAAATAACAACTAATAGATGATAATTAATTCGGTCGAAACGAGGTGAAAAACATCTCGCGCGCGTCGGGCGTCATTTTCTTGGGATCGCCGACCAGAATGATCTGATAGACACGTTTTTCAACACTATATAGGCGTCCCGTCATTTGCAGCGGTTTTCCTCTGAGTGTCCCATTGGCGCTGAACGTTACCGCGCGGACGCCGGCGATTTCCCTGCCCGGCACCGGGAGGTCGATCGGGACCCCCTCAATGTTTTTGATCAGTGCTGCTTTCATTTGGTTTAATGCATTTTGCGCTGCCGCTTCATCCGGAAAACGCGCGGTGCCGACCGCGAATGTCACGCCGTTCACCTCGGTCGCGGTCATGGTCATGGAGACCGATGTGCCGTCGAGCGTAATCGCTTGTGTAAACGAATCAGGTTTTCCAGGCAGCAATATTGTAAAGGGAACAGTGTTGCCGTGCGTTTCGCGCCAATTGTATTCGGGGGAGCAGGCAATTAACAGGCTTGACAGGAACAAGGCGCAAATCGGGAATGATGGTGAAAATCTCTGCATGGCGGATCGGTCGGCGGCTCGGGCAATCATGACAATAAATAAAATGAAGCATGTTCAGGGTGCGCGCACGGCCGACGCAACGGGATGGCCTGGGCCATATCGGCGATGGCGTGGGGACAGCTTGAGCACGCGATGATACGCTGGCGCGGACCGGTTGAGGCGATTCATTGCATGATTGATTAATTGTGCGCCGCTGTTGCCGGTTCGGCAATGGGCGTCGATGCGGACAAGTTCAGGAGCGAACCGGAGTGAGGGAGCCGCACGAACCCCGGCGAAGCACCGCCGGGGGGTCTGGGTCACATTATTTGAAGTCCAGCACTTTGGCCAGGCGCAGCACTGTCACGCCGGGGCCGAGGTGGCGCAACGAAGGCATGATCATCACGCATCGATCGTAAGGGCTGACCAGTTCGCGCTGACCGTCGCGGGCAATCACGGTGCCGGCTTTTTCGATCAATTCCAGCCCCCGGAAATCCTGCGTGAATTCGAAATCCATCGTATCGGCGGTGATTGGCTGCGTCACTTCACGGAAGCGTTGCGAGGCCGGTTTCGGCAACAGGAAGCTTGCCAGATCCGCCTCCGCCACCGCGCCGGTGGTAATCAGGAAGCGTGCCGCCACATCCAGCGCAACTTTCTTGCTTTGCAGCGAGAAATGCTGTCCGCTCTCGATCAGCAACGCGTTCTTCAAGCTGTACGGATCGCCGAAACCGCCGTATTCGCGCAGCCGGCTGCCGTTCAGATGGCCGGGGTCGGCGACCACATGTTCCGGCGCGCCGATTTCAGCGGCGAAGCGCATGCCTTTGACCAGCGGGCCGCACATCATCAACGCCGCCGATTCTTCATGCATCGAATGCATGTCGAGCAACAGATCGACGGTGTCGACGATAGGGCGCAAGGCGCGCGCGCGGCGCAACTCCACGGAGTCCTGATTGCTGTCCAGTTTGGCTTTGGACCAGACACGGTTCATGTCCTCGTCGACATAGCGCGAGGCATCGGCATCGTCCTTGTCGAAACGCTTATAGGCATCGACATTGGCAAAACCCAGCGTGACGCGTCCTTTGAGCGGGCGCAAGCCGAGTTGCAGAAGCTGGTCTAGCACGATTGCGCCACTGACTTCATTGCCGTGGGTAAGCGCCATGATCATCACATGCTGCCCGGCGACGCCGCTGTCGAACGTATGCACGTAATCGACGCCGGTATTGCCCTTCTTCCACTTGTCGATATCGGGCAAGCTCACCTCGATCGGGTAGGCTGGCAATGTAGCGCGGATTTTTTCCAAGGTATTCAAAGACTTGACTCCTAATTGAAATTACACGAATAAAATATTGCCTTCTTACCAAGGCCAAACAGCCCTGTCGTATCCGATGGCTGAAACCGTACCGACCACAATTACCCTTATTGTTAAGCCGTCCCGGCGCACTTGGACAGTGCGCCGGTGTTCCTTGATGAATCGATTTCGATTGGCTAGCGCACTTATGCAAAAATCGCGCCATCTCTGGGTGCGTCACGGTCGAGCAAATGGTACATTAAGGTGCGGGCTGGGTATCCCCGGTTGAGAAATATTTAAAAAGTGCACGCTTGTAGAGCGTTGCCGATGATCCCGCGTTGGATTCGGATGAAACACCTTCGATTGCGATGGCATGCAATTTGCTGTCGGACCTGTTCGCTGCACCGTTCATTTCGCCGAGGAGATAAAAAGACCATGCATCACCCGATATCCAATATCCGCCGCACCGCCGGCGCCGTCGTGACCTCGATGGCCTTGAGCCTGGGCGTCGCCGCCGCAGCACAGGCCCAGACCATTACGGCCGTCATGCATGCGAGTCTGCGTTCGCTGGATCCGATCATTACCACCACCGAAATCGTCCGGGATTACGGTTACATGGTTTACGACACTTTGCTGTCACTCGATGCAAAAAACAAGGTGCAGCCTCAAATGGCGGAAAAGTGGACCGTCTCGCCCGATGGCAAGACTTACACCTTCACGCTGCGCGACGGTCTTAAATGGCATGACGGCGCGCCTGTCACGGCGGACGATTGCGTGGCTTCGATTCAGCGCTTTGCGGCCCAGGACAAGCTGGGCCAGGTGATGACTAATCTGATGAAGGAGATGAAAGTAGTTGACGCCAAAACCTTCACCATGACCTTCAAGGAACCGACGGATATCGCGCTGCGCGCGCTGTCGCGGCCGAGCAATCTGGTCCCTTTCATGATGCCGCAGCGCGTCGCGCAAACGCCGCCGACCCAGCCGATCAAGGAGACGATCGGTTCGGGCCCCTTCCGCTTCGTCAACGCCGAATACCGTCCCGGCGTACAGGCGGTATTTGAAAAGTTCAAGGACTATGTGCCGCGCCGGGAACCGGCCAGCGGATTGGCCGGCGGCAAAGTGGTCAAGGTGGATCGGGTGAAATGGGTCACGATGTCCGATCCAATGACGGCCGTCAATGCCCTGATGAGTAACGAGATCGACCTTATCGAGGACGTGCCGGGCGACCTGATTCCGATGCTTGAGCACAATCCCGAGATCGTGCTCAAGGAATACAAGGAGCGCGGTTCGCAGAACGTCGCGCGGCTCAACTTCACGCAGCCGCCGTTCAACAACAAGCTCATCCGCCAGGCCGCGTTGCGTGCGATCGACCAGGAGGCCGTGCTGCAGGCGCAGGTCGGCAATCCGAAATACTACCGGGTTTGCGCATCCCTGTACGGCTGCGACAGCGTATACGCGACTAACGTGGATGCCGACAAGTTCGTCAAGGGCGATCCGGTCAAGGCCGCCGCCATGCTCAAGGCCGCCAAGTACGACGGCACGCCGGTGGTGATCCTGCACCCGACCGACCAGCCGACCTCCACCGCCATGCCTCCGGTCTATGCGCAAGCGCTGCGCAAGGCCGGCTTCGTTGTCCAGTTGCAGGCGATGGACTGGCAGACCGTGACCGTGCGCCGCACGTCCAAAGAAGCCATTTCCAAGGGCGGCTGGAACATTTTCAGCACCATGAGTCCGCTGTCCGCGCTGGCCGACCCGGTGGGCTCCCAGACCATCGCCGCCAATGGCGCCGGAGCCTGGTTCGGTTGGCCCGACGTGCCGGAAATCGAAGCGCTGCGCATGAAGATGGCGCGCACCGGGAATCTGGCCGAGCAAAAGAAAATCGCTGCGGAGATCCAGCATTTGGCGATCGACAACGTGGTTGTCATACCGATGGGCGAGCGTTCACCGGTCACGGCCTTGCGCAAAAACGTGACGACCGAATTGCGGGCTCCGGCGCCGGTGTTCTGGGATATGGCGAAGAACTGAAAATAATCAATCCTCCCCATGCCTACTTTTCTCTTGCGCCGTCTGTTGGCCGCCATCCCTGTGCTTGCGGTGGTGGCCGTCATCGTCTTTGCGCTGTTGCGACTATCCTCCGGCGACCCCGCCATCATTCTCGCCGGCGACGGCGCCTCGCCGGAACAACTGAATGCGATACGGGTGAGCATGGGGCTGGACAAGCCGGTCGTGACGCAGTTCTTCATCTGGATAGGCCAGTTGCTGCGGGGCGATCTGGGTACTTCGCTGATTTCCGGTTTGCCGGTCTCCGGCATGATCGCTGATCGTTTCGGCCCCACGCTGGCGCTGTGTCTCGCCACCATCGTGATTGCCGTTCTGATCGCCATTCCGGTTGGCGTGCTGGCCGCCTGGCAGCAGGGAAAGCCGCTGGACCGCTTGGTCATGGCCTCCTCTGTGCTGGGCTTCTCGGTACCGGTGTTCATCATCGGCTACATACTGATCCTGGTGTTTGCGCGTTGGCTGGGCTGGTTGCCGGTGCAAGGCTATCAGCCGCTGTCGGCGGGTCTGTGGCCATTCCTGCAGCGGCTGATTTTGCCGACAATGGCGTTGAGCACCGCCTATATCGCGTTGATCGCGCGCATTGTGCGCACCAGCGTCATCGAGGTAATGGGAGAGGACTTCATCCGCACCGCCCGCGCCAAAGGCCTCAAGGAATCCGCGGTGCTGATCAATCACGCACTGGGCAATGCGGCCGTGCCGATCGTCACCATCATCGGCGTAAGCATCGCCATGCTGATCGGCGGTGTGGTGGTCACGGAATCGGTATTCAATATCCCCGGCGTGGGACGGCTGGTGCTGGAGGCCGTGCTGGCGCGCGATTATCCGATCATCCAGGCGTTGATCCTGCTTTTCTCGACGCTCTACGTGCTTATCAATCTCGTCATCGATGTGCTGTATTCCTTGCTTGATCCACGCATCCGCTACTAGGGCCTGTTAACAATTAATTTAGGAGATGCGTTCAAACCAAACCGTGTGCTGACAAGGCGCGTGGCGCAGCAGGGGGTGGGTCCCCCTGCAAGCCATGCAACGCGGGCAGCGCACGTTTTGGTTTGAACCCGGAGGGAACGGGTCGTAGGCGTTGCATGCCGGTGTTGCAGCTCCTTGCCGTAGCACCACTACGTCGCGTCGCTGCGCCTAGGCCTGCAACGCCTACGACCCGTTCGCACTCCTAAATTAATTGTTAACAGGCCCTAGGTCACCATGCAGACATCCATCATACCCGCCGTGCCCGCAGCCGATCCCCATGCCAGCGCCGCTTCGCCGTTGCTGGCGCAGATAAAACGCACCTTGCGCAGCTGGCCCGTGATGATCGCCATGGGCGTGCTGCTGCTGCTGGTGGCCATGGCCATCTTCGCTCCGTGGCTGGGCACGACCGACCCTTCGATGCTGGATTCGGCGCAGCGCCTCAAGCCGATCTCGGCGGCGCACTGGCTTGGCACCGACGCCTTCGGCCGCGATGTTTTTTCGCGCGTCATCTATGGGGCGCGCGTTTCACTGACGGTCGGTCTGGGGACGGTGATCATCAGTCTCTCCATCGGCTTGTTCATCGGGGTCGTAGCGGGCTATTTCCGCCTGGCCGACGCCATCATCATGCGCGTGATGGACGGCATGATGGCCATTCCCGGGATTTTGCTCGCCATCGCGCTGGTGTCGCTGTCGGGGGCCAGCCTGTTCACGGTGCTCATAGCGATCAGCGTTCCGGATATCCCACGCGTGGTCCGCATGGTCCGCAGTGTCATCCTGAGCGTGCGCAATGAGTCCTATGTCGAGGCCGCCGTGGTCCTCGGCACTCCCGTGCCCGTACTGATGTGGCGCCACATGCTGCCGTCGACGCTGGCGCCGTTGATCGTCCAGGGCACTTATATTTTCGCCTCAGCGATTCTCGCCGAAGCCGCGCTCAGTTTCCTGGGCGCCGGCATCCCGCCGGAGACCCCGTCGTGGGGCAATGTGATGGCCGAGAGCCGTGTCTATTTCATGATGCTGCCGGGCCTGATCCTGTACCCGGGGATCCTGGTTTCGCTTACCGTCCTAAGCGTCAACGTGCTGGGCGACGCACTGCGCGACGCGCTGGATCCGCGCATGGCGCGCCGCATCTGAACGCCTCCGACCACTCCTGCCTGATAAAGCGATGATGATGACTTCTGCAAATGCTGCCGCACCGGTGCTTTCGGTCGAGGGACTGACTGTCCAGGCCGGTCAGGGCGCCGCCATGCGGCCCGTGGTCCGGGATATTTCCTTTGACGTGCATGCGGGTGAAACCGTGTGCATCGTCGGCGAATCGGGTTCCGGCAAATCGGTCACCTCGTTTGCCATCATGGGCCTGTTGCCCAAGGGTGCGCTGACGCCGACGGCCGGGCGCATCCTGATCGACGGCGAGGACGTCCTCAGCGCGGGCGAGACGCGCATGCGCGAGTTGCGCGCTTCGCGCGTGGCAATGGTGTTCCAGGAGCCGATGACCGCGCTCAATCCAGTCCAGCGTGTCGGCCAACAGATCGATGAAGTGCTGCGCCTGCACACGCGCGCCTCAGCCGGCGAACGCCGGGTGCAGGTGCTGGCCATGCTGCAATCCGTGCACCTGCCCGACATCGAGCGCATCTATCATTCCTTTCCGCACCAGCTATCCGGCGGACAGCGCCAGCGCATCGTGATCGCGATGGCGCTGATCCTCAAACCGCGGGTATTGATTTGCGACGAACCGACGACCGCGCTGGACGTCACTACGCAAAAGCAGATCCTTGCGCTGATTCGCGAGCTGCAGCAGCACCAGAAAACCGCGGTGGTGTTCATCACGCATGACTTCGGCGTGGTGTCGGAAATCGCCGACCGCATCGTGGTGATGAACCACGGCGCGCTGGTGGAAACCGGCAGCCGCGAGACCATTCTGGCCAACCCGGCTCAGAGTTACACACGCATGCTGGTGTCCTCGGTGCCTAGCCTGATCCCGCGGCATCGCGCGTTGCCCGATGCCGAGAAAATGCTGGAGGTGGTGGGTCTGGGGAAAATCTATGAAGAAAAACGCCTGCTGGGAGCGTCCCGTAAAGTGAACGCCGCCAAAGGCGTGACCTTCACGTTGCGGCGCGGCGAAGTGCTGGGCGTGGTGGGCGAATCCGGCTCCGGCAAATCCACGGTGGCGCGCTGTGTGGTCAAGCTGATCGATCCCAGCGATGGCGCGGTGCTGCTCAAGGGAATCAACCTGGCCCGCGTACCCGCCAGCGAGATGCGTCCGCTGCGGCAGCGCGTGCAATTCGTATTTCAGGATCCATACCGCTCGCTCAACCCGCGCCGTACGGTAGGCGATTCACTGATCGAAGGACTGGTCAATTTCGGTACGCCGCGCGCCGAGGCGCTGGAGACCGCGGCGCGCGCGCTGGTCCTGGTAGGGCTCACGCCGGACGTGATGCAGCGCTACCCGCACCAGTTCTCCGGCGGTCAGCGCCAGCGCCTGTGCATTGCGCGGGCGGTGGTGATGGAACCCGATGTATTGGTGGCCGACGAAGCGGTATCGGCGCTGGACGTGTCGGTGCAGGCCCAGGTACTGGACTTGCTCGAGGAAATCCGGCAGCGCACCGGGATCGCGATCCTGTTCATCACGCACGACCTGCGCGTGGCGGCTCAGATCTGCAACACCATTGTGGTCATGCGGCGTGGCGAGGTGGTCGAGGCCGGCGACGCGGTCTCGGTGCTGGGCGATCCGCAGCACGAATATACGCGCACGCTGATCGATGCCGCACCCGGGCGTAATTGGGATTTCCAGAATTTTCGTCCGTTGGCCGCGGCTCTGTAAGCCCGCAAGCCGTGCGGAAATCAGGGTCCGCGCAACCCCGTCGCGACGGAATGGGCGGTTGCCTATTTACGCCTCTGTGATGAAATCGTGTTCGATTCTCGGCAGAAAAATCGACGCGACCAGGCCGCCTCCTATGGCGTTGTCGAGGCTCAAGGTTCCGCCGTGGCGATGAATCGCTTCGCGGGCAATCGACAGACCCAATCCGACCCCACCGGTTTCCTTGTTGCGGGACAGCTCAAGGCGATAGAAGGGTTCAAATACCGCATGTAACTCGCTGTCCGGTATGCCGGGGCCGCGATCGCTGACGGCAATAGTCACGCCTTCAGGGTGCTCAATGCATTTCACACTCGCCTGCTCTCCATAACGCAGCGCATTTTCAATCAGATTGCTCAATGCGCGCCTCAATGAAACCGGATACGCCGGTATGGGCGAAGCCGCACCGCTTGTGCTGATCGAAAATCCCTGCTCTTCATAGTCCTCCGCCATCGAAACGACCAGAGAATGAATATCCAGCAGGACACACGGCTCGATCTGTGCCTCGCCGCGCAAATAGTTGAGCGTCGCGTCCAGCATCGACGTCATTTCAGCGACGTCGGCGCGCAACAATTGTATGGTTTCATCGACACCCATCCGCTCCACGCGAAGACGGATTCTGGTCAGCGGCGTGCGCAGATCATGCGACACCGCCGCGAGGAAACGCCCCCGGGCCGCCAGTTGTTCGCGCAGACGACTTTGCATGCGGTTAAACGCGCGCGCAGCCTGGCGCGCCTCAAGCGGCCCAGCCTCCGGGAGCGGCGCGCGGTCCACGTTATCGCCCAGTTCCGCTGCGGCAGCCGACAATTGCTGGATTGGCCGGGCGACGATTTTAGTCGCGAACCAGGCTACGCAAGCAACCGTCAACAGCTCAGCCCCGATGCGTACGACCATGCCGAAATCGGGCAGTCCCCCATGCGGCCGGTTGGTGTCGTGATGGAAGCCGAAAATCAGCCAAAACGTCAACACATGACTGATCGTCAATACCAAAAAGACCAAGGCAAACAGGCGAGTGAACAGGGTATTCATCCGGCTCAGCTTCATCGGTTCACCTCGGTATCCAAAAAATATCCTTCGCCGCGAATCGTTCGCAGCAGTTGTGGCGTCTTGACATCCTCTTCCAGCTTCTGGCGCAGCCGGGAGACCATCAAATCGATGGTGCGGTCGAATGCTTCCATGGTCCGCCCGCGGGCCGCGCTTAACAGCTCGCTGCGGCTTAATACGACGCGCGGCTTTTCGATGAATGCCCAAAGCAAGCGAAATTCGCCATTGGACAGCGGAATCACCAAGCGTTGCGGCGAGGTCAGCTCCCGGGTGGTCCGGTTTAATGTCCAGCCACCGAAAGCGATCTGGTTGGATGCCTGCGGGCGCAATACGACAGCCTGGGGCTTGCCGGCGGCCCGCCGCAAAATGGTGTGCAATCGTGCAACAAGCTCACGTGGATCGAAGGGCTTGATCACGTAATCGTCGGCGCCCACTTCCAGGCAGGCCACCTTGTCGGCCGATTCGGCGCGGGCGGTCAACATGACGATCGGAATGTCCGATACCGTTCTGATGCCGCGGCATAAGGATAGCCCGTCCTCCGACGGCAACATCAGATCCAGAATGATGATGTCGAAGCGCTTGCTAGCAAGCGCCTGTCGCATTTCCGCGCCATCGCCGGCAGCGGTCGCCTGGATACCGAAGTCGCTGAGATACGTGATCAACAAATTACGGATCGCAGCGTCGTCATCGACGATGAGAACCTCTACGATATCAGTCATATTCGGACATCAGATACGAAAGGCGGCGCTGCCGGGTGAAGTAAAGCGGATGGAACAGTTCATTCATCGAAAGCCACGACCGATTGTCTGCAGCGTCGGCGCGATCGCGCCGACGCGTCTGGTGCCAGACTTAGCTTGTGGTATCGATCGAAGACGTCGCTGGCGTGGAGGTGCTGGTATACGCCTGGGTGGCGGAGCCGGTCTGCGATGTCTCGGCCAAATGACGACTATGCGCGGCCTCTGCCTGGGGGCTCTTGGCGGACGCGTTGACCGCGGCTGGGCTGTTCAGGTAAGCGGTGCTTTGCTGATAGGCGGCTAGCTCCTGTGGGGACACGGTGCCGTCCTGGTTAGTGTCGGCTGGGTCAAACACCTTTGTGGAACTTGACGATACGGCGCTGGAGCTGCTCGATGTTGCGGCGCCCGAATCCGTACTAGTAGAACTACTGGCCGAGGTCGATTGGCTGAGTTGACTCTCGAGTTGAGCCAACACACTTTGGACTGCATCGGCTGTAGCCTGCGCACTGGTCGTGGCGGCGGTGCTGCTGAACGTACTTGCAGAAGTGGCGGCGCCGGTATCGCTGGATGCCTGTGTCGTTGCCGCTGCGCTTGCCGCTTTCATATCGCTTATATGTTGCTTCATCCCGGCGCTTGACGGGTTGGCGACGCTCGCAGTACTTGATGACAAGCTGGATATGCTGTTGGTCATTTTATTTCCTCTTTTAAAGATGACAACTGGCATGCTCGTGAACGATTTCAGAGCTGGTGACAACTGTCTATGTTATTTAACGGCAATAAACGCCAAAACTCCTTAACGACTTTGTAGTTGCTTTGTATCAAATCGCACACATAGGAGCATTCATTGAATAAGTTACTTCCGCTTACAACGATTTGTGGCGCCCGGGCAATACTAACAGTGGAATTATCGTTGCGGACCGGCTGTAAATGCAAAGAATGGTTAAGCCGGAGGCGCTCCGGCTGTGTTCAGGGTTCGCGCAGCGCTCGTCGCAATTGAATGGCTTCCGCGACGTGCGCGGCGGCGACGATCCGTGCATCGGCCAGATCGGCGATGGTGCGGGCCAGCTTGAGTACGCGGTGATACGCCCGAGCAGACCAGTTGAGGCGATTCATCGCATGGCTGAGTAATTGCGCGCCGCTGTCGTCGGGCCGGCAATGGGCATCGACGCCGTTCGGCGTCAACCGGCTGTTGGCGCGGTCCTGGCGTTGCAACTGCCGTTCGAAAGCCAGCGCCACCCGTTCGGCGATGGCGCTGGACGGTTCGCCCGCGGCGCTTTGCTGCAGATCCTCATGTTTTAATGCCGCGACCGGAATCTGCATGTCGATGCGGTCGAGCAGGGGGCCGGAAATCTTGCCCTGGTAGCGCGCGACGGCGTCCGGCGAACAACGGCAGGCGCCGCCGGCGTGACCGAAATAGCCGCAGGGGCAGGGATTCATCGCGGCGATCAACTGAAATCCGGCGGGGAATTCCGCCTGGCGCGCGGCGCGGGAAATGGTGACGCGGCCGGATTCCAGCGGTTCCCGCAATACCTCCAGTACGCGACGGTCGAATTCCGGCAGTTCGTCCAAAAACAGCACGCCTTGATGCGCCAGCGAAATTTCGCCCGGGCGCGGCACGCCGCCGCCGCCGACGAGCGCAGCAGCCGATGCGGTGTGATGCGGCGCACGGTAGGGGCGCTGCTTCCAGCGGGCGATCGCAAAGGCGCCGTTGACCGATTGCAGCGCGGCGCTTTCCAGCGCCTGCCGTTCCGTCATCGGCGGCAGAATGCCGGGAAGACGCGCGGCCAGCATCGATTTGCCGGCTCCCGGTGGCCCGACCATCAGGATGCTGTGCTGCCCGGCCGCCGCTATTTCGAGCGCGCGTTTGACCTGCAATTGTCCTTTGACTTCGGAAAAATCGGGATAGAGCGGAGCGCAATGCTGCGGCGGAACGATATGGCGGGCCAGTCTGCCGTCGCCATCCGGCGTGGCAAAATGCGCGCAGACGTCGAGGAGCGAGCCGGCCGGCAGAATACAGGCGTCCTGCACCAGTGCGGCTTCGTCCGCGTTGTCGCGCGGTACGATGAATCCCGGACGATCGGACGAATGCTGCATCGCATACGCCATTGCCAGCGCGCCGCGAATCGGCCGCAATGCCCCGGACAGCGACAGCTCGCCGACATATTCGTAACAGTGCAGCGTATCGGAGGGGATTTGCCCCGATGCCGCCAGGATGCCCAGCGCAATCGGGAGATCGAAGCGGCCCGACTCCTTCGGCAGGTCCGCCGGGGCCAGATTGACCACGATGCGGCGATTGGGGAATTCGAAGCGGTTATTGATCAGCGCCGCGCGCACCCGGTCCTTGGCTTCCTTGACCTCGGTTTCGGGCAGGCCGACGATGGTGAAGCTCGGCAAGCCGTTGGCCAGATGGACTTCCACCGTTACCTGCGGCGCCGCCATGCCGGTCAGCGCGCGGCTTTTCAGAACGGCCAAACTCATTTACGCAATCAGCCTCGGCGTTGCGCTTCCAGTTCCGCCACGCGCAGTTCCAGCGCTTCGAGCTTGGCGCGGGTCTTGGTCAGTACTTGTGTCTGGATGTCGAATTCTTCGCGCGTGACCAGGTCCAGCCTGGAAAAGCCCTGGGTCATCATGGCCTTGACGTTCTTCTGCACATCCTTCGCCGGGGATTTGTCGATGGCCTCCTGGATTTTGGCCTGCATATCTTCAAAAAAATTCGGCTTGGTCATGATCTTCCTCGTTCGATGGCTGCAATAGGGGCAGTGTAGCGCGTTCCGTTCGTCAGGGGAATCACGCAAGGCTCGCGGGTGCCGGCGATAATTTCGCACAAAAAAAGCGCATTTACGATTTTAAATGCATCCATTTGGTGCGCATTAGCAGAGCGGACGTCTTGGTGCGGCCCATGCGCCAAAAGAGGACGCCGGTAAAAGCGGCAGTTTCTGTCATTCGGGGGATTGTGCGGAACTTTGATGTATTTGCCTTATCGATAGTTTCTTTTTGGAAATATGCGACCGGCTGGCATAAGAACTGCTTAATCGCAATTGAAGCTGATCGTCTTCAATCACACACTCAGAGGGACATTATGAAAAAACTTGTTCTCGCCGCTGCGGTTACCGCAGCCTCTATTTCCGGCCTGGCTCACGCGGAAGATCCGGTTCCGGATAATGCGCTGACTTTCAATATCGGCGCGGTTAGTGATTATCGTTATCGCGGTATTTCCCAGACTCGCCTGGATCCGGCTGTTCAGGGCGGCGCGGATTACATTTATAATCCGCTGGGCCTGTATCTGGGCACATGGGCGTCCAACATTAAATGGATCAGGGACGGCGTCGATGCGTCAGGCGCGGACGGCAAGGGCGGCGTAGAGATCGATCTTTACGGTGGCAAGAAAGGCGATATCGGCGGTGGTTTTACTTATGATGTGGGCGGCCTGTATTACTACTATCCGTCAAACAACTACTCGGTGATCGGCAAGAACGCAAATACCTTCGAGCTTTACGGTCAGGTCGGTTACGGCGTGGCTTATGTCAAGTATTCGCAGGCGCTGACCA
>JAQGLY010000008.1 GCA_028292625.1 Herbaspirillum sp. | reverse complement strand
AGCAGACGGCCGAACAACAGTTCGACTGCCAACGCCTTGCGGATCATGTCCTGGATCAGACGCGCCATCGGACGCGCGCCCATCAGCGGGTCGAAACCCTTCTTGGCCAGGAATTTGCGCAATTCTTCCGAGAACACCGCTTCGACTTTCTTCTCGTGCAACTGCTCTTCCAGCTGCATCAGGAACTTGTCGACCACGCGCAGGATGACTTCCTGATCCAGCGCGCCGAAGCTGATGATGGCATCGATGCGATTGCGGAATTCAGGCGTAAACATGCGCTTGATGTCGGCCATCTCGTCGCCGGCTTCCTTCTTGTCGGTGAAACCGATCGAACGTTTCTGCAAACTTTCCGCGCCCGCGTTGGTGGTCATGATGATGATCACATTGCGGAAGTCGGCTTTGCGGCCGTTGTTGTCGGTCAGCGTGCCGTGATCCATCACTTGCAGCATGATGTTGAACACGTCCGGGTGCGCCTTTTCGATTTCATCCAGCAGCAATACGGCATGCGGCTTTTTGGTAATCGCTTCGGTCAGCAAACCGCCCTGATCAAAACCGACGTAGCCCGGCGGCGCGCCGATCAGACGGCTCACCGCATGGCGCTCCATGTATTCCGACATGTCGAAACGGATCAGCTCGATGCCGAGAATGAACGCCAGTTGCTTCGCCACTTCGGTCTTGCCGACGCCGGTCGGACCCGAGAACAGGAAAGAGCCGATCGGCTTGTCGGTTTTGCCCAGGCCCGCGCGCGACATCTTGATCGCCGACGCCAGCGCTTCGATCGCGGGATCCTGTCCGAACACCACGTTTTTCAGATCGCGGTCTATGGTCTGCAGCTTGGTGCGGTCGTCCTGATTGACCGACTGCGGCGGTATGCGCGCAATCTTCGAGATGATTTCTTCGATCTCGGCCTTGCCGATGGTCTTCTTCTGCTTGGACTTCGGCAGAATGCGCTGCGCCGCTCCGGCTTCGTCGATGACGTCGATCGCCTTGTCCGGCAAATGACGGTCATTGATGAAGCGCGCCGCGAGTTCGGCCGCAGTGGTCAATGCGATCGCCGAATACTTGACGCTGTGATGCTCTTCGAAACGCGACTTCAGGCCGCGCAGGATCTGGATCGTCTGTTCGACGGTCGGTTCGTTGACGTCGATCTTCTGGAAGCGGCGCGACAGCGCGTGATCTTTTTCGAACACGCCGCGATACTCTGTATACGTGGTCGCGCCGATGCACTTGAGCTGACCGCTGGACAATGCCGGCTTCAACAGATTCGATGCATCCAGCGTACCGCCCGACGCCGATCCGGCGCCGATAATGGTGTGGATTTCATCGATGAACAGAATCCCGCTCGGGCTGTCCTTGAGTTGCTTGAGCACCGCTTTCAGACGCTGTTCGAAGTCGCCGCGATACTTCGTACCGGCCAGCAGCGCGCCCATGTCGAGCGAATACACTACGGCGTCGCGCAGGATTTCCGGCACATCGCCTTGCGTGATGCGCCATGCCAGGCCTTCGGCGATGGCGGTTTTGCCCACGCCGGCCTCGCCCACCAGCAGCGGATTGTTTTTCCGCCGGCGGCACAAGGTCTGAATCACGCGTTCGACTTCAAACTCGCGGCCGATCAGCGGATCGATCTTGCCTTCGTTGGCGAGCTTGTTCAGATTCTGCGTAAACTGGTCGAGCGGACTTTCCTTTTGCTGGCTATCGGTCTGCACGTCTTCTGCTCCCTCCGGCGCTTTTTGCTGTTCGCCGGTATGATCCTTGCGCACGCCATGCGAAATGAAATTGACAACGTCGAGACGTGTCACGCCCTGTTGATGCAGATAGTAAACCGCGTGCGAATCCTTTTCGCCGAAAATCGCCACCAGCACGTTCGCGCCGGTCACTTCCTTCTTGCCGTTCGATGCCGATTGCACGTGCATGATGGCGCGCTGAATCACACGCTGGAAACCCAGTGTCGGCTGCGTATCGACTTCGGTCGTGCCGGAAACGGTCGGCGTGTTGTCGCCGATAAAATTGGTCAGCGTCTTACGCAGATCGTCGATGTTCACCGCGCAGGCGCGCAGCACCTCGGCCGCGGATGGATTGTCCACCAGCGCCAGCAGCAAATGCTCGACCGTAATGAATTCGTGACGCGACTGCCGGGCTTCGACAAACGCCATGTGCAAACTAACTTCCAGTTCTTGCGCAATCATGCTTCCTCCATCATGCACTGCAAAGGATGTCCTGCTTCCCTGGCGTGCTTTAAAACAAGTTCAACTTTTGTGGACGCGATATCTTTTAAATACACGCCGCACATACCTTTTCCGTCGCGATGAACTTTGAGCATAATTTGCATCGCAGTTTCCCTATCCTTCTGGAAATACTCCTGGATGATGGCGACCACGAATTCCATGGGCGTATAATCATCATTCAACAAAAAAACAACATACATTGACGGCGGCTTGAGCTGCTGCTCTTTTTCCGCTAGGGCTGTGCCGTCTTGATTCTCGTGCTTGGTCGCCATTCGTTTACTCTAAACACTCACGTGGTACAAATTTACAGCAAAATGGTTTGCCACTGCTAAGGATATTACGCGTTTTCGGCACAGTTCGCAGATGCCGCCCGTTTATCCTAAATCAAGTCCTAAGTGCGCGATAGCCAAAAAAAATCGTATTTACCCTCGCGCAAAAAATCTTGACTTTTTTATTTTTAACAAGAAGAATAGAAAACGTTGATGAGTGCTCAACTTGTTGATATGGAGGGGGCAAGTTTTGCGAAGGGCTACGATTTGGAATTGCTCTTGCTTTAACGGCTCGTGTGATTGGTTCTTATTTGAAAGACGTTTTTATGGCAACTGGTACAGTTAAGTGGTTTAACGACTCGAAAGGCTACGGCTTTATCACCCCCGACGATGGCGGTGAAGATTTGTTTGCTCACTTTTCGCAAATTCAGATGAACGGCTTCAAGACCCTGAAAGAAGGTCAAAAAGTCCAATTCGATGTCGCGCAAGGTTCCAAAGGGCAACAAGCTTCGAACATCCAGGCTCCCTGATTTGTCAGGTTGCAGCGGGCCCCGCCTCGGCGGGGCTTTTTTTATGCCTGTTGCCAAATAATAAATTCTACTCAACCTAAAAAAGAAACCGAAAAAACAAAAAGCCGGGAAATCTCCCGGCTTTTCCTGGATTGCGGAAAACCCGCATCCGTCTGCACATCTTTTAATAAAACGCTTACATGTTTTCGATCAGCACTTCGCCGAAACCGGAGCACGAAACCTGTGTCGCGCCTTCCATCAGACGGGCGAAGTCATAAGTCACCTTCTTCGACGAAATCGATTTTTGCATCGATTCGATAATCAGATCGGCGGCTTCGAACCATCCCATGTGACGTAGCATCATTTCGGCCGACAAAATCACCGAACCCGGATTGACGTAATCCTTGCCGGCGTATTTCGGCGCGGTACCGTGCGTGGCTTCGAACATCGCGACCGAGTCGGACATGTTGGCGCCGGGAGCGATACCGATACCACCGACTTGCGCGGCCAGTGCATCGGACACATAGTCGCCGTTCAGATTCAATGTGGCGATCACGCTGTATTCGTTAGGGCGCAGCAGAATCTGTTGCAAAAACGCGTCGGCGATGACGTCCTTGACGATGATGTCGCGGCCGGTCTTCGGATTCTTGAATTTGCACCATGGGCCGCCGTCGATTGGTTCGGCGCCGAACTCTTCTTGCGCCAATTCGTAACCCCAGTCGCGGAACGCGCCTTCGGTGAATTTCATGATGTTGCCCTTGTGCACCAGCGTCACGGAAGGCTTGTCATTGTCGATCGCGTACTGCATTGCCTTGCGCACCAGACGCTTGGTGCCTTCGCTGGAAACCGGCTTGATGCCGATGCCGGATGTTCCCGGGAAACGGATTTTCTTGACGCCCATTTCCTTGATCAGGAAATCGATCAGCTTCTTGGCGCCGTCGCTGCCCTTTTCCCACTCGATACCGGCGTAAATATCTTCCGAATTTTCACGGAAAATCACCATGTCGGTTTTTTCCGGCTCGCGCAACGGCGACGGTACACCCTTGAAGTAGCGCACCGGGCGCAGGCAGACATACAGATCCAGTTCCTGACGCAGCGCGACGTTGAGCGAACGGATGCCGCCGCCGACCGGCGTGGTCAACGGGCCTTTGATCGAAACGACATATTCCTTGACCGCCGCCAATGTTTCTTCAGGCATCCAGACGTCCGGACCGTACACTTTGGTCGATTTCTCGCCGGCATACACTTCCATCCAATGGATTTTTTTCTTGTTGCCGTATGCCTTGGCCACCGCGGCGTCGACCACCTTGATCATGACCGGACTGATATCGACGCCGGTGCCGTCGCCTTCGATGAACGGAATGATCGGGTTGGCGGGAACGTTCAGGGAAAAGTCCGCATTGACGGTGATTTTCTTACCTTCGGCTGGCACTTTAATATGTTGATACATCGTTATCTCCGGGATAGATGAATATAGGTTGATTCGGGACCGCCGACGCCGCCGCGGCGTCTTCATTGTCTTGGCTTGGCGGCGCACCAACGAGAACATGGTTCGCCGACAGAATGCCGCCAAGAGATTGCCATAATCGTCGACAGCGAGGTCTTATATAAGACATAAGACGAATAACTTCACATTATGCACGAGTATTTTACTGGGCGCCACTTTTTTGCGACACTCCGGTATGTCCCTTATTTTATTCAATAAACCGTATCAGGTGATGTGCCAATTCTCTCCGCATCCGACGCGTGCATCTCTGGGGCGATATATCGATATTCCAAATATTTACCCGGCGGGCCGGCTCGACGCGGATAGCGAGGGGCTGATTTTGCTGACCGACGACGGCAAGCTGCAGCACCGGATCAGTCATCCCGACAGCGACAAGCAGAAAGTCTATCTGGTGCAAGTGGAAGGCGTGCCGGATCGCGCCACGTTGGCGCGCCTGCGTGAACCCATCGATCTCGGCGATTTCGTCACCTTGCCCTGCAAAGTCAGCCAGGTGGCCGAGCCCGACTGGCTATGGCCGCGCGATCCGCCGATCCGGCAGCGGCAAAATCAGGCGGTCTCCTGGCTGGCCATCACCCTGTCCGAAGGCAAGAACCGCCAGGTCAGGCGCATGACGGCGGCGGTTGGCTTGCCCACGCTCAGGCTGATACGCATCGCGATCGGTCCGTTCAGCCTCGCGACGCATCCGCTGCTGCCGGGCGAATCGATGCCGGTCGACGCCGCTGATTTGTAAAATGCGCATCAACATTCACTTTTTTTGAAAAATCTGTCAACCGAGCCTCCGCCTGCTCGTTACTTGCAATGATTCAACGGAATCATGGGTTACCCAAAACAAGCTCTGGAGAAACTTCAATGAATAAATTAGTTGCTGCTCTGATCGCCGGTCTGTTCGCCACTTCTGTCTACGCTCAAACTCCTGCTGCTCCAGCCGCTCCTGCTGCTGGCGCGCCAGCGGCTAGCGCCGATGCACCGGCTCCAAAGGCCAAGAAAACCACCAAAGCCAAGAAAGCTAAAAAAGCCAAAGCAGCCAAGGCAGCTAAGCCAGCAGCGGAAACCGCTCCTAAATAAGCTGACGCATCAGGTTGTTTGAAAGGCAGGCATGTCCTGCCTTTTTTTATTTCCGCAGGCTTCGGTATAATCCCTGCACCCTGTACTCACCTCACAATGACACCGATGAATCGATTCGCCGCCCCCCTATTTTCGGCTGTACTCGCCGCGTGCGCCGCCGCTCCCGCATTTGCCCAGCAGACCGCCACCTTTCCCGTCATACCGCTGAACGCCGGCATGTATGTGATCCAGGCCGAAGTGGCGTCAACCGAGGCGCAACGCGAGCAAGGCCTGATGTTTCGCAAAACGATGGAAGCCAATCACGGGATGGCGTTCGTGTTCGGCGAGCCGGCCGGCGTGTGCATGTGGATGAAGAATACGCTGCTGCCCTTGTCGGTCGCGTTTCTGGACGCCGACGGCCGCATCATCAATATCGAAGACATGAAAGAGGAAACCATCGATTCGCATTGCGCGACGCAGCCCGCGACGTATGCGCTGGAGATGAATCTGGGCTGGTTCAAGCAGAAAAATATCAAGCCGGGCACGATCATCAGTGGCTTTCCGCACTGAAAGCAGCAAATACGCCGGACAAACAAAAAACCCGCTGACGAAGTCATGCGGGTTTTCGATTAACGGCAATCTGACTCAACGGCTAGGTTGGCGATTGCGGTTTGTTGCATTCACGCAGGCCGGCGAACCGGCCCGGCGGGCATTCGACAATAATCAGGCGGCCAGAGCCAATGCCTTGATCGCTGCCGACAGACGGCTCTTATGGCGCGCTGCCTTGTTCTTGTGAATGATTTTCTTGTCGGCAATACGATCGATCGTCGCTACCGAAGTCTGGTAAACAGTCGCCGCAGCAGCTTTGTCGCCGGCTTCGATTGCCTTGCGGACAGCCTTGATTGCTGTGCGCAGTGTCGAACGCTGACTGGAATTGTGCGCGTTCAACTTGGTTGATTGACGAGCACGTTTGCGTGCTTGTGCGGTATTTGCCATGGATGATTTCCTAATTCGGTATCGGCGCGCCGCAATGTTTTCGTTATTTGCGATGCGGAATTCTGTAAAGTCGGAAATTATATCGGCTTTTCCCCAATGTAGCAATCGATTCGGACGATGCCGGGAATCCCTGCCGGAAAAGGACCTTATGTTGTACGCATATGCAGCGCCGGCGCCCGCCGCCAACCCGCAGCGCTGTTGCAAAATCCCGACACGTTTCCGACTCGCCACCAACATATTGTCAGTTTATTATCGGCGCAAGCGCCCGCGAACGCGCCGAGCCCGGCGGCGAAACGTCTATAATGACGCCGCATGAACTTGCATAAGACGCTTGCCACCGTTTCTGGCATGACGATGGTCTCCCGTATTACTGGGCTGCTTCGAGAAATTTTATTCGCCCGCATGTTCGGCGCATCGGCCTACACGGATGCGTTCAACGTCGCCTTCCGCATTCCGAATTTATTGCGCCGCCTGTTCGCCGAAGGCGCCTTTTCCCAGGCGTTTGTGCCGATTCTGGCCGAATACAAAAACCAGAAAGGCCAGGCCGTCACCAAATCCCTGGTCGACCACGTCGCCACCGTGCTGATCTGGACCATGCTGCTGACCTGCATCGTCGGCATCGTCGGCACCCCGGTCATCGTGTATTTGATCGCCACCGGCCTGACCGCCAATGCCGACGCTTTCCATGCTTCGGTCGTGATGACGCAAGTGATGTTTCCGTATATCGGATTCATGGCGTTTGTCGCCTTGTCCGGCGGCATTCTGAATACCTGGAGCGAATTCAAGATTCCCGCCTTTACCTCCGTTTTGCTGAATCTGTCGTTCATCGTCGCCACGCTGTTGCTGGCGCCGTATATGCGGCAACCAATTTACGCGATGGCGATCGCGGTCGTCGTCGGCGGCATCCTGCAGGTCGCGATTCAGGTGCCGGCGCTGAAGAAAATCGGCATGCTGCCGCATATCGCGCTCAATCCGTTCAGCGGCCTGGGCGATGCCGGCGTGCGCCGGGTGCTGAAAAAAATGGGGCCGGCGGTATTTGCCGTCTCCGCCGCGCAGATCAGTTTAATGATCAATACCAATATCGCATCCAGACTGGCCCACGGCAGCGTGTCGTGGCTTTCGTATGCGGACCGCCTGATGGAGTTTCCGACCGCGCTGCTGGGCGTGGCGCTGGGCACGATACTGTTGCCGAGCTTATCGAAAGCCAATACCGACGGCGACACCGCCGAGTATTCGGCCCTGCTGGACTGGGGGCTGCGGCTGACCTTTTTGCTGGCACTGCCTTGCGCGGTCGGGCTGGCCACGTTGTCGCAGGCGCTGACGGCGACCTTGTTTCATTACGGAAAATTCAACGCCGAATCGGTGGTCATGACCGCCCATGCGCTGGTGGCTTACGGCGTCGGACTGATCGGCCTGATCGTGGTCAAGATCCTGGCGCCTGGATTTTATGCCCGGCAGGACATTAGAACCCCGGTCAAGATCGCCATTGGCGTGCTGATCGCGACGCAATTGATGAACTACCTGTTTGTCCCCCTGTTCGCACATGCCGGCCTGGCGCTGTCGATCGGACTCGGCGCCTGCGCCAACGCTGCATTCCTGTACTGGGGACTGCGCCGTCAGGCGATTTACACGCCCAAACCGGGCTGGGGCCTCTTTTTCCTGCAACTGGTCGGCGCCTCGACATTACTGGCCGCTGTCGCGCTGTGGGGCGGGTCGCATTTCGACTGGATTGCGCTGCGGGCGCAGCCGGCATTGCGCGTGGCCGCGCTGTTACTGGTGCTGGGCGCTTGCGGCGCCGCTTATTTCGGTGCGCTGCTGGCAATGGGATTCCGCTTCAGGGACTTCAAACGGACCAGCCTTTGACTATCGCGGCGCAATTGACCGCCGGCGTTTTGCAAACCGCGTTTCTTTGGTAGCATAAATCCCATGACGCTCAAATCCCTCGATTATTTCGCTTCGCTGGTGCGGCAGGACGACTCCATCCCGTTATTCGAAACGGCGCTGTCGATCGGACAGGACGTCTATCCGCATTTGGACTTCACCGCCCATCAGCTCGAAATCGACACCATCGGGTCGCAATTGCTCAAACGCATTCCGGCCGATGCGTCGCATATCCAGAAATTGCGGATGCTGAACCATTTGTTTTTCCAGGAAATGGGCTTCGCCGGCAATATCAATAATTTTTACGATGCCGACAACAGCTATGTGCACCGGGTGATGGCGACTCGGCGCGGCATTCCGATTTCGCTGGCGGTCATTTTCATGGAATTGGGCCAGCAGATCGGGCTCGATATGAAAGGCATTTCATTTCCCGGCCATTTCCTGATGAAACTGGCGGTGCAATCTGGCGAAATCGTCTTGGATCCGATCAACGGCAACAGCCTGTCGCGCGAAGAACTGGAAGAACGCATCGAGCCTTTTCTGCAGCAGCAGGGAGAGCTCGGCGAGATGCCGCTGGCCGGTTATCTGCGCGCCGCTCATCCGCGTGAAATCGTGGAGCGCATGCTGCGCAATCTGAAAGCGATCTTCATCGACGCGCAACGCTGGCAACGGGTGCTCGACGTGCAGCAGCGGCTGATCGTGCTGCTGCCGGACGATATCAACGAGCGGCGCGACCGCGGACTGACGCATGCCAATCTGGCCGATCCGCAAGCCGCGCTGGAGGATCTGGAAGCCTATCTGGCGCTGCGGCCGGATGCGGCCGATGCCGCGGCCCTGCAGGAAAAAACGATAGGTCTGCGCGCCGCCCTGCGCCGCCACTAAGGGAAGCGCAGGCTTTCAAGGCATTACCCTTTGGTCCGTGCTTCTATCGTTTCCCATTTTTCCAGCGCTGCCAGCAGCAAGCCATCGAGTTCGGAAAAACGATCGTTCAAGCGTTTTATCTCCTCCGGCTTTTGCTTGTACAGATCGGCATCGGCCAGCTTGGCGGAAATGTCCGTCTGTTCCTTTTCCAGCTTTGCGATCAATGCAGGCAACTCGTCGAGTTCGCGCTGTTCCTTGTAGCTGAGCTTTTTCTTCGGCGCGGCTGATGCGGCGGCGACGGCCTTGGCCTCGGGCCTGGCTTCGGCTTTGCTGTCCGACCTGCCTTTCGACGCGATGGCCTGAACCGCGGCGCGCTGGCGCTCCCAATCGGTATAGCCGCCGACATATTCGCGCCAGAGGCCGTCGCCTTCCGATGCGATCACCTGCGTGACGACATTGTCCAGAAAGGTGCGGTCATGGCTGACCAGGAATACCGTGCCGGCATAGTCTTCCAGCAATTCTTCCAGCAATTCCAGCGTATCAATATCCAGATCGTTGGTCGGTTCGTCCAGCACCAGCACATTGGCCGGTTTGGCGAACAGGCGCGCCAGCAGCAAGCGGTTGCGCTCGCCGCCGGACAGCGATTTGACCGGCGAGCGCGCGCGTTCGGCGGCGAACAGGAAGTCGCTCAGATACGTCATCACATGCCGGCGCTGACCGTTGATCTCGACCCAGTCGCTGCCCGGTGCGATGGTATCGGCCAGGCTGGCTTCTTCGTCCAGCTGCGCGCGCATCTGGTCGAAGTACGCCACCTGCAGTTTGGTGCCCTGGCGCACGGTGCCGCTGTCGGGTGTTTCTTCGCCCAGGATCATTTTCAGCAAGGTGGTTTTGCCGGCGCCGTTCTGTCCGATCAGGCCGACTTTGTCGCCGCGCAGTATGGTCGCGGTGAAATCACGGACGATGACCTTGTTGCCGTAATCCTTGTTGATGTTTTCCAGTTCGGCGACGATCTTGCCGGAGCGTTCGCCGGCCGAGACGTCCAGCTTGACCTGCCCCTGCTGCTCGCGCCGCGCGCTGCGCGCCAGACGCAAGGATTCCAGACGCCTGACGCGGCCTTCGTCGCGCACCCGGCGCGCCTTGACGCCCTTGCGGATCCAGACTTCTTCCTGCGCCAGGAATTTATCGAATTTGGCGTTCTCGACTTCTTCGATTTCCAGCTGTTCGGCCTTGCGCGTCTGATAGGCCGAGAAATTGCCCGGAAACGACAGCAACTTGCCGCGGTCCAGTTCGATGATGCGGGTGGCGACGTTATCCAGGAAGCTGCGATCGTGGGTGATGAACAGCACGCTGCCCTTGTAATCGCGCAGCAAACCTTCCAGCCACAGGATGGAGCCGAAATCGAGGTGATTGGTCGGTTCGTCGAGCAGCAACACGTCCGGCGCGCTGACCAGCGCGCAGGCCAGCGCGACCCGCTTTTGCATACCGCCGGACAAGGTGCCCATTAACGCGCCGCTGGTCAGATTCAAGCGATCCAGCGTGGTCTCCACCTTGTTGCCGAGATTCCAGGCATCGGCGGCATCCAGCTTGAGCTGGATATCGTGCATGCGTTCCATGATCGCGTCGTCGTCATCGCCGCCGAACTGGCCGGTCAGTGCCTCGTATTCGGCCAGCAAGGCCTGCATTTCCCCCATGCCGGCGGCGACGGCGTCGAATACCGACATCTCGGGCGAAAAATGCGGTTCCTGATCGACGTATGCGATCTTGATGCCCTGCTGCATGACCAGCAAGCCGTCGTCCAGCCGGGATACACCGGAGATCGTTTTCAGCAGCGAGGATTTACCGGTGCCGTTGCGGCCGATCAGCCCGACGCGTTCGCCGGACTCAAGGGAAAATTCGGCATGATCGAGCAACGCGACGTGACCAAACGCGAGTTGCGCGTTTGAAAGAGAAATGACTGCCATAGGTGTAAAAAAGGTGATAACCGGCGGAAAACGGTAAAAATCGCGCAGAACCGCCGATTGGAGAAATGAATAAAGACAGCATTGTACCGACAGCGGAGAATTGCTGTCGAACCGGCTGCCTGCATGAAAAAAGCGCGTGGTCCTGTGGTGCCCCCGACACGGATCGAACGTGTGACCTATCCCTTCATACCACTATGGCTTTCGCCACCATTTGCATGTTTGCGGTCTGGACTATCCCTTGGCCCTAGACATCGACATCAAGTCCTTAGGCCGGAGCCGTCTAGTCTCTACACCTTCCCGGAGACCGGGCTTGGCTCGGTATTGCCATCAGCGCGTTCGATGGTTCATCGAGCGTCTGGAAGGGTTCACCGACTTTGACTCCATTCATACAGCGCCTTTCGGCATCTGCTGCCCAAATTTAGGAGGGGATCGCTCTATCCACTGAGCTACGGGGGCACGCGGCGCCGCAGAAAGCATGCTTTGCCGAACGCGCTATTGTAACGGTTGGCGCGATGGATGGAAAGCCGATGCGGAAACGGCGCTGGAATCGCCGCCGAATCAGCCGGCGCTCATCTTGTAGCCGATGCCGCGCACGGTTTGGATATTGTCGGCGGCGGCGCCGAGGCATTTGCGCAGCCGCATGATATGCACGTCGACGGTGCGTTCCTCGATAAACGCGTGGTCGCCCCATACCTTGTCGAGCAGCTGCGAGCGAGAAAAAATCCGGTCCGGATGCGCCGCCAGAAACCGCAGCAGCCTGAACTCGGACTGATCCAGCTCCACCGGCACGGCGTCCACCGTGACTTCGAAACGTTCGGTATCGATCCGAATGGCGCCATGCACCAGCACCTTCTTGCCCAGCTCCGGCGTCTTGCGCCGTAACAGGGCCTGAATCCGCGCCACCAGCTCTTTCGGCGAAAACGGCTTGGTCACATAGTCGTCCGCGCCGTGATTGAGCCCCTTGATCTTGTCTTCTTCCATGCCGCGCGCGGTCAGCATGATAATCGGCAGCGCCGCCGTACGCGGGTCGTTGCGCAACTGGCTCAGCAGCGTCAGCCCCGGCAGGTCCGGCAGCATCCAGTCCAGCAGCACCGCATCGGGCAATTCCCTGGCGATGTGCGCATTGGCTTCCTGCGCGTCCTGCGCCAGGATGACCGAGTAGCCGACGTCCTGCAGCATAAAGCGCAATAATTCGGAAATACTGGGTTCATCCTCCACAATGAGGATGCTTGTTTGGTCTTTTGGCATATCCGGAAACTGCGGTATTAAAAAAGGTCAATCGTCGTGCCGGCTGTCAGGCAGTGCATTATGCAATGGTTTCCCCGGCTTATTGTTCAATTCACGCAGCCAGCACCTTGTCCGCAATGCGTTGCGCCATGCTTTGCGCGCTTTCCCGGTCCGGCGCTTCCACCATCACGCGCAGCAAGGGTTCGGTGCCCGATGGCCGGATCAGCACGCGCCCGGTGTCCCCCAGCATCTGTTCGACCAGATTTTTTTCGGCTTCGATCGCCGGATTATTCTCCCAATCGAATCCGAATGGAATCTTTACATTGATCAGCGCCTGCGGATACAGGCGGATCTCGGCCGTGTACGCCGCCAGCGACTGGCCGCTGCGTTTCAGGCCGCACAGCACCTGCAGCGCCGAAATGATGCCGTCGCCGGTGGTGTGGCGATCCAGACACAGAATGTGGCCTGAACTTTCGCCGCCGAACAACCACTGGTGCTGCAACAACTGTTCCAGAATATAGCGGTCGCCGACCTTGGCCCGGATGAAGCCGATTCCCATTTTCCGGAACGCCACTTCCAGCGCCATATTGGTCATCAGCGTGCCGACCACGCCCGTCACCGGGGCCGTTTTCATGCGGTCCTTGATCACGGCGTACAGCAATTCGTCGCCGTTGTAGATACGCCCCGCCGCGTCGACCATCACCACGCGATCGGCGTCGCCGTCGAGCGCGATGCCGACGTCGGCTTTATTGGCGAGCACCGCCCGCGCCAGCGCTTCCGGCGCGGTGGCGCCGAAACCTTCGTTGATGTTCAGGCCATTCGGCGCATTGCCGATGGCGATGACTTCCGCGCCCAGCTCGTGAAATACATGCGGCGCGATATGATAGGCCGCGCCATGCGCGCAATCGATCACGATCGTCATGCCGCGCAAATCCAGCGCGCTCGGAAAGGTGCTCTTGCAAAATTCGATATAGCGTCCCGCCGCATCGTCCAGACGTTTGGCCTTGCCCAGTTTGTCGGAACTCGCGCAATTCATCGGCACTTCCAGCGCGGCTTCGATCTCCGCCTCGACCGAATCAGGCAGCTTATTGCCTTCGGCCGAAAAGAATTTGATGCCGTTGTCTTCGAACGGATTATGCGAAGCCGAAATCACCACGCCGGCGGACAAGCGCAGCGCGCGCGTCAAATAGGCCACCGCGGGGGTCGGCACCGGCCCCGCCAGCAATATGTCCACGCCCGCGGCGGCGAAACCCGCTTCCAGCGCCGCCTCCAGCATATAGCCGGAAATTCGCGTGTCCTTGCCGATCAGCACAGTCGGTCTGACGCCCGGCGGCGTCGATTTGGTCAGGACCTTGCCGGCGGCGCTGCCCAAACGCATCACGAATTCCGGCGTGATCGGCGCTGTGCCGACGCGCCCGCGAATGCCGTCTGTTCCAAAATATTTAGCCATGTTCTGTTTCTTACCCGATTCTTATTTCATTTTTTCTGATGACGCTTCTTACGCTTTATACGATTAGCCCGGCATTTGCGTCGTTATTTGCATCGTTGCCGGACCGGTCGCGGCCTGCCACAACGCCAATGCATCCACCGTCTCCGCCACATCGTGCACCCGCACCATCGCCGCGCCGAGCGAGGCGGCGGCAATGGCCGCGCCAAGACTGCCGGCCAGCCGCTGCTCCACCGGCTTTCCGGTGACCGCCCCTATCATCGACTTGCGCGACATCGCCGCCAGCAGCGGCAGGTCCAGTGCATCGGCGATGCGCCTTAAATCGCGCAGCAGACGCATATTATGCGCCTGCGTTTTGCCGAAACCAAAACCGGGATCGATGCACAGTCGGGAACGCGCCACACCGGCCGCGATCGCCGCATCCACGCGCTGCTCTAAAAACCGTATCACTTCCTGCGTCACGTCGGCATAGCTCGGCGCCAGTTGCATCGTCTGCGGCGTACCCTGCATATGCATCAGGCACAGGGCGCAATCGCTGCCGGCCACCGTCCGCAAAGCGCCATCGGCCTGTAAAGCATTGATATCGTTGATCATATCCGCGCCGGCGTCGATCACTTCGCGCATGACTTCGGGTTTATTGGTGTCGATCGAAATCGGCTTGCCGCAATCGCGCAATGCATACAAAACCGGCATCAGGCGCCGCAACTCTTCCTGCACCGGCACCGCGGTCACGCCAGGGCGGGTCGACTCGGCGCCGATATCGATGATGTCCACGCCGTCCGCGATCATTTGTTCGGCCCGCGACAATGCCGCTTCAAGATGGTAAAAATGTCCGCCGTCCGCGAACGAGTCGGGCGTGACGTTCAAAATACCCATGATCAGCGGCCGTTCGCCGGCGGCCGGCAAGGCCAGTCGGTAGCGACCGCATTCGAGAAATTTTTTGGGCATCTGGTGGTAAAGAAATTGCGTGTTTGTAAATTTTAGCGAAACCCGCCGCAAACAAAAAGGGCGAGGATCACTCCTCACCCTTAGAACAGTCGCACACGATGCAAAACGATCAGGCCGGTGCGGTCGCCGTCGGCGAGAGGTCTTCCGGCTTGTTGTCGTTCGGCGATTTCTTGGCTGGCAGACCGGCCTTGGGCGGACGCGGCTCATTACCTTCCATGATATCGTTGATCTGGTCGGCGTCGATGGTTTCCCAATCGAGCAGCGTCCTGGCCATCAGATCCACTTTGTCGCGATTTTCTTCCAGCAGCCTGCGCGACAGCGAGTATTGCGCATCGAGAATGCTGCGGATTTCGGCATCGACCTTCTGCTGCGTCGCTTCGGACACGGTTTTGGCCGACATGCGACCGAAATACGCATCCTGCTCGGTATCTTCGTAGACCATCGTGCCCAGGCTTTCCGACATGCCGTAACGGGTCACCATCGCACGCGCCAGCTTGGTTGCACGTTCGAAGTCGTTCGATGCGCCGGTGGACATCTGATGCATGAAAATCTCTTCGGAAATACGGCCGCCGAACAGAATCGCAATTTCCTCCAGCATCTTGTCCTTATACATATTGACGCGGTCATGTTCCGGCAACTGCCAGGTCAGGCCCAATGCGAAACCGCGCGGCATGATCGTGACTTTGTGCACCGGATCGGCCTTCGGCAGCAGCTTGGCGACCACCGCATGGCCGGACTCGTGATAGGCGGTGTTGCGGCGTTCTTCTTCGCGCATCACGGCGGACTTGCGCTCGGGACCCATGACGATCTTGTCCTTGGCGTCTTCGAAATCGGACATCTCCACCAGGCGCTTGCTGCGGCGCGCGGCGAACAGTGCGGCTTCATTGACCAGGTTGGACAGATCCGCGCCTGAAAAACCTGGCGTGCCGCGCGCCAGAATGTCGGCCTTGACGTCGGGCGCGATAGGCACCTTGCGCATGTGCACGTACAAAATCTGTTCGCGACCGCGAATATCGGGCAGACCGACCATTACCTGGCGATCGAAACGGCCCGGACGCAGCAACGCTTTGTCCAGGACGTCGGCGCGGTTGGTCGCGGCGATCACGATGACGCCGGAATTGACTTCGAAGCCGTCCATTTCGACCAGCATCTGATTCAGAGTCTGTTCGCGCTCGTCGTTGCCGCCACCCATGCCTGCGCCGCGATGACGACCGACAGCGTCGATTTCATCGATGAAGATGATGCACGGAGCATGCTTTTTGGCGTTTTCGAACATGTCGCGCACACGGGACGCGCCGACGCCGACGAACATTTCGACGAAATCCGAACCGGAAATCGTGAAGAACGGCACTTTGGCTTCGCCGGCGATCGCGCGCGCCAGCAGCGTCTTACCGGTTCCCGGAGGGCCGACCATCAGCACACCGTGGGGAATGCGTCCGCCCAGCTTCTGGAATTTGGTCGGATCGCGCAGGAACTCGACGATCTCGTGCACTTCTTCCTTGGCTTCGTCGCAACCGGCCACATCGGCGAAGGTAATCGAATTGGCGTTCTCATCCAGCATCCGCGCTTTCGATTTGCCGAACGAGAAAGCGCCGCCCTTGCCGCCGCCCTGCATCTGGCGCATGAAAAACACCCAGACGCCGATCAGCAACAGCATCGGGAACCATGAAATGAAAATCTGGGAAAGGAAGGATTGCTCTTCAGGCTGCTTGACATCGAACTTGACGCCATTGTTCAGCAGGTCGCCGACCAGACCGCGATCGAGGAAAGTGGCCGCCGTTTTCAGTTTCTTGCCGTCCTGGTTGGTCGCAATGATGGTGCGATCCTCAATGGTCGCATCCTTGATCCGGCCTGCCTTCACTTCGGCAATGAAGTCCGAGTAAGCAATCGGAGTCGCGCCGGATGCTACCCCCCGATTATCAAATTGCTTGAATACGGTAAATAACACCAATGCGATCACCACCCATATGGCGGCTTTGGAAAACATATTGTTCACTAGAACTCCTCCGGCGCGGACCGCACCATTACTCTTAGTATGAATCTGATACTCGGACGATTTTACTCGGATTCAACTATCGTTACTACCTCGGCGCCCGTGCGCGCCCGGATACGGGGACGGACGCAACACCTTGCTCGATAGAAATATTGAAACTATTACAATTGCTGTGGGTGTAGTTGAAGGTCATATAAGGCGCGGTCGGCCGAAATCAAGGCCGAAAATTCACCATCGTATTGATTTTTACGGATTTTTTTCAGATTTATTGAGGTTTGCCGGGAGATTTCAGGTTTCTGCCCAATAAAAAGATTTCGGACGACTTATCCCGGCTGGCTTTCGGCTTTTTCGACGCCACCGTTTTGAAGGTCTCGCGAAACTTCAGCAGGATGTCGTTATAACCCGCGCCGTTGAAGCATTTCACCAGTAAAGCACCGGACGGCTTCATGTGCGCTTCGGCGAATTCCATTGCCAGATCGATAATATGTTCGACGCGCGCAGCGTCGGCGCTTGCGATGCCGGACAGATTCGGCGCCATATCCGACAGCACTAGATCGACCTTGCGCCCGGCCAGCAGCCGTTCCAGTTCGGCCACCGGCTGCTCTTCGCGAAAATCGCCCAGGATGAAGTGCACGTCGGCAATCGGCTCCATTTCCAGCATATCGAGCGCGATGATCAAACCGTTGATCCCGCCGCCGCCCTGACCCGCCAGCTTATTGCGCGCGTATTGCGACCAACTGCCCGGCGTGCTGCCCAGATCGACGATGATCTGCCCCGGCTTGATCAGTTTCTCGCCTTCGTCGATTTCCTTCAGCTTATACGCCGCCCGGGCCCGGTATCCCTCTTTCTGCGCCAGCTTGACATACGGATCGTTAATATGATCGTGCACCCAGTTTTTGTTTAATTTGTTCTTTGCCATTCGCGTAGAATACCGTTTTTAGAGGATTTTCATGTTGAAACTTACACCCGCCGAACGCAGCGAACTGCGCGCCGAAGCGCATGCGCTCAACCCTGTTGTGATGATCGGCGAAGCCGGCATGACGCCGTCCGTGCTCAAGGAAATCGATGCCAGCCTCAATTCGCATGGATTGATCAAAATCCGCGTCTTCGGCGACGACCGGCAGGCCCGCATCGACATGTACGAAGCCATTTGCGAAAAGCTGTCGGCATTGCCGATCCAGCATATCGGCAAGCTGCTGGTGATCTACCGTCCGCAAGCCGAAGAAAAGGCAGGACGCAGCGGCACCAGCGGACGCGGCATGCGCGAAGTCACCATCGTCAAGCCGAGCGCCAGCGGCACCAAACGGCCGTCGGTCACCAAAGTCATGGTCAAGGGAAACGAACGCGTCACCGCCGGCGGTTCGATCAAACGCGCCAAACCGCGTCAGAAAAGCGCGAAAAAATCGTCGCTCGGAGCGAAATAAACCGATACGGCGAGGGCATCCTTTAAATGCCTGTCCGGACGCATCTCAGACGTAGCGCACTTCCAGAATTTCATATTCGCGCAGACCGGACGGCGCTTCGACGCCGACCACGTCGCCTGCGCTTTTGCCGATCAGGGCCCGCGCGATCGGTGAAGTCACCGATACTTTCGCGTCCTTGATGTCAGCCTCGTCGGTGCCGACCACCTGATAAGTCACCCGCTCGCCGGTTTCCAGATTTTCCAGATCGACAGTCGACGCGAACACCACCCGGCCGTCCGCATGGAGCGTGGTCGGATCGATAATCAGCGCGGCGCCCAGCTTGCCTTCGATATCGGCGATGCGGCCCTCGATAAAACTCTGGCGCTCCTTGGCGGCGTCGTAATCGGCATTTTCCGACAGGTCGCCATGCGCGCGCGCTTCGGCGATCGCGCTAATGACCGAAGGACGGTCCTTGGTTTTCAGACGATGCAACTCTTCTTTCAGAAGCTCTGCGCCATGTTTGGTCAATGGAATCGAATTCATGTTTTGCGCTCAAAGTTAAAAAGCCACAGAGGGCACCGGAACTCCTGGTGCCCTCTGTGACTTGGCAGGTGAATATGTGAGACTTAGTGTATCGCTTTATGCAAACCTTGTAAATCGTACACGTCCATCGCATCCAGATGCCGCATTCCCTCCACCGCCGCTTCGGCGCCGGCGATGGTGGTGAAGGTGGTGACCCGCGCCGCCAGCGCCGACGTGCGGATGGCGCCGGAGTCGGAAATGGCGGTGCGCTTCTCTTCGACCGTATTGATCACTAGCGCGATCTCGTTGTTCTTGATCATGTCGACGATATGCGGCCGCCCTTCGACCACCTTGTTGACCATCTTCACCGCGATACCGGCGGCGCCGATCGCGGTGGCCGTGCCCTTGGTCGCCACGATCGAGAAGCCCATCCCGACCAGATCCCTGGCCACCTGGACCGCGCGCGGCTTGTCGCTGCCCTTGACACTGAGAAACACTTTGCCCGACTGCGGCAATTTGACGCCCGCCCCGAGCTGCGATTTGACAAACGCCTCGCCGAAGGTCTTGCCGACCCCCATCACTTCGCCCGTCGATTTCATCTCGGGGCCGAGAATCGTATCGACGCCGGGGAATTTGACGAACGGGAACACCGCTTCCTTGACGCTGAAATAAGGCGGCACCACCTCTTGCCGCACGCCCTGGCTTTCCAGCGATTGGCCGACCATGCAGCGCGCCGCGATCTTGGCCAGTTGCAGCCCGGTCGCCTTCGACACGAACGGTACGGTGCGCGAGGCGCGCGGATTGACTTCCAGCACGAACACCAGATCCTGCATTTTGCCATCCTGCTCGACCTGCTGAATCGCGAACTGCACATTCATCAGCCCAATTACATTCAAGCCTTTCGCCATCAGCGCGGTCTGCCGCTTCAACTCGTCGATGGTCGCCTGCGACAGCGAATACGGCGGCAGCGAACAGGCCGAATCGCCGGAGTGCACGCCGGCCTGTTCGATATGCTCCATCACGCCGCCGATGAAGGTCTGCACGCCATCCGAAATGCAATCGACGTCGACCTCGATCGCGTCATTGAGGAAGCGATCCAGCAACACAGGCGAGTCGTGCGACACCTTGACCGCTTCGCGCATATAGCGCTCCAGATCGCGCTGCTCATGCACGATTTCCATAGCCCGGCCGCCCAGCACATAGGACGGACGCACCACCAGCGGATAACCGATTTCCTGCGCCAGGCGCAGCGCGTCTTCCTCGGTGCGCGCGGTGCGGTTCGGCGGCTGACGCAAACCCAGATCCTGCAGCAGCTTCTGAAAGCGCTCGCGGTCTTCTGCGGCGTCGATCATGTCCGGCGAGGTGCCGACGATAGGCACGCCGTTGGCTTCCAGATCCAGCGCCAGCTTCAGCGGCGTCTGGCCGCCGTACTGCACGATCACGCCGTACGGCTTTTCCTTGGCGACGATTTCCAGCACGTCTTCCAGCGTCAACGATTCGAAATACAGGCGATCGGAGGTGTCGTAGTCAGTCGACACGGTTTCCGGATTGCAGTTGACCATGATGGTTTCATAGCCGTCTTCGCGCATCGCCAGCGCCGCATGCACGCAGCAATAATCGAATTCGATGCCCTGCCCGATGCGGTTGGGACCGCCGCCCAGCACCATGATTTTTTTCTTGTCCGTCGGCTGCGCTTCGCATTCCTGATCGTAGGTCGAATACATGTAGGCGGTATTGGTCGAAAATTCCGCAGCGCAGGTATCGACGCGCTTGTACACCGGGCGCACATCCAGCGCCCAGCGCCTGGCCCGCACCGCGGTATCGGTGGTCTTGAGCAGCTTGGCCAGACGGCGGTCGGCGAAACCTTTCTGTTTCAGCGTGAACAACAGGTCGCGGTCCAGCGCTTCCAGCGTCTGCGAACTTTCCAGCCACAATTCGATGTCGACGATTTCCTTGATCTGCGACAGGAACCACGGATCGATGTGCGTCAGCTGATGTACTTCTTCCAGCGTGAAACCTTGCGCGAACGCATCGCCGACGTACCAGATCCGCTCCGGTCCCGGCTCGCCCAGCTCCTCTTTCAGCGTTTCGTGATCGGTGGTCTTTTCGTTCAGACCGTCGACGCCGACTTCCAGACCGCGCAGCGCTTTCTGGAACGACTCCTGGAAGGTGCGGCCGATCGCCATCACTTCGCCGACCGATTTCATCTGTGTCGTCAAATGGTCGTCCGCCTGCGGGAATTTCTCGAAGGCGAAACGCGGGATCTTGGTGACCACGTAATCGATGGACGGTTCGAACGACGCCGGGGTCGCGCCGCCGGTGATTTCATTGCGCAATTCGTCCAGCGTGAAACCGACCGCCAGCTTGGCGGCGATCTTGGCGATCGGGAAACCGGTGGCTTTCGACGCCAGCGCCGACGAGCGCGACACGCGCGGATTCATTTCAATGACGATCATGCGGCCGTCTTCCGGATTCACCGAAAACTGCACATTCGAACCGCCGGTATCGACGCCGATTTCGCGCAGCACCGCCAGCGATGCGTTACGCATGATCTGATATTCCTTGTCGGTCAGCGTTTGCGCTGGCGCCACGGTGATCGAATCGCCGGTGTGCACGCCCATCGGATCCAGGTTTTCGATTGAGCAGACGATGATGCAGTTGTCGGCCTTGTCGCGCACGACTTCCATCTCGTACTCTTTCCAGCCGATCAGCGATTCCTCGATCAGCAGCTCGGACGTCGGCGACGCTTCCAGACCGCGCTTGCAGATGGTTTCGAATTCTTCCGCGTTATACGCGATGCCGCCGCCGGTGCCGCCCATCGTGAACGACGGACGGATGATGACCGGGAAACCCAGTTCCTTCTGCACGCCCCACGACTCTTCCAGCGTATGCGCCACGCCGGAGCGCGCCGAACCGAGGCCGATCTTGGTCATCGCGTCCTTGAACTTGGAGCGGTCTTCCGCCTTGTCGATGGCTTCCGGCGAGGCGCCGATCAGTTCCACGCCGTATTTTTCCAGCACGCCGTTGCGGTGCAGATCCAGCGCGCAATTGAGCGCGGTCTGCCCCCCCATGGTCGGCAGGATCGCATCCGGTTTTTCCTTGGCGATGATGCGTTCGACGACCTGCCAGGTAATCGGCTCGATGTACGTGACGTCGGCCATTTCCGGATCGGTCATGATGGTGGCCGGATTGCTGTTGACCAGGATGACTTTGTAGCCCTCTTCGCGCAAGGCCTTGCAGGCCTGCGCGCCGGAGTAATCGAATTCGCATGCCTGACCGATGATGATCGGACCTGCGCCGATGATCAGGATGCTTTTAATATCAGTGCGCTTAGGCATTTTTCTTGTTCTCCATCATTGCCACGAATTGATCGAACAGCGGGGCAATGTCATGCGGTCCGGGCGATGCTTCGGGATGCCCCTGGAAGCAGAACGCGGGTTGATCGGTACGGGCGAAACCCTGCAGCGAGCCGTCGAACAGCGACACATGCGTGACGCGGCAATTGGCCGGCAGCGTGGCCGGGTCGACGGCGAAGCCGTGGTTTTGCGAAGTAATCAGAACTTTTTTGCTGTCGAGATCCTGGACCGGATGATTGGCGCCGTGATGGCCGAACTTCATCTTCAGCGTTTTGGCGCCGGAAGCCAGACCCATGATCTGATGGCCGAGGCAGATGCCGAAAGTCGGAATGCCGGCGTCGATCAGCGTTTTAGTGGCCGCGATCGCGTAGTCGCAAGGCTCCGGGTCGCCAGGTCCGTTGGACAGGAAAATACCGTCCGGATTCAGCGCCAGCGCGTCGGCCGCGGAGGCCTGCGCCGGCAGCACGGTGATCTTGCAGCCGCGTTGCGCCAGCATGCGCAGGATATTGAATTTGACGCCGTAGTCGAAGGCCACGACGTGATATTTGGGGGTGATCTGCTGACCGTAGCCGGAGCCCAGCTTCCACTCGGTTTCGGTCCAGTTGTACGCCTGTTTGGTCGACACTTCCTTCGCCAGATCCATGCCGGCCAGGCCGGGGAAGGCGCGCGCCAGTTCCAGCGCCTTGGCGGTGGCGGCGGCGATATCGGTATTGCCGGCCACGATCGCGCCGCTCTGCGCGCCTTTTTCGCGCAGGATGCGGGTCAGCATGCGCGTGTCGATACCGGCGATGGCGATGATATTGCCGTCGGCCAGATAGTCGTTCAATGTTTGGGTGCTGCGGAAATTGGACACCAGACGCGGCAGATCCTTGATGATCAGGCCGGCGGCATGGATTTTGGTGGACTCGACATCTTCGGCGTTGACGCCGGTATTGCCGATATGCGGATAAGTCAGTGTGACGATCTGGCGGCTGTAGCTGGGATCGGTGAGGATTTCCTGATACCCGGTCATCGCCGTATTAAAGACGACTTCGCCGGTGGTCTCGCCGGCAGCGCCAATGGAAAACCCCTGGAAAATCGTCCCGTCGGCTAACGCGAGGATGGCTGGAACGGTGGGGCCAGATAAAAATGGCAGCAAGGTAACTCCTGATGTTGTTACCGCCGCTAGCTGCGCCAGAATGACCGTTATCAAGCATCGAACGGAGCCGTGTGGGTAGGCACGGCGATCCCGTCGAACGTTTTTTAAGTCTTTTTGAGACGATATGGAGTGGTATGCGCTAGGGGCGGGATAAAATTAGCTAAACCGAACAATTATAGCGCAGAAGGCCTTCTCCGGCAATTGCCCGATCGCCTGATTATCCGTCACCAACGCAGTAAAACAGCCCGGTCCGACACAATTCCGGCCGGAAACCGCGGCGAGCGGGCCCTCCCCCGGCGGACCGCGAAATTATAGGCTCAGCGCGGCGATGCCTGCCTTGGCGATCTGCGCATCTTCCGCCGATTTCACGCCGGACACTCCTACAGCGCCTATGCAATGGCCGTCGATCATCACCGGCACGCCACCTTCGAGAAAGGCGAAATCGCCGGGAACGCTGAGGAAGGAGTAACGCCCGTTGTTGACGATATCCTCATAAATCTTGCTTTCACGACAACCCAACGCGGCGGAGCGGGCCTTCGCCGGCGCGATCTGCGATGAAATCGGCGCGACGCCGTCCAGTCGCTGGAACCACATCAAATGGCCGCCCCCATCGACGATCGCGATGGCCACCGCCCAGTTATTCGCCTTGGCTTCCGCCTCGGCCGCCGCGGCGATTTTCTTTACATCGTCCAAAGTCAGAAATGGGCGCGCTTGCATGATGTCTCCTGTCAAAAAGTCTCGATTGTACGTTTTTTATTTCAGCTTGCGGACCTGCGGTATTCAAGGTGACAATATTTTCGCAAAAGCGGCCAAAATGCGCCGTTCACCGCGCTATTTTCACCCATCTCGCGATTTTTCAGTTTTTCTTCGGTTTTCGGCGGAACTTTTTCCGACCCTGTTACTCTTTTCAAGTGGACATACACGGCCCTTATCCATTACATTCTCCTATCGTTTTTGGAAAGAGCCCCGCATGTCACTAAAACATCCTGTATCCCAGATCAAAATTTTGGCACAAGCCAGCATTTTGGCAGCAGGATTGTGGATGACATGTTCCGCATGGGCCATTGACCCCGTTCCGCTGCAGGCGCCCCAAAGCAAAACGCAGAAGGCATTAACGAGATTGCACGACATGACCGATCGCGTCACCAGCCGCGCCTCGGATCTGGCGGTCGAAGCGATGAGCATGATCGGCATCAAATACCGTTACGGCGGCAATTCTCCCGATAAGGGTCTGGATTGCAGCGGCCTGGTGCAATATGTCTATAAAGTCGCTCTGGGCACCCAGTTGCCGCGCACCTCCGCCGAAATCAGCCGGGTCGGCGAGAAAGTGGATAAGCACGATCTGAAACCGGGCGACCTGGTGTTCTACAATACATTGCGCCGCGGCTTTTCGCATGTCGGGATTTATCTCGGCGATTCCAAATTCATCCACTCCCCTTCCACCGGCGGCGAAGTGCGTATCGAGAGCATGGACATCGCGTATTGGAAGAAACGCTTCAACGGCGCCCGCCGCATCATCGAGGCCGACGATCAGAACGAACATGGGCAGGATCAAAGCGGCAACTGATCCATCCTCCCGCTACGCCAGCCTTCCCGCATTCCGAAACGCGCCCGCCAATCATCAGCGGGCGCGTTTTTCGTTCAGCTTGCGTTTGATCTCGGCGATCGCCGCCATGCCGGCCTGCTCGCCCGACAAGATCGCGCTGTTGCGGCTATTGAAATCGTTACCCCGCATATTGCCGAGTTCCGGCGTGATCACGACATCGGCGTCCTGCAGCTGATAAGCGTTGATGCTCTGTCCCATGATCGCGAAAGACTGCAGCATGACCTCGACCGAACTCGCCGCCGATTGCACGCCCGGTTGCGCGGAAATATTCACCGCGATCACAAAATCGGCGCCCATCTCCCGCGCAAAGCGGACCGGCACCGGCGCCACCAGCCCGCCGTCGACATACTGATGCTCGCCGATGCGGACTGGCTGAAACACCCCCGGCACAGCCGAAGACGCACGCACCGCCAGACCGGTATTGCCCCGTTGAAACAGGATGGCCTTCCCGCTGTTCAGATCGGTCGCCACCGCGCCGAACGGGATTTTCAATTTTTCGATGGTTGCATTGTTGACGCTGCGATTCACGTATTGCTGGATCGCCTCGCCCTTGAACACGCCGCTGACTTTCGCGAAAAACGGCACCGACCAATCCGAAATCGCCGCCTCGTCCATCGTCAGCGCCATTTTCTGCAATGCAAATCCGTCATTGCCCGCGGCGTACAGCGCGCCGACCAGACTGCCGGCGCTGGTGCCGACCACGATATCAGGCACGATGCCCTGCGATTCCAGCGCCTTGATCACGCCGATATGGGCAAAGCCGCGCGCCGCGCCGCCGCCCAGCGCCAAGCCGATTTTGATCGGTCTGGCGGCTGCCGCCGGCAGGGCGCCGGGGGCATGCGCTTGCGGCGCGGGCGTGGAGGTGAAGGTGGAGCAGGCGCCTAAGGCGATGCCCGCCAGCGTCAGAACCGCACGGCGGGCGAAGGAAACGATAGCCATAAATAAGAATGAAAAAAAACGATGGGCGGATTAAACCACAAAAATCCGCCAGGAAAACGTCACGCACGCGCCACGGTATAGTTGGATATCATGGCGTCTGCGGCGGCCGCCGCTCATCAACCCATGAAATATAGGAACGTCAATGAAATTGCTACGCTACGGTCAATCCGGCCAGGAAAAGCCGGGTTTGCTGGATTCAACCGGCCGCATCCGCGATCTGTCAGCCCACATCCATGACGTCAATGGCGCCGCGCTCGATGCGGCCACGCTGGCCCGGCTGAGCGCGCTGGATCCGACGACGCTGCCGCAAGTCGACGGCAATCCGCGCATAGGCGCGTGTGTCGGCAATATCGGCAAACTGATTTGCACCGGTTTGAATTACACGGATCACGCTATCGAAGCCGGTTTGCCGATTCCTACCGAACCCGTGATTTTCAGCAAATGGACGTCGTCGGTATGCGGCCCGAATGACGATCTGAAAATTCCGCGCGGCGCTCAAAAGACCGACTGGGAAATCGAACTGGGCGTGGTCATCGGCACCTGCGGCAGCTACATCGACGAGGCCGACGCGCTCAACCACGTCGCCGGCTATTGCATCATCAACGACGTATCGGAGCGCGCATTTCAGCTGGAGCTCGGCGGCACCTGGGACAAGGGCAAGGGCTGCGATACCTTCGCGCCGATCGGACCGTGGCTGGTGACCCGGGACGAAATGTCCGATCCCGGCAATTTGAAAATGTGGCTGGAAGTCGACGGCAAACGCTATCAGAACGCCAATACCAGCACGATGATCTTCAACGTGCCTTTCATCGTTTCCTATATGAGCCGCTTCATGAGCCTGCAGCCCGGCGATGTGATCGCGACCGGCACGCCGTCCGGCGTCGGCATGGGCGTCAAACCGCATCCGGTTTATCTAAAGGCGGGCCAGATCGTGCATCTCGGCATCGAAGGACTGGGCGAACAGCGGCAGCGAACCGTGAACGCATAAGCGAAGCAAGCGTTTGAAAGCCGGCGGCCTCAAACCATCGACGCCGCCGAAAACACCGCCATGAATTTGCTGCCCTTGTCCTGCGCCGATTCGATCACCAGCGTGGCCGAATGGCGCAGCAATACGTGCTTGACGATCGCCAGGCCCAGTCCGGTGCCTTGGGTATCGCGGGAACGGCCTTTGTCGACCCGGTAAAAGCGCTCGGTCAGACGCGAAATATCTTCGGCGGCGATGCCGATGCCGTTGTCCTGCACTTCAAAGACCAGATTGTCGGCCCCCTGCCGCCACTTGATCCGGATGACACCGCCGTCCGGCGTGTAGCGCACCGCGTTCGACACCAGATTGCTGAACGCGCTGCGCAATTCGTCGATGCTGCCTTTCAGATCGGGGCCGTCGATATCCAGCGTGATCCGATGACGGCCGCTGGACAATGCATTCGCCTCTTCCAGAATGCCTTCCAACAGCGGCCGTATATGCACCCGCTCCGGCCGCATCGGATAATCGAGAGACTCCAGCCGCGTCAGCGTCAGCATGTCGCCGATCAGGCCCTGCATGCGCTTGCCCTGCTCGGTCATCAATTGCAGATGGGATTTGCGCACTTGGCGGTCCAGATCCGGCTGCGCCAGCGCGATTTCGAGAAAACCGTTGATTACGGTCAACGGCGTGCGCAATTCATGCGACGCATTGGCGATGAAGTCGCGGCGCATCATGTCGATGCGTTCGGATTCGGTGGCGTCGTGCGTTACCACGATCTGGCGCCGGTTTTCGAAAGGAATGATGTGCACCACCAGCTTGCGGCCGTGCAGCCCCATCGTCAGCGGCTGCTCGTAGCGGCCCAGGATGATGTAATCGATGAACGCAGGATTGCGGATCAGATTGGTGACGCGCATACCCTTGTCGCGCGCCAGGTCCAACCCGAGGTGCTCCTGCGCCGCCGGATTGCACCATTCCAGAAACAGCACGTCGTCCATGATGACGACGCCATCCGGCAGCAGATGCATGGCCTGGCGAAAACGCGTCAGCCATTCGGTCAGCTCGGTCCGATTGCGTTCGTCGTCGCGCCGCAGCCGGTACAATCGGGCAAAGATATCGGTCCATGCGCCCCAGCCGTCGGGCAGTTTTTCCCGATCCGGATTATCCAGCCAGATGCTGAGCCGGTACAGATAATGCAATTGCGTGTAAGCCAGCGCGGCGATGCCGGCAAACGCCAGCAGCAGCGCGTAATCCACTCCCGCGGCCCACCACACCGCCGAAACCGCCACGGCAAACAAAAATGCCCGCACTGCTGCAGGCACCCAAAACAACACCTGAGGATTCATTTATTTTTCCGAAAGCATGTAACCCACGCTGCGCACCGTCTTGATCAAATATTCCGCGTCCTGCAAGCACTTGCGCAGGCGCAGCACGTGTACATCGACCGTGCGTTCTTCAATCACAACGTGATCTCCCCACACTTTATCCAATAACTGGCTACGGGAGAACACCCGCCCCGGGTGCGCCAGGAAAAATTTCAATAATTTGAATTCGGCGAAATCGATATCGATCTTGTTGTCGTGCAAGGTGACCGAGAAACTGGCCGGATCCAGCGCCACCGGCCCCACGACCATCACTTCCTGCGCATGTTCCGGACTCTTGCGGCGCATCAGCGCCTTGATCCGCGCCGTCAGTTCGCGCGGCGAAAACGGTTTGGTGAGGTAATCGTCGGCGCCGTTGTCCAGCCCGGCCAACTTGTCTTCTTCCATGCTTTTGGCCGTCAGCATGATGACCGAGATCTGCGCCAACTGACGGTCGGCGCGGATTTTGGAGAGCAATTGCAGGCCGGTGCCGTCCGGCAACATCCAGTCCAGCACCACCACCTGCGGCGTGCGCTGCTGTACGAATTCCCAGGCGGCGGCCGCGGTACTGACGACGCACGCCGTCCAGCCCGCTTCCTTGAGCGTGAACGCGATCAGCTCGGCAATCGATGGTTCATCTTCGACGATCAGAATGATAGCCATGGTTTCAGGTGGAGGCCGACTTGTCCACGGTGGCGAAATCGCTGTGACGGATGTCTTTGCCGCCCACCACGTAGACCACGAATTCGGCGATGTTCTTGGCGTGATCGCCAACCCGCTCGATCGCCTTGGCCACCCACATCGTGTCGACCGACGACGAAATCGTCCGCGGGTCTTCCATCATGTAAGTCGCCAGACTGCGCGTGATGGTGCGGAAGCCGATATCGATCGCGGTATCGTCCGCAATCAGCGCCAGAGCCTGCTTTTGATCCAGGCGCGCCAATGCGTCCAGCGACCCTCTGAGCATCGCGGCGGCGCGGTCGCTGATATCCTTGACCATTTTGAAATGCTCGCCGGCCTTGATGCCGGCCCGCTCGGTCATGCGCATCGATGTGCGCGCGATCTTGCTGGATTCGTCGCCGATGCGTTCCAGATCGGTAATGATCTTGATGGTCGCCATCACGGTGCGCAAATCGTTGGCGGTCGGCTGGCGGCGCACGATCAGGTGACAGCATGCGTCGTCCAGCTCGACTTCGAGCGCATTCACATGATCGTCGTCGGCGATCACTTTTTCGGCCAGCCTGACATTGCCGTCGCTAAACGCCAACATCGCTTCCTGGAACTGTTGTTCAACCATGCCGCCCATCAGCAGGACCTTGGAACGAATTCCTTCAAGATCGGCATCGTATTGTTTCGAAGAGTGATCGCCTGTCATTTTAAAAGTCCTTCTCAGAGGTGCTGCTTAGCCGAAACGGCCGGTGATATAGTCTTGCGTCTCTTTGCGCGCCGGGTTCATGAAGATCTGATCGGTCACGCCGAACTCGACCAGTTCGCCCAGGTACATATACGCTGTGTTGTCCGAGCAGCGCGCCGCCTGCTGCATATTGTGCGTCACGATGGCGATGGTGTAATCGTTCTTCAGTTCGCCGATCAGTTCTTCCACCTTGGCCGTCGAAATCGGATCCAGCGCCGAGGTAGGCTCGTCCAGCAACAGCACTTCCGGCTTGACCGCCACGCCGCGCGCGATGCATAAGCGCTGCTGCTGGCCGCCGGACAGCGACAAACCGCTCTTGTTCAGTTTGTCCTTGACTTCGCCCCACAGCGCGGCCTTGTTCAGCGCCCATTCGACGCGCTCGTCCATTTCGCCCTTCGGCAGGTTTTCATATAAACGAATGCCGAAAGCGATATTGTCGTAGACTGACATCGGAAACGGCGTCGGCTTCTGAAACACCATGCCGACCTTGGCGCGCAACATGTTCAGGTCCTGGCCCGCGTCCAGAATATTGCGGCCGCCGTACATGATCTGGCCTTCCGCGCGCTGTCCCGGATACAGGTCGTACATGCGGTTGAAGGTACGCAGCAACGTCGACTTGCCGCAACCGGACGGCCCGATGAACGCGGTGACTTTCTTTTCTTCGATATTCAGATTGATATTCTTGAGGCCCTGGAAATTTCCGTAATAAAAATTCAGGTCAGCGACTTCAATCATCGGCTTCAGGCCCCTGCCGTTTTCCGCTGCTGTTTGCATAGTCATATATTTCTCTAGGAGATTAACCGGGAATTTTCTGGCTGAACAAGGTGCGCGACAGAATGTTCAGCAGCAGCACGCTAAAGGTAATCAGCAACGCGCCGCCCCACGCCAGCGAGACCCAATTGTTATAAGGACTCATCGCAAACTGATTGATGACCACCGGCAAATTGGCGATCGGCCGGTTCATATTGGTGCTGAAGAACTGGTTGTTGAGCGCGGTGAACAACAGCGGCGCGGTTTCGCCGGAGATCCGCGCCACCGCCAGCAGCACGCCGGTCACGACGCCGGCCTTGACCGCGCGCAGGCGAATCATCATCGCCACTTTCCAGCGCGGCGTTCCCAGCGAAAACGCAGCTTCGCGCAGGCTGCTCGGCACCAGTTTCAGCATGTTGTCCGTGGTTCTGACGATCACCGGAATGGCGATCAGCGAAATCGCGAAAGTTCCCGCCCAGCCGGAAAAATGCCCGATATTGGCGACATAAATCGCATACACGAACAGGCCGATCACGATCGACGGCGCCGACAGCATGATGTCGGTCACGAAACGGGTGGTTTGCGCCAGTTTGCTTTCCTCGCCGTATTCGGCCAGATAGATCCCGGCCAGAATGCCGATCGGGGTGCTGATCAGCGTCGAAATGCCGACCATCAGCACACTGCCGGTGATCGCGTTGAGCAGACCGCCGCCCTCGCCGCCCGGCGACGGGGTGTTTTGCGTCAGCAGACCCAGATTCAGCGCGCCAAAGCCCTTGATCACCAGCGTCAGCAGGATCCACATCAGCATGATCAGACCCAGCGCCATTGCGGCAAACGAAAACAGCATGCCGAGCCGGTGATACAGCAGGCGTCGCCGGTATACGGGATTCATGCGCGAATTACTATGCGGATGCACGCCGGCCTCTGCCGCGTCTTGTTGATCCCGGCTCATTTGCTGCCTTCCTTGCGGGACATGCCCTGCAACATTAACTTGGCGACCGCCAGCACGATAAAGGTGATCGCGAACAGGATCAGGCCCAGCGCAAACAGCGACGATACGTGCAAGGGCGTGGAGGCTTCCGCGATTTCGTTGGCCAATGTGGACGCGATACTGTTGCCGGATGCAAACAATGACCAGGACAAGCGCTGCGCATTGCCGATCACGAAGGTGACCGCCATCGTTTCGCCCAGCGCGCGGCCCAGGCCCAGCATGACGCCGCCGACCACGCCGGTCTTGGTGTAAGGCAACACAATCTTGCGCACCACTTCCCAGCGCGTGCAGCCCAGGCCGTAAGCGGACTCCTTGAGCACCGCCGGCACCACTTCGAACACGTCGCGCATCACCGAAGCGATGAACGGAATAATCATCACCGCCAGAATCAGGCCGGCGGTCAGAATGCCGATGCCCATCATCGGACCCGAAAACAATATGCCGATACCCGGTATCTGGCCTACCGTATGGCGCAAGGCCGGTTGCACGTATTCAGCGAACAGCGGGGCGAATACAAACAGGCCCCACATGCCGTAAATGATGCTTGGCACGCCGGCCAGCAGCTCGACCGCGGTGCCCAGCGGCTGGCGCAGCCTGCTCGGGCAGATCTCGGTCAGAAACAGGGCGATCCCGAAGCTCACCGGAAACGCGATCAGCAATGCAATGGCCGACGTCGCCAGGGTGCCGACAATGGCGATCGCCGCGCCGTACTCGTCGTTGACCGGATCCCACTCCACGCGCGTGATGAAACCGGGGCCGAACGCGTGAAATGCAGGCCACGCGCCGATAAACAAGGAAATGATAATCCCGCCCAGCATCAACAGCACCGTCAATGCGAAAAGCAGCGTGATTTTATGAAAGAGGAAATCCTGAATGCGCTGTTTGCGCATGGTTGCGATCAATGCGGCGTCGATGCGGCCGCTTTCAACGGATGCACCGCCCGATGCGGGTGAACTCTGCATGGCGGGTGTAGAGATATGTGCGCTCATTGTGCAACCGTTCTTTAAAGTGGTTCGCCGCCGCCGCTGCCGTTACATAACCGGCAGACGACAGCGGCGAACCGGAGACATCAGTGTTACTTACCAGATTGCCTTGCCGCTGCTGTCTTTCAGATTGGCTTTCCACGAATCTTCAACCAGCTTCACGACCGGTGCAGGCAACGGAACGTAATCCAGCTTGGAAGCGTCGCTTGCGCCCTTCTTGTAGGCCCAGTCGAAGAATTTCAGGACTTCCTTGCCCTTGGCGCCGTTGGCTTCCTGCGCTTTGTGCATAATGATGAACGAAGCACTGGTAATAGGCCAGCTGTTTTTGCCCGCTGCATTGGTGAAGTCCACTACGAATCCAGGCGTTTTGGCCCAGTCGGCGGCGGCGGTTGCGGCCTCGAATGTGGATTCCTTGGGTGTAACGTAGACGCCATCGGCATTCTTGATCAGCGTGTAGGCCATCTTGTTCTCATGCGCATACGCATATTCCACGTAACCGATGGATCCCTTGATCTTGGCGACGTTGGCGGCAACGCCTTCATTACCCTTGCCGCCGATACCGGTAGGCCACTTGACCGAGGTGCCGGCGCCGACGCCGGTCTTGAAGCTAGGGCTGACCTTCGACAGATAGCTGGTGAACACGAACGATGTGCCCGAAGCGTCCGCGCGATACACGACAGTGATGTCGTCGGCCGGCAGCTTGACGCCAGGGTTCAGGGCTGCGATCGCCTGGTCGTTCCATTTGGTGATCTTGGCATCGTAGATGTCGGCCAGGACCGGGCCCGACAATTTCAGCCTGCCTTCGCCGACGCCGTCCAAGTTGACGACAGTGACCACACCGCCGACAATTGACGGGAATTGCATCAGGCCGTCCGCCTCCAGTTCAGTCACGGGCAAAGGCATGTCCGATGCGCCGAAATCGACTGTTTTCGCCTTGATTTGCTTGATGCCGCCGCCGGAACCGATCGATTGATAGTTCAGGCTGTTGCCGGTCGCGGCCTTATAGGCTTCAGCCCATTTGGAAAAGGCTGGATAGACGAATGAGGATCCGGCGCCGGTGATATCGGCAGCTTGCGCCGCTACCGAGAAAGCCAGGGTACCGCATACCGCGACAGCCATTGTTTTAATAATTGTGTTCAAACGCATACTCAGCTCCTAGGATTGACGAAAGTAACGGATCGAACTGTAACGGCCAATTGTGACGACTTTATGACTTTTTCCGCCCTGCCAGGGGTTGCAAAAATAAGCGTGAGTTCCCTATGAAATCTCGGTAAAAAACGCAATTTTCCTGTCATTAAGTTGTCACATTGGAAACCTACACTTTGAAATCAACGCCCCACCCTCCAGGCGCCCATGACCAAGAAAATCAAATCCGAAGAAGCCGTCGCCGTCATCGGTCCGGCGATTGAGCCCACCGCTTCGGCGATTTATCTGAATCGGGAGATTTCGCAACTGGCTTTCAACCGGCGCGTGCTGGCCCAGGCGGAAGACCAATCGATTCCGCTGCTCGAACGTCTTAAATATCTGTGCATCGTCAGTAACAATCTCGATGAATTCTTCGAAGTGCGGATCGCCAGTCTGCTGGCCAACCGCATCGAGGGCGAACAGGTCGATCCGCCGATCCTGGCGGCGGCGCTGGCGCTGACCAATGCCGAATGCCACCAGATCGTGGCGCGTCAATACCAGTTGCTCAATACGGAAGTGTTGCCGCAACTGGCCGCCGCCGGCATCTCCCTGCTGCATCACGGCGACCGCAACGAGCGCCAGCGCGCATGGGTCAAAGGCTATTTCGAGCAGTATGTGCGCCCGCTGCTCACGCCGATCGGCCTGGATCCGGCGCATCCGTTTCCGCAAGTATTGAACAAGAGTCTCAATTTCATCGTCGAACTGTCCGGCAAGGACGCGTTCGGCCGCGGCACCGGCATCGCCATCGTCAAGGCGCCCCGGGTGCTGCCGCGGGTGATCAAGCTGCCGGATGAACTGTCCGACACCGGTTCCTGCTTCTGCCTGCTGTCGTCGATCATTCACGCCCATATGGCCGAGCTGTTTACCGGCCGCGAGGTAATTTCCTATTCGCAGTTCCGGGTCACCCGCAACAGCGACCTGTGGGTCGACGAGGAAGAAGTCAAGAATCTGCGCCAGGCGCTGCAAAGCGAATTGCACAGCCGCCAGTTCGGCGTCGCGGTGCGCCTGGAAGTCAGCGCCCGATGTCCTGCGCATCTGTCCGATTTCCTGCTCGCGCAATTCTCGATCGACCGCGACCGCCTGTATGCGGTGGACGGCCCGGTGAATATGGTGCGCCTGTCCGAAATCGCCGATTACGCGACCCAGCCGGGGCTGAGTTTCCCGCCGTTCTTCCAGGGCATGCCGGAGCCGTTGCAGTCGATGACGGGAGACATCTTCGCACTGCTGCGCGAGCGCGACGTGCTGCTGCATCATCCGTTCCAATCGTTCCAGCCGGTGGTCGAATTCATCCGCACCGCATCGCGCGACCCGGACGTGGTCGCGCTCAAGCAGACCATCTACCGCACGGGCATGAACTCGGATCTGATGGAATCGCTGATCTATGCCGCCCAGCACGGCAAGGAAGTGACGGTCATCGTGGAACTGATGGCGCGCTTCGACGAAGAAGCCAATATCAACTGGGCTGACAGGCTCGAACGCGCCGGCGCCCAGGTGGTGTACGGCGTGGTCGGCCTGAAAACCCACGCCAAACTGGCGCTTGTGATCCGACGCGAAGCGGGCGAGCTGCGCTGTTATGCGCATATGGGCACCGGCAACTATCATCCGACCACGACGCGCTTCTATACCGATTTCGGCCTGTTGACCGCGCATCCGCAAATGACCGCGGAAGTCAACGAGATCTTCATTCATCTGACCAGCCTGACCAAGCCGAAAAAACTCGAATACCTGTGGCTGGCGCCGTTCGCATTGCAAAAGGAATTGATCCGCGCCATCCGCAACGAAGCGAACATCGCGCGCGCAGGACGCCCGGCCCGCATCATCGCGAAAATGAATGCGCTGCTGGACGAATCGGTGATCCGCGAACTGTATGCGGCGTCCGCCGAAGGAGTCGAGATCGATCTGATCGTGCGCGGCGCCTGCGCCTTGCGTCCCGGGGTGCCGGGCCTGTCGGAAAACATCAAGGTGCGCTCCATCATCGGCCGTTTCCTGGAACACACGCGCATCTATTATTTCCGCAACGATCTGGCGCACGATGTGCGGCTGGCCAGCGCCGACTGGATGAACCGCAATCTGTTTCGCCGCGTCGAAGTGGCGTTTCCGGTGCTCGACGAGACCTTGAAGAAACGGGTCCTCAACGAGGGCCTGAATCCCTATTTGAAAGACAATGCCAACGCCTGGCACCTGGAACCAAACGGCAAGTATGTACAACGCAAGATGCGCGCCAAACAAGCCAAATTCAGCGCTCAGGAATTTCTGGCCGCCACCTTGGGCGCGCCATCTGTCAACACGGAAGAATAACCATGGATCTGATTCTCTGGCGTCATGCGGAAGCGGAAATCGGCGAACCGGACGAAGGCCGGGCGCTGACCGGCAAAGGCCAAAAGCAGGCCTGGAAAATAGCCGACTGGCTGGACCGCAATTTGCCCAATACCTGCCGCATCCTGGTCAGCCCCGCGACACGCACGGTGCAGACAGCCGAAGCGCTGGGACGCAAATTCAAGATCCATCCCGACCTGGGGCCGGGCGCCACCCCGGAGCAGGTGCTGGCGGCGGCGCATTGGCCGGACAGCAAGGAAGCGGTGCTGATCGTCGGCCATCAACCTGCGCTGGGACAAATCGCATCGATGCTGATGGGCATGGAAAAAAAGGAATGGACGCTGCGCAAGGCCAATGTCTGGTGGTTCGCGCAACGCGAACGCAATGACGTCACCAGCGCGTATCTGCGCGCCGTGATCGCGCCGGAATTGCTGGTGAAATAAGCCGTATCGGCGGCCTGCAAGCCTTTTGCAGCGAATTGAGAAATATCCTTTCCATAGTTGCGGTTATTCCGATTTACTTCATCCACGCCGCTCTTTTATGCTGTCCGGCATCTCTTTCACGAGGCAGGCCGGACACGATGTTTCCTTTAAACCCCCTTATGCTGGCGCCATGTATTTCAAACCGGTGCCTGGCGCGTCCGCCGTTTTCCGGCACGCGCACCAAATCGAAAATTCTGGCGCTGATGGGCGACTGCTGCGACCCCGACTCCGACATCTTCCGCGCCACGCTCGATTTCACGAAACAACTGATTGCGCTCAAACATTATTTCCCGCGCATGCTCGACGAGCAGTGCGCGGAGCGGCCGGCATTCGATATCAATGAGCCGCTTGTCGATCTGCACATCGACCGAAAAAGCTTCAGGCAGCGTTTGCAGGCCATCTCCGCCAGCCTGACGCTGGAGCCGGTCCTCAGCGGCATCTGGGACATCGTGGAAGACAGCGATCCCGCCACATCCAAAAGAATCGCCCGGCAAAGCTCACGCGTCATGGAAATCGATCCGGGACGCACGCTGCTCGACTGGCCCGTGGAAGCCATGTTGTTCGTCCTGCGCATCGGCAACTGGGACAAAATAGATCTGCGCAACGCCAATCTGATCAACGCCGATCTGCGCGAGGTCCGGTGGCGCGACGCCGATCTGCGCAAAGCGGATCTCAGCCACGCACAATTGGCCGGCGCCGATCTGACCGGCTGCAATCTGCGCGGCGCCATCCTGCGCGGCGCGAATATGGAGGAAGTCATCGCCGACCGCGCGATCGTCGCAGACGCCAACCTGAGCGCGGCAACGGCCCGTTACGCTTCATTTTGCCGTGCGCAATTCGATCGCGCCAATCTGATCAACACCGATTTCCGCTCGGCGCGGCTGACGCATGCATCCGGTCTGGCATGCGCGCCCGGCACCAATTTCCTCAACGCAGACCTGGAAGGCGTCCAGCTGTCGGTCGCCAAAGCCGGAATCGACCCGGTGACCGGAATACCGAGCATGTTCTATCGCAGGGACGAAAGCCGCCGCCTGTTTCGCGAACAGCAACTCATCGCCCTGGCTTCCATCGTCCCGCGCCAGAGCGCCGTCCGCAACGATGCGGTTTGGCGTTTGATCGAAGACGGCATAAGCGATACGGCGCGGTCGGTCCCGCTGAGCGCGTATGCCCGTTTTCTCATGACGCAGGAACAATGCTGGATCGATCAGCGGCTGGCGGCGTATATCGATGCGTGTGTGCTGCCTGCGCTGTTCGAGTCCTGGAATCACCGGGCGAGAAATTCGGCGGAACCGCTCCTGGAGCATGTGCTGCTCTATCTGGACTGGGCCAAACCGGCGCTTCCATGGCAGCGCTACTGCGGCGCGGTCAGTCAATTCCTGACCGATAGCGACCCGCTTTTTCCAGAGCAGCTGGCCGCCCTCCAGCAGCGGTTTTTGCAACATCCGGGCGTGGCGCCGGTAGCGGCGGCGCTGGAAGCCGTCGAAGAAGGCCTGTCTTTGCTATGCAGTATTTTTATTGCGCCGGATGGCAGCCAGGCGCTGGCTTATGAAAACCGGGTATTGCAAAACATTCTGCATCAATGCGCGACACCGTACGACGGTTATCAATTCGAGCACGACGCCGACGGCAGCTTTCGCAATGAATGCCTGCGCAATCCCTATCCGATCATGCAAAACTGTGAGATGCCGATGGAGACATACGGCATTCGGCCTCCGCCAACCACCGGCAGCAATGTGGTTGCTTTCATTTTCGGCGATCCGGAAGGCGACGCATACAAAGATAAATTCCTCAATGCGCTGCTGTGCCGGTCGCTGGCTTCCGGCGACGGCAGCGGCGCGCCCCATTGCATATCGCTGGCGGACGATGTTCATCTGACCGCCTATTTCCAGCGTTTTCTGGAGGGCGATTTCCAGCTTTTCTTCGACCGGGAGCAGAAGAAAATCGATTTTCACCTCAGCACCGGGCATGTCGACGGCTTATGGAAATCGTTCGAACTGGATAACCGTTCACTGGCCGACACCGCGCTCAATCGGGCCCGCATGCTGCTCTGCGTGGGGACTCTGTTTGTGCGCTACAGCTCGGAATATGTATTCGGCGTGGACGTCGACTCCTTAAGCAGTCTGCGCATGTACGCCCTGGGATGCCTGAACGAGGCCCATGCGCTGGACCCGTCGATACTGAATGCCGAAATCGACTATTTCGGCGCGGTATTGCGAGGGATATACAGAGGCCAATGCTCCGGCTCACTGTCATATCATTTGACCAGCCTGATCGAGAACCAGACCGCAGCCGATCCTGCGCTGGCGACCTGTTTCGATGAAATATATCCGCGGGCGTGGCGCTAGGGCCGCGGCGTCAGATGGTTTCCTGCCGTATCCGCGCCGCGTTTTCCTGCGCCGCGGCATTCCTCCGCGCCATATGCAGATGCTGCAGGAATTGCTGCGTCGACGCCTCCCACGAATAGCTCAGCGCATGCTGCCGGACCTGCTGGCGGTTCAGCTTCAGCGCGTCCAGGCAAGCCTGCCGCAAATCGTCGCTGAGAATGCCCGACTGGCCATCGAGCACCACATCGACCGGCCCTGCCACCGGATAGGCCGCCACCGGCACGCCGCAGGCCATCGCTTCGGCCAGCACCAGACCGAAGGTATCGGTCTTGCTCGGAAATACAAAGACATCCGCGCAGTTGTAATACGCCGCCAGTTCGGCATGCGCCTTGCCGCCCAGAAAATGCACCTCCGGATACCGGCGCTCCAGCTCTTCGCGCAGCGGTCCGTCGCCGATCACCCATTTGGTGCCCGGCAAATCCAGCCGCAGAAAGGCCTCGATGTTCTTTTCCACCGCAATGCGCCCGACGTACAGGAACAAGGGACCCTTGATCGCAGCGTGATCCTGCTCGCGGGGATGGAAATAGGCGGTATCCACGCCGCGGCCCCACAAGGCGACGTTGTCGAAGCCATTCTCTTCCAGCGCCTGCTTGATGCCCGGCGTCGGCACCATCACCGCTTTCGACGGACCGTGAAACCAGCGCAGCAGACGATAGGTTAGCGCTTTCGGCAGCATCCGGCGTGCGCTCAGATACTCCGGAAAACGGGTGTGATAGGCGGTGGTGAAGGCCAGCCGGCGGTTAAGGCAATAGCGGCGCGCGGCCAGTCCCATCGGGCCTTCGGTGGAAATATGGATGCAGTCGGGGGCGAATTTGCTCAGCAACGACGCGATCTTGGCGTAAGGCTTGTACGCCAGGCGGATTTCCGGATAGGTCGGGCAGGCGAAAGTGCGGAAACTGGCAGGCCCAATCATCAGCACCGTATGCCCTGCCTGCTGCAGCACCCGTTGCGTGGCCGCCAGGGTATTGACGACGCCGTTGACCTGCGGCGCGCCGGCGTCGCTTACGATGGCGATACGCATAAGCTGTCGACCTCCTTCGTTCGCAGTTGCGCTTTGCGCTGCATGATTTCGCCCCAGGTCACCAGCCGCAGTTCGCCGCTGGCTTCTTCGATCAGGGCGGACAGGCTTTCCACCCAGTCGCCGTCGTTGCAATATTTGATGCCGTCGATATCGCGGATTTCCGGCTTGTGAATGTGGCCGCAGATCACGCCGTCCAATCCCTTGCGGGCCGCCTCCGCCGCCAGCGCATTCTCGAAGGAGCTGATATAGCTGACCGCGTTCTTCACTTTCAATTTCAGGTATTGCGACAGCGACCAGTACGGCAGGCCGGCGCGGGCGCGCCAGGTGTTGAACCATTGATTGAATTTCAAGACCATCGTGTACATGTTGTCGCCCACATAAGCCAGCCATTTGGCGCAGGCGATCACGCCGTCGAAGCGGTCGCCGTGCAGCACCAGCATGCGTTTGCCATCGGCCGTGATATGCACCAGTTCGTCGCGAATCTTGATGCCGCCGAAATCGAGATCGATGAATTGCCGCACGGACTCGTCGTGATTGCCCGGCACAAATACCACGTTGGTCCCTTTTCTGGCTTTCTTGAGAACGGTCTGCACCACGTTGTTGTGTTTTTGATCCCAATACCAGCGGCGCTTCAGCTGCCAGCCGTCAATGATATCGCCGACCAGATACAGCGTTTCCGATTCGGTGGCCCGCAAAAATTGCAGCAACCGGCCAGCCTGGCATCCGGTGGTGCCCAGATGCACGTCCGAAATCCAGATGGTGCGGAATCGGATTACTTCGCGTTTGCCTTCGCTGGGAGGATTGAAGGCGGCATCGAGAAATTGGTCGCGCGGTTTCATAAGGTCTCCAAATCGGAATTGAAGCTATCGGGGAACAGTTCGCTAACTAGTGTGCTGGGCGCTTTCTTTCAAATAGTGACGGGCATAACGCTTGTCGAGCTTCGCCAGTGGAAGCAACAAAAATAAATCGGCCGAATGGAAATCAGGGTCCCAGGCCGGTGCGCCGCAAACCCAGGCGCCGCTGCGCATATAGCCCTTCAACAACGGCGGGATCTGCGGCGCGTGGCCGGCTTCGCGCTGGCCGGTCGGAAATGGCAAATGCGGCGTGACGCGATAATCGGGCGGCGCCATATTGGTTGCGCTCAATGCCTGATACAGCGCCGCGGCGTTGTGGCCGCCGTCGGCCAGGCTGATGCTGGCGCAACCGATCAGATATTCGCAACGCTCGCGGCGCATGTATTCGGCCAGGCCGGACCACAACATCATGATCACGCCGCCGCTGCGGTAATCCGGATGGATGCACGCACGTCCGGCTTCGGCGATGCTGCCGCGCAAATTGCCCAGGCGGCTCAGATCGAATTCCTGCTCCGAATAAAATTTCCCCATGCGCCGCGCCCCGTGAGGACTCAGTAGGCGGTAGGTGCCCACCACGTCCAGCGTTTTCGCATCCCGTACAATCAAGTGATCGCAATACTCGTCGAACTCATCTTTGTCCAGACCGTCTGCGTTGGCTAACGCGGACAAATTCATCGCTTCGATAAAAACCTTGTAACGCAAACGTTGCACCTCAAGTACTTCGCTGGCCGTCGTGGCGAGGCTCAAGGTGAGTTTGGCGGCGCTGGAATTGACATCGGCCGGTTTGGTCAGCAATCTCATGCGTGGTCCTTTTCTCAAAGATGACGGGTTGGAGACTAACGACAAAATGTGTCAACAAAATGACACTTTGTCTTTACTTTTGCCGCTGGGGACGATTAACAACTAATTTGGGGAAATGCACTCAAATGGAACGTCACGGCCACATGACTGCGGGGTGCGGCCGCTTCCTAATTGGCTCTCTGACAACGGTTCCCGGAAGTTTATCCATAGGAGCGTACAATTATCGCCATGCCGCACCATAGGCGGCGCGCTGTGCCTGCCTTCGCTTCCCGGACTGCTCACCAAACGTCAAAACGCAAAGGAATTCCCCATGTTGCTGAAAGATAAAGTTGCACTGATCACCGGGGCCGCCAGCGGCATCGGCAAGGAAATCGCCATGGAATACGCAAAACAGGGCGCGAAAGTCGTCATCGCGGATCTGGCGCTGGCCGCGGCCCAGGCGGCGGCGGACGAAATCGGCAAGGCGGGAGGCACGGCGATGGCGGTGCAGATGAACGTCGCCGACGAAGCCCAGGTCGATCAAGGCTTCGCCGACGCGGTCAAGGCCTACGGCGGCATCGACGTGATGATCAGCAATGCCGGCATCCAGATCATCGCCGCGGTGGTCGACAGCACATTGGACAATTGGAAGAAAATACTCGACATCCACCTCGACGGCGCCTTCCTGACCACGCGCGCCGCGATGCGCGCGATGATCGCTGGCGGCCGCGGCGGCAGCATCATTTACATGGGCTCGGTCCATTCGCACGAAGGCTCGCCGCTGAAGGCGCCGTACGTCACCGCCAAACACGGCCTGATCGGTCTGGCCAAGGTGGTGGCGAAAGAAGGCGCGAAGGATAAAATCCGCTCCAATGTGATCTGCCCGGGCTTCGTACGCACGCCGCTGGTGGAAAAACAGATTCCGGAACAGGCCAGGGAACTGAGCATCAGCGAAGACGACGTGGTCAAAAAGGTCATGCTGAAAGACACCGTCGACGGCGAATTCACCACCACCCGCGATGTCGCCGAAACCGCCGTTTTCCTGGCCGCGTTCCCGAGCAATGCGCTGACCGGACAATCGATCGTCGTCAGCCACGGCTGGTTCATGCAATAAGGTCTGATCGGCAACGCATTCTGGCGTAAAATTCGCACATAAAATACTTCATCCCGATTGCGGCCCGTTCCACCATGAGCGGGCCGCGATCAAAATAAAAAGGGGTCTCCGCCACGACGCGTATCCCGATTCACGGAATCGAAACACGCGCGCCCGAAACGGATATCCCGGAAAGCATGGATATGATTCTCGAACTGGCGGACATCCGCATTCAAACAGGCACCCAGGCGCAATTCGACGCGGCCATCGTGCGCGGCATCGAACAGACCATCGCCAAAGCCACCGGCTATCTCGGCCATCAAGTGCAAAAAGGCGTTGAATCGCCGGAGCGTTATCTGTTGATGGTCCGCTGGAGCACGCTGGAAAGCCACACCATCGATTTTCGCGAGTCGGCTGCTTTCACCGAGTGGCGCGCCATCGTCGGCCCTTTTTTCGCGTCGCCGCCTACCGTCGAACATTTTGAGCTGCTGACGGAATCCGCCTGATATGGGATGTATGGCAAAACGCCGGTCGCGGCCGCTGACGTCGCTCGCGCCGTTGCTGCTGCTGACGGCGATGCTGTGCGTCTCCTGCTCGCGGACCAGCGGCGAGGACAAGGAACTCAAGCAGCAAATCGCCAAATTCTACCGCCTGCATCAGGTCGCGCCGCCGATGGGCGCGCTGTCGCTGTCGGAACTGATCAAGTTCCGCCCTTTCCTGTCGGTCCCCCTGTTTGAAAAATTCAAGAACGCGTCGCTGGCCGAAGAAGCTCATTTCAACCGCAACGCGGACACCGCCGCGCCGCTGTTCGACGGCGATCTGTTCACCGCGCGCCCGCAGGGATTCGCCGCCGCGCAGATACTCGATTGCACGGTCGACGACGACAAGGGCTATTGCAATGTCGAGCTGAACGCCGCCATCACCAAGGAGGCTTCCGTCATCAAATGGCAGGAAAAGGTGTATGTGACCGAGGATGAACGCGGCTGGGTCATCGACGATATCGACTTCGGGCGCAATCCCGCGCCGATGCGTCAGGGGCGGCTCAGCACGCTGCTGCAGGCCGGCATCGATACCGGCCGTACCGAGTCGCCTGAATAAAGCTGCCGCCTCCCACCTTTCTTGACGCTTTCAAAAGCAACTCTCATGTCCGCGCATACCTTTCTCTGGCACGATTACGAAACCTTCGGCGCACAGGTGCGCCGCGACCGTCCGGCCCAGTTCGCGGCCATCCGCACCGACGCCGAACTCAATGAAATCGGCGAGCCGATCATGCTGTATTGCCGCCCGGCGCCGGATTATCTGCCGGATCCGCAATCGTGCCTGATCACCGGCATCACGCCGCAGCAATGCCTGGAGCGCGGCGTGCCCGAACATCAGTTCGCGGCGACCGTGGAACGCGCATTTTCCGAACCGGGCACCATCGGCGTGGGCTACAACACCATTCGCTTCGACGATGAAATCACGCGTTTCATGTTCTGGCGCAATCTGATCGATCCCTATGCGCGGGAGTGGCAAAACAACTGCGGCCGCTGGGATCTGCTGGACGTGGTGCGCACCGCCTATGCCCTGCGTCCGGAAGGCGTGGTCTGGCCGACCAGGGAGGACGGCAACCCCAGCTTCCGGCTGGAGCACCTGAGCAAAGCCAACGGTTTGCTGCATGAAGCCGCGCACGATGCGCTGTCCGACGTGCGCGCCACCATCGGTCTGGCGCGGCTGATCCGCGATGCCAACCCGCGTCTGTTCGAATTCTGCCTTGCGCTGCACAAAAAAGACCGGGTCGCGACCGAAATCGGCTGGCCGGTGGCCCGCCCGTTTCTGCATATCTCCGGCATGTTCCCGGCCGACCGCGGCTGCATCGCGCTGATGTGGCCGCTGGGCCTGCACCCGACCAATAAAAACGAGCTGATCGCCTGGGATCTGGCGCACGATCCACGCGAACTGTGGTCACTGGACCCCGCCGCCATCCGCACGCGGCTGTTTTCCAAGCGGGACGAGTTGCCGGAAGGCGTGACCCGGCTGCCGCTCAAATCCATCCATCTGAACAAGTCGCCGATGGTCATCGCCAATCTGAAAACCCTGTCCCCGGAGATGTCCGAACGCTGGCAATTCGACCTCGAGCGCGCGCTGCAGCATGCGGTGCACGCCGCCGCCGCGCCGGATATGCGCGCGATCTGGGAACAGGTCTATCAACGCGCCGCCGAAGATGCGCCGGACGTGGACCAGGATCTGTACGGCGGCTTCGTCGGCAATGGCGACCGGCGCCGCCTGAATGCATTGCGCGCGATGTCGCCCCAACAACTGGCGTCGGCGCATCCCGGCTTCGACGACCCCCGGCTGGAAGAAATCGTGTTCCGCTACCGCGCGCGCAATTTTCCCGACACGCTGTCGGACGTCGAGCAGGAACGCTGGGAAGAACATCGCGCCGCCTGCCTGTTCGACGGCCAAGGCGGTGTCCGCAATGTCGATACGCTGTTTGCCGAGATCGATATCCTGTCCGAAAACGCCAGCGAGCGCGACGAGGAAATCCTGGGCGCGCTGTACGATTACGCCGAAATGATCGTGCCGCAGCGCAGCTAGACACATGACCCGCCGCATAAAACGTGTTACCTGGAGAACAAATTCGGTTTAAACCACTCTTATAACAACAATAGAGGGAGACGCCAGAATGAAATGGGAAGGCAATAGGGAAAGCGACAACGTCGAAGACCGCCGCGACGGCGGCGGCGGTTTCGGTCTCGGCGGCCGGTCGATCGGGATCGGCACGATCGCCATCGCCCTGGTGGCGTCCTATTTCCTCGGTGTCAATCCGATGACAGTGCTGTCGCTGCTCAGCGGAGGGCAACCGGCGCAGGTGCAGCAAAACCGCCCCGCGCCGGGCAGGCAATCCGCGGCCGAAGACCGCAAGGTCCAATTCGTGCGCACCGTGCTGGCCGATACCGAAGACACCTGGACCGACATCTTCAACGCCAGCGGCGCCACCTACGTCAAGCCGACGCTGGTGCTGTTCAGCGGCAGCACCCAGACCGCCTGCGGCGCCGGCCAGTCGGCCAGCGGACCGTTCTATTGCCCCAGCGACCGAAAAATCTACATCGACCTCGCTTTCTATCGACTGATGCAGCAACGCTTCAACGTCTCCGGCGATTTCGCGCAGGCCTATGTGATCGCCCACGAAGTCGGCCACCACGTGCAAAACCTGATGGGCATTTCCGGCAAGGTCGATCGCATGCGGCAGCGCGCCACCGAAAAACAGGCCAATGCCCTGTCGGTCCGTCTGGAATTGCAGGCCGATTGCTTTGCCGGCGTCTGGGCCTATCACGCCAATCAGACGCGCGCGATACTGGAACAGGGCGATATCGAAGGCGCATTGAAAGCGGCCACGGCCATCGGCGACGACGCGTTGCAGCGACAAAGCCAGGGCCAGGTGGTGCCCGATTCATTCACGCACGGCACCTCGGCGCAACGCGTGGGCTGGTTCAAGCGCGGCATCGATACCGGCAAAGTCGGCAACTGCAATACTTTTGACGCACGACAGCTGTAAACGCTTACCATGCGGCCTATGCAATATGCCGCGCCCCCCCTGATCGCCCACTATTTTCGGAACCATCATGCAACAACTGGAATTTGAATTGAACGACGCCTATGTCGAACTGAATCAACTGCTGAAGCTGGTCGGGCTGTGCGACAGCGGCGGCGCCGGAAAAATGCTGGTTGCCGCCGGCAACGTCAAAGTCGATGGCCGCCAGGAGCTGCGCAAAACATGCAAAATCACCGCCGGACAAGTAGTCGCAATAGGCGACGTGCGCATCCGCGTGCTGGCGTCCGAGTGAACCAGCCCAATATCATGACCGCCTTCCTGCACCGTCTCGCCGTCATCGGCCTGGTTCTGACCGGATTGCTGGGACCGGCCGGCTGCAGCTCGTTGCCGGTGCTGACGCCGGAAATGGCCTTGAACAAGCATGCGCCGGTGCGGCTGGAAGGCGCGCGCGGGCCGCTGTCGCCGCAGCAGAGCAAAGCGATCCTGACCAGGCTGGAAAACGGCGGCAAGCCAACCGGCATCTTCGAACAGCATCTGGCGCTGGAACAGTCGATCATGGGCAGCGGGCTGGTGGTCGGCAACAAGGCCACGCTGCTGATGGACGGCCCCAGCACCTATGACGCGATGTTCGCCGCCATCGCACAGGCCAAGGACAACATCGATATGGACACCTATATCATCGAAGACGATGACATGGGGCGCCGCTTTTCCGATGCGCTGATCGCCAAGCAAAAAGCCGGGGTGCAAGTCAACTTCATGTACGACTCGGTCGGCTCCATCGGCACACCGAGGGAATTCTTCCAGCGCCTGAAAGACGCCGGCATCAACGTGCTGGAATACAATCCGGTCAACCCGCTGGCGTTGCGCAAAGGCTGGGACATCAATCAGCGCAACCACCGCAAACTGCTGGTGGTCGACGGCCGCGTAGCCTTTGTCGGCGGCATCAATATCAGCAGTGTCTACTCCAGCGGTTCCTCGTTCAGCCGCAAAACCAAAAAACCGCCCACGCCAGGCAAGAGCGAGGAGCCGTGGCGCGACACCCATATCCGCATCGAAGGACCGGTGGCCGCCGATTTTCAGACCCTGTTCCTGAATGACTGGAAACAGCAAAAGGGCGATCCGCTCGCCGCGCGAAACTATTATCCGGCGATCGCGCCGGCCGGCGATGACATCGTACGCGCCATCGGCAGTGCGCCGGATCAGCCGTACAGCCTGATCTACGTGACGCTGCTGTCGGCGATCAACAGCGCGCAAAGCCAGGTGTATTTAACCAATGCCTACTTCGTTCCGGATCCGCAAATGCTGACCGCGTTGAAGGACGCCGTGGCGCGCGGCGTCGATGTGCGCCTGCTGCTGCCGGGCAAAAGCGACTCGGCGCTGGTCTACTATACGTCCCGTTCCTTCTATGAAGAACTGCTGGAGGCCGGCGTCAAGATTTACGAGCGGCAGCAAGCCTTGCTGCACGCCAAGACCGCCGTCATCGACGGCGTCTGGTCCACCATCGGCTCCACCAATCTGGATTGGCGCAGCTTCACCCTCAACCAGGAAATCGACGCCGTCGTGCTGGGGTCGGCATTCGGCACGCAAATGCAGAATATGTTCAACCAGGACCTGAAGGTATCCGATGAGATGACGCTTGAGAAATGGCATAAGCGTCCGATCGGCAGCCGCCTGAAGGAATTCGGCGCGCGCCTGTGGGCGCGGCTGCTTTAACCCTCACCGGAGCCGGCCCGACGGGCGGCTTGTAACCGCCTGTTAGCGTCCGCGATCTGCTTGAACGCACGCGGACGAATGGCGGTCAATCGGACATGCGCTCCCCCACCCTGCACAAAGGAATCCGGCTCATGGTTAACACCCTCTCCCATCCCAGCAACAAAACCCTCGTTGCGGTCCAATGGCGCAAATGGCTGGCGATAGCGATCTGCACGGCCGTGGCGCTGGCCGGCGTCTGCTCGACGGCCAGCGCGCAAGGCAGTCCGCCGGAGATGCTGCGCGCCAGATATGCGGCGCTGAGCGGCAAACTGGAAAGCAATCAGTTTCACCGTCCTCTGTATCTCGAATCGGAAGAAACGCCGGACAGTCTGCGCGGCGATATCTACGCCACCGTCAACTATCCATTCGCCACCGTCGATACGGCGCTGAACAATCCAAAACACTGGTGCGACGTCCTGATCCTGCATTTGAACATCAAATACTGCAAACCCGACGCCGATACGGCCGCGCCGACCATCCTCGTCAATCTGGGCAAGAAAAGTCAGCAGGCGCTGCCCGATACCTACGAGGTCGCGTTCAAATACCGCGCCGAGGCCAGCGCGTCCGACTACTTTGCGGTGGCGTTGAGCGCCGCCAAAGGCCCGCTCAACACCAGCGACTACCGCATTCATCTGGAGGCGGTCGCGGTCGATCCAACGCATACTTTTCTGCATCTGAACTATTCATATACTTACGGCCTGGCCGGCAAGCTGGCGATGAAAGCCTATCTGGCGACCATAGGCAACGACAAAGTCGGATTCACCCGCCGCAACGGCGCCGACGGCAAATCGGACTACGTCGACGGCGTGCGCGGCGTGGTCGAACGCAACACGATGCGCTATTACCTTGCGATCGATTCCTATCTGAGCGCGGTCAATGCGCCGCCGTCGGCTCAATTCGAACAACGCATCCAAAGCTGGTTCGACGCCACCGAACGCTATGCGCGGCAACTGCACGAACTCGACCGCGGCGCCTATGTCGATATGAAACGCGCGGAATATCGGCGGCAGAATACGGTCCAATAAAAACTTGAATCGGCAAGACCGGCTCGATTGCGCCGCATCCGCAATGTCCCTGCCGGCTACGTGTTGACGCGTCGCCGGCGATGCCAGATGATCTGCATTTCGTAGCCAGCACAAGGTTTTTTCCACCGACAGAAACCATCGATCGCCCGCCGCATTTAAACCGATCCCGGCATGGTCCGGGATTGACGGCCGGGTCATCGACGCATGCATTCTCACCATCCGTTTCACGCCGCTGCAAGCGGCTTCACGCTGATCGAAGTGTTGATGGCGGTATTCGTGCTCGCCGTCGCGCTGACCGGCGTCATGCGCATGCATCTGACCACCGTGCGCGCGCAGCAACAAAACGCTTATCAGACCGCCGCGACGCAGTTAGCTGCGGATATGGCCGGCATGATCCGCAGCTGGCGCGCCAGCGCCGGCGATCATCCTTTCCTGTTCGAATATCGCACCGGCGACGCCATCGCCGCCGGTGGCAACTGCTTCGGCGGCGCATCGTGCGATCCCTCGGCCCTGCGCGCGTTCGGCGTAGCGCAATGGATCGCTGCGGTGCAAGGCGCGCTGCCCGCCGCGCGGGTCAGCATTTGCCGCGACGCCGCGCCGTGGAATACCGGCGCCGATGCAGCTGCCTGGCAATGCAGCGGCGGCGCAAACGCGGGGATCGTCATCAAACTCGGCTGGCGCGCCATGCCCGCCAATAACGGCCGTCCGGCTGGTCGGCACGGGCAGGATGCGCCGCAACTGGTGCTCGATATCGGCGAGCCGGCGGCATGAAGCGCCGAATCAGAATCAATGCCCGCCAACGCGGACTGACGCTGATCGAATGCATGATTTCGCTGGCGCTGGGGATGATCGTCATTCTTGCCGCCAGCTCTTTGCTGCTGTCGGCGCAGCAGGCCTATCTGGCGATCGACGACAGCGCAAGAATCGACGACGCCGGCGCCTTCGCGCTGGCCGCGCTCGGCGCGGCGATCCGGCAGGCGGCTTATGCGGACCGTAGCCAAGACCGCTTCACGCCGCTGCCCGGCAAACCATTGTTCGGCATCGACGATCTCGTATTGAAGGCGAAGAGCGCAACATTCGATTCCCGGCAGGGCCCGGGCATCAACGGCAGCGACGTGCTGGTCACGCGCTTCATGGCTACCGACGCTGCCGGCGCGATCGACGGCGATATGCGCAACTGCGCCGGAGCGGCCAGCCATAGCCCGGTCTTGCCGCTCACCGTCGACAATGCCGATCGCGCTTATAACTGGAGCATTTTTTACATCGCGCCCGGCGCTGGCGGCGAGCCGGAATTATTTTGCAAATATCGAAACCGGAAAGATGAATTCAACGCCGACGCCATCGTCCGCGGCGTGGAGGCCATGCAATTCCTGTACGGCGTCGATCTGAACGGCGACGGCTTGCCTGAATCGTTTCTGAACGCCACGGCCATCGATGCGATGGACCGCGGCCGCCCTTCCCCGGTCAGCCATTGGTCCAAAGTCGTTGCGGTGCACATCGCGTTGTCGGTGCGGGGGAATTTGACGACTGCGGCCGCGTCGGACGGCACCGCCATCCATCATCTGTTCGGCGCAGCGTACAGCGCGCTCCACGCCGCCAGCGATCCCGGCGTGCGGCTGGACATCGGCCGTCTGCGTCCATTCGATCGCCACCGCACGCGCCGCATATTCCACGGCATGGTGATGCTGCACAACCGGATCGGCGGGGAATAGGCATGCGAGCGAAATGGCGATATCGACGGCAACAGGGCGCCGCGCTGGTCATTGCATTGCTGATGCTGATCGTGCTGCTGATGCTGGGTCTCGGCGCGATGCGCATCAGTCTGTTGAGCCAGAAAATGGGGCGTCATCAGCGCGACCGCCAAATCGCCTGGCAAGCGGCCGAGGCGGCGCTGGCCGATGCCGAATACACGATCGGCGCTACGGACGCCGGTATCGATGCCGGCATCGGCGACATCGCTTACGGCAAATACAGCGGCCGCACGATGCAGACCGGCGTAGGTATTCTGCCGGCGCATCGCCCCCGTTATCGCATCGAAATACTGCCGCGGACCGAGGACGACAGCCGGCTGTTCCGAATCAGCGCCGTGGGCTTCGGCCCGGGGGAAAACACGCGCGTATTGCTGCAAAGCATTTACCGCAGAGCGCCGCAATCAGGCGCCGCGCGATCCGGGCGGCTGAGCTGGCGTGAAATAAGCGCATCGGAGCCTGAATGAAGCCGGTTCGCCGCCATCGGTTCCCGCGGCCGCAATCCGCGTTCACGCTGATCGAAATCATGCTCGCGCTGTTGATCGTCAGCATGCTGTCCGTCTTCGCCTATCCATCGTATCGGGAGGTCAGACTGAAAACCGCGCGCGCCGAGGGAAGAGCGGCCTTGATGCAACTGATGCAACAGCAGGAACGCCACTACTCACTGCATCGCCGCTACCTGCGCTTTTCCGCCGGCGACGCCGCGGCGCCGTTCCGCCGCCACTCCGGCGCAACGGAACGGGCCAGCGCGTATCGCCTGGAAGCATCGTTCTGTCCGCAGCACGGCGATGCGCAAGAGTGCATCCTGTTGCGCGCCGTTCCCGCGCCCGGCTTCGGCGACCCGCATTGCGGCGTCCTCACGCTCGGCAGCGACGGCAGCCAGGGCGCCGCGGGCAAGACCGGCGCGGACAGCCCGGCGGGCTGCTGGTGAGCGGGATGCGCCATCCTTTTCGTTGCCGGCATGGCCGGGGATTCACGCTGATCGAACTGATGGTCGTACTCGCCATCGCCGGCATCGCATTGACGCTGGCCCTGCCGCATTTCCGGCAATCGATGCTGCGCCGGCAACTGTTGACCGCGACCAATGCCTTTTTCTACGCCATCCAGCTGACCCGCGCGGAAGCGGTGCAACGCAACCGCATCGTCCAAATGGCCCCGCTGGACGACAAGGACTGGGCGCAAGGCTGGCGCGTCTACATCGCCGACAGCGGCAACGTCCCCTATCGCGACGGCGACCGCGTCCTGCTGCAGCACGAACCTCTGCCTGCCGGCATCCGCATCCCGGACCCATCCGAAATCTATATCGCCTACAATGGCGGAGGCCGCAGCATCCGCCGCAATCGCCTGAAGCTGAATGGCCATTGGCATTTGCGGACAAAACAGGAATCCAGAGTCATTTTTATCAATACTCGGGGACGCGTCCGCATTTGCAACCCGGCCACCGATCGCCTCCATTGCGAATGGAAATAAGGCGCGGCGCCCATGACAACCCAGCCATTCATAAAAAAACGTCCGACATGACCGATCAGATCACAGACCTAGCCGCGATGACGCTGGCGCTGCAGCAAGCCGAACTGGGCTTGTACACCACCACCCCGAACCCGCGCGTCGGCTGCATCATCGTCAAGGACAACAGCATCATCGGCCGCGGCCATACGCAGCCGCCGGGCGGCAATCACGCCGAAATCGAAGCCCTGCAAGACGCGCGCGCTCACGGCCACGACGTGCGCGACGCCACCTTCTACGTCACGCTGGAGCCTTGCAGCCATTTCGGCCGCACCCCGCCCTGCGCCGATGCATTGATCGCGGCCGGCGCCGGCCGCGTCGTGGCCGCCGTCGCCGATCCCAATCCGCTGGTCGGCGGCCAGGGCATGGCGCGGCTGGCCGCCGCCGGCATCGCGGTCGAGACCGGCCTGCTGGCGGAGGCCGCGACCGAAATGAACATCGGCTTTTTCTCGCGCATGCGGCGCGGCAAACCGTGGGTACGCATGAAAACCGCCGCCAGCCTGGACGGCAAAACCGCGCTGCACAGCGGCGACAGCCAGTGGATCACCTCGCAGGCGGCGCGCGACGACGGCCACGCCTGGCGCGCCCGCGCCTGCGCGATCCTGACCGGCATCGGCACCGTGCAGCAAGACAATCCGCAACTCAACGTCAGAGCCGTCGCCACGCCGCGCCAGCCGCGCCGGATCGTCATCGACAGCAAGTTGAGCATCTCGCCGCAGGCGCTGATACTGGCCGGCGACGGCAACTGGGTATTCACCGCCGTCGACCACCCCGCCAAACGCCGCTTGCTGGAAGCCGAAGGCGTCGAAGTCATCGTGCTGGCGAACAAGGACGGCAAAGTCGACCTGCCAGGCGTCATCGCCGAACTCGGCAAACGCCAGATCAACGAGCTGCATATCGAAGCAGGCGCGAAACTGAATGCATCGCTGATCGCCGAAGGCTGCGTCGATGAACTGTTGCTGTATCTGGCGCCATCCATCATCGGCGACGCGCGGGACATGTTCGCACTGCCCGCACTATCCGGCCTGCATCAGCAAATCGCCCTTCAATTTCACGACGTACAGCGCATAGGCCCCGACCTGCGCCTGCTCGCCCGGTTTTAATTTTCCCGATTTTAACTTTTTAAGGACTTCACCATGTTTACAGGTATCGTCGCCGCAGTCGGCAAAATCGCTTCCGTCCAACCGTTGGGCGACATCGCCGATGCCGGTGTGCGGCTTGAAATCGACGCCGGCGGCCTGCCGCTGGAAGACGTCGCGCTGGGGGACTCGATTGCCTTAAACGGCGCCTGCATGACCGTGACCGCCAAAACCGCAAGCGGCTTCAGCGTCGACGTATCGCGCGAGAGCCTGGATTGCACGGTCGGACTGGACGCCGTCGGCCCGGTCAATCTGGAAAAAGCGCTGACGCTGGCCGAACGACTGGGCGGACATCTGGTGTCCGGCCATGTCGACGGCATCGGCGCCGTGCAGAAATTCGAACCGATAGGCGAATCGTGGGAACTGGTGGTGCTCGCGCCGCGGGAATTGGCGAAGTATCTCGCCTATAAGGGGTCGGTGGTGGTCAACGGCGTGTCGTTGACCGTCAATTGGGTCGAAGACGTCGCCGACGGCTGCCGTTTTTCGATTAATTTGATTCCGCATACCATCGAGGTGACTACCTTGCGGCATCTGGCCGTGGGCCGCAGGGTGAATTTGGAGATCGATTTGATTGCGCGTTATGTCGAAAGAATGCTCAGTCTTCCCAAGTAAGTATTAGATATCATTAAAAATCAAATACTTATAAAAATACTCCGTCTCACTGTTCCTTTGCTCGCAGAGTTGACCCTCTCTCATTGATCCACCTTCCATCGTCGTGCGAACGCTGCGACACGGTCGTAAGACCCTTCATATCCTAAAAAGCGCACAGATCCAGATGCATCTGTTTGGTGCTGCGTCTTTGCTTTCGAGATTTGATCGATTCCGCTTTAAGCCAGGTAGATAGCTTGAAAGCATACTTGTCGAGCGAACTCGACGATTGTCTGTCTGCATAGGCAGGTTCGATCAGTTTACTGTGCAAAAAACGGCCTAAAGTGGTCAAATTTCAGTGCGAAACAACAACCATGTCGAAGACAGCGGCCCCTTTGCCGAACATTCTAGTCGCGTCTTATTGTTGTCATTTTCTTAATCTAAATAACACATTATTTCGTTGCAGCCATGCATCTATCATTTATTGTTAACAAAATTGTTAACAATAAAGTTAACCTTAATGGTAATCTTAATGTGACTCAACAGAAAACAGAGAAGATTTGCGGACGATAAGGATGAAAGTCCTTCTATGTCCTTCAATGCGAGTGTAGCGGCGACAATTTGGCATATTTTTACTTTTATCCGAGGTCGCCAATTACGTAAATCAAATAAAAATGAGACAACGAAATGACCAAGATATCCCGACGTAACTTCCTTCGCACCACTGCGGCGGCGGCGGTGCTGCCCGCTGCGTTTTTGCCGTCCATTGCGCGCGCTGCGGAATTCTCTTTTAAGCTAGGCCATGACCTAGCGAGTACCCATCCCCTCCATATTCGTTTGCAGGAAGCGGCTGCGCGAATTAAGGCAGAAACCAGGGGCCGTTTCGATTTGCAAATTTTCGGCAACAACCAACTCGGTGGTGACACCGATATGCTCGCCCAAGTACGCTCTGGCGGACTGGAAATGGTGATGATGCCCGACATGATTCTGGGAACTCTTGTGCCAGTGGCGGCGATCAGCGGGATGGGCTTTGCCTTCAACAATTACGACGAGGTCTGGAAGGCCATGGATGGTGAACTCGGCGCTCACCTCCGCAAAAATATCAACAAGGTCGGTTTGCAGGCAATGGACAATATCTGGGACAACGGCTTCCGCCAAATCACCAGCAATGTGAAACCGATCAAATCTCCGGAAGATCTGCGCGGCTTCAAGATCAGGGTTCCGGCCGCGCCGTTGTGGGTGTCGATGTTCAAGGCATTCAATTCGGGACCGACGGCCTTGAACTCGAGCGAATTGTATTCTGCCCTGCAGACAAAGGTTGTCGAAGGCCAGGAGAATCCGCTATCGAATATTTTTACGCAAAAAACCTACGAAGTGCAAAAGTTTTGCTCGCTCACGAATCACATGTGGAGCGGCTACTGGATGCTGATGGGCTCTCGCGCATGGAATAGTCTGCCCAAGGACATCCAGCAAATCGTCGCCAAACATATGAAACAGTCTGCGGTGGATGAGCGCAGCGATGTTGCCAAGCTCAACGTCAGTCTGGAAAAGACCCTGACCGAGAAAGGCATGGCGTTTAATCGGCCCGATTTGAAACCTTTCCGTGACACATTGAGCAAAGCTGGTTTTTATGCCGAATGGCGCAAAAAGTTTGGCGATGAAAGTTGGGACATCCTCTCTAAGTACGCTAACGGATTAGGTTAATTGCCTGAGATCGCGGCGTCAGCATTTCAACGAAATGTCAGTCGTAACAGGTTTGTTTTCGCTCGGACGATGCCTCCATTTTCTCCGTCTTCTGGCTGTGCCGTCCATGTCGGGCGGCACAGGCAATAGACAGGAAACCGTCGAACAACCCGAACGTATGCCGACATGTATTCCTAACAAATTAAGGAATTTTCCATGAGCGCTTCTATCCACGCGAGCCATGCGGGCGCGCCCACGCCCACCCCTTCGACGAACGGTATTTCCAAAGTTGGGCAGAGCCTTGAAACCATCATCAAGTGGATTACTGAAATTCCCGCAGTCATCTTGGTTATTGCCGAGATTGTCCTGCTCCTCACAAACGTAACCTTCCGCTACGTCTTGCGCGATCCGCTAATGTGGGGCGATGAGCTGGCTTCATTGCTCTTCATCTGGCTTGTGATGCTGGGTGCCGTAATTGCCCTGCGTCGCGGCGAGCATATGCGGTTGACTACCTTTCTGGCAAGGATGTCATCGGCAAAACAGATATTTTTCGAAACGTTTGCCAGCGTTATCGTACTGACATTCATGCTGCTCCTAATGGGACCTGCGTGGGAGTATGTCAAGGAAGAATGGATTATCACTACGCCCGCGCTTGAAATCCCTCATGCTTTTCGGGTTGCATCAATTGCGGTCGGATTCTCCTTCATGCTCGCAATTGCAATCTCGCGCTTGATGGAGCGGGCCAGGCTTAAGGATTTCCTGCTTTCTTGGGCGATTGTTGGCGGGATAGCCTTGCTGCTTTTCATTGGCAAGCCGGTGCTGCATCAACTCGGTAGTTTCAATCTGATACTTTTCTTCCTGGTAGGGGTGACATTCATGGTCATGATCGGAGTGCCGATCATGACAGCGTTCGGACTCTCGACGATGGCCTATCTTTCCAGCGTGACGACTACCCCGCTTATTGTCGCAGTGGGCCGCATGGATGAAGGGATGTCGGGAATGATCTTGCTGTCGGTCCCGCTTTTCGTCTTTCTGGGCGCTCTAATTGAAGCCATGGGGATGGCGGAAGCAATGATTCGCTTCTTGGCAAGCCTGATCGGCCATGTACGCGGCGGACTGTCTTACGTTTTGATCGGGGCGATGTACCTGGTTTCAGGAATCTCGGGTTCGAAGGCGGCTGATATGGCTGCGGTGGCTCCCGCGCTTTTCCCGGAAATGAAGAAGCGAGGCGAGGATGAGGGTGAGCTGGTTGCCATGTTAAGTTCATCCGGCGCAATGTCGGAGACGATTCCACCCAGCCTTGTGCTGATCACTATCGGATCGGTAACCGGCGTGTCGATCGCCGCGCTATTTACCGGCGGATTCCTTCCCGCAGTGGTTGGCGCCATTGCCCTGGTCATTGTTGTCTGGTTTAAAAACCGCAACAAGGCTGCCGCAAATATGCGCCGCTCATCCGGCCGCGAAATCAGTCAAGCCCTGCTGTACGCACTGCCGGCCATGGCGCTGCCATTCCTGATCAGGACAGCCGTTGTCGAAGGCGTCGCGACGGCTACCGAAGTTGCGACCATCGGCGTTGCCTATACCTTTATCGTCGGCCTGCTGATCTATCGCAAATTCAACTGGAAGCGTCTCTATCCAATGCTGGTGGAAACAGCTTCCTTGTCCGGTGCAATCCTGATCATTATCGGTTGCGCCACAGCGATGGCATGGGCGCTGACGCAATCAGGATTTTCGAAGCAGCTAGCCGACCTGATGGCAGTGGTGCCCGGTGGCGCGGTCGGCTTCTTGATCGTATCCGCGCTTGCCTTTGTCGTGCTTGGGAGCTTTCTTGAGGGCATTCCAGCGATCGTGTTGTTCGGCCCATTGCTGTTTCCACTTGCCCGCACCGCCGGGATCAATGAAGTCCATTATGCGATGGTAGTCGTGTTCGCGATGGGTTTGGGATTGTTTGCGCCGCCGTTCGGTATAGGTTTCTATGCAGCCTGCGCCATCGGGAAAGTCAATCCGGACCTCGCGATGAAGCGCGTCTGGCCCTACCTCGGCGCCCTGTTTATTGCCTTGCTCATCATCGCAACTATTCCTTGGATATCAATTGGATTCCTCTAAAACATATTTGACCGGCCTAACCTGGACGAGAAGGAAAACGCATGGCTAAGCCACGTATTGTGGATGTTGAAGGCATCCTCCGTGAGAGGATCAGCCGGCGCGAAATACCTCCAGGGACAAAGCTAAAGGAAATTCCGCTGGCGGAGGAGTTCGGCGTCAACCGTGCCCGCATCCGTCAAGCGCTGGGCTTCCTGGAACAACGCGGCCTGGTAGACCGGATCCCCAACCAGGGAGCGGTCGTCGCCACATTGAATGCGGCCAGCCTGATGCAAATCTACGACGTGTTTGAACTGCTCGAAGGGCTGTGTGCGCGGCTTGCCGTTCAGAATTCCAGCCCGGAGTCATGGGAAGATCTTGTCGACCTGTTCAATCACGATCTGGAACATGCAGTTTGCAACGGAGATTGCGAACGAATGTACTTGGCGGTCAAAACTTACCGTTCCCGGACAATCGAAGCCGCAAACAATCCAACGCTGAGCGATTTCCTCACCAGTATCTGGGATAAGACGGAAGTGATGATCCGGCGAACGCTGATTCTGCCCGGACGGGCAGAACAGAGCTTCAGCGAGCATCGCGCGATCATCGCCGCGATGCGGGCAGGCGACGCGGAAAAAGCGGAGCAACTCAAGCGGGAAAGCATGCGCACGGCTCGACAAATGCTGGAGAAATACAAGGATTTCGTCCTGTAAGCGCTCAAACGCTCGCAGAAAAAATCAAAAGGAAATCATGGAAAACCAAAACAGAAACGCTGCCCTGAAAGCGATATTCAACCAAAACCGGACAATTGTCGCGCCCGGTACTTACGATGCGCTGAGCGCGAAACTAGTCGAGGAGGCTGGGTTCGACATTATCTACATCGGCAGTTATGGTACGGCCGCGTCCGGGTACGGGTTCGCTGACGTGGGACTCCTGTCGCTCGATGAGTTGGTGCGGCATGCGAAAACCGTGGCCGACGCAGTGAAGGTTCCGGTTATCGCGGACGCCGAAGGGGGATTCCATGATCCCGCCAATATCTGGCGCACGGTACACGCATTCGAGAACGCCGGCGTTTCGGCGATCCATATCGAGGACCATGCAGGAGGCAAGCATACGGATCTTCCTCAGCAACTGATCCCTCTGGAACAAATGCTGGCAAAACTGCGTGCCGCCCTTGACGCGCGGAGAGACCCGAATTTTCAGATCATCGCCAGGACGGATGCAATCTGGGCGACGCATGATGTCGACGAAGCCATGCGCCGCGTGCGCGCCTTCTCCGACCTCGGTGTCGATATGGTTTTTCCTACTGGTGCCGACCTGGAGACGGTGCAGGCGATTCGCAAGCAGCAATCAAGGAAGGTCGTCGTCATTGAGACGCCGGACGGACCGAGCTTTGCTTCCTCCGGCACAGGCGACCTCGTCATCCATTACGGGTTTTGCCTCTATGCCGCGACCAAGGGAATGGCAGAGGCATTGCGCCGCTTCCAAAAAGGGTTCCGGGCGGATGACGTCAATCATCTTCTGGAGGATGTCGGCACGTTCGAGAGCCGGTTCGGATACGAATCCTTCTCTAACCGCACCCAAAAATATGCGATTCGCGAGAAAAGCGAAATTGATTGACGCGTGATGAGCGCAATCCTGCGCACGGTTCCATTTCGAACCATGGTATTCAAAATTTTATTAATAAAAAAGGAGATTATTTAAATGAGTACGATATCCCGACGCGGTTTCCTGCGCTCTACGGCCGCTGCGGTCGCGTTGCCAGCAATCACGATTTTTCCGTCCATTGCGCGAGCTGCCGATTTTTCTTACAAGTGCGGTCATGACTTGCCGGACACGCACCCGGTTCATGTGCGCATGCAGGAGGCCGCGGTACGAATCAAGGAAGAAACCGCGGGGCGCTTCGACCTACAGATCTTCGGCAACAATCAGCTCGGTGGTGACACCGATATGCTCGCCCAAGTACGCTCCGGTGGCCTGGAAATGACCTTGATGCCAGACGTCATCCTGGGAACCCTCACTCCGGTGGCGTCGATCAGCGGCGTCGGCTTTGCTTTTAGCAGCGACGAAGAAGCCTGCAAGGCAATGGACGGCGAGCTTGGTGCCCATGTCCGCAAAAACATCAATAAAGCTGGCCTTCTTGTAATGGACAAGATCTGGGAAAACGGATTTCGCCAGATTACCAGCAGCGTGAAACCGATCAAATTGCCAGAAGATCTGCGCAGCTTCAAGATACGCGTGCCGGTCGCGCCGTTGTGGATGTCCATGTTCAAGGCATTCAATTCGGGACCGACCGCACTGAATTTCAACGAGCTGTATTCCGCACTGCAAACAAAGATCGTCGAAGGACAAGAGAATCCTCTGTCGACCATCTACGCAGGCAAACTTTATGAAGTCCAGAAATACTGTTCGATCACCAATCACCTGTGGAACGGCTATTGGATGCTGATGAATCCACGGACCTGGAATGCCTTGCCAAAGGATATTCAGGAAATTGTGGCCAAGAATCTGAACCGGTCTGCATTGGAATTACGCAGTGATGTCGCCAAACTCAACGTCACCTTGGAAAAAACTCTGACCGAGAAAGGCATGCTTTTCAATCGGACAGATCCGAAGCCTTTCCGTCACGCATTGAACAAGGCCGGCTTCTATGCGGAATGGCGTAAAAAATTTGGCGATGAAAGCTGGGCCATCCTAACTAGGACTGCTAACGGACTGGCTTGATCCCGCAGCATGAAGGTTTCGCCGGTTTCGGAGAAACCTCTTTCGCAGCATGGGCTTGAGCCGCGCTTCGTCTTGCCATGGATTCATCGATGTGGTGGGAATGATGAGCGGCCCATGGGATAAACATAAAAAGTCCGTGGGCGAATCTACTTTCGAGTTTCAGAAAAAGGGGAACGACATGTCGAAATTAAAAGAGTTACTGAATTCATCTAAATTCCTTTTGGGTACCTGGTCTCAGAGCGCCAGCCCCGAAATGCTGGAAATTATTGGCTATTCCGATTTCGATTTTACGATTATCGACACGGAGCATGGCTATTTTGGATTGGAGACTGCGGAAAACTTGGTAAGGACGGCCGAAGCAGCCGGCATCGTACCCATTGTCAGAGTCGCAGTAAATGAGCCGCACCTTATCATGAAGGCGCTAGACATTGGGGCGCAAGGCGTTGTCGTTCCGCAGATCACAAGCAAAGAGGAAGCAGAAAAAGCGATTTCATCTGCCCGATATTATCCTCAGGGTTCAAGAGGGGCATGCCCTTGCATCAGGGCGGGAAAACATCTTATAGGCGAATGGGAGCGTTATTCAACCAAGGCCAATCAAGACGCCGTTGTGATAATTCTAGTCGAAGGTGCAGATGGCATGAAGAACATTAAGGAAATCATCAGCACAGACGGCTTGGATGCCGTAATGCTTGGGCCCTTTGATTTGTCAGTTGCCTTGGGAGTTGGAGGACAGCTGGACCATCCGAAGGTGACTAATTTTATGCTGGAAGTCATGGAGCTATGCAAAAAACACAATGTCCATATCTTCATCCCGAACTTCGACCTTGAATTGAAACAGGCCAAAAAAGCAATTGAACGCTGGCGCGCGCTCGGCTGCACGAATTTCACTGTCGGGACCGACAAGATTCTTTTTGCCGATTACATGAAAAAGTTTAATAGGTTTATCAAGGAAGATTAGCTGCCATTGTGGGCAGATCGCCTTACCCCAAAGAATAAATTAATTTCTTGATGGCTACCCTTCAAAAAACAATTTGATGTTTAAACAACATAGTGTACTAACAATAATAAAAATAATAGGAAAAAAAGGCGGCAACGTTTAGTCTTTCGTTAACATTCGGGAGGATGGGGACACTGAAACGTGCCTTTAAATTGCTGACCGTTTTTCATCATCGTTACAGCATGCGCTTTTATTCAGGGAATAGATGTTTTCTTATTTCAATGGAGACCAATCATGCGAAAAACGATCATCGGTATGCTGCTGGCAACAAGCCTGTTAGTTTCAGGCGCAGCGGCCAACGCGGCGGATATTAACGTTGCGAATTCACTCGTGCAATTCAACGGCACCCCGCTTACGACGAGCTTCTCGGCGACACTCGGCGCGGGTAACAAAGGACTGACTTTTAACGAAATTTTTGGCGTGGAATTTTTGCGACCGGCGGCCTTTGGCGCGTCGGTAGCCGTTTTAGGTCCCTTTTTTGGTCTGGACATCACCGGCTTTACACTGAGCAACTTCAACACCCAAACAACGTTCACTACGGGCGTACCCGACGTCACCCTACCGGGGTTTGACACATGGGTTTTAGGAGCATTTGTACCGGAAGGCCGATACTTGCTGAATGTATTGGGAACGGTGACCGGCACTCACGGCGGCAGCCTCGGCGGCAACGTCAACATAATACCGATTCCTGAAGCATCGACCTGGGCGATGCTGCTGAGCGGTCTTGCTTTAGTCGGTTTTGCAGCCACGCGCCGACGTCGAAATAAAGACACGGAGCCACCGACCGGCATGTTCACTGCTTGATATCGGCCAGAAACGGAATGTCGCTCAGGGATTTCGGCGCTTGCGCACCGGCGCCGGTCCATAGCGATTCCACGGCGGATGCCCCGTCGTGGGCACGTTCAGCTTTTCAATACGCCACCGCCGATGACTTTTTCTCCGTGCTCGACCCAATCTTCGGAATCCCCGTCCGGCAAACCCGGAACTCCTCCGCGCGCGACAATAGAAATGCCCCACAAAACTGACGCTCCGTTATGCACTAAGCGAGTCGATTCAGCGCCACATTGTTATAAATCCAAAATCACGGTCCCACTCCTGATATGTGAAACACAGGGCGTGAAATACTCTTCATGCTCAGCATCACTCAAAATGCAATCACCGTGCTCGACCTGTCCGCTGAGGTAACGGGTCTTGCAAGTGCCACACAAGCCGGATTGGCACGAGGTTGGAATTTCCACGCCGGAAATCGATAATGCATCAATTAGCGATTCGTATTTTCTGACGGCGATTCTCCGGCCTGTGCTCTGAATCTGAATGAATAGATCCTCAGCCAGTTCTTCCGGATCAATCTTGACAGCTTCTTTAACAGGCGCGTTGAAGTGTTCAAAATAAACATGCAAATCTGAGCGTTGTTTAGCCGCTTGTGCACAAGCTTCCATGAACCCAGCCGGACCGCAGTAATACAGACTAATTCCATTAGGCGGATCGGCAAAAAATACAGCAATGTTTAATCCATTTTCTGGGTTCCCACTATCCAGATGGAATCGAAGCAACTCGCCGCACCCAATTTTTTTAACTCGTCGGCGAAGGCGATATTTTCCATTGCACGCGCGCAATAGTGCAACTCAAAGGCGATGCCCATTTCACTGAGGCGATGCGCCATCGATTTCAATGGCGTTATCCCGATCCCACCTTGGCGGCGAATCGTCTTTGTGCTACTTCCAATTCGGTTGTGGCAGCAATGGGCGGCGTCTATTGCGAGAATTGCGACATCGCGCCGCTAAGGGACATTGATGGAACGGGAGAGGGCAACAATGTAACGCCCCGGGCCGATCCGGTTCCGCAGGGCGTGATGCCTTATGCGGTCGATCCGGCAGCGGCCGATCGTCTCTGGAGTTTGAGCGAGCGACTCCTGGGCTTGGAACAATACCCACAGGGATGAGCGACATGGCGAACTTTGTCAGTTCGCTCATGCTTCTTTATCGGCCGGAGTCCGCGTTGCGCCTGGCACATTCGTGACCAGATTTCACCGAGAGAGATTTCTCGGCTGTTCCTTTTTGCTCGCAGAATCAGGCCGGCCATTTCACCGGCGCTTCCTTAGTTCGGCAGAGCCGTCCGCAGCGTTCCCCCCGATGCCCTTTTACGGCGAGCCGCCCGCACCGCGAAAAACAGTTGCCCCAGGATCAGCAGCGCGCAGGCCGCGATGAATGCCGCACTGATAGGCCGGTTCAGGAATACCGCCATGTCGCCCCGCGACAATAACAGCGCGCGGCGGAAATTTTCTTCCACCATCGGCCCCAGCACATAACCGAGCAGAATCGGCGAAACCGGGAAATCGAGCGCCACGAAGAGCGCGCCGACTAGCCCGAACACCAGGACTTCGCCGATTTCGAACAGGCTGTTATTGGTGCTGTAGACGCCCACCGCGATAAAAAACAAGGCAGCCGGATACAAATAACGATACGGCACTTGCAGCAGTTTGACCCACACCCCGATCAGCGGAACGTTCAACAGCACCAGCAGCACATTGCCGATCCAGAAGCTGGCGATCAGGCCCCAGAACAGATCGGCATGCTCGGTGATCAGTTGCGGTCCGGGTTGTATGCCCTGAATCAGCAGCGCGCCCAGAATCAGCGCCATCACCGGGTCGCCGGGGATGCCCAGACTCATGGTCGGGATGAAATCGACCTGGGTTTTCGAGTGCGATGCGGCTTCCGGCGCGGCCACGCCTTCAATCGCCCCCGTGCCGAAGCGCTCCGGCGTTTTCGAAATCTTGCGTTCGAACGCATACGCAATAAATGTGGTGATGGTGGGGCCGGTGCCCGGCATCGCGCCGAACAGCGTGCCGATCGCGGTGCCGCGCACCATCGGCCAGAACGCCTGCTTCATTTCCGCTTTGCTCGGGCGCATGTCGCGCAGGCGCACTTTCACGCCGCTGCCGACGACTCCCATGCGGTTGACGCTGCGCAGGAATTCGGTCACGCCGAACAGGCCCAGCGCCAGCGCCACCAGTTCGACTTTGTCGGACAGCTCGATAAAACCGAATGTAAAGCGCGCCACGCCGGTATTGACGTCAGTGCCGACCACGCCGATCATCAGGCCGACGATGGTCATCGCCACGCCTTTGAGCGGCGAACCCTTGGACATCGTCCCACCGCATATCAGGCCGAGCAGCATGATGGAGAAAATTTCCGGCGCGCCGAACTTGAACGCGATGCTGACCAGCAGCGGCGAGGCGAAAATCATCACGATAATGCCGACCGAGGCCGCGAAGAACGACGAAATCATGGTGATGCCGAGCGCCGTGCCGCCCTTGCCCTGCCTGGTCAGCGGATAGCCGTCGAGACAGGTCACTGCATGCGGCGGATGGCAGGGCAGGTTCAACAGGATGGCGCCGATCGCGCCGCCGTACTGCGAGCCGTAGAAAATGCCGGCCAGCATCAGAATGGCGGGGATGGGCTGCAAGGTATAAGTCAGCGGCAGCAGCATCGAGATCGCAGACAGCGCGCCCATGCCGGGCAGCACGCCGATCAGATTGCCGATCAGCACGCCGAAAAACGACCACATCAGATTATGCGGTTGCAGCGCGACGCCGAAACCCTGCCATAAATCGATCAAGGATTGACCCATGACTCAACCCCACTGAAATAAAGGAAACTGCAATTGGAGCGCCCACCAGAATACGACGATGCAGACCAGCACCATGGCCGAGGACAGGATCAGTGCGCTCTTGATGGTGTTCTGGCGGTCGCCCAGCGCGGAAATGAAGACAACGGCGAAGGTGGCCGGCAGCAGGCCGCCGTATTTTCCGAGCGTCACGAAAGCCACAATGCTCAGCGTGATGCAGATCCAGCCGCGCCATTCCGGCGCCAGCTGTTTTTGATCGCCCTCCGGGACGGCGCTCTTGGCGCTCAGCGCAATGGCCGCGCCGATCAGCATCAGCAGCACGCCCAGCGCGACCGGGAAAAAGCCGGACCCCATCCTTTGCAGCGTGCCGATCTGGTAGTCCCGACCCTGCAATACAGAGCCGAGACCGAGCAGCATCATCAGGCCGCCGCCGTAATAGTCCTTGTTGTATTTATTGATAAAGCTGTGCATTCTTATGCTCCTGTTCCGGCTTTCTCTGCTGCAATTTCACGGTATTCAGAATTCGAATCCGCCTGCTGCGCGGACCTTCTCCGAAGCCGACCCGGAAAGAAGGTCGACGAAACGCCGCGCCACGTCGGGCTGCGCGGCATTACTGCATACAGCCACCGAATAAACGGTAGCCAGTTCGAATTCCTTCGGCAGCGGCCCCACCAGCGTGACGCCTTCGGTGTAATTTATTTCGGTAATTTGCGTGCAGCCGATTAATTGCGCCTCCGAGGTTTGCGCCAGATCGCCCATCGCGGCAGCGCCGTTCGGATAGGAGCGTAATCGGGACTCGGTATCGCCGCGAATGCCAAGCTGTTCCAGAACCTTGACGAAGTGAATGCCCGCGGTCGAACGCTGCGCGTCGGGAATGTAAATTCCCTTGGCCGCCAGCAAGCTCTTTGCGAGCGATTCGCGGTCGGATATGTCGGGAAGCGGCTGTCCGGTGCGCACCGCAACACCGGTCCGGACGCGTCCGATCACCGCGCTGGAACCGGCCAGCACGCGCCCGCTCTTGATCAACTCCTCGATCAATGCGGCAGTCAAGACGATCACATCGCAAGGCGCGCCGGCCAGAAGCTGTTCCTTGATTGCGCCGACGGCGCCGAACGTGCCTTGCACATCGATACCTGTATCGGCGGTAAATGGCTGCTGCAACGCAGTGACCAGCCCCTTCGCAGCGCCCGCACTCAAAATACGTAAATTCATCATCAATCCTTTGTGTGAAATTGTGAGTTAAATGATTAAAGCGCCGCCACGATACGCTCGGCGGTAATCGGAAGTTCGCGCACCCGGACGCCGAGTGCATCGGATACCGCGTTGGCTATGGCGGCCGCCGTCGGTCCGAGCGATGCTTCTCCGGCGCCGGCCGACGGATGCCCGGATGGAACGATAACGACTTCGACCGCCGGTATCTCGGTGAATCGTAAAATCGGATAATCGTCCCAGTTGTCGCTGGTGACGCGATGACGGTCGAACCGCACCGATTCCTTCAGCGTCCAGCTGGTCGCCTGGATCGCGCCGCCTTCGATCTGGTTGGCGATGCCATCCGGATTGACGGCCAGGCCGACATCGACTGCGATCGTCAGCCGCCGGACCATGATTTCCACGCCCGCTTCGATTTCCGCCACCACTGCGCAATAGGCGCCGGTATTCTTGTATTTGGCAAATCCGATGCCGCGGCCGAAGCCTTCTTTGGGCTGCCAGTTGTGCCATGCCGATTTTTCGACGACCCGTTCAATCACCGCCCGGGCGCGCACGTCCGTTAAATGGCGCAGACGGAAATCGACAGGATCGGCCGCGGTCGCCAGCGCCAGCTCATCGATAAACGATTCGAGCGCAAAGATGTTTGCAAACCCGCCGAGCGCGCGCAGCGCGGAGGTGCGCAAGGGCATGGCGAGCACGCGATGATTGACGATGTGCCAGGCAGGAAAATCGTACAGCGGCACGGCATTGCGTTCGGAACCGCCGCCGGCCGCAAGCGGTACATTGACCGCGATCATGCGCGCGAAAGGATCCGCCAGATGCCAGCTGCCGAGCAGCGCCGGGGTGGCCGCGCGCCCCGGACGCGTGGCGTGACCGTTGCTCCAGATCGTGTGCCGCCAGCCGACCACCGCACCGGCGGCATCGAGATCGGCTTCCAGATCGACCGCCATGGCCGGGCCGAACGGCGCGCAGGCCAGCTCGTCGGCACGCGTCCATTGCACGCGCACCGGACGGCCTGCCGCGGCGCGCGCCAGCCAGGCCGCGTCGAACGCAACGTCGTCGGCGCCATTGTGCCCATAGCAGCCGGCGCCCTCGACATGCCGCACCACGATCTCCGCCTCATCCATGCGCAACGACAGCGCCAGGTCTTTGCGCAGATTGAAGATACCCTGGCTGTGGGTCCAGACGTCCAGCCGCTTGCCGTCGAACTGTGCCAGCGCGCATGACGGCGCGATCGATCCGTGCGCCAGAAAGGGCTTTGCATAGCCGGCCCTGATAGTGCGCACGGCCGATGCGGGTGTCGCGCCGCCGGCGGCGTCGGCAGCCGCGCTTTTGCTGTCGACCACCTTGATCTCGGCTTGCTGGCTTTTCAGCCAGGCGGTCAGCGAACGCTCATCCGGCAAGCTTTCCGTCTGGGTCCACAGGGCGCTCTTGGCGAGCCTGCCGGTGGCCTTGTCCGCATTGCGTTGGCTGTCGGCCAGCACGCCCAGCAGCGAGCCGTCGCGCAGCACCGCGACGACACCCTCGCCGGCTTGCGCCGCCTGAGCGTCAACCGAAATCAGCGTGGCCGCTGGCGATGGCGGACGCAATATCCGGCCATGCAGCATGTCAGGCAGTTCAAGATCGTGAATGAAGCGCGGCCGGCCGAAAATCTTGTCCGGGAAATCGGAACGGGGCGCCGCTGTGCCGACCACGTCATAAGCGGCGACGGGTTTGAGCGCGCCGCGGCCGGTCGCTTCGCGGTCGAGCAAACCGTCGTCGGCCAGCGCCCAGTAGCTGGTGTTTGCGGCGCCGCCGCCTTCGATATTTCCTGCGCTGACCTTGAGCGAACCGGCGGCCACGCCCAGCCGCGCCGCCGCGGCTTCCAGATAGATCGCCCGCGCTTCGGCGCACGCATGGCGCAACGCCACGCCGGACTCCTGAATCGACAGGCTGCCGGAAGTCACCGCCTCGTTCGGACTGTATGCGGTGCTGGCCGCAATCATGCGGATCTGATCGAGCCGCAGATCCAACTCTTCCGCGGCAATTTGCGCAAGCGCGGTCGAAATGCCCTGGCCTATGTCGACTTTTCCGGAAAAAATTTCAACCACGCCGCATGGCAAAAAACGCATCCATTGATTCAGGCGCCGGTTAATCTGCAGGCTGCCCGGCAACGGCGCCGCCGTGGCCTGCGGTGCGCCCACCGCCGGTATACAGCGTGAATTCATCGGCCTTCTCCGCCGTCGGCCGCACGCAATACCGCCCGCACGATCCGGTTATGACTGCCGCAGCGGCAAAGATTGCGATCGAGCGCATTGCGCACCTCCGACTCGGTCGGCTGAGGACAGCGCCTCAGCAATCCGGCGGCGCTGATCAGCATGCCGGAAGTGCAATAGCCGCACTGCGCCGCCTGCTCGTCGAGAAATGCCTGCTGCAACGGATGCGGCAGGTCCGGTCCGCCCAGCCCTTCCACGGTGGTGACCGTCTTTTTATCGACCGCCCACATCGGCGTATCGCAGGACGCCACCGGAAAACCGTCAACCAGCACAAAACATGCTCCGCATTGATTCTCGCCGCAACCGAAACGGGTTCCTTTCAGCTTCAGCGTATCGCGCAGTACATCGAGCAAACTGGTGTCTGCGTCGATCTCAAGCCGGTGATGCGCGCCGTTGACCACCACATCCAGGCCTGCGCTGCGGCGCTCGCTCACTGATCTACCCTGGCGCCGGAGATCTTGACGACACGCGCCCATTTTTCAATGTCGTCATTCATGAACTTCGTGAATTCGGCTGGCTTCATCGCCATCGATACCGCGCCTTGCGTCTTCCATAGCTCGCGCATTTCGGGGTTCATGACGATCTTGGTGATGGCGGCGTTGAGCTTGTCGACGATTGCCGGCGGCGTATTTTTCGGCGCCATCAATCCCAGCCAGATGACTGCCTCGTAGCCCGGCACGCCGGCTTCCGAAACGGTAGGGACATTCGGCATTAACGCAGAACGCGTCTTGCCCGTGGTGGCGATCGCCTTGACTTTGCCGGAGCGGATGAAATCGCGCATCGTCGAAATCGCGTCGAACATCATGTCCACCTGGCCGCCGAGGACATCGGTGCGCGCGCTCGAGCTGCCTTTGTACGGAATGTGCAGTATCGATACCCCTGCCATCGATTTGAACAATTCGCCGGCCATATGGTATGGCGTGCCGGGACCGGAAGACGCATAGGTCAATACGCCCGGCTCCTTTTTCGCCAGCTTGATCAAATCGGGCAAATTGTTGGCCGGAGTCGACGCCTTGACGACCAGCACCAGATCCGAATAGTTGATCGGCGCTACCGCCGCGAAATCGCGCATCAATTGATACGGTTTTTTGGCAAACAGCGATTCATTGACGGTATGCGTATTCGACACCAGCAACAGCGTATAGCCGTCGGCCGGGCTGTGCGCCACGAACTCGGTGCCGATGATGGAGCTTGCGCCGGGGCGGTTGTCGATAATGAACGACTCACCGAGCGTCTCCGTCAGCTTCTGTGCGACGAAACGCGCATACACATCGGCCGGGCCGCCGGCCGCAAACGGCACGATGATCTTGACAGGTCTGCTCGGATAATCGGCGGCGGATGCGCCGCTCGAGAATAAGGCAAATGCGCTCGCAGCCAGCATGCAGGCGGCCAGGCGCAACATGCTGCGCCGGTTGGATTGGCAATTCATGAAAGTCTCCTTACGTTCCGTGGACGGAACTGCAATTGATTTTTTTGATCCCGCCGCTTGCCGGCTGCAGGCAGCGGCGGCCTTTGCTGCTACCTGCTTATCGTATGGTGTTGGTCAGCGTGCCGAGCTTATCAATCGACAATTTCATGACATCGCCCGGCTTGAGGAACTTCGGCGGTTTGAATCCGATGCCGACGCCGGCCGGCGTGCCGGTCGCAATCACGTCGCCAGGTTCCAGTGTCATGCCTGCCGAAAGCGACTCGATGATAGTCGGGATGTCGAAAATCAGATCGCTGGTGTTGGCTTCCTGGCGCAATTCATCGTTAACCCAGCAGCGCAAGTTCAGATTGGCGACGTCGACTTCATCGGCAGTCACCAGCCATGGACCCATGGGGCAGAATGTATCCAGCGATTTCCCGACGAACCATTGACGGTGGTTCTGCTGCATGTCGCGCGCGGTCACGTCGTTGATGATGGTGTATCCCCACACATGCTTGAACGCATCCGCCTTGCTGATGCCGCGTCCGCCCTTGCCGATCACGACAGCCAGTTCGACTTCGTAATCCAGTTGGCTGGTCAAGTGGGCGAAGGCCGACACGTCGGCTCCATCGCCGACGACGGTAGTTGCCGGCTTGGTGAATATCACCGGCAATGGCGGCGCGAACTCGCCTTCAGCGGCGGAAGTGTCGAAGCCCGACTGGCTGAATTCTTTGGCATGGGCGTGATAATTTTTACCGACGCAGAAAATATTCTTGCGCGGCGATACAATCGGCGCCAGCACCCGCTTGCCGGCAATAGGCTGCCAGCCATCGATCTGGCCGAATTGCGCGGCCGACGGCATGCGCGCGATCAAATCCACCATATCGCCTTCGAAGCCCGGCAGCAAACGTGCTACCTCGCAATAGCTTTGCAGATCGTTTGCGACCACCGCTACGGTCGGACGCCCATTAATTTCCAGTGTTGCAAATCGCATTCATCTCTCCGTTTGGGTTGAATTGGTTTTATAAATAACCAATATCGCCCAACATATCAGCTAAAAAATATGGTGTCAATTGGTATCGCACTCTATCAATCAGAACCAATTCATACCAATTCGGCCGCTGTTCGCTTATCATTGCCAAATCAATTCTGGGAAAACAACGATGTCCTCACCCACAGATTCCACCTATCGCCTGAAGGAAGCGCTGCTGGCCGATCTGCGCAACGAACGCTGGCGGCCGGGCCAAAGACTTCCCACCGAGCGCCAGATAAGCGAAATCCATGGCGTCGGGCGTTCGACGGTCAGACGCGTGCTGGGGCAAATGAAAGAACTCGGCCTGATCACGCAAACCGTCGGAAGCGGCACTTATGTCACGGAAGATTTTGCGGAAAAATTACCGGTGCAGCATGCCCCCGACATCGGCATCAGTCCGGCTGAATTGATGGAAGCGCGGCTTGTTTTCGAACCGGCGCTGATCGAACTGGTGGTGCGCAACGGCACCGCCGCGGACTTCAACGATATGGAAGAATGCTGTCGCCAGGCGGAAGCCGCGGCCACGCTGGAACAATTCGAGTATTGGGACGGCGCATTTCATCAAAAGATCGCCGACGCCACCCACAACAATTTCGTGATAAGCGTATTCGACCTGATCAACAAGGTGCGCGAACGCGGCGAATGGGGTTTGTTGAAAAAGAAAAGCGTCACGCCCGAACGCAGGAACTTTTATCAGAACGAGCATCGGGCTTTGCTCGATGCGCTCAGGAACCGGGATGCGGAAACCGCCCGGGAATCGATCCTGTCGCATCTGATCAATGTGCGGCGCAATTTATTCAATTACTAAAGCGCGCGGTTCTTTGTTAAGCGGTATGTTCCGAACCATGTAATTAATCAGATTCTGCAGGCTGGTCCCGATCGATTCATTGGCCGTGTCGATGGTCAGTTCCGGATGTTCCGGCGCTTCATATGGCGCGCTGACGCCGGTAAATGAAAATTCTTCTTTCATGACGCTTATTAATAATCTTCCATCCCATGACAAGCGACGGCGGCCCGAGACCAGGGTGGATGGCCATCCTGCGCTTGCCCCCGGCATCGTTCATAGCCATTTCGACGTACGGCACGAGGCGCCACAGCGGCAGTTGCTGGCCTGGCGGGATCGGGTCGGCCATGTCATCGACGTCCTGCCTTCATTGACGCAGCTGGAAAACCCCTTCAATGCCTCCATTGACCGCTATACGATCGGCCAATTGGTATTCACCGATTGCCGCTCCGACTCGATGCTGCTCGAGCGCTCGGTGGCGCGCATCTCTACCGATACGGTTCGCAATTATGTTTTTCATGTATTTACGGAAGGTGGGGTCGGATCCGTCGCGGGAATTTACCAGCAGTCCGATACCAAGTACTCCGCGGCAAGCATACTGGCGCTTGACATGAATCAGCCGGTGCGCATGCAGCGCCATGCCTGCCGCGTGCTGAGCTTGTTCGTGCCGCGTGCGCTAGTGGAAGCGGCCTTTCCGGATGCGGAATCCATTCATGGCCGGGTCTTTGAAAGCACGACACCCCTGACGCGACTGCTGATCGAACATATTGCGTCGCTGAATCAAAACCTGCCCGGCATGGACGCAAGTGAAGCGGACCACGCCTTGCGTGCCGGGGTCCAGCTCCTGGTCGCCGCTTTCGGCAAACAGGGGCGCCTGAGCGGCAATGCGCGCGCGGCGGTTCGCGCAGCCATGTTCGGCAAGGCGCGGCGCTATATCAAGGCCAACCTCCATCAGCCGGGGCTTTCTCCTGAAAGCCTGTTGAACGCGCTGCAACTGCCCCGCCCTACCTTGTACCGCATGTTTGAACATGAAGGCGGTCTTGGCGCTTATATTCGCAACCGCAGGCTGCGCGAGGCGGCCGATGAACTGGTGAAGTTCCCGGATCTGACAGTGATCGAGATTGCTTACGGGCTCGGCTTCAAAAGCGCTTCGGATTTCTCGCGCGCCTTTCGCCGGGCCTACGACATGACGCCGCAGGATTTGCGGGTGCAAGCGTTACAGCGTGCCAGCGGCAAGTCGACGGACAGGAATGAACGCCGGGATTAAGCGCAAACGGCGCGCGGATTATTTCAACCTCAATTAAAAACGCCCATTTCCGGTGACGGAAATGGGCGTTGATCGGTATAACGCGCCATCAGCGGCCCGCTTTCAAGCAAGCAAGTTGGCGGGCCACGGCGTTCAGCACAGGCCCCCAGTCATCCGGCTTCGACTGGCGCAACAGCCGTACATCGGGATACCAGGACGTGTCCTCGCGCTCCATCAGCAGACGCCAATCCGGCACAAAGGGCAGCATCACCCATGCCGGACGCCCCGAAGCGCCAGCCGGAGGCACCGGCGACGAATCCACCGACACCAGCAAATCGGCAATGGCAAGGATCGCCGCCGTATCCTCGAAATCCGTGATTTCATCGTTCAGGGACAAGGGCGTCATGCCGTCGGGCGGCGCGGCAGCCTGCGCCGCGGCCGGTCCCTTTTGCAGCAGGGATGTAATGCCCGCTTGCACCAATGGAGCCAGATCGACCCGCGCCACCAACGCCACCAACGGACGCGGAATATGCGCAAGGCGCTCCCGCCATTCGGCCACGCGCACCGGATCGGCCGCGAGATACGGGACGAAAGGGACGCTTCCCGGCAGATCGGCCGGTTGCAGCTTCATCGCTACCGGCAGACTCAATATCTCGCCATGCACATCGAAGGTGGACGGCAGGATGCTATGCGTACAGCGCATTTTTCCCCCTGTATGATTTTATTGTTTGGCATCGATTCTTTGGATCGGGCGCAAGTGTATTCGACCTGCTTTCGCAGGCTTGACCGTGCGTCTCAGTTTTTTTAAAAAATGGAGATACAACACAATTCGTCGATGCCGACGTTGTTAAAAAGCTTTGGATGGTTCGGAAGAACTTACAGGGGCGCTTTTGAGTCCCGCAGAGGCATAACAGCCAGGACGTATTGACATTACTGCAAGCAAGGCAGCAAAGCGATCAGTGCGAAAAACGCGCCAAACCGAGAGGCCTGGCGCGGGATAAAGATGCCATCAATCCCAGGAAGAATGCTTGTCCGGTCCTGGATATCGCCGCCCAAGCAACACGGCATATTCATGCAAATCCCGCGGCGCCATATTGTAGGCTCGGCGAAATGCGCGGGTAAAGCTCGACTAACGCCGAAAACCGGCTCGGCATAAAACCGGGCAGGCTGTAAGACAGTAACGATCCACTAATCGGCGTATCGCATCCCCACATAATTCTCCGCAAGCACCGTCGCGGCCGCGCGGGAATGCACGACATAGTCCAACTCGGCGCGCTGGATTTTTTTCTGGAACGGCGATGCGTCGTCGAAGCGATGCAGCATGCTGGTCATCCAATACGAGAAATGCTCCGCGCGCCACACGCGCTTCAATGCAGTCTCGGTATACGACGCCAGCTTGTCTTCGTTGCCGGTCTTGAAAAACCTGTCCAACGCGATCGACAACAGGCGAACGTCGGCGACGGCAAGGTTCATGCCTTTGGCGCCGGTCGGCGGCACGATGTGCGCCGCATCGCCGGCCAGGAACAGGCGGCCATGCTGCATTGGCTGCGATACGAAGCTTCGCATGCCGACGATGTTTTTCTGGAAAATCCTGCCTTCCTTGAGCTTCCAGCCGTCATTGTTTTCAGTTCGTGTATGAAGCTCGTTCCAGATTCTATCGTCGGACCAATTGTCGACACTGTCTTTTGGATCGCATTGAAAATAGAGCCGCTGTACCATCGGCGAACGCGTGCTGACCAGAGAAAATCCGAGCTCATGCTGCGCGTAAATCAGCTCGTCCGAAGACGGCGCCGATTCGACCAGTATCCCGAACCAGCCGAATGGATAGGTGCGCGAAAAATCTTCGTGTTTGCCGTCGGGAATCCGCGGCCGGGAGATGCCGTGGAATCCATCCGCGCCTATCACGAACGCGGCATCGATCCGCGTCTGCTCGCCGTTTCGCTCATATTTTACGTACGGCTTGTCGGATTCGATGTCGTCGATGCTGACATTTGCGACTTCGAATTCGATCCGTCCGCTCACAGCCATGCGCGCCGCGACCAGATCCTTGATCACCTCATGCTGTGCATATACGGTAATGGCGCGGCCGGTCAACCCGGTCAAATCGATGCGATGACGTTGTCCGCCGAAAGACAATGCAATGCCATGGTGGACCGCGCCCTCGGCTTTCATGCGCGCGCCTACGCCGGCTTCGGTCAACAGGTCCATCGTGCCTTGCTCCAGAACGCCGGCGCGAATCGTCGACTCGATGCCGGCCCGGCTGCGGATTTCCACGACGACCGAATCAATGCCGCGCAAATGCAGCAGATGGGACAACAGCAAGCCCGCGGGGCCGGCGCCGACGATAGCGACCTTGGTGTCGATGGTGTTCATGCATCTCCTTCAATCAAGTAGGAAAATCCAACATCAACATCATAGGCCACTAATGTGCCGAGTCACTAAAACGACTTGGTCATCGCCAGATACATTCCGCGCCGCTGCCCGTACTGCGCCGCGCCGACACCGATGCCCGATCCATCGCGGATTTCATACACCTTGTCGAACAGATTGACCACGCTCAGGCGCAGATTTACCTTGCCGATCGGCGACTGGTAGAAGGTGCGGCTGGCGCCGACATTCAATACCGTATACGCCGGCAAATGATCGCTGTTGACATCGCCGCTGCGCAAGCCGGTGCCGAACATTGCGTCCGAAGTCAGCAACGTGCCGTTCCACAGATACGATACGCCGCCCGAGGCCGTGAAGGCCTGGTCGTGATCCACGTGCACATAGTTGTTGGCGATATAGTTGAGTTCCTCCTGGCTGAAATTATATTGGCTGGAAATGATGTTCTTGCCCTCCGCCGTGACGCGCGCAAGATTGAAATACCCGGCCAGATTATTGTTGCGATAGTTCAGCGTCAGCTCCAGGCCGTAGACCTTGCCCTCGGCATAGTTGAACGGCGTATATAGCAAGGCCGAGCCGAATTGGCCTTCATCCAGCATGTCCGTGATTTGCTTGTAGTAGGCGTCCAGGCCCATCGTCAGATGCTGCGTCAGACGTTGCGTCACGCCCACATCGTAGTAGTTCGAACGCTCAGGCTTGACCGCATCGTTCTGGCTGCTGGGCGCCGCATTGGTGGTGCCGGCGAAGCTGGCGACGGTCGTGGCGGGGATCAATTCGTTAGGCGGCGGCGTAAAGTATCGCGCATAGCCGGCATGCACGGTGGTGCTCGGAGTGGCCTGATAGACCAGGCCGATGCGGGGACTTAACTGGCTCGCCGTCACATAGGCATTGATCCAGTCGGCGCGCGCGCCGTAATTGAGGGTCAGCTTGTCGCTGAGTTTCCATTCGTCCTGCAGATAAGCGCCGACCTGATTGGTGATCTTTTGATCTTGCTCATTGATGGCGAAAGGCTGGGTGCTCAGTTGATTGCCGCTGGCGTCGGCGGTAAACGTCAGCGAGTCGTTGCTGTTGTTCAGCGTTTCGCGGGTGTAGGCGACGCCGGCGCGCAGCGTGTGAGTGTCGTTGAGGCGGTAACCGGCATCGGCCTGCAGGCCATTGGCAAGCCCCGTGCGCTGCACCTTGGACGCCACCCCGGTGTAGATCAGATCGCCGGTCGGATCTGGATCGAATTGCACTCTGGTGTAACGGCTGAATGCGGCCACTTGATAATCGATTTTGTCGCCGATCACGCCTTGCAGGGCGAGAATGCCGTAGCGGTTGGTCTCACGCTGGTTTTCGTTCAGATTGGCCGATGGATAGTCGCTCACGCCGGCGAGCTGATAGCTGGGCGTTTGGCCCGGCACGTTCGGGATCTGGAAGCGGCTGTCGGAATTGGCGAGAATCAGGCTGACGCGCGTGTCCGGATCGATCAGATAGGAAAAATATCCGAAGGCCTTGTTCTGCTGGGTGCTGTCGTGCAGCGCCGTAGACGAGCCGGTCGGATTTTCGATGCCGAGATTGTTGGCATTGAAGGAACCGTTGATGTAATAGCTGAAGCCGTCTTTCGAGCCGCTGACGTCGCCGCTGATCTGCCGGGTATTGTTGCTGCCGACTTCGATGCCGATGTCGCCGCCGGGCTCCTGCCGCCCGGTCTTGGTGGTGATGTCGACCACGCCGGCGGTACGGTTACCGTATTGCGCCGGCAACGCGCCGGTGATCAGGTTCACGCTATCTATGAAGCGCGTATCCAGCGTTTGACCGAAGCCCGAAATGCTTTCCGGCAAAAAGATGCCGTTCAGCCGGTATTGCAGATTGGCGTGATCGCCGCGCACATGCAATTGACCGAAGGAGTCCTGGGCCACGCCCGGCGCCTGCAGCAGAAACTGATTGAACGCGGTGTTGTCGCCCTGCGGCAACGCCTCGATATCCTTCTGGTTGAAGCGATACACGCTGCTGCCGGTTTCCACCGAAATCCCGTTTCTGGCGCGATCGAGGCGTTCGCTGACGATCACGACAGGATCCAGCGTCTGGACCTTGTCGGAAGCGGCCGGCTGGCTCGTGCCTGCGCTATCCGGCGCGCTTGGAGCGACGGCCTGCGCAAAAACGGCGGGAATGGAAAAACCGTAGGCGAGCGCGATCGATGCGCTTAACCGCAGAAGACGTGTGTTCATTATTGCGTTCCTAAAGGACAGTATGGGCGGACATAGATCGGATAGCCGCGCGTATTTGACGCGGACTTCCATCGTTTTTCGTTAATGCAACTGAATTGCAAATTATAGGCAGGATGACTTACATTTTGCAATAAAAATGCAATAGTGTTGCATTTTGTGGAATGACGGATGTCGGCTGCTTTTCTCCGGTCGGCTTTGTGACGCGCGATTTGCAGGTAATATCGTTGCTATCGAAGTTGGGCTTCCTGCCCCATTATCTTTACAAAGGAGTTCGGCATGGCGGTTGTACTTTACGGTTACTGGCGATCCCTCGCGACATTCCGGGTGCGCGCGGCGCTCAATTACAAGGGCGTCTCCTATACGGAAAAAATAATCGATCTGAACAAGAACGAGCAGCATGAGGAAAGCTACCATCGCCTCAACAGCCAGCACATGCTGCCGGTGATGGAACATGACGGCGTGCCCCTGACGCAGTCGCTTGCGATTCTGGAATACATCAACGAGGTCTGGCCCGACCGTCCGCTGCTGCCGGCCGATGCGGCAGGCCGGGCCCGCGTGCGCGCGCTGGCGCAGATCACGGTGGCGGATACGCATCCGCTGATTACGCCGCGAGTGCGGGCATTTCTCGAACAGACTTTCGGACTCGACGAAGCAGCGCGGACGAAGTGGATACAGCACTGGTTCCGGGAGGGCTCGGCCGCGATCGAGGCGCGTCTGAACGATGGCTTATCGGGCAAGTATGCTCATGGCGACCAGGTATCGCTGGCCGATATGGCGCTGATTTCCCATGTTGCCGGCGCACGCCTGTTCAAGGCAGGCCTGGACAATGCGCCGACGCTGGAAGCGATTGCCGACCGCTGCCTCAAGCTGGACGCCTTTGCCCGGACGCATCCGCTGCAGCAGCCCGGAGCGCCGGCGCCCTGAACCGCAAGGGATTGAACACCGGCTACGCCGCGGGGCCTCCGGGCTCCGGGGATGCCTGCCGGTCCGCTCTCGACCCGTAATTGTTTGCATAAATCCAGGTGAACTCGGCGCCCAGCAAGAAAATCTGCGCCGAGTAATAAATCCACGCCAGCAACAGCGCGAATGAGCCGGCCGCGCCGAATCCCGAACTCATGCCGGTTTTGCCGAGATAGAGCCCGATCAGATATTTCCCGATAATGAACAGCAGGGTCGTCGCCATCGCGCCGATGCGGACGTCATGCCACGATAAGCTCACGCGCGGCATGAATTTGTAGATGAGCGCAAACAGTGCGCTGAATACCAGAAACGACAATGCCAGGTTGACAATTTGCAGGACGGTTTGCCACCCTTGAAACCAGTTGCCCCACCAATTCCCCAACGCGGCGAGCGCGGCGCTGACGACCAGCGACACCATCAGCATAAAGCCCAGCCCCAATATCAAGCCGAACGACAACAGGCGCGTGCGGATCAAATTCCATATACCGCCTTTTTTGACCGCGGCCGGGACCCGCCAGATGCGGTCCAGCGCGCTTTGAAGTTCCGCGAACACGGCAGTCGCGCCTACCCCCAGGGTGATGACGCCCAGCACCGTCGCGACGGTGCCGTCGGTCGGTTTGCTGGCTGACTTCAGCAGGCCCTGGATCGCGACGGCGCCTTCGGTGCCCACGATGCCGCGTATCTGATCGACGATTTGGCCTTGCGCGGCATCGTGCCCGAAAATCATTCCCGCAATGGCAATGGCGATGACCAGCATCGGAGCGATCGAAAATATCGTGTAGTACGCGATGGCCGCCCCCATGCTCGGCGCAAAATCGTCCAGCCACGCGCTGACCGCCGCCCGGCTCAAGCCCCATGCCTGCTGCAAACGGCTTCCTCGCCCGATTTTGGCAACCTCGGCTTTGTCGCTCACGGTGCTTTTTTTATCCAGGTCCATTAACGGTCTCCTATAAAATCTGCATTCCGATATTGCCTTTTGCATCCGATTCCAAGCGCAATGCGAATCGAATCAGATGATTTCAATCATCACAAAATGCCCGTCCGGGTCCTGACAAAAATCGGTGCCGACGATGGCCCGATCGGAATCGGCATGGACTTCAAAAACCAGGCGATCGCTCGCGATATCGGCCGGCGCGGGATCGTGCTCCGGTTTCCGCCCAAGCGGGATGCGATAGCCGAGCAATTCCAGATGCGGACCGCGCCCGGCCGAAGCAAGCAAGGCGACCACATCGACCGTCGCCTCCTCCAGGCCATCCAGCGCGCACTGCTCGGGGCCATGATTGCATTGCCGCCCGCCGACGCTCAGACCAAATATGTTTTCATAAAATTGAATGCTTCGTTCCATGTCGCTGACCGAGATGGCGGAATGATCGATCCCCGGCGTCAGCCTGACGGGATCGTCGATATCCGACGGCAAACGGATCAGCTCGACAGGATGCCCATCGGGATCCCTGAATTTGAAAGCGGCCACCCCGCCGCTGCCGGCTGGCAGCGTGACTGCCGCCGCGACGCCGGTCGATCCGGCATACGTGATCAGGCCCGGCAACGGCGCATCGATATCGCCGCGAAACAATGTGCGGCATGCCTCTTCGATATCCGGACGCCTGACCGCGAAATGCTGGAACAACAGATCGGCCGAGGTCCTGTCGGCAGGATACGGGCGCCCCTTGTTTCCCACCTCGACCAGCTCGATTTGTTCGCCGCCATAGCGCAAGCGCTGGGCGTTCAGACGATAACCTCCCAGGCCGAGCCGCTCCGCCGATCTTGCATCCAACGCATAGGCGGAACCGGCCAGACCGAATCCGAGGCGCTGACAATAGAAGCTCACACTGCGCGAAAGATCTTCGACATTGCGGCTGATGGCGGCCAGACGGCCGAACAGGCAGGGCGCGATCATAGCCGCCTTGCGCCGCGTTGATTGGTATAAATGGCATACAAGGTATGCGAAGCGCAGATGAACAGCCGGCTCAGGCAGCGGCCGCCGAATTCCACATTCGACACCGGATAAGGCACATGAATTCTTCCCAGCAACTCGCCCGCCGGTGAGATGCAATGCACCCCATCGGCCGCTCCGGTCCAGATATTTCCGTCCTGATCGCAGCGAAATCCATCGCTGTTCCCCGGCGCCACCTTATAAAAAAAGCGCACGGGCGAATAGTCTCCACCGTCGCCGCCCAGATCGATGGCACCGATATATTGTTCCGGCGCCATCGCAAACTGCAACCCGGTTTCGGAAACATACAGACGCGATTCGTCCGGCGAAAAACACAGCCCGTTCGGCCCCGCCATGGTGTTGCAGACCACGTCCAGCCGCCCACTATCCGCGTCGAGGCGGTAGACGCGGGCCGGCAATTCGGCCCGCTGTTTGCCGCCTTCGTAATCGGTCTGGATGCCATAGGGCGGATCGGTAAACCATATCGAGCCGTCGCTCTTGACCACCACATCGTTCGGCGAATTCAAACGCTTTCCATCGAAGCGATCGGCCAGCACGGTCACCTCGCCGTTCCATTCGGTGCGGGTTATGCAGCGATGCACGTGGGAGCAACTGATCAAACGGCCCTGTCTGTCGCGGGCGTGTCCGTTGGAAAATCCGGCCGGATGACGATAAAGACTGAGGCCCGACTGCTCGGTCCAGCGCAGCACCCTGTCGTTCGGCAGATCGCTGACCAGCAGGCAGTCATGATCGGCGAACCAGACCGGGCCTTCCAGCCAGCGGCATCCTTCGCCCAATTTTTCCAGCGGCGCATTCGGCAGCACGAAGGATTTGAAACGCGGATCGACGATCTCGAAGTCAGTCATGATGGCGGTCAGCGCAAATGGCCGGGCTTGCGCACGGGCGGCACATGAAGCTGAACCGTCATCAGCACCGCCGGCTGGTCGCCGACCGTGCCGGACCGGTGCCCTTTGCGCCGCTCGCTATCGGCAATGCATTGCTGATCTTCGCCCAGGGACAAATCGCCCGGCCCCATTTCAACGCGCGTACCATCCATCGCCTCGACCCACCAACGCCCCGAGATCGGCAGAATCCATTGCGGAGCTGGGTTCTCATGCCATTCGCCCACCCAGCCGACCGGCTGCACGGTGAACACCACCGTCGCCTCGCCGCGGGTCTGGCGATTATTCCATTGCGGCGCCGCGTCGCCGACGCCTTTGAAATCGAACTGCGCGATTTCGCAGCGCGCATGATGGCTTACGCCGTTTTCATCGGTCCATAAATGCCAGTAAGGGATTTTCGGTTTCGCTTCGGGGCTTTGCATGGTCTGGTTCCTCATCGATGGAAGACGGTTCCGCTGAAAGCGACCAGAAAAAGGCCGCCGGCCAGTCCGAAATTCTTTAAGAAATCCCAGAAATGCGCGCGTCCTTCGCGGTCCGCGGACCAGAAATCCTTAAACTTCCAGAAGGGGTGATACAGAAAAGCGGTCACTACGCAGAACGCGCCCAGCACCAGCGCCGCCACACCGTCGTACCAATAAATCAGGATCAGCACCGGCGTCAGGAATTCCGTCGCGATCGCCAGCACCAACAGCACATTGCCCCCCGGAAGAAACGATGAATCGGCCCGCTTCAGCGCGTCATCCCAATGGACGATCTTGTCCAGCGCGCTGAAAGGAAACATCGCCACCAGGAACGCGCGGGCGATCCATTGCGATACCTCCGGATTGAGAAAATGCATGAGGACATCCTTTTTCAGCTGAAACGGCTTATGCGTAAGCGATGTCAGAAGGACCGCCTTCGACGCATGCAAGTTCCTTGCATGCAAATCCTATGCAGGCGCGCGTAAAAATCCTATCCACAATTACGAATACAAGCCCCGAATATCGACAGTGATGGAGCGCTCTGGGCCACATATGATGCCCACAATGTTTCCACGAAAAAATACATCGGTTTCTAATAGCCGAGCTTCACCAGGGATGTTTTTTGCACAATAAAGTAAAACGACCGCCCCGCGGCAAATACGCGGCCGCCATTTTTATAACCATCGCAGTTCATATCGGAGCACACAGCCAAACCGTCCAGACGCCCGGAAGCGAGGAACAACGCCGGCGCAGCCGGGCGGAAATGCAGGAGCGCGAGCGGCAAATGCGCGCGCCCAAATCCGATCTGCAGGCCAGCCGTCCGGCGCCGGACAATTTGACGCTGCCGGTCGAATCTCCCTGCTTTGCCATCAATCGTTTCGTATTGGCGGTTCCGCCGCAACTGCCGCCCGGCATCCGTGCCGCCGGCGCCAGCGATCTGCCGCTGGATCCATTCCGCTTCGCCCTGGACTATCTGGAACAGTACGACGGCGCCTGCATCGGCAAGGACGGGCTGAATTTGATCGTCAGGCGCCTGACCGATCTGATCCTCGCCAAAGGCTACAGCACCACCCGTCTCGGCGTCCCCGAGCAAGACCTGTCCAGCGGCGGCATGACCCTGACGCTGGTGCCCGGCGTCATCGGGGCAATCAGGTTTGCCGATCCCTCGCTGTCCGGCACCTGGAAAAACGCCTTTCCCGCCGCCCCCGGCGACCTGCTGAACCTGCGCGATCTGGAACAGGGGCTGGAGCAGATGAAACGCATTCCTAGCCAGGACATCGACATGCAGATCGTGCCCGGCGCCATGCCGGGCGAAAGCGATGTGGTGATCACCGTCAAGCGCGGCAGGCCGTGGAAAATCACCGCCACGCTGGACGACAGCGGCGCCAAGGGCACCGGAAAATTACAGGCCGGCCTGAACGCCGCGCTAGACAACGCGCTGGGCCTGAACGATCTGTTCAATATCGGCATCAACACCGATGCCGATCGCAAAGGCGGCCAGCGCGGCACCAGCGGCAACAATCTCTACTACACGATTCCCTTCGGCCACTGGAACTTCACGGTATCGGCCAGCAGCTACGACTACCATCAGGAAATCGCCGCCCGCCAGAACTTCGTTTCCAGCGGCAAATCGCGCAACCTCGAATTCAATATCAGACAGCTGTTTCATCGCGATCAATATCAAAAGCACAGCTGGCAATTCAAGGTCGGAAAACGCTGGAACCGCGCCTATATCGACGACACGGAAATTGAAGTACAGCGGCGCAATACCAGCTTCGCGGAATTGGCCTGGGTGCATACAAGCTACATCGGCAATGCGCAACTCGATCTGACGATCGCCAATCGCTGGGGCGTGTCATGGTTTAACGGCCAACCCGATCTGGAACCCAGGGAAACGGACGCATCCACCCACCGCTACTCGTTGCAAACCATCGACGCCAGTCTGGTCGCGCCATTCCGGATCGGCAACGCGCCGTTCACCTATATAGGCGCCTTGCGCACGCAAAGCAGCCGCTCGCTTTTATATCAATCCGAGCAATTCTCCATCGGCAATCGCTACACCGTACGCGGCTTCGACGGCGAACAGACATTGATGGCGGAACGCGGGTTTTATCTGCGCAATGAAATTGAAGCCCCGCTCGGCGGAAGCGGCCAGGCCGTGTATGCGGGATTGGACGTCGGACGCGTATTCGGTCCCAGCGCGCAATGCCTGCTGGGCAGCAAAATGGCTGGCGCCGTGATCGGCCTGCGCGGCGGCGCGGCCGGCCTGCGTTACGACGCCTTCGTCACCTGGGCGGTGGCGAAGCCCGAAGGGTTTAGAACGGATGTGCCCGCTGTGGGCTTTAGTTTGAGTTACCAATACTGATATTCAAAAAAAGATATGAACAAGTGCGCCTACCGAGTGGTTTTCAATCGCTACCCAATAACGCTGTATGAAGTCGCCGCCGACGGCCTGGCCAAGGCGAAAGACCATTTCGCCGCCCATAGAGCCCGCCTCCAGGAATTTCACGCCCGCGGCGTGCTGTTAATGGTCGGCCCGTTTTCCGACAGGACCGGAGCGATGGGATTTTCACAAACCGCGAAGCGGCAGAGGAGTTCATCAAGGACGATCCGTTCGTCGTCAATGGCGTCGTGCACAAGTGGACCTTGCGCGAATGGGATGAAGTATTGGCGTGACCCGGCACATTCATAATTTTTTTTGCGACTGTAAATATTAAGTATGCACGATAGACAACTGCTTGCTTAACAATGAACTTGATGCATATGTATGCCAAATGAGTAATCAGGGCGAACAGCAATCTGAAATTTACGACGTAATTATCGTTGGCGGCGGTATCAGCGGCGTCAGTTTTGCATATGAATGCCAAAAAGAGGGTATCCATCACCTATTGCTTGAAGCGAAGAGCCGACTTGGTGGATGTATTCAAACCTTTGATAACGAACGCCATAGCATAAAGGAAGTAGAGCTTGGCGCACACACTCTCTACAACACCTATGCTCATTGCATTGCACTGATAGAAGAACTTGATCTGCAGATCAAGCCACTGGAAAATCGGAAAATTTTTATCAGATCAGCTGAGGATGAACAGAGTTATTCACTATCAAAAACATTTTATTTGGCTGATTTTTTCTGTGCCATGACAGTTTATTTATGCAAAAAACTGGCAACACAGCAGCGATATCCAATGCTGCTGCAAAAGTTGACCACAATGCTGGGCAAGAAAAACGCTGGTGCGATCGTGAGGCCTATGCTCAAGGCACTCTACAATCAGGAAGTTGACACCATTCCGACAGATACCTTGCTACGCAAAAAAAATCGGCAACGCATCCCGTCTTATCCAAAGAAATTTGGATTGCAAGGCGGCATGGAACAGTTGATAAAGAAAATGTCGAAAAAGATCCAATATCGCTTGAATCAGGACATTTCCCATATTCAGAAAGACGGCTATTTTCTGATTCACACGCCAGGACAGGTTTATCAGTGCAAACAATTGGTTTTGGCATTGCCAGCGGCGGCGGCCGCCCAATTTGGCGAAATCATTGATGCCCAAAGCGATGATGATCTGGGAGTGAGTTTTTGTACTTCGGTAATCCCTTCCCCGCCTCATACCGCTCCATTCATCATGGCGTTTGAGTCGAAGGATATGTTTTCGCAATTAAAACAGTTCACTGCGGATTGTTATCAGGTCTGCCATTACCGACAAGGCATCAACGTGGCAGGGTCAGTATTCGACAAACTACAACATTTGCCAAATCTATCTAACTTGCACCGTCTTTCCGGGAAAACCAGTGATTTGTATTTAATCGGCAATTATTTTAGTGGCATGGCAGTAGAGGATTGTATTCAGTATGCGAAGGCAACTTTTGATAAATTCCATCGCAGTGCAAAGTCAGTTTCTTTACCAGAATACCCTCCCCCAACTAAATAAATCCCCTCCCTAAATCTTCGCCATCCGAATATCCACCACAGCAGACCGCCCCTTCCGCACCGCCCGCATCGCCTCGACCAGCGCCGCCGGCAATTCATCGGCCCGCTCCACCGTGCGCGCCAACGCGCCACCGGCCGCCGCCGCGATCTCGGCGAAGTCGGCCGACGGACTCAGGCTGACGCAATCTCCCAGCGTGCCGGCGCCGCCGTTCGGATGCAGGCGCTTGAAGTTCTCCTGCGTCGCATTCCAGCCCTGGTTGTTGAAAACGATGGTCAGGAACGGCGCGTCATAACGGCGCGACGCCCAATACACCGACGATGGATTTCCCAGAAAAAAGGCGCCGTCGCCGGTAAAACATACGACATCGCGATCGGGCGCCGCAAGCTTCGAGCCCAGCGCCGCACCGCCGCCCCATCCCAGCGAACTCCCGCCGCTGCCGAAAAACGTGCCCGGCTTGGTGCGCGGCAGATTCTGGAAGATGGCGGTCGCGCTGGTAACGGACTCGTTGATCAGAATGGTGTTGGCATCGATTTCCTCACGCAGGCAGGCAGTTACCCAGTCGGGGGTAATCACGCCGTCGAGCGGGGCGCGCGCTTTCTTGCTCCATGCATTGCGCAGTTCGCTGTGCTTTTCCATCGCGCGCTCGCGCCGTTGCCCATGTTTGACCGGGTCCATCGGCGCCACCGAGTCAAGATGGCTGTTCATCTGCCCCAGCGCGGTCGCCGAGTCGGCTCTGAAAAAACGTTCCGACGGCATGTACCACAGCGGTATCGAATCCTTCAAGGGATCGATGTCGATAAAAAAGATTTTGCAGCCTTCTTGCGGAATCTGTTTGCTGGATGGGATCCACGGCACGTCGCAGTCCAGCACCACGATGACGTCGGCGTCGGCCACGTAGGGCGCCGCCAGATAGCCGAGATGCAGTGGATGGTCGGCCGGGAAGTTCATGTGGATGGGACGTTCCTCAACCACCGGAATGGCGAGCCGTTCGCAAAACCTGACCAGCTCGGCCACGCAGGCAGTATTTCTGCCGGAGTACGAAGTGATCAGCAGCGGTCGCTCCGCATGCATCAGCGCGCCGATGATTTCGGTCACGCTCTCGGCGCGCAGCGCGGCCGGTTCGATCGGGCGCCATTTTTCGGGCGGCAGCGGCGTGGCTACCGATTCTTCAGCCAGCACTTCGCGCGCACCGGTCAGGTACACCGGTCCCTTGGGATCGCTTTCGGCGATCTGGATCGCCCGCTGCACCAGTTGCTTGACGTTCTTGCCGGTGCGAATGCTGTAATCCCATTTGACGTATTGGCGCACGATGCCGCCCTGGTCGGGAACGTCCTGCAAATAGGTGGCGGAGCGGTTGCGGCTGCCCGGCAACTCCCCCTCGATGGTGTACGGCGTGAGCCCGGCGAACACGAAGACCGGCACCCTGCCGTGATAGGCATTGCTGATGCCGCCGCCCAGGTTTTGCGTGCCGACGTCGACGTGCACGAACACCGCCTGGGTTTTTCCGCTGACCTGCGCGTAGCCGTGCGCGGCGGCCAGCGCGACGCCTTCGTGCGGGCATAGCACCACCTTCGGCATCGGCGTGCCGTTGGCCGCCGCCTTCGCCAGACTTTCGATGATGTCCGCATGGTCGCTGCCGAGATTGCCGAAAATATGGGAAACGCCGGCCTCCTGCAGACCAGTCATCAGTGCGTCCGATGCCGTGTACCGCGTGCTTTTGTTGTTCTCGCTATTCATTTTTAATGTTTCCCTTTCACGTTCGTGAGCGTTTTGCGGTTTAGGCTGATGGCGTGATATTCGATGTATTCTGCCAGGCCGATGGTGGTGCGTACGCGCCCGATGCCGCTCTGCTTGACGCCGCCGAACGGCATGTAGCGGTCGCCCAGACTGGTGCGCGCGTGGCTGTTGATGAAGGTCATGCCGGCTTCCACGCTTTTCGCCAGTTGCATGCCGCGCTCGAAGTCGCTGGTCCAGATCGACGACGCCAGGCCATGTTCGGTGCTGTTGGCCATCTGGATCGCTTCGGCTTCCGTGTGGTACGGCACCAGCGGAATGATGGGGCCGAATTGTTCGCCGACTACGATCTCGGCATTCGGCGCGACGTTTCTGACCACTGCGGGCAGCAGGTAGTAGCCCTTCTCCCAATTGTCCGGATCCACCTTCTTGCCCAGTTCGCGGACCTCCGCGCCGCCTTGCCGCGTGCGTTTGATCAGGTCCTGGATAAAGCGGAACTGGCGCACGTTGTTGACCGGCGCCAGCGTGGAGCGCGAATCGAGTCCGTAACCGACCTGCAGTTTGTCGACCGCTTCGCATAGCGTATCGAAGAATTTGTCGTATATCGCCGCCGGCACGTAAACGCGTTTGACCGCGTAACACACTTGCCCGGAACGCGGAAAAATCCGCCGTATCAGTTCCGGCACCACTTCTTCAGGCCTGGCGTCGTCCAGAACGATCGCGGGATCGTTGCCGCCCAATTCGAGGCCGACGTTCTTGACCGAAGCGGCGGCGGCGGCCATTACCGCCTTGCCGGTGTCGATGCCGCCGGTAAACGAGACCCTGCGCACCAATGGATGGCGGGTTAACGCGGGCCCCACCTCACCGTCGCCGTGCACGATGTTGATGACCCCCGGCGGAAAAAAACTGGCCACTGTCTGCAATGCCTGCGAAACGGCGACCGGCGCGAAAGGCGAAGGCTTGATGACGATGGTATTGCCGCATACCAGCGCCGGCCCGACTTTGGCCATGGAAAGGCCCATCGGCGCATTCCATGGGATGATGGCGCCGATGACGCCGATCGGCGCCTTTTCGACGCGGATCAGGCTTTCTTCATCCTCGAATCGGTCCGGCTGCAGAAAGGCCTCCGCGATGGCGGCGGTTTCGCGCAGCGTCTTGATGCCGTTGGCGACGTCGCGCCGGGTATCGCGCAATAACATGCCCTGCTCCCTGACCAGCGTGATCGCCAGCGCATCGGCGATCGCTTCGAGCGCATCGGCCGCCATCAGCAGACGTTCGGCGCGGCCGCGCACGGCAATATTGCGCCACGATAAAAACGCTTCGTGCGCGGCCGTCACCGCATAGTCGACATGTTTGGCGTTGCCGACCGCGACCTGCGCCACCACCTCGGAAAACTTACCCGGATCGCGCACGTCGAAATAGGCGTCCGCGCCGATCGCCTGGTGATTGGCGAACATGTCGAGTTTTATCGGGGAGCTGCTCTGCATTTTTTCTCTCACTCGGTAATGGTTTTCGAATTCGCAGTGGTTTTTTACTGTCTGCGCCATGCCGCCGGCAGCCTTCCTATGACGCACCGCTAACCGCGCCAGATGATGTCCTCCGTGACTTGATCCACGCGTTGGCAACCGACATACGCCATGGTGCGACGCATTTCATCCGCCAATATCGCGAGCGCTTTGGCCACGCCCGCTTCACCGCCCGCGCCGACGCCGTACAGCATGGCGCGGCCGGCGAGCACGCCCTTGGCGCCGAGTGCCAGACACTTCACGATGTCGCTGCCGCGCCGGATGCCGGAATCGACCAGCACCGTGGTTTTATTGCCGACCGCCGCGACGATCCCCGGCAATACGTCCAAGGTAGCCGGCGCGCTGTCCATGCTGCGGCCGCCATGGTTGGACACGACGATGCCGTCGACGCCGCGCACCACTGCCTTCAAGGCGTCGTCCGGGCGCATGATGCCTTTGATGATCAGTTTTCCGGGCCAGATTTCGCGCAAACGTTCGACATCTTCCCAATTCAGCTGATCGGCCTGCAGCGATCGCGCGCCGGCGGCCGCGCCGGTAAATTTTTGCTGGTATTTTTCGGGGAAATTGACGTGCCGCGGCATGCCCGTGGTCATCATGTAGCGGCCCAGCACGGTCGTCAGCCATTCAGGATGGCGCAGCGCATCGGCGACGCTGCGCATGTTCAATTTGTACGGCATGCTGAAGCCGTTGCGCAGGTCATGTTCGCGATTCGGGCGATGCGGAATATCGACGGTCCAGATCAGCGTCCCGAAGCCGGCTTTGGCGGCGCGCCGGACCAGTTCGTAGGAGAGTTCTTTTTCACGCCACATATACAGTTGAAACCAGAGCTTGCCGGCGGCTTCGCGCGCCACTTTCTCCATCGAGGTATTGGACCCGGTCGCCAGCGTGAACGGTATGCCGGCCTTGGCCGCGGCGCGCGCCAATTCCAGTTCGCCCTGATACCAGCACATGCCGGCCACGCCGGTCGGCGCGATCACCAGCGGCAGCGATACCTGCTGGCCCAGCATTTCGGTATCGAGCCGGACGTCGGAAACGTCGGTCAGGACGCGATGCAGCAGCTTGATGCCGTCCAGCTTGCGCCGGTTGTTGTCGAGCGCGAGTTGGTCCTCGGTGCCCTTGTCGACATATTGAAATACGCCGCGCGGCAGACGGCATTGCGCCGCTTTCCGCAAATCCGCAATGTTGAAACAACGATCGATGCTCGGCACGGATTTCCTATCGTAGTGGTTCAGGGCGCTTCGATCACGTCGAGCGGCGCGTTCAGCTTGACCCCGTCCGGCAGCACGCCGCGGCCGCGATAGCCTTCGCGCTGCGCGGTCGGAATCGGGCGATTGTCCGGATCCGACAGCCACAGGCGCAGCAGATGCCGCTTGCGCTCGGCTTCCGGCCAGTCTTCATAATCGCGCCGCGTATGCAATGCGACATAGTTGTTCAGGAATTGCACGTCGCCCGGTTTGAACGGGATGTCGGCCAGGCATTCTTCGCACACTGCGCGATATACGCGGATTGCTTCGGCCTGCAGCGGCGTCATCGGCGGCACGCCGGGCAGGCCTTGCGCCTTGTCGATTGCCGAACCGGCGCCGGTGGCGCTGAAATAACCGTCGGCGAAGGAGAAAATCGGCTGGGTGTACCAGGCTTCCTGGCCTGGATTGACGTCGCCCTTGCGCGAGCGGTAGAAATCACGGACCAGCACTGCCACCAGATCCGGATGGCGCTCAAGCATGGTGTTGTACACCGTCACCGAGCTGGCGACGCGGCTGGCGCCACCGCTCTTTGCGGTCTGCAGACATAGCAGACCGACGTAATCGCAGGGGTCGGCGTGGCAGCGCATCTCGGCGCGGGTGAAATAACCGCGCGTGTTCGGATTGGCGTAATCGCCGCCCAGATCCTTCACGTGCCCGAGAATATGGCCCTTCATATTTTGCGACATCGGCTTGCCGAGATAGGCGCCTATGCCGAGAAACGCGATCGCCCGCCCCTCGCTGTCCATTTGCCGCACCGGGAAATTGCGTAGCATCACCAGGCCGCGCCCGTTGCGCAACTCCTGACGCACGTCGCCCAGCACGCCGGCAAAACCGCCTTTGATATCGAAATTGTTGCGGCCGACGTCTTCCACTGCGACACCTTTGCGGCGCACTTCACCGGCCGCGTCGATAAGGGCGGCGCAGTCGGCCTCGCTCAGGTGATAGCTCCAGTTTTCCACGTCGCCGAGTCCATCGGGCTGCCAGCCGGCGGGATCGACGACCGGCTTCAGCGGTTGCGCGGGAAGACGTTTGGCGTTTGGGAAAGTGCGGAAATCTGCCATGGTTCTTGGAATCCGGGATGGGTTGCGATTGGGCAAACGATGGGCCATTCTAGGTTGTCGGCCGTGTGACAACCACCGCAATTCGATTATTTGTCTATCGAATTTGCTTATTGAAGGCGATATCCGCGGCCTATGCCGAGATCGATGCCGATCCGGCGTTCAGTTCCGCGGCCACCTGCTGAACGGCGGCGATCAGCGCGGCGGCGCCCGGTGACGGATGACTTTTGGCGCGTTGCATCAGAACCACGACGCGTTCGTCTTTTTCGAATTCGAAGTCCAATTCCTGCAGCAGGCCGAAACGACGCTCCAGATCCAGTTGCTGCGGCGAAATCGCGGTAATCAGATCGGAATTCAACAACAGGCCGCGCATCAGGGACAGATCGCTGGTTTCGATCGAATTGTTCGGCAGCGAGCCGCTCATCGCGTTAAACGTCCGGTCGAACAATGTGCGCGTCGGGGTGCGCAGCGGCGGCAAGATCCATTCCGATCGCATCAGATCGTCCAGAGTCACTTTCGGCAACCGCGTCAATGGATGGCCGGCGCGCACGAACACCGCCATCTTGTCGGTCATCAGCGGCAATTCGACTCTATCGCAGGAAGCAGGTCCGGCACGCTGCGTACCGAGCACAAAATCCAGATCGCCGGTGCGCAAACCTGCCGCCAGGGCTTCGGTGGGGCCTTCCACCGTCGAGATGCACACCTGGGGATGCGCTTTCAGCACGCGCGCAATGGCGCGCGGCAAAATCACCGCCCGGCTCAACGGATGCGCGCCCACCACCACCATGCCCTGGGTCTTGCCATGCATGGCCGCGATATCGGCTTCCACATGGCGCAGTTCGGCCAGCGCCAGCTTGCTGCGCAACAGGAGAATTTCGCCGGCCTCGTTGAGCAGCATGCCGCGGCCGGTGCGGATGAACAGCGTAATGCCCAAACTGGATTCGAGCTCGGCGATCGCCGCGCTGACCGCCGGCTGGGTAACGCCGAGCTGCGCGGCGACGGTCGGCATGTGGTGCGCTTCGGCCAGCGTGACGAAAATCAGCAGACGGTCCTTATTGAACAGCATGTCGAACACCGGGGCATTCAACGAGCCACTGGCCTTGCGGATGCGTGACGCCATTTCATCGCGCGCCTGCTTGAATTCCTGCGCGGCGCGCCGGGCCCGGTATAGCAGGGTATGGCCGAAGCCGGTGGGCAGCATGCCGCTGGCCTTGCGCTCGAACAAATCGACGCCGAGCATGGTTTCGAGCTCTTGAATCGAGCGCGAAACGGCGGACTGGGCCCGATACAGCGATTCGGCCGCCTTGCTGACGCTGCCAAGCTCGGCCACGGCGATGAATACTCTCAGGTGCCGCAAATTAATGCCGGTGGATGTTTTCATGCATGTCGTGTACTTGCCAAAAAATATCGAACCAAGCCGGAAGCATGTCCGGCAAGCCTGTTTTGTTTTTGTCGGCCTCGGTTCGCCGTCTCCATATTGTGCGTTCGATAGTGCCATACATTCAAATGCAAAGCCCCGGAATTTGATCGAATTTACAAAAACGGATGCAAGGCCGATAAGAAAATTCGATGGATATTTAACGGATTGTGATAGCCGCTCCCGCATAAAACGGCCGAGAATCGGGGCACGCTCGACGCGGCTAACCCTAAAAGAACGGCCTTGAGGCTGGCCATCGGATCGACAGTCCGAACAATGGTTTTATAACAATAGATGGAGACCGGCTTGAATATTCTTAAGTTGAAATTTCTGCCAGCAATACTTCTGGCGGCCTGCGTATTACCCACTTTCGCCGCCGACGAGCAGTCCATCGCGGCATTGGCCGCCTATAAGGGCGCCGACCGGCAACAAAAACTGGTGGCCGCGGCAAAAAAAGAAGGCTCGGTCATGCTGTATACCTCCATCACCAGCGAAATCGCGCAAAAGCTGAGCGCCGATTTCGAAGCCAAATACGGCGTCAAGGTCACCGTGTGGCGCGCCGACGATCCTACCGTTGTGCAACGCATCCTGACGGAACGCAAATCGGGTCGCAATACCCTCGACGTCGTCAATATCGGCTCGCTGGAAATGGAGATGCTGCATCGCGAGAAAGTGCTTCAGGCACTGAAATCCCCGTATACGGCCAATCTGGTGCCTGGCGCCGTTCCGCCGCACGGCGAATACGCCGCCACCTTCATCGATCTGATGCTGCAGGCATACAATACCAATGCCATCAAAAAAGCCGATCTGCCGAAGACCTATCAGGATCTGCTCAATCCGAAATGGAAAGGCCAGCTGGGTCTGGAAGCCACCGATGAGGAATGGTTCTACGACATGGTCGAAAGCATGGGCGAAGAAAAGGGCCTGCAATATTTCCGCGATCTGGTCGCCATCACCCAGCCGTCGCTGCGCACCGGCCACTCGCTGCTGGCCAACCTGGTGCTGAGCGGCGAAGTGCCGCTGGGCCTCACGGTCTATAATCATTCGGTCGTCACCGCCAAGAAAAAAGGCGCGCCGATCGATTACATGCTGCTCGAACCAGCAATCGCGGTGTCGTTCAGCGAAGGGGTGTCAAACCAGTCGCAGCATCCGAACGCCGCGCTGCTGTTCTATGAATACATGCTCACCGACGGGCAAAAAGTGTTCGCCGATCTGGATTACCTGCCGGCCAACAAGAACATCGATAGCCAGTTCAAGAACGTGCCTTACCATTTGGCGGACCAAGCGCACTTCCTGGCGCAATATAAAAAATGGGACGATCTGTGGAATCAGATTATTGTGAAGCGTAAGTAAATCGAGGCGGCGTGCGCCGCAGCGCACGCGCTACTTACTGCCCGCCTGCGGTGTAAATCCCAATATCTTCATCGCCGGCGACACGCTCTGATTCTCGAACGGCGCGTCGGCCCAGGGCGCATTGCCCTGGGCCAGGCGGGTATGGATGTTCGCCACGTTCCATTGCGCGCTGTTGCTCAGCTTTTCGACTTCCTCCCACGCTATCGGCACCGATACGCCCAACCCCGGCCGCGAACGGACCGACCACGCGCAGACGGTGGTCGCGCCGAAGCCGTTGCGCAGATAATCGATGAATATCTTGCCGACCCGATTGCGCGGCCCGCTTTTGGCGGCGAAGCGATCCGGCAGATTCTTCGCTAGATGCACCACGATCGCGCGCGAAAAATCCTTGATCGCGTCCCAACCGTATTGCTTGCGGATCGGCACCACCACATGCAAACCCTTGCCGCCGCTGGTCTTGATCAGCGATTCCAGTTCCAGTTGCTGCAGGAATGCACGCACCAGCAGCGCAGCTTGCTGCATGGCCGGCCACTCGGTTTTTTCACCGGGATCCAGATCGAAGGTGAAGCGGTCCGGCTTCATCAGCGTGTTCTTCATGCCGTTCCATACATGGAATTCGAGTACGTTCATTTGCGCCGCGGACATCAAGCCCTTCGGCTCCACGATTTCCAGCAACGGCGCATGGCCGGGGTCCAGCTCGGGCGACAGCTGTCGGACGCCGTCCATTTCCACTCGCTCCAAATGCTTTTGAAAAAACAGTTCGCCGCCGACGCCGTCCGGCGCCCGCACCAGCGATACCGGCCGCCCTTTCAGATGCGGCATCATCAGCGGCGCCACCAGGGAGTAGTAACGGATCAGCTCGATCTTCGTGATGCCGCTGGCGGCATCGACGATGCGGTCCGGATGGGTGATCTTGATGGATTTCAACGGCGTGTCCAGAGCCGGCGGCGGAGGCTTTGACTTGGTGGCCGGCGTGTTGACATGCACCGGCTGGTCGCGCGTGATGGCGCGCGCCTTTTTGTCGCTGCGCAGGCCCTGGAATACCGAATGGCGGATGCGGCCGTCCGCGGTCCACTGCGCAAACGACACCTCGGCCAGCAGCGATGGCTTGACCCAATGCACATTGCGATAACGCCCGGTGGGACCGCTGAACGGCGATTTTTCGGTGGCCAGCGACGCCAGTTTTTTATGCAGGTCGGTCAGCGCACGCTGATGGAAACCCGTGCCTACGTTGCCGGCGTAACGCAGATGGCCGTCGGTGTCGTGCACGCCCAGCAGCAAGGAGCCGATCGCGGTGCGCTCACCCTGCGGTTCGGTATAGCCGCCGATCACGAATTCCTGCCGCTGCGTGCATTTCAATTTGATCCAGTCGGGCGAGCGGCGCAGCACATAGGGCGCGTCGCGCCGCTTGCCGATCACGCCTTCCAGCCCCATTTGGCACGCCGAGGCCAGCATCGCAGCCGGGTCGCCATCCAGCGTCTCGCTGAAGCGCACCTTGTCCGAATCGTTCGCGCTGTCTTCCAGCAGGATGCGGAGCAGCGCGCGCCGTTCATTGAGCGGCACCGCGCGCAAATCATAGCCGCGGCAATACGGGACGTCGAACAGGTAGTAAACCAGCTCCTGCGTATGCGAGCCGTCGAACGCCTGTTGCAGGCGCTGAAAGTCGGGCACGCCGTGATCGTTCAGCGCGACCGCTTCGCCGTCGTACCACCCGGATGGCAATTTGAGTTTCTTCAGCGCATCCGCCAATGCCGGCATTTTTCCCGTCCAGTCGTTACCGTTGCGGGTAAATATCTGCAGACTCCTCGGGGCGATCCGCGTCAGCAGCCGGTAGCCGTCGAACTTGATTTCATATTCCCAGTCCGACGCATCGCCGGGCGGGGCATCGACCAGCGTCGCCAGTTCCGGCGCCAGCGTGTCGGGTAAAGCGGATTTTTGGGCGCCGGCCGGGAGGCCGTCTGTCGATTTTTTCGCGCTTGCCGCGCTGGCCGGGGTTTTTTTGAGCGCGGCCGCCTTCGTCGTCCTTGCCGTCGTTTTCTTCGCAGGCTTGGATGGCTGCGCGTCCTGCGTTCCGGCCTGTGCCACGCTGTCCGGCATTTCGTCGACGACGCTGAATTCCGCGGCCGGATGCGCGTACTCGTCCTTCTCCTTGATCAGCAGCCAAGCCTCCTGTTTTTCACCGCGCGGTTTCATTCTGACCAGCGCCCAGGTGCCGTTCAGTTTATGGCCGTGCAGCGCGAATTTCAGATGCCCCGCCTCGTATCCTTTGGCCGCATCGCCGATCGGTTCCCAGGTGCCCTTATCCCAGATGATGACCTTGCCGGCGCCGTATTGCCCGGCCGGAATCTGCCCTTCGAAGGCGTTATATGAAATCGGATGATCCTCGACATGCACGGCCATCCGCTTATCCGCCGGATCCAGGCTCGGGCCTTTGGGCACCGCCCAGCTTTTCATCGCGCCGTTCAGTTCGATCCGGAAGTCGTAATGCAGCCGCGTGGCCCAATGCTTTTGAATGACGAATGCGCCCGCTCCGACGCTGCGTTGGCCGGGCGACGATGGCTCCGGCGTGATATTGAAATTGCGCTTCGCTTTATATTTCTCCAGCGTATCGACCATAGCGCGCCCCATTAGGCTGACTTGCGTTTATCGGATTTGGCGTGCGATGCGCCAGCGGGCTTGCGCGAGGCGTCGCCCGTTTTCGCTGCGGCGCCGGAAGCGGGTTTCTTGCCTGCCGGGGGCTTCTTGTCGGCTTTGCCCTCGGCCGGTTTCGACGCGGCCGCCCTGGATGACGCCGGCTTTGCCGCCGCCGATCCGGCGCCCGGCGCGCGCTTGCCCAGACTGCGCTGCAGCATTTCGGTCAGATCGTAGATATTCGCGCCACCCGTCGCGCCCTGCGTCTCTTCCGGCTCCGCGACCGCGGTGATATCGCCCTCTTTCACCTTTTGATCGACCAGCGCGAGGATCTGATCCTTGAAGGTGTCGGTGAAATCGTCGGGACGCCATTTGCCGCTCAGTTCGTTGACCAGCTGTTCGCCCATCTGCATTTCCCGCGCCGACAGCGGCGGGGCCTTGCTGCCTTCGGCCGGCAGATTCAGCTCGTCCCAGGTACGCACCTCATCGCCCCAGCGCAGCAAATCCAGCACCAGCGCCGGTCCCACCGTCGCCAGCAGCGCCAGGTGCTGCTTGGTCTGAATCACGACTTTGGCGACCCCCACCTTGCCCGTCTTGCGCAACACCTCCCGCAGCAGCGTGTAGACTTTGTCGGCCTTGTTGATCGGCGCGATGTAATAGGGCCGTTCCAGATAAATGAAGGGGATGTCGTCGGCATCGACGAAGGCTTCGATGTCTATCGTTTGCGTGGCCTTCGGATAAGCCGATGCGATTTCGTCCGTGGAAAGCACCACGTATTGGCCGTCTTCGTACTTGATGCCCTTGACGATGTTGTCGGAAGTCACTTCTTTTCCGGTACGCTTGTTGATGCGTTTGTAGCCGACCGGGTCCATGGTGCGCTTGTCCAGCCAGTCGAAATCCAGACCCTGTTCGGCAGTCGCCGAATGCAGCGCGATCGGGATATGCACCAGCCCGAATGAAATCGCGCCCTTCCATATCACGCGTTTGCTGGATCCGACCATGGCGCCCTCCCGTTGACGATCTCTACCATCTTTGATCATCTCATTATTCGCGATCGAAATTAAGCTGCGCTGTAGGACGGTGGCTCAAAAATGTGTAGGTGGTATGAGGAATCCTTATTGGGTATTTACATTAAATATTTTCATTGGATATGAAAATACTATTTCAAGCAGACCCAACGCCGCCTCCGGGTTTTTTGAACCGAAAAAATAAATAAACAAAACGCAAGGACTATCCAAAATCCACAATATTAAAAACAGCGCAGTTACAATCATCGGCAATCGCCATACCGTCATGACGCCATCACAGGAGACCGCCGATGCGTATTCCCCGCGCGCTTTGCAAAAAACCCTGGTCCACCGCTTGCCTGGCTGCCGCCGCTCTGGTTCTCAGCCTGGGCCCGCTTGCTCCGCTGCATGCGGAAAGCCCGGTTGCCACGTCCACCCCGGCGGTTCGCTACGACATCGGCGATCACATCATTTCTCCGGTATTCGCCCAACACGGCATGGTCGCGACCGAACAGCAGCTGGCGACCCGCATCGGCGTCGATATTCTCAAGCGCGGCGGCAATGCGGTTGACGCCGCGGTGGCCGTCGGTTTTGCATTGGCCGTGGCGCTGCCGAATGCCGGCAACCTCGGCGGCGGCGGCTTCATGATGATCCACGACGCCAAAACCGGTAAGGACACCGCGCTCGATTTCCGCGAAATGGCGCCGGCGCGGGCCAGCCGCGACATGTTTCTGGATCCGCAGGGCAATCCCGTGGTGGGCCGCTCGATCTATACCCACCTGGCCGTCGGCGTGCCGGGAACGGTGGCGGGCCTGGCGCATGCGTTGGACAAATACGGCACCCTGCGCCTGACCGACGTGATCGCGCCGGCCGCCAGACTGGCCGGCGAGGGCTTCACCGTCAGCCCGACGCTGGCAGAAACGCTGGCCGCAGATCGCGAACATCTGGGACGATGGCCCGCCAGCCGCGCCATTTTCTTTAAGGATGGGCGTCCGCTGCAGGCCGGCGAAAAACTGGTGCAGAAGGATCTGGCGGCATCGCTGAAGCTGATCGCGCGCGACGGCCCCGCCGCCTTTTACGAAGGACCGATCGCGCGCAAAATCGTGGCCGAAATGGCGCGCCACGGCGGCGCGATCGGCGCCGACGATCTGAGAAACTATCGTACGGTCGAACGCACCCCGGTGGGCGGCGACTATCGCGGCTATCGGGTGATATCGATGCCGCCGCCCAGTTCGGGCGGGATCACCATTATCGAAATGCTGAATATCCTGCAACATTATCCCCTGCGCGAATACGGCGCCAACAGCGCGCAAACCATCCATTTGATGGCTGAAGCGATGAAGCTGGCGTATGCCGACCGCGCCGAACATCTGGGCGACACCGACTTCATCAAGGTGCCGATCCAGGGCCTGTTATCGCGCGCCTATGCCGATGAGCTCGCCGCGCGCATCTCGCCGGATCGTGCGACGCCGTCGAAAGAAATCAGGGCTGGCCGGCCGCAGCCGTACGAAAGCGATCAGACCACGCATTTCTCGATTGCAGACCAGGCCGGCAATGTGGTCGCCGTCACCTACACGCTGAATTTGAATTTCGGCAGCGGCATCGTGGCCGACGGCACCGGCATCCTGCTCAACAACGAGATGGACGATTTTTCGATTAAGCCGGGCGTCGCCAATTCGTTCGGCCTGACCGGCGGCGACGCCAACGCGGTTGCGGCAGGGAAACGCCCGCTCAGTTCGATGGCGCCGACCATCGTGTTGAAAGACGGCAAACCGTTCCTGGTGACAGGCAGTCCGGGCGGCAGCCGTATCATGACCACCGTGCTGCAAACCATCCTGAACGTGATCGATCACGACATGAACGTGGCTGAAGCCTCGATCGCGCCGCGGATCCATCATCAATGGGTGCCTGACAGCCTGCGCGTGGAAAGAGGCCTGAGTCCGGACACGCTGCGGCTGCTGGAGCAAAAAGGGCATACCGTTTCACTGCAACCGACCATGGGCCGCACGCAAACCATCCAGCTGGCGCCGGAAGGGTTTTACGGCTATTCGGACAGCCGCAATCCGGACGGCATGACGCTGGGATATTGACGCCCGATTGCCGCCATAAAGGAGAAATATGATGCATCGATCCCTCCTTCAGCGTCTGCGTATCGCACTGCTCGACGACCATGCGGCGATACGGCATGGCCTGGCCGCGCGGCTGGCCCAGGAAACCGATATCGACATCGTCGGCATGTTCAGCAGCAGCCAGGAACTGATCGATGCATTGCAGCGCGCGCCTGCGGATCTGCTGCTGATCGATTACGCGCTGGGCCATAACGATATCGACGGTCACAATTTGATTCGCCTGCTCAGAATCCGTTTTCCCAAATCCAAGATCGTGATCACCTCCGCGCACGACAATCAGGCGACGGTGACGCTGGCGATGCAGGCCGGCGCCAGCGGCTTCGTCGGCAAGGGGCAGGATCTGGACGAACTGATTACCGCGATTCGCGCGGTCGCCAGAGGCGACACCTACCTGCCGCCGGACATCGCGGCCGAACTGAGCTATAAGGCGCTGCAAAACGAGCGGCCGGCGACCCGCGCGCATACCGAGGCGGGCGGCGCGGCCGACGACGCCACCATCCTGAAAGGCAACAGCGAATTGACGCCGCGCGAGCGCGAAGTGCTGCGCTGCTATCTGAGCGGCATGTCGGTGGCGCAGATCGCGGAGAAGTTCTCGCGCAGCAACAAAACCATCAGCACCCAGAAACAGGCCGGCTATCGCAAGCTCGGCATCCGCAGCGATGCCGAGTTTTTCCAGATCCGTTACCAACTGGACAATCTGTAATGCAGCGGCTGCGCAGAGTGCTGCAGCCGCTGCTGCTGATGCTGGCGTTGCTGCCGGAACTATGGCCGCAAAGTTCTCCCGCGCAGCAACCGTCGCCGTATACGGAGCAGGAAAAGGCATGGATCGCCGAGCATCCGATCATCCATATCGCGGTAGACCCCAATCTGCGGCCGCTGGAATATATCGAAAACGGCGCCTACAAGGGGCTGACCGCCGATTACCTGAACGCCATCGCACAGGCCAGCGGCCTGCGCTTCGTGGTGGTGCCGGTGCCGCAGAATCAACTGGTCGAAGCGCTCAAGGCCGGGCAAATCGATGTGCTGCCGGCCATCTCGCCCCGGTTTACCTCCCCCCGGATCCGCGACCAGCTGATCGTCAGCGCGCCCTATTTCGTCGGCGGCACACTGATCGTCACCCGTGCGTACGGCGAAACCATTTTCGAGGCCCGCAATTTAAGCGGCAAGACCGTTGCGTTCAAGAGCGACGGCATCTACGAACAGATATTCCGCGACCAATATCCGGACATCCGCACGCTGGTCGTCGCCACCCCCGACGAGGCGCTGGCGGCGGTGGCTGCCGACGAGGCCGACGCCGCCATCGGCGTGGATTCGGTTCTGCTGCCGATCCTGTACGGGAAATACCGCAACCGTCTGCATGTGGCGGGCACCATCGCCGACGTTCCCGCCATCCTGTCGATGGGTACGACCACGCGCTTGCCGGAACTGGCGGAAATCATTCGGAAATCGCTGGCCTCATTGACCGCCAGGCAAACCGACGCCATGGTCGAGCGCTGGATGACGCGCGATATCTACGGCGCGCCGACCTGGGCGCAGATCCTCCGTTACCGCTGGTTCGAAGCCACGCTGGTCGCCGGTACGCTGCTGCTGTTGCTGCTCGCGGCGTTTCACGCGCGGCACGCCCGGCGCGCCGCCGAAAAGAGCGAGCAGGACAAGGCGCGTTTTCTGGCCGTCATGAGCCACGAAATCCGCACGCCGATGAACGCCATCCTGTCCTCCATCGAACTGCTGGGGCGCAGCAAGCTGACGCAACAGCAGCGCCAGCTCAGCGACCTGGCGACCACCGCGTCGGAAGCCCTGCTTGAATTGCTCGACGACGTGCTGGATCTGTCCAAACTGGAAGCGCGCCGCCTGACGTTGACCAAAGTGCCGACCGACATGCGGCAACTGGCGCGCGGCGTGATCGACATCGCCGAATCGTCCGCGCGCAAGAAAAACCTGGATATCGTATTGCAATGCGATCTGCCGCCAGCCACCGATCTGCTGCTGGATCCTGCGCGCGTCAGGCAAATCCTGATCAATCTCACGTCGAATGCCGTGAAATTCACCGAGCGCGGACTGGTCCAGGTCCTCATTTCGCTGGAGGGCGGCGCGGAATCGGGCCGGGCGGAACTGCCGGAGCAGCAGGCGCTCTCCGCGACGCTGTTGCTGGTGGTCAGCGACACCGGCATAGGCGTGCCGCCGGAGCGGCAAAAAGACCTGTTCCGCCCTTACCGGCAGGCGCATCAGACCAGCACTCGGCGTTTCGGCGGCACCGGCCTTGGATTGACGATCTGCCGCGAATTGTGCGAACTGATGGGCGGCAGCATCCAGTTCAGCAGCGCCGCGGACGTGGGCACCCGCGTGACCTGCAGAATCCCGGTCGAGCTGACGCCGGCGCAGTACGGACCGATGGAGGAAGACGAGGGACAGGAAATCCCGGTGCCGCCGAACAATCCGCATGCGCCGGCGGACAGCCATGCCAAAGAAGATGGCGGCGCATCCGGCGCCGAAGAGATGCCGGCGATGCGCCGGCCAGCCCCGGCCAATCTCACCCGCCGCCGCACATTCCGCACATCCTGGCAGTCGAAGATCATCCCGGCAACCGGATGGTCCTGCGCCAGCAACTGACCGAACTGGGTTATCGCTTCACCATCGTCAACGACGGCCGCAGCGCATTGGCGCAAACCGCGCGGCGCGGGTTTTCGCTGATGCTGCTGGATTGCTATCTGCCCGATATCGACGGCTACGCGGTAGCCGCGCACAGCGCGCCCGCGAAGCCGGCCACAGCCATTTACCGATCATCGCCATTTCAGCTGCGGTCGATCAAGAGCATCTGGACGCTTGCCTCAATAGCGGAATGGACGGCACTTTGCGCAAACCGCTCAGACTGGCGGCGCTGGAAAAACTGCTCAATGCCTGGTGCGGCCCCGGCAAAAGCACTGCCGGAATCATGCAGACCTTGGCGGGCGTCAAGAACAGCGGCGCCAACCACGCCGACAATACGGATCCGAACGCGGTGTTCATTCAAACCACACGCGACGATCTGGCGGATTTGACCTTTGCCGTCAGGCAGTCCGACCGCGCAGCTGCAGCGCGCATCGCCCACCGCATACGCGGCGCGGCGCTGGTTTGCCGGTGGACGGATATCGCCGCACGCCTGTCCGAAATCGAACAGGAACTGAAGACCTCCGCGCCGACAGACAAGATCGCTGACCTGATTGCCGGGGTTCATCCGCTACTTGCCGCCAAAGCCGGCTAAATAGCCGCAAAACGATCCCCGATTATTTATGAATGTGGTGTAAATATGCGGCGTTTGCAAATACGGACGTAGGTGTAAGGCTGACAGGGCTGACAAGCAATTCCTACGGCCATATCGGAGGATATCGTATGGCTGTCTTTGGCGCGGCAACCTACCATTCATTCCTCACCGCTGCCAAAGTCAGACAACGGCGTCGGCGTGCTCGGCCTCTTGCGAGGAAAATTGACTTCTACATTACGTAAAGGAAATTATCATGAACAAGCAGAATCAGGATCAAGAAAACAATCCGAACCAAGCCCAACAAGGCGGCCAGCAAAACCCTAATCAGACCCAGCAAGGCGGCCAAAACCCTAATCAGCAAGGCAATCGCCAAGGTTCTTCACAGCAGCAAATGGAATCGGGCAAACAAAATCAAACCGGCGGCAATCGCGATCAACAGCAAGGCAATGCGCCAGGCTCCAGCAAAACCAATGCCGATCAACAGAACCAGAATCAGAATCAGGGCACAAATCGTCCTAACCAAAACAAATAGGACAATCGGACCGTTGCACCTTGGTTCGAGAAAAACCGCTTCGGCGGTTTTTCTGCTTTTAAGGGCCCGCTACGCCGGCCACAGCGGCGGCTCGTCCATCAGCGGGATCTGTTCGCGCAACTCCAGAATCCGGTCCTGCCAGTAGCGCTGGGTATTAAACCAGGGAAACGCAACCACGAATGCCGGATCGTCCCAGCGCCGCGCCAGCCATGCCGCGTAGTGAATCAGCCGCAAAGTCCGCAGCGCCTCGATCAAATGCAATTGACGCGGATCGAATTCGAAAAAATCCTCATATCCGGCCAGCAAATCGCTCAACTGATGCGCCATCGCGCCGCGCTCACCCGACAGCAGCATCCATAGATCCTGAATCGCCGGGCCGTTGCGGCTATCATCGAAATCCACGAAATGCGGACCGGCGTCGGTCCACAGCACATTGCCGCAATGGCAGTCGCCGTGCAGCCGCAGCGGCGCCGCGCTGTCGCCGGCGCGCTCGAAACAGCGCCGCACGCCGTCGATCGCCTGATTCACGGTGCCCACATAGGAAGTGCGCAAATCGTCCGGAATGAAATCGTGTTGCAGCAAATAATCGCGCGGTTGTTCGCCGAAAGTCTGCACGTCCAGCGCGGGCCGCTCGACAAACGGCTGCAGCGCGCCGACGGAGTGAATGCGGCCGATGAAACGGCCCAGCCGTTCCAGCGTACCCGGCGCGTCCAATTCCGGCGCGCGGCCTCCGTGCCGCGGAAACACCGAAAAGCGGTAGCCGTTGAAGATATGCAACGTGGCGCCGCCGGCATCGGCCAATGCGCCGACCACCGGAATTTCGCGCTCGTTCAAATCCGCGACGAATGCATGCTCTTCCAGAATCGCCGCATCGCTCCAACGCAACGGCCGGTAAAATTTGGCGACCAGCGGCGGCCCCTGATCCATGCCGACCTGATATACCCGATTCTCATAACTGTTCAAGGCCAGCAGGCGGCCGTCGCCGTAATGACCGATGCTGTCGAGCGCATCGAGCACGGTATCGGGAGACAACTCGGCAAAGGAAGTAGGTTCGGTCATCGTGGCATTGTACCGGACGGCAACGGCGCGCAGTAATGCAAACGCGTCCGTTTGCAACGGATGCGCGACGCCGTCTCCTCAAGCGCCGCGCAACCAGTTACACTGCCTGTCCCTACAGATTTTGAAACGACATCATGCGACTCGACCAGCCCCTTTCCGACGAAGAATTCGACGAACTGGACGACTTCCTGCTGTCCGACGATTGCGCCGACGACAGCATGACGATGGATACGCTGCACGGCTATCTGACCGCGCTGGCCATCGGCCCGCGCGAAGTGCTGATGGAAGAATGGCTGCACCGCGTGTGGGGCCCGGACGTCAAGGACGCGCCGAGCTTCAAGAACGCCGCGCAAGCCGAGCGCATCACCGGCCTGATCGCGCGCTTCATGAATGAAATCGCGATCACGCTGGAAGTCGCGCCCAAAGAATACGAACCCCTGTTTTGCGAACGCGAATGGGAAGGCAAGGCGCTGCTCGACGGCGAAGCCTGGGCCTGGGGATTCTGGGAAGGCATCAGCCTGCGCGAAAAGGAATGGGACCCGATATGGCATTCGAACATCGCGGATATGCTGCGGCCGATTTATCTGCTCGGTTCCGATGAACTGGAAGAAGAGGAACTGGCGCTGGTCGACAGCCCGCTCAAAGTCCATAAGCTGACGGTTGAGATGGAATCGGCGATTCCGCATGTCTACCGCTACTGGCTGCCGCATCGCAAGTCGGCGGTGGAGCAGGTCAGGAACGACGGGCCCAAGATCGGGCGCAATGACGATTGTCCTTGCGGCAGCGGGAAGAAGTATAAGAAGTGCTGCGGGGCGGCGGAGGACGTTGCGGGGGACGCGAAGGAGTGATGTTTAAGCCGCGGCGTATCCTTCGATACGCCTTCGGCTACTCAGGACGAACGGTTTTTCCTAATGCTTAAAGAAAACCGTTCGTCCTGAGTAGGAGCGCAGCTCCGTATCGAAGGGAGGAAGCGCTCCGGTGCCAGCGCTCCCAAGCTTCACTCTTTAATAAAATGCTCCCGGTAATACTTGAGCTCCTCCACCGACTCAAGAATATCGGCCAGCGCGGTGTGTTTCTGATGTTTCTTGAAACCGCTGGCCAATTCCGGCTTCCAGCGCTTGCACAGCTCTTTCAGCGTCGACACATCCAGATTGCGGTAATGAAAGAACGCTTCCAGCTTCGGCATGCCGCGCGCCATGAAGCGGCGATCCTGGCAGATGGTGTTGCCCGACATCGGCGACTTGCCGGCCGGCACGTATATTTTCAGAAATTCGATCAGCGCGGCTTCGGCGTCGGCTTCGGTCACGGTGGAGTTCTTGACGCGTTCGATCAGTCCCGAGCGTCCATGCGTGCCCTTGTTCCACGCATCCATGCCGTCCATGATCTCGTCGGACTGATGAATCGCGAATACCGGGCCCTCGGCCAGAATATTCAGTTCGGAATCGGTCACTACCACGGCGACTTCGATAATGCGGTCGGTATCGGGATTGAGTCCGGTCATTTCCATATCGACCCAGACCAGATTGAATTCATTGGGCCTGACGGACGCGGGCGTCTGAGCGGACATACCTGCAGCGGCTTCTGTGGCTTGTGACATAATTGTTCCCTAATTATCGAAGCCGCCATTTTCTCACAGGGTAACAATGTATTCACTCACGTTTTCGGTTTTGTTTGTGACGTTCCTGTTTATCAGCCTGGGCGTGCGCTTTTGGCTCGGATCACGTCAGATCCGCCATGTGCTGGCGCATCGCGACCAGGTGCCGCCGCGGTTCGCGGAGAAAATTCCGCCCGCGGCGCACCAGAAAGCCGCCGATTACACCGTCGCCAAAACAAAATTCGCACTGCTGTCGCTGCTGGTGCACGTCGCCGTATTGATCGGATTCACCTTCATGGGCGGCCTGCAGGCGCTGTCGATCGCCCTGCTGAAATGGCAGGGCGCCCCCGGCATGATCTATGAACTGCTGCTGATCACCGCCTTTGGCGCGATTTCCGGCCTCATCGATCTGCCCTTCGATTATTACCGCCAGTTCGTGCTGGAACAGCGCTTCGGCTTCAACAAGATGACGCGCCGCCTGTTTTTCATGGACATGATCAAGAACGCCTTGCTCGGCGCGGTCATCGGGTTGCCGCTGCTGTGGGTGATCCTGACGCTGATGAACGATGCCGGCAATCTGTGGTGGATCTACGCGTGGATGGTCTGGAGCGGCTTCCAGTTGCTGATGCTGGTGTTGTATCCGACCGTCATCGCCCCGCTGTTCAATAAATTCACGCCGCTGGCCGACGATACCTTGCGCAGTCGCATCGAAGCGCTGATGCGGCGCGTCGGATTCGCATCCAAGGGACTGTTCGTGATGGACGGCTCCAAGCGCAGCGCCCACGGCAATGCGTATTTTTCCGGTTTCGGCGGCGCCAAGCGCATCGTCTTTTTCGATACGCTGCTGGCGCGCCTGACGCCGCAGGAAATCGAAGCGGTGCTGGCGCATGAACTGGGACACTTCAAGCTGAAGCACATCGTCAAGCGCATTTGCGTGATGTTTGCGATATCGCTGGCGTTTCTGGCGCTGCTCGGTTACCTGAAGAGCCGCATCTGGTTCTATACCGGCCTGGGCGTGACGCCGCTGCCGTTCGGCGGCAACGACGCGATGGCGCTGATTCTGTTCATGCTGGCGCTGCCGATCTTTACCTTCCTGCTGTCGCCGCTGGTTGCGCTGACCTCGCGCAGGCACGAATTCGAAGCCGACGCGTTCGCCGTGCACCATACCAATGCGCCCGATCTGGTGTCGGCGCTGGTCAAGCTGTATGAGGACAACGCGTCCACGCTGACGCCGGATCCTCTGCACTCGGCCTTTTACGATTCGCACCCGCCGGCCACGGTGCGCATCGACCGATTGCTGGCGGTCGCCGGCACTTCTTTCCATCCCACAAGGATCGCAACATGAACGCCTCCGATTTGATCGAACGGAAATGCTCCCCCGCCACGCAGGCGCTAACGCCGGCCGAAGTCGACCAATACCTGGCCGCGCTGAGCGACTGGCGTCTGGAAAACGGCAAAATCGTGCGCTGCTTCGGGTTCGGCGATTATTACGAAACCTTGGCCTTCATCAATGCCATCGCCTATGTGATTCACGCCGAAGACCACCATCCGGAACTGCGGGTGACGTACAACCGCTGCACCGTGCGTTTCGATACCCACAGCGTCAACGGCGGCAAAGGCGGCCTGTCGATCAACGACTTCATCTGCGCGGCCAAGGTCGACGCGATTTTCGCGCAATCGTTTTCATGAGCTTCCCGATCTTGACGCCAGGCGCGCCGCGCCGATGAAAAACGGTCTCAAAACAAACGGCGCCAAAAAAGACCATCCGCCGGCGGAAACCGGCACTGTCATCGCCGCCCACGGCAGGCATTACCTGGTGCAATGCGGCGAGCAAAAGCTGCAATGCGTGACGCGCGGCAAGAAAAGCGACGTCGCCGTCGGCGATCTGCTGCAGTTCCGGCGCACCTCGCCGAATCAGGGCGTCATCGAGACCATAGAAGAGCGCAAAAGCCTGCTGTATCGCTCCGACCAATATAAATCCAAGTTGCTGGCGGCCAACGTCACGCAGCTCTTCATCGTGGTGGCGACCGAACCGGGCTTCACCGACGACCTGATTTCGCGCGCGCTGATCGCCGCCGAATCGGCGGGTGTGGCGGCGCATATCGTGCTGAACAAGACCGATGTCGCCGCGCTGCTGCCGAAAACCCGACAACGGCTGGAGGTATACGCTGCACTTGGCTATCCGATTCATCCGATTTCCGCGCGCGCCGACCCCGATGGCACCCTGGCCGCGATGGCGCCGCTGCTGGCGGGCCAATCGACCATTCTGATCGGCCAGTCCGGCATGGGCAAATCGTCGATCATCAACCTGATCGTGCCCGACGCCGATATCGCGGTACGCGAAATATCGGCCGCGCTCGATACCGGCAAGCACACCACCACCTTTACCCGGCTGTATCCGATCGGTAACGGCGCTTCGATCATCGATTCGCCGGGTTTTCAGGAATTCGGGCTGTATCAGCTCAGCGAAGGCATGCTGGAGCGGGCTTTCCGCGAATTCCGGCCGTATCTCGGGCATTGTAAATTTTATAATTGCCATCACCTCAGCGAGCCCGGTTGCGCGGTGCAGCAGGCGGTGGCCGAAGGCGCCATCGCGCCGATGCGGCACGCGCTGTACGCGCAATTGCTGCACGAATCGTCGCAAACGCTGTATTGACGCGCCACCCGGGCCATGGCCGCCCAAGCCGCCGCAAATGGCATTTTGGGGACAAAATCCCTTATAATTGAACCGGTTACAATCACCGGCGGGCAGATTTCATACTGGCCGCCGTTTTTATTTATGGCAAACGGTAGCTACCGGATCTGATGCAATGGGCACCAAACACTTCCTGCAAATCTCCGACTTTACGCTGGCTGATTACGAGTATCTGATTCAACGCGCGCACCTCATCAAGCGTAAATTCAAGAACTACGAACCCTATCACCCGCTGATGGACCGCACGCTGGTGATGGTGTTCGAGAAAAACTCCACCCGCACCCGCCTATCGTTCGAAGCCGGGATGCATCAGCTGGGCGGCGCCGCGATCTACCTGAACACGCGCGACAGCCAGCTCGGCCGCGGCGAACCGGTGGAAGACGCGGCGCAAGTCATCTCGCGCATGTGCGACATCATCATGATCCGCACTTTCGGCCAGGAAATCATCGATCGTTTCGCCGCCAACTCGCGCGTGCCGGTGATCAACGGCCTGACCAACGAACACCACCCCTGCCAGGTTCTGGCCGATATCTTCACCTACATCGAACATCGCACATCGATCAGCGGCAAGACCGTGGCCTGGATCGGCGACGCCAACAATATGCTGTATTCGTGGCTGCAGGCGGCCGAAGTCTTCGGCTTCCACGTCAACGTGTCGACGCCCGCGGGCTACGACATCGATCCTGCGCTGGTATCGTCCAGCAATCGGCGCTATACCCTGTTTGCCTCCCCGTCCGACGCCTGCCAGGACGCCGACGTGGTCACGACCGACGTCTGGACCAGCATGGGTTACGAAGAAGAGAACGCCGCGCGCCTGAAGGCTTTCGACGGCTGGATGGTGGATGGCGACAAGATGGCGCGCGCCAAGAAAGACGCGCTGTTCATGCACTGCCTGCCCGCGCACCGGGGCGAAGAAGTCTCCGCCGAAGTCATCGACGGCCCGCAATCGGTGGTCTGGGACGAAGCCGAAAACCGGCTGCACGTCCAGAAAGCCTTGCTGGAATATCTGGTGCTGGGGAAAGTGGCGTAGGCCGGCCTGGCGCCGTCGCGCATCGTAACGATCAAAAACAGTATTCATTAATTACCATCTCGTTTTTAAGGGACTCAACATGTCAGATGTAAAAAAAGTCGTTCTGGCCTATTCCGGCGGATTGGACACTTCGGTGATCCTGAAATGGCTGCAAGACAATTACCAGTGCGAAGTGGTGACCTTCACCGCCGATCTGGGGCAAGGCGAAGAACTGGAGCCGGCGCGTCAGAAAGCGCTGAAATTCGGCATCAAACCGGAAAATATCTACATCGACGACGTGCGCGAAGAATTCGTGCGCGATTTTGTCTTCCCGATGTTCCGCGCCAATACCGTGTATGAAGGCGAATACCTGCTGGGCACGTCGATTGCGCGTCCGCTAATCGCCAAGCGCCTGATCGAGATCGCGCGCCAGACCGGCGCCGACGCGATTTCGCACGGCGCCACCGGCAAGGGCAACGATCAGGTGCGTTTCGAACTGGGCGCCTATGCGCTGATGCCGAACGTCAAGATCATCGCGCCATGGCGCGAATGGGATCTGCTGTCGCGCGAAAAACTGCTGAAATATGCGGAAGACGCCGGCATCGCGGTCGACATGAAACACAAGAACGGCGGCGCGCCGTATTCGATGGACGCCAATCTGCTGCACATCAGCTTCGAAGGCCGCCATCTGGAAAACCCGAGCGCGGAAGCCGAGGAAAGCATGTGGCGCTGGACCGTCAGCCCCGAAGCGGCGCCGGACGAAGCGGAATATCTGGATCTGGAATACGAAAAGGGCGACATCGTCAGCGTCAACGGCAAACGCCTGAAAGCGCATGAAGTACTGACCGAATTGAACCGCCTCGGCGGCAAGCACGGCATCGGCCGTCTGGATCTGGTCGAAAACCGCTATGTCGGCATGAAGTCGCGCGGCTGCTACGAAACCCCCGGCGGCGCCATCATGCTGCGCGCGCACCGCGCCATCGAATCGATCACGCTGGATCGCGAAGTCGCGCATCTGAAGGACGACCTGATGCCGCGTTACGCTTCCATGATTTATAACGGCTACTGGTGGTCGCCGGAGCGTCTGGCCCTGCAGACCCTGATCGATCATACGCAAGCCAACGTCAACGGCTGGGTGCGCATCAAGCTGTACAAGGGCAATGTGATCGTCGTGGCGCGCGACTCGAAAACCGATTCGCTGTTCGACATGATGATCTCGACCTTCGACGAAGACGGCGGCGCCTACAATCAGGCCGATGCGGGCGGCTTCATCAAGCTGAACGCCTTGCGCATGCGGATTGCGACGATTGCGCGCGAAAAACGCGGCAAGAAATAAAATCAATCAAAAAGCGGCAAATCAATGGACGCGGCGCCGGCCGGCCGCGTCTTTTTCGACACATCCCATTCCAACGACACCGATGACTACTCAATTCGATCACGTTTCCGTTATCAAGAAAGCCAATGTCTATTTCGACGGGAAATGTATTTCCCACACCATCGTTTTTCCCGACGGCTCCAAAAAATCCATCGGCGTGATTTTGCCGTCGACGCTGACGTTCAACACCGGAGCACCTGAAATCATGGAAATCACGGCCGGCAAATGCCGCGTGAAGTTGAAGGATCAACAGCTGTGGCGCGGCTATGGCGCGGGCCAGCGTTTTGAAATCGCCGGCAATTCGAGCTTCGATATCGAAGTCACCGAAACCGTCGATTACGTCTGTCATTTCGGTTAAACGGCATCCGGGCATTGCGCCCCCTGAAAAATGCGCCGCCGAAACGATCGCCGGCGCATTTTTTACACGCTCAGACGAATACCGGTTCCGGCTCCAGCAATACGTCAAAGCGCTGCTGCACGTCGGCCTGAATCGCACGCGCCAGCGCGACGATCTCCGCTCCCGACGCACCGCCCCGGTTGACCAGCACCAGCGCCTGCTGCGGATAAACGCCGGCGGCGCCCAGGTTTTTTCCCTTCCAGCCGCATTGATCGATCAGCCAGCCAGCCGCCAGTTTGACACTGCCGTCGGCCTGCGCATAACTGACCATCTCCGGAAAGCGCCGCTGCAATGTGTGTTGCTGTTGCGCCGTCACGATCGGGTTCTTGAAGAAACTGCCGGCGTTGCCGATCACCGCCGGGTCCGGCAGTTTGGCGCTGCGGATCGCGATCACCAAGGCGCTGATGTCGGCCGGCGTCGGATCGCTCAAGCCGCTCGCCGCCAGCGCCTTCGCCACGTCGGCATACGAAATCCGCGGCCGCCACAGTCGCGGTAGAGCGAGCGTCACATCCAGAATCACCGCGCGATTGCGCCATGCGTGTTTGAAAATGCTGTCGCGATAGCCGAACGCGCAATCCGCATTGCTCAGCGTCAGCACGCGGTCATCGATGAAATCGTAGATACTCAGGCTGTGCAGGCAATCCTTGATTTCCACGCCGTAGGCGCCGATATTCTGAATCGGCGCGGCGCCGACGCTGCCCGGGATCAGGGACAGGTTTTCCAGGCCGCCCAGCCCCTGCTGCAGCGTCCACGACACCAGACGGTGCCAGTTTTCACCGGCGGCGGCGCGCACATAGGTCGCGTCGTCGTCGCTGCCGGTGATTTCGATGCCGCTATTGCGCATATGCAACACCAGCCCCGGGAAATCCCGCGTCAGCAGCACATTGCTGCCGCCGCCCAGCACCAGGCGCGGCAAGGCATTGAGGGCCGCATCGTTGCGCACGGCGCGCAGCACGTCGATGTCGGACACAGGCAAATAGGCGTGCGCCGTGGCGGCCACGCCGAAAGTGTTCAGGTCGCGCAACGAAAAGTCGCGGTGGAGGGAAAGTGGAAACATAAGCGCCGCATTATAGCTGGAAGCCGCCGCATCCCAGCTTATGGCGATGCGTGGCGCGAAATGGCATAAAATGACGCTTTTGCAAGTAAAGGAAAACAGCATGCCATCATTCGATACCGTCTCCGAAGCCAACATCGTCGAAGTAAAAAACGCGGTCGACCAGTCCAACAAGGAAATCACCACCCGTTTCGATTTCAAGGGCAGCGACGCGCGCATCGAGCAGAAGGAACGCGATCTGACCGCCTATGCCGACTCCGAATTTCAACTGGGCCAGGTGCGCGACGTGCTCACCGGCAAACTGGTCAAGCGCAATGTGGACGTGCGCTTCCTGGACATCGGCAAGATCGAGAAGATCGGCGGCGACAAGGTCAAGCAGGTGATCAAGATCAAGAACGGCATCGAAGGCGACGATGCCAAGAAAATCGTCCGTATCGTCAAGGACAGCAAGATGAAAGTCCAGGCCAGCATCCAGGGCGACGCCGTGCGCATCACGGGCGCCAAGCGCGACGATCTGCAGGCCGCGATGGCGCTGCTGCGCAGCAAGGTGGAGGACTTGCCGCTGGAATTCAATAATTTCCGGGATTGACCGAGGTTTGGAAGGCGGCGCGCTTGCAAGCGCGCCGACTGTCTTAATCCCCCATCAACCGCCGCTGCTTGACCGCCTCCGCCAGCCCGTTCAACAAGTCCACGCTTTGCTCCCAATCGATGCAGCCGTCGGTTACCGATTGCCCGTACACCAGTTCCTTGCCCGGCACCAGATCCTGACGGCCGGCCACCAGATGCGACTCCACCATCACGCCGACAATGCGACTATCGCCGGCGGCGACCTGCGTTGCGATGTCGGCGCATACCGGCACCTGATTCGCCGGATTCTTCGAGCTGTTCGCATGCGATGCATCGATCATCAGCCGCGACGCCAGACCGGCGCCCGCGATATCCTTGCAGGCGGCTTCGACGCTGACGGCGTCGTAGTTCGGCGCTTTGCCGCCGCGCAAAATGATATGGCAGTCTTCATTGCCGTTGGTCGACACGATGGCCGAATGGCCGCCCTTGGTGACCGACAGGAAATGATGCGGCTGCGACGCGGCCTTGATCGCGTCGATAGCGATCCGGACGTTGCCGTCGGTGCCGTTCTTGAAGCCGACCGGGCACGACAGGCCGGAGGCCAGCTCGCGGTGAATTTGCGATTCGGTGGTGCGCGCGCCGATGGCGCCCCAACTGATCAGATCGGCCACGTATTGCGGGCTGATCACATCCAGGAATTCGGTGCCGGCCGGCAAGCCCAGTTCATTGATATTGAGCAGCAGTTCGCGCGCGATGCGCAAGCCGTCGTTGATGCGGAAGCTGTTGTCCAGGTACGGATCGTTGATCAAGCCCTTCCAGCCCACCGTGGTGCGGGGCTTTTCGAAATACACGCGCATCACGATTTCAAGTTCGCCGCTCAGACGTTCGCGCTCGACTACCAGCCGCCTCGCGTATTCCATCGCCGCCTTGGTGTCGTGGATCGAACAGGGTCCGATCACCACCATCATGCGGTCGTCCTGGCCGTGCAGAATGCGATGCAATGCGTTGCGGCATTCGGCCGTCGTATTGGCGACTTCTTCGGATGCCGCGAATTCGCGGATCAAATGCGATGGGGGTGTTAATTCTTTCATTTCTCTTATGCGTAGGTCGTCGGTGCGCGGCATTTTTACTCTCCTGGACTTAAATTTTGTTCAATCGAAAAGTGAATAAAAAAAAACCGCCATCACTGGCGGTTTCTTTGAAATTTGGTTTTGAATTCTGCTTACGAACGCTTACCGCTTTTCACCGCCTGGAGGCTGGAATAGCTAAAGTAAAAGAAGAAGTAAGCGTTAAACGATGACATTATTCGGCTCAAATATTTAATTGATGGGCAATCATGCCCTAAATAAACAATTTTGGCAAGCGGGGCGAAGCAACCGCGGCATGCGATGCGTCCGCCCCGGTCGAACGGACACCGCCTATACCGTACCGCCCACCGTGACGCCGTCGATGCGCAGCGTAGGCTGGCCGACGCCCACCGGCACGCTCTGCCCTTCCTTGCCGCAGACGCCCACGCCAGGGTCCAGCTGCATGTCGTTACCGATCATCGCCACCCGGTTGAGCACATCCGGACCGTTGCCGATCAGCGTCGCGCCCTTGACCGGATAAGTCACCTTGCCGTCTTCGATCATGTACGCTTCGCTGGCCGAAAACACGAACTTGCCGTTGGTGATGTCGACCTGGCCGCCGCCGAAGTTGACCGCGTACAGGCCGTTCTTGACCGACGCGATGATTTCGGCCGGATCCCGGTCGCCGTTGAGCATGTAGGTATTGGTCATGCGCGGCATCGGCAGATGCGCAAACGATTCGCGTCGCGCGTTGCCGGTGACCGGCATCTTCATCAGGCGCGCATTCAGCGTGTCCTGGATATAGCCTTTCAGAATGCCGTCTTCGATCAGCGTCGTGCATTGCGTAGGATTGCCTTCGTCGTCGATGTTCAACGAGCCGCGGCGGTCCGCGATGGTGCCGTCGTCGACCACGGTCACGCCCTTGGCCGCCACGCGCTCGCCGATACGGCCGGCGAAGGTGCTCGATCCCTTGCGGTTGAAATCGCCTTCCAGGCCGTGGCCGATGGCTTCATGCAGCAGAATGCCGGGCCATCCCGGCCCCAGCACCACGGTCATCGGACCGGCCGGCGCCGGCCGCGCTTCCAGATTGACCAGCGCGCTGGCCACCGCTTCGGAGGCATAACGCTCCAGCAGCGCTTCGCTGAAATACGCATAATCGTAACGGCCGCCGCCGCCGCTGCTGCCCATTTCGCGACGCCCGTTCTGTTCCACGATCACCGTCACCGACACCCGCACCAGCGGCCGGATATCGGCGGCGATCACGCCGTCGCTGCGCGCCACCAGCACCACATCGTATTCGCCGGCCAGGCCCGCCATTACCTGCACCACGCGCGGATCCTTGGCACGGGCGATTTTCTCGACGCGTTCCAGCATCTTCACCTTGTCCGCGGCGTCCAGCGACACCAGCGGATCATGCGGCAAATACAGCGAACGGCCGCCGCTTTGCTGCATGTTGCCGGCGACCTTGATCTTGCCGCTGCCCTGACGGCCGATGGTGCGCGTGGCCGCCGCGGCGTCCAGCAAAGCGCGTTCGGAGATTTCGTCGGAATACGAAAAAGCGGTTTTATCGCCGGAGATCGCGCGTACGCCGACGCCCTGGTCGATCGAAAAGCTGCCGGTCTTGACGATGCCCTCTTCCAGGCTCCAGCCTTCGCTTTTGGTGAATTGAAAATACAGATCCGCGTAATCGACCTTGTGGCTGAACATGGTGCCCAGCGTTTTGAGCAAGGCCGCCTCATCCAGGCCGAACGGGGTCAGCAATATATCGCGCGCCGCGCTCAGTGCGCTCATATTCGGTTCAAATGGTTTCATAGTGGTCGCAAATTGAGGAGCAAATTAATAGGGGAACCCGGGAAGGCCGCAGATGGAGCGGACCAGCGTCAAAGCTTTCTGTGCCGCAATGCCGGCAGGATTTCTCTCACGTATTGTAGACGATGGGGATCGATGTCGCCGATCGCAAGCCCTTCGCCTTCCGGCAGCACGGATTTTATTTCGCCCCAGGGGTCGATCAGCATGCTATGCCCCCAGGTGCGGCGGCCGTTGGCGTGCTTGCCGCCTTGCGCCGAGGCCAGCACGTAACACTGGTTTTCGATCGCCCGCGCGCGCAGCAGCAGCTCCCAATGCGCCTGGCCGGTGGTGTAGGTGAACGCCGCCGGCACTACCATCAATGCGCAATCGCCCATCGCGCGGTAGAGCTCCGGAAAACGCAGATCATAGCAAATCGACAAGCCGACCCTGCCGAACGGCGCATCGAAGGTTTTGACGTCGGCGCCGTATTCTATGGTGCGCGCTTCGTCGTAATGCTCTTCACCGTGCGTGAAACTGAACAAATGGATTTTGTCGTAATGCGCGACCATTTCGCCCTGGGGGTTATACACCTGGGTGGTATTGAGCACTTTCCCAGCGTCCGCGGTCGCCAGCGGCAACGTGCCGCCGATCAGCCAGACGGCGTTGTCCCGGGCCATCGCGGCCATCTGCATCTGGATTTCACCGCCGTCGCGCTCGGCCAGCGCCAGCTTGTCGGTGTCGCGCATGCCCATTACCGGCCAGTATTCCGGCAACAGCACCATTTTCGCGCCCTGCCGCGCCGCGTCGCGCACCAGCCGTTGCGCGGCCTCATAGTTTTGCGCCGGTTGCGGCGTCGATACCATTTGAACTGCGGCGACCCTGAATGGATCGCGATTCGATTCGCTCATGCTCGGCTCCTATCTGCCCAACTGCCTGTCGGGCGGCGTATTTGACATCATACCGCGCGAACCTCACTCGGTCTTCGGGACGCCCCCGTTGGCCTTGTTATCCTCGATCGCGCGACGGTCCAGCTTGGTCACCACCGGATCGGCCCAGGAGCCGGCCACCTGATATTCGAATGTCAACTGCCGCATCAATGGATTGCGCAGGAACAACTGCGCCAGGAACGTGCCGACGCCGACCACCGGATTGATCGCCATCGCCACCAGCGATGCGGTGCCCAGATTGACCTCCGGGATCACTACCACGTTCAATTGCTGGGTTTCCTTGGCGGCGTCGGCCTGGCCGCTCATCAGCACCGTGGCGGCGACGCCGGTCATTTTCAGATTATCGGTGCTGGCGATGCCGCCGGCAATATCGGCCGAGCCGAACAGGTGGTCGAAGGCGAAGCCCTCGGAAAACACATCGCGGAAATCCAGCGTCAAACGGCGCGGCAGCGCCTGCAGGTTGAGCACGCCCAGCAATTTGGCCGCGCCCGGATCGACCTTCAGGAATTGCCCGGCGTTGAGATCCAGATGAATCTGTCCGGTCAATGACGGAATATCCAGCGCAAACGGGGTCCCGTTCCAGGTGATGTCGCCGTCCAGCCGGCCCTCGCCGCCGCGCACGGCGCCGGCAAATCCGAAACGGTCCAACAGCTTGCCGGCATCGTGTATATCCAGCGCGTACGTCAGATGCGAGGTATTGTCCTTGCCCTGCACGATCCAGTTGCCGGAGGCCTTCAATTCCGCATCCGGATTGCCGAGCGACAATTTACTGATGCGCCATTCGCGGCCGGCGAGGGCGGGCACATTATCGGCGACCAGTTCCAGCCGGCCCAGGGACTTGCCCATCAAATGAAAATCGTCGGCGACAATGTCCAGCGCCGGAATCTGCGTGGCGCTGTCTTCGGCGCCCAGCAATTCGCCGACGCTGCCGGCCGCCGATTGCGGAATATTCAGTTTGGTAAGGCGCGCCGTCACTTTGCCCTGCGTCAGGCCGGTCGGCGATTCGTTCCAGGTCAGATAACCGGACGCCTCCGTCGAATCCAGGTTCAGCTGCCAGGCTTTGCCAGTGTGCGATGCGCCCAGCACCACGTTGTTCAACGTGCGTCTCATGACGGTCAATTCGTCCGCGCGCACCGCGAGGGAATTCGGCTGCAGATACTGGGCAAGGCCGGAATTGATCGCCGATGTCTGAGCGGAGCCGCCGACATTGTTCAGCAACTGGCTCCAGGCGTCGATATCGAGCGATTTGGCGTTGATACCCATCAGCAGGCCGCCGGCCGGCATCACCGCCGCCTGATTGATGCCGATCCCGCCGCTGATCACGCGCGACGCCGCATGCCGTTCGGTGGATTTCTCGCGCAGGTAGCGGGCGTCGATCACGCTGCCGACACTGGCCCGGATCTCGTCGCGCACGACGTTGGGCTGATCGGAGGATGCCGGGAGCATTTCGAATTTCAGCGGCAGCGCGTCCGCCGGCTGCTTGCCGATCGGGGCCGGCAACGCGATGCCGATACCCTGCAGCGACGATTCCACGGTAATTTTCGGATAATGGTTTTTCACCAGCACCGACGCCTTGAAGCGGGTGCTGCCGCTGACCTTGTCCAGCAGCGGCCTGACCTCCTCCATCGGATACGCGCGCCGCAAACCTTCAGCCGAAGCGCCGCCGTCCAGCGTCACCAGGGTGCTCTTGTCCGCTTGCGTGCCGCCCGCGATGCTGACCGGCTCGCCCAGGAACTGGCCTTTGATGTCGGTCAGACCCAGGCCTTTTTCAGTAAAACCGAGGATGCCGCTGGCGCGGGACACCGGCGGGATATCGTTTTGCAACACCACGTCGTTATTCAGGAACTGCAAGCTTCCTTCGACCTTGGCATCGACGATGTGATGCAAGGGCAAATACAATTTGAGGTGCAGACGGCCATCGCCGGCGGCGGTGGTCTCTTCGGTGAAGTGGTCGATCCAGTCCGTCACATGGCTGATTTCGACGTAATTCAACATCTTTTGCATGGGGCCGGAAGCGGCGCCGGTAATCTGCAGCAGCGCATCGTCCTTGGAATACAGATCGGACACCGTCGCATGCACGTCGGACAGCGGGACGTCGAGGGTGCGCGCGCTGTCCGCATGGACGGTCAGGGAGTCCCGGTCGAGCAGGACCGAGCCCTTGCCTTGCTCCAGCAACGGCCATTCAGGCGATTTGCCGTCGCGGCCGACATGCCCCGGTGTGTAATTCATGGTCAGATTGTCGAACTTTCCGCTGACGCGAAACTGCTCGGTGGCTTTCTCGGCAGCCGTGCCGCCGGTAAACGGGAAACGCGCCAGATCGCCCTGCAAACGCACGTCGCCATCGCTGATCCTGCCCTGCAATAAGGCGCCCGTCAGCCAGCGGCGCAGATCGGGGGGCGTCTGCAGCGGCAGATAGCGATCGAGGGTGCCAAGATCGAAACGGGTGATCTTTCCGGTCAGGTCGGAGACGCCGGGACGGTCGCCGCGCATCGGCCATAAATGCGTGCCCGACAGCGAACCGGCCAGTCCGGGACGGGCGAAATCCATATGCTGTATCCGCAACGCCAGCGTGTCCTGCTGCGCGAACGACCAGCTGGCCTGCAGATCGAGGCTGTCGAAGGGCAACGCCGGATCGGAAAAATAGCCCGGCAATTGAAACGTCAATTTCTGCGACGCCAGTTTCAGCATGCCGCCTTTTTCGGTCAGATCGACGTCGCCACTGAGATTATCGAAACCGGGAATACCGGGCACCGCCGCCCGTGCCGCTTGCGACGGCGCATTGCCGGTCTTCGGCCGCGCCAGATGCGGCGGCTGGGCGCGCAGGCCCAAGCCCTCGAAAGCGCCTTTGATCCGATATGATTCGATGTCCGGATAGGTCCCTTGCCATTGGGCGGAAAATCCGTGCAAGCGTCCGCGCGGCGACAGATCGCCCAGCATTTGGCGTTGCGGGCCGCTCAGCGGCAGGCGGCCGGCCAGATCGCTCAATATCTTCAAATCCAGTAATTGCGCATCGATGCTGAAGGCCTCGGCACGGCTGCCGCGGGCCGGCACGAAGGTTTCGTCTATCGAGGTCGGCGGCAGCACCTGGCCGTCGCTGGTGGTCAGCGAGAAATTGCGCAGCGATATCCGGTGCCCGCCGGCGCCGAAAGCCGGCATGCCGTCCGTACCGATCGCGCCGCGCGGCTCGGCGCCGACTATCCGCCCCGCTACGCCGGCCAGCTGCAAGGGCTGCAAGCCCGGGCCCAATTGCGCGGACACGCCGGTGAGCCGCAAATCGGCCGTGAAGTCGGCCACGCGCGCCCGGTCCAGCGTCAGCCATGCGCGCAGCGAGCCGACGCCGCGCTCCACCGTGAACGGAAAATCGACATACGCTTTCCATGCCGCCAGGTCGGTATCGCGCAAATCGGCATACAGCACGCCGCTCCATTGCTTGACGTCGGCGATGTCGCTGGAGAACACCGCATGACGGAAATCCGCGCGCACGTCGATCGGCCCGGCCAGCGCCGCCGGCGGGGTCGCCTTCAGCGCAAACAGGTGATGCCGCCAGTTATTGCGCAGCACCAGGTTGACATCGTCCAGGCTGAGTTGCGTGGCGCCGCGCTTGCGGTCTTCCCAGCGCAGACGGCCCTGGCGGATCACGACTTCCCGCTGCGCCAGAGCCCAGGCCAATCCGCCGTTATGGCCCTTATCCTGCTTGATCTCGATGCCGGCGACGAACATGCGCCCGTCGGCGGTGCGCAATATCGATAAATCGGGGCGGTCGATGGTCAATGTGTGGAAGCGCAGATCGCCCACCAGCAGGCTTTCCCATGAAATGCTGGCCGTCACCAGCGGCAAGGTCAGCGCATCGGCGCCGGACCGGTCGTGAATGACCACATCGTTGAGCGACAGGCGTGGACGCAGGCCGTCCCAGGACGCGTCTATCGTCGCAACCGTCACCGTGTTGCCGATGGCGCGGCTGGCCAGATGCTCGATGGCGCCCTTGTAATTGTCGATATGGGGAAGAACCACGTAGCGCAAGGTCAAAAACAGTGCGCAAAAGATGAAATAAGCCAGCAGCAGCAGCTTGCACACCGCGCCCAGGACGTGATGACTGAGCGTATTGAAACGCGTATAGCTCGCGTAAAACGCGCGCCGGCAAGCGGCTAAACGATGTTTGGAGGCGTGGTTCGAATCTGCGGACATGAAACAAATTGGAACTTATTTCATAAATAGCCGCGGGCGAGAGCGAGGCCATTCGGGCGGAGTGCAAGGCGGACCGCGCGGCCAAGGGCGTGTCCCCCTCGCAAGCGGCGCAACGCGGCAATCCCCTCAAACAGTCCGTTCATACTCATGGATATTTATGAAATAAGTTGTATAAATCAGCAATTGCACATAGTCGCACGAAAAGCCTGCTTTTTTGCGAAACTGGAATTCATTGCGCCTGAATTTTTACGACTTTAGGGCCTGTTATCCATTAATTTGGGAGTGCGAACGGGTCGTGGGCGTTGCAGGCCCGGGCGCAGCGACGCGGCGCAGTGGTGCTACGGCAAGGAGCTGCGACACCGGCATGCGACGCCTACGACCCGTTCCATTCGGGGATTATCAAACGTTAACTTATACAAACCGTCGATGTGCTGGCATACTTTTGCGCTGGCATACTCATGGTATTTCCACCAGAAACCGAACCCGGCGCGACAATGACCTTCCCTCTATCCGAACTCACCGGCCTCTCGCGTTTTCAGCGGCGCTGGACCAACGCCGATCCGGAACGCGCGGGCATGATCGCGGAATTGGCGCAATCGGCGCTGCAGCCCGCACAATTCGACACCTTGCTGCAACACGACATCGACGCCGGACGCACCATGCGCGCGGCGATGCGGCGGCTGCGCAATCTGGTGGTCTGCACGCTGATCGAACGGGATTTGTCCGGCCGCGCCGACATGGATGAAGTGGTGGCGACGATCAGCGCGTTCGCCATCTTTGCGATTCAGACCCATGTGGGCGACCTGATGACCGAGATGGTGGCGCTGCACGGCACGCCGGTCGGCGCCGAATCGGGCGCGCCGCAACAGCTGATCGTGATCGGCATGGGCAAGCTGGGCGGCCTGGAACTGAACGTGTCGTCCGACGTGGACCTGATCTTCGTCTATCCGGAAGACGGCGATACCGCGACCTTCTCGGACCAGCAGCGCAGTCTGTCGAATCACGAATTCTTTATCCGGATGGGCAAGAAACTGATCGCCGCGCTGTCCGAAATCACCGAAGACGGCTTCACCTTCCGCGTCGACATGGCCTTGCGTCCCAACGGCAATTCCGGCGCGCTGGCGGCCAGCCTGAACATGGTGGAAGGATACCTGATCAGCCAGGGTCGCGAATGGGAACGCTATGCCTGGACCAAGGCGCTCGCCATCACCGGCCATCCGGCCGATATCGCGGCGCTGGAAGCGATCCGGCTACCCTTCGTTTTCCGCCGCTACCTGGACTACGGCTCCATCGACGCGCTGCGCTCGATGCACGCCCAGATCCGCACGGAGGTCAAACGCCAGGAGGCGCTGCACCCGGACCGCAGCGACAACGTCAAGCTCGGCCGCGGCGGCATCCGCGAAATCGAATTTCTGTCGCAGGTGTTTCAGCTGATTCGCGGCGGACGCGACAAGGAGTTGCGCGACCGATCGACCCGGCAAACGCTTCGCACGCTGGCCCACAAGCAACTGCTGGCCCCCGCCGTCGTGGAGCATTTGCTGGAAGCGTATGCCTTTCTGCGCAATCTGGAGCACCGGCTGCAATATCTGGAAGATGCGCAAACCCACACTTTGCCGGTGGCCGAACCGGACCGCCAGGTCATTGCCCAAATGATGGGATGCGCCGATGTCGATGCGCTGCTGCGGGCGCTGGAGAGCCGCAGGACGCTGGTGGCTGCGCAGTTCGATACGATTTTCAGCGATAAACAGGAAGAACTCGAAAACGGCAACGGGGTCGACGCCGTGACCGTCTGCGCGCTGGCCGAACACGACAACGGCGAAGCCATACAAAAGACGCTGAGCGACCTCCACTTTCAAGACATCGACACAGCGGCCCGGCGCCTGCAGATCATCTGGCAATCGGCGCTGCTGCAGACCCTGCCCGAACAAAGCCGGGTGCGTCTGCTGGCGCTGATCAACGCCGCGCTGCCGATGGTCGCCCAGATCGGCGACGGGCAGTTGGCGACACTTACCCGCCTGCTGGATTTTCTGGAAAAGATTGCGCGCCGCGCCGCCTATCTGGCGCTGCTGACCGAATATCCGTTCGCGCTCAAACGCGTGATCCGGATGATGCAGGCCAGCGACTGGGCCGCCAAATATCTGACGCAGCATCCGCTTTTGCTGGACGAATTGCTGGACGACCGCACCTTGAAGGCCAAGCCCGACTGGCACGCGTTCGCGCAGGAATGCCAGCGCCAGCTCGACAGCGCCGCCGGCGATACCGAAAGGCAGATGGACATGCTGCGCGAAATGCATCACGCGCAGGTATTCCGGCTGCTGGCGCAGGATCTGGAGGGCGATCTGAGCGTGGAAGCGCTGGCCGACCATTTATCGGCGCTGGCCGATACGCTGGTGGCCGCCACCTTGCAAGCGGTCTGGCAAACCATCGCCGACCGGCATCGCGAAGTGCCGCGCTTCGCCGTGATCGCATACGGCAAACTGGGAGGCAAGGAACTCGGCTACGTATCGGATCTGGATATCGTGTTTCTGTATGAAGACGAGGATCAGGAAGCGCCCGGCCTGTACGCCAAGCTGGCGCAACGCTTCATCACCTGGATGACCGCGCATACTCCCGCCGGCACGCTGTTCGATATCGATATCGCGTTGCGGCCGGACGGCGCCAGCGGCTTGCTGGTGTCGCCGTTTTCCACCTTCGAAAAATATCAGCGCACCTCGGCCTGGCTATGGGAGCATCAGGCGCTGACGCGGGCGCGCTTCTGCGCCGGCGATGCGGCCATCGGCGCGCGCTTCGAAATCTTGCGCGAAGCCGTGCTGTCGCAAACGCGGGATGCACGGAAATTAAAAGAAGAAATCGGCGCGATGCGCCGGCGCATGCATGATGCGCATCCGAATCGCAGCGCGCTGTTCGATCTGAAACACGACGCCGGCGGCATGATCGATATCGAATTCGCGGTGCAGTTTCTGGTGCTGCTCCACGCCGAGGAGTATCCGCAACTGATCGCCGACATCGGCAATATCGCGCTGCTCAAACTGGCCGGCACGCTGGGCTTGATCGATGCGGACCTGGGTAATCGCGTCGCCGACGCTTATCGGATATTCCGCAAGTTGCAGCATCAAATCCGCATGCAGGGCGAAGAACGGGCGCGAGTCGCGCCGCAACCGGTGGCGGCGGAAATCGATAGCGTGAAACAGCTGTGGAAGGAACTGTTTTCCGACCGTGGAGCGTCCGCCGAATGAACAGCCGAGCGATTACAGCGGTTTGAGCGCCACCAGATTGATCAGGGTTTGCTCGGCGTCGGCGCGGGGCGCGATGCGGAACACGCGTTCCAACAGACCCAGATCGGGCCTGCTCCACCACAGGAACGGATAGGACACCGCCTGCGGCGCAACGACGAAACCGGCGCCGCGCACCAGCGCCAGGTATTGTTCGGCGGTTTTCTGGACATGCATCGGATGGCGAAACAGCAAGCGGATGATCCACGAGTCGATATACCGCTTGGTCGATTCGGCAAACAACATTACCCCGCCCGGTTTCAATACGCGATAGAACTCCCGGATGGCCTGTTCCTGTTCGACCAGATGATGAAAGGTCTGGTGACAGAAAAGCAGATCGATGCTGCCGTCCTCGAACGGCAAGCTGGCGCTGGAAGACTGGATCAGTTCCGCGTGAATGCCGGCGCCCCGTACTTCGCGCGCGCTGGCGTCCAGCATCGCGGGATCCACATCGACGCCGACCAGCCGCTGCGGCCGGAACCGGCGATGCAATTTCGGCAAGGAACGACCGAAGCCGCAGCCGACATCGACCACTGCCGGATAAGAGGCGGTTTGAACACTGTCGCCGGCGGCCGCCAGCAAGCGCGTCAGATCCTGCAATGCGCGCTCAAGCACATGGCGGGTCCAGGTTTCGGTTTGTAAAAACCAGATGCCGAACGAAGTTTCTTCTACATGTGGAATGTATTGCCCCGATTTGACAATCAGCGGTGCTTGCATGCCATGCTTCCCAACCATGAAAATGGGGCATGATACCGCATCGATTCCCGATGTAAAGGCCGCCAGCGCTAATTATCCTGCGGCGATTTCGGCGATTTCGGCGTGCTCTTCAGAGTTTGCGGGTTGACCGCCTGATCGATGCCGCGCTCGCCGCGCTGCTCGGTATCGACCAAACCCAGCTTCAGATCCCTGGAGGCCTGTTCGATATCGTCGCGCGGGCCCGCCGCCCCGGGGGCGTCGGGCTTGGTGTCGCGTTCGTTCGGCAAGTCGGCGTCATCCGCTTCCCGCGGCGAGACATTGTTTTTGGTGCTTTCAGGCACAGCGGCTTTATCGTTCATGCTGATCCTCGGCTATCGCATCGGGCATCTCATGGTCGCGCCCAAAACGCTTAATCTATTGGATCCCGATGCGGATAAAAGCGGCCAATCACTGATTGATTTGTAGGATGAGAGGAAAGGCCGGGCCGCCAGATACAGCGCCGATGACGGAAACCGGCGCCCGGCGCGCCTCCGACGTCAAAACCGGATCCAGCAGGCCAGTATCCGGTAACCGTTGATGGTCTTGACCGGGCTCGCGTGCTGGACATTGAAGCCGGCCCGCTTCATCAGCAGCGCCAATGCGGCGGTGCCGACGAAAATGAAATTCTTGGCGCCCTGCTCGGCGGCCGCCGATATCGCGAAGCGCAGCAGCTTGATCGAGATGGGGGAGAAAAAAAATGGCCGGTCGATCGGCTCGGTCGAATCCGGATCGCCTGCCGCCATGCGCGACAACTCCCAGGTTTCCGCGCTTTTCGGCAAATTCTGGCGCCCCATCAATTCGGGAAATACTTCCGACAGCAAATAGGGTTTGAGCGTAGGCAGCAATCGGCTGCAGGCCTTGATTTTTCCGTTGTCGTCGCGTCCGATGACATGCACCGTATCTTCCCGATCGAATTGATCGCATTCCAGACCATTGTGGGCCGGCACGTCCCAACCCAGCTTTTCCACGAATACGCGATATCGATATTGCAGCAGTTCCGTATAAAGTTCAGCCGGATATTCTTTTAGCACCCCTGAAAAAAAATTCATCTTCTAAATCTCTTATTAAATTAAAAGTAACGACGGGCTACAATCGATTGAAACAATCGCTGTCAAGCCGCCCGTCGCCTCCCAATTTAATGCCTGCGGCCTCCTTTTTAGTTCCGCGCAAAAAATAACAATTGATGCTTGTTTCGAACATTCCCATGCCCCGATCCTGATAGCCTAAAACCGGCAAATTTATTTTGTAAATACCGTTTCCAAACACCGTTTCATGCAAAGCATTCTTAATCGGACATCGCAGAGTGCTTCAGCAGCCGCCTCGCTGAAACGGCTTGCCGCCCTTCTCATCTATACATATACAAAAGCGAACGAAATGGACTGTAGGCAGAAAATTCAGATTGAAGCACTTCTAGCGGCAAAAACCCGATCCTCCCTCAACGATGTCTTGTCGCGGACCGTGGCTGAATTGGGGTTCGATTATTTTTCGCTCTACTTTCAATTGCCGCTGCCGATCACCCGTCCTGCCGCCATCCATCTCCACAATTACCCGGAAGGGTGGATGGACCATTATTGGCAATGCAATTACGGCGATGTGGATCCGACCATCGTGCATACGCGCGGCTCGGTCATTCCGGTGGTCTGGCGGGATACGCTGAGCCGGCAGTCCGAATTGTTCTGGCAGGATGCCTACGATCATGGCTTGCGGGCCGGGCTGGCGCAGGTCAGTTATGGACCCGGGGGCAATTACGGCGTGCTCAATCTCGCCTCCGCGGACCGGTATTTGAACGACAACGAATTGCATCTGCAGGCGTTTCGCTTTTCGTGGCTGGCGCAGGCGTCCATTCAAAGCATGACGAACATCCTGCGCCTGGACATGCTGTCCAATCCGAGCAACCGCCTGACCGTTCGTGAAATCGAGGTATTACGCTGGACCGCGGACGGCAAAACCGCCGGCGAAGTCGGCAGCATCATGGAAATATCGGAACGCACAGTCAATTTTCACGTTGGCAATAGCCTGGTCAAGCTGGACGCCAACAATAAGACATCGGCAGTGATCAAAGCGGCAATGCTCGGCTTGCTGTAATGCCCTCATCCCATCGCATCGCCATCCCGCCTCCCCTCGGCAGAATGCCAAAAATCAGATTCATCGTATCAATCGAATCTTAATCCCCTTGCACTGTTGCCGTTCCAGCCACTCATGCGGTCAATGTGCGATACAGCGCCAGTAGTCTGGTGGGCAACTGGTTGATGTCGTCCAGCACTTCATAATCGATGCCGTCGCACATGGTGCGCAGATAATCGTTTCCTTGCGGATCGACGGTCAGCACGAACGGCGTGATCCCGGCCTGGCGCGCCTCGTTCAGCGCCTGCCGGGTGTCGTTGATGGCGTAATCGATTTCGGCATTTTCGCCATACTGCTGTCCATAGTCGAGATCGAACGGGCGGCCGTCCGAAATCAGCATCAGCAGCTTGGTGCGCGATTCCTGGCCGCGCAATTTTCGTATCGTGTGACGGATCGCCGGCCCCATGCGCGTCGTATGCAGCGGCTTGATATTATCGATGCGCGCCGCGACCCGATCCGACAGGCGTTCTTCGAAATCCTTGAGTACGTGGAATTTCACATCCTCGCGACCGCTGCCGGAAAAGAAGTAAATGCCGTAGGTATCGCCGAGCCGCTCCAGCGACGCCATCAACAAGGCCGTGGTTTCCTTTTCCAGATCGAGAATGGTGCGGTAATTCCTGCCATGCAGATTCAGTGCGGCGGTCAATCCCGCGTCGCCGTCTGGCGGCCCGACGTGCTCCGCGGTCGATGCGCTTTTATCCACCAGGAAGGCGACCACCACATCGCGCGCCAGCCTTTGGCGCGAGGTATACACCTGGTCCGACGCCGACAGGCCGGCGCGCATGTCGATCACCGATTCGATCGCCGCATCCAGATCGAGATCGTCGCCGTCGGCCGCCCGTTTGACCTTGAGCAAGCCTTCGCGCGCGATGCGCTCGAACTGATGTTGAATGCGCGGCATCAGGCGTCCATACCCACGCAAAGTCTGTTCGAAATAATTCGCCGACAAGGCCGGATCGATGCGCGATTCCTTGACGCAGCACCAATTGCGCTTATAGGCGGCGGCCACGTGATCCCACTCGGGATAAACGTAGGACAGCAATTCGTGGCTATGCAGCTCGCCGCTGTGCAGATGGGCCTCGTCCTCGCCGAAATGGTCGTGATGGTCGTGTTCCATCGGCTCGTCGGGCGGCTTCGGTCGCTCCTCGCCGTCCAGATTCGGCACGGCGTCGGAAGCCGGCGCATCGGCTTTGGTAAAGCGATAGATGGCCTGCTGGTCCAGCGGGCCGGCTCCCTTGTAGTTGGTAAAGCGCGAACCCAATCGATCGCGGTAGGAAACCGGCGCCATCACGGTGGCCAGCACTTCATCACCCTCAAGACGGGTTTTTTCGGGCTCCGGCCAGATGGCCGGCCAGCGCAGCTCGCGCAAGGGGCGCGCCGGATCCAGCGCCAGACTCGGCCCGTAGTCCGCTTCCATATTCGGCAGTCCCACCAGCAGGCAGTAGGCGCGCATGGCGGCCTCGGCGCTGTCTTCGACGCGGGCGTCCGGCAGGCACAGCGGCTGCATCACCCCCATCAGCCGGCGTACGGGTTCATGCAGCATGGCCGGCAACGACAGCGGGCGCTTCGACCCCAGGCTGATGCACACCATGATTTCGGCCAGGGCATTGCGCGGCCCCATGCCGTTGAGCGACGGCCGGTCATGCAGCGCCGCGCGCTGGTTTTTTTCATAGGCGCCGCGCAATCCGGGATAACGCCGCTTCGCCCACTCGTCCAGGCGCAGGTCTTCCATCACGGTGAATACTTCGATCGCCAATTGACGCTGTGCGAACAGACTGAAAAAATTCTCCAGATCCGACGCTTGCTCGTGAGATTCCACCTCGTCCATCGCGGATGGACGCAGCGATTCGAAATGCGCCGCCCGGCGCTGGAATGCAAACGAGAAGGTGCCTCCTTCGTAATGCGCGGCGCGGTGGGTCAGCGCGATTTTGTACCAGATGAAGTTATCGTTGCCGGAAAAGAAGCGTCCGATCCGGTCCGGCAGGCGGATGGTGGTATGCGTGTCCGGATATTGTTCCGGGTCATTGCGGTCGCCGAACGGCAGCAGAGCCGCATTTCTTCCGGACAGCGCGCGAAAATAAAGTCCCAGCACCGGCGCCACGCCCTCCAGCGTGCGCCCCGGGTGTTCGTGATCGTCCGCATCGCCGTCGATGCCGGCCGCGCGCTTTTTCAGGGCGGCGCGTACCCCCGGCAGGGTATAGCCTTTCATGGAAAGATCGCCTGAATCACCTGGCGCAGCCCCTTGGCCAGCAGCATGTCATCCGTCATCGCCTGAATGATGGCGACGTCGCAGGCGCGGCGCGGGGCGACGCCTTGCGCGATCAGCCGTCCGGCGTAAATCAGCAGGCGCGTGCTGGGGCCTTCGAGCAGATTCTGCTGGTCGAGGTGGCGAATCTGCACACCCGCCAGCGCCAGCGCCTCGGCAGTGCCGCCGTCCACGCCGGCTTCACGCGCAATGATGCGTTGCTCCAGCACCTGCGCCGGATAGTCGAATTCTATAGAAACGAAACGCTGGCGCGTGCTGTGCTTCAAGTCCTTGATCGTCGATTGATAACCCGGGTTGTACGACACCACCAGAAAAAAATCCGGATGCGCTTTCAGCAGTTCGCCCTTTTTTTCGATCGGCAGCAGCCGGCGGTGATCGGTCAGCGAATGGATGACGACGATCGTATCCTTGCGCGCTTCGACGACTTCATCGAGATAACAGATGCCGCCGCTTTTCACCGCGCGCGTGAGCGGCCCGTCGATCCAATGCGTGCCGTCGGGCGACAGCAGATAGCGCCCGACCAGATCGGTCGCGGTCAAGTCTTCATGGCAGCTCACCGTGGTCAGCGCATAGCCGCTGTCGGCGCCTGCCTTTTGCGCAAGATGCCAGGCCATATATTCGACGAAGCGCGTTTTTCCGCAGCCGGTGGGGCCTTTGAGCAGCACCGGAATGCGTTCGCGATGCGCCGCTTCGAACAGGCTGACTTCGTCGCCGACCGGCAAGTAAAACGGTTCGCCGACGGCGCGGTAGAATTCGCCGCCCTGCTGAACGGGAACGGCAATCGATTTTGCAGCGGCTGAGACAGACATGGAGATTCCCTTTACTTGAATGTGAAGACCGGTATCAGGCGAATTCGCCTCGTTGTTCGCGGCGGATCCAGGACACCGGGTCATGCGCGTAATCGCGCTGGAAATCGCCCGGATAATTGATGCCGGGAAGCGCCGGAATCCAGTCGTATTCGAGCAGCCTGGAGTCGCCCAGCACATTGGCCAGCCGCACCACGTCCGGCTCGTCCAGCATGGTCAGGCGGCCCTTGTCGATCAGCTTGATCCACTCGCCCGTTTCGCGATCCTTGATTTCATAGGTGGCGAATACATTGTGCACATGCGGGAAATGCATGGTCGGCAGCTTGTGCTGTTTGCAGTAGCTCAGGAAAGTCTGGTCCCAATGCTCGGCGCCGAATCCGAAGTGGATCACGCCGGCCTGCGCGCGCTCCGGCAGATTGGTCCAGGAATCGTTGTAATGCCATAAGGTTTCGATCTGGCGATAACTCTTCGGATTGGTGCCGATCGATGCGTCGTTGAAGTAGGCCCATCCCGGGTAGGGAAAACCCGGATACTGCACGTCCTTGTAACGCTCGACGACCTCGCGCCACAATTCGCCGTATTTGCCGCCGCCGACGATCTTGGTGATCATGCCGCTCTCGACATGGATTTCGATGTGCGGAAAATAGCCGGTGTGGTTGCTGGTGCCGCCGATCACGCCGTTCAATGTCGGCATCAGGATCTTCGCCTCCCGCAGGAAGGTATCGACCGGATGGCCGAAGCGGATGCCCTGAATCGTGGATCCCAGGATATGGCCCGAGATATACGCGCCTTTCGGCCACAGCGCGGCCTGCTCGGGGGTGACGTCCCAACCGATCGCGGTGCCTTCCGGACTGGTGATGCGGACTGCCGCGGCGCGGCCGAAAGCGGCCACCAGTTTCAGATCGACCGTGCGCCAGATTTCATCCGGATAGCCGTTGGCGCGCGAAATGAAATCCTCATAAGTGCCGTAGACCCAGTTGTTGCGAATTTTTTTGCCGGCCGCGCGCCGCCAATGGGAGCGTCCCGCTTCGCCCGCATACACCCCGGTATAGCCGGGCCGGTCATCCAGAAAGCGTTTCAATGCGGCCGAAGCGACATTGAATTCAACGCCGCTCTCGATCATCGGCGGCAGGCGGTCGGTAATTTCGCGCCAGCCGTCGGCGGCGCTGTAGACCATGGTCTCCATGCCGAGATCCTCGGTATTGATGCGATCGACGCGCAGCACGCCGCGCTCCAGCAGCGCGCGCTTCATCGCTTCGAACACCATGTCGTTCTGGTGCGGAAAGGTAATGATCAACAGTTCGTCGTTTTCGCGGATATCGCCCAGCGCGGAACGGCCGTAGCGCCGCTGCAGATGCGAACGGGCCAGCGGCATCAATTCCTCGATGTCGGTGCAGCGTTCCTGCCGCAAATAGGCGGGATGGCGCGGCGCCGGATAATCGAAACCGGGCAGCGCGGCAGGCACGCCGGGAGCAAGAGAATTCAAACTGACGATGAGATTATCTGACATGGTGTTTCCTCAGCTTATTGTCGAAAAAAACTTCCGTTTCCACGGCAGGCGGGCGTCAGCGTTTTTGCTGCTGCGTAATGATTTCCGTAAACAATTTTTCCCACTTGTCGTTTTCGTCCAGCACCGTGGCCGGATCGATGAATTTGAGATTCAGATGGTTGAGAATGCCCGACGTGGTCTTGCGGCTTGCCGTCAGATATTCGTTGCCGGCCAGGATGGCCTGGCCGTCGCTCAGCATGAAGTCGTAGAACAGCGCCGCGGCGTTCGGATGCGGCGGCTTCTTCGAGATCCCCATGCCGTTGGGACGAATGATCGCGGGCTGGATGACGCTCCAGTCGACCGGCGCGCCCTTGGCCTTGAGCTGATCCGCGTTGTGGCTGTAGACCGTCAAGGCCAGCGGCACCTCGCCCGACGCGGTCAGGCCGGCCAGCAAGGTATGGCCCTTGCGTACCGAGATGCCGTTGGTGGCGGCCAGATCGCGGAAAAATTTGATGCCCTTTTCTTCGCCGATCTCCTTGACCACGGTGCCGAACCAGTCGATATCGGCGGCTTCTATGCCGATCTGTCCCTTCCATTTCGGATCGAGCAGATCCTGATAGGACTTGGGAAAGTCTTCCTTCTTCAGCAGCTTGGTGTTGTAGATCTGGACGAACATGTTGAGCCGGGTGCCGACCCACTCGCGATGTGGCTGGATCGCTTCCGGCAACAGATCGGCCAGGTAGGGGGACCAGGCTTTTTGCAGGGTCTGCTCGCGGTGCAGCGCTTCCAGTTCAGGACCGTTGGTTTCGACCACGTCGAATTCGAAATGCCCGGCGCGCGACTCCGTGATGATGCGTTGCAGCACCCCTTCCGAACCCGCACGCCAGAATTTCGGCTTGATGCCATATTTCTTGTCGAAGGCATTGCCCAGGTTGATGGTGTCTTGAACGGTGAGCGAGGTATAGACGGTCAGCGCGCCTTCCTGTTTGGCGCCCTGCATCAGGCGCTGCTCCCGGTCGCTGCCGTTGTATAACGCAGGACCGGTGGCGGCGGGAGCGGTCGGGATCGGCTGGGCATGCGCCGCACCGGCGAGGAAGAAAGCAAAAGCGAGAACACATGCGATCGAACGATGGTGCGCCGTCATATCCCCTCCAGTTTTTATTTTTCACCATCTCCTCTGCAACGTTTTGGACTATAGACCGCGCAAAAAGTGATGTAAAATCACATTTTTATCCGAGTTATATAAGAAAATCTTATATAAATGATGATAGACAGACGCATAAAATTTCGTCACCTCCTCTGTTTCCTGGCCGTGGCGCAACAACGGAGTTTGCAAAACGCCGCCGCGACGCTATCGATCACGCAGCCGGCCGTTTCCAACACGATCAAAGAGCTTGAAGGAATACTGGAAGTGCGCCTGTTCAGGCGGAGCCGCAAAGGCACCGAATTGACCCAGCATGCCGAGGCCTTTTTCCCGCACGCGGAGGCCTGCATCAATTCGCTGCAGCAAGCGGCCAATTCGGTCGGATGGACCCGCAATGCCAACAATCCCATCATCAGAATAGGCGCGGCGCGCGCGCTGATCGCTTCTTTTGTACCGCAGGTATTGATGACATTCCGTCAGCGCGTTCGGCATATCCAGGTCAATGTGTTGACGGGCACTACCCGGGATTTAACGGCGCAGCTGCGGGACCGCGAGTTCGACTTCGTGCTGTGCCGCTATTCTGAGCCAGAGCAGACGGTGGGGCTGTCGTTTGAATATCTGTATGCCGATCCGCTGGTCGTAGTGGTCCGCCCGGGCCATCCGCTACACAAATCGTCCGCGGCCGCGGACGACGAATTGCCTCCGTTTATCGCCATCCTGCCGCTGAAAACCTCGATCAACCGGCCTGCTGTCGACACCCTTGCCATGGCGCTCGGTCTGGGGCCCATTACGGACTTTATCGAAAGCCACTCGATTCTGTTGGGACGAACCTACACACTCAAAAGCGATGCCATCTGGTTCGCGCCGTGGAGCGCCGTGAAAGACGACGTGGAAATGGGCGCCCTGGTCAAATTATTGCCGTCCGCAAAGGGCAAAAATGAAACGGCCGGACTCATGGCGCGTTCGGTGGGATTGATGATGCGCTCGAACAGTGTGCCGACGGCGGAGACGCAATTATTGATCGGTGTAATCCGGGAATGCGCACTGGAACACCGCACGGAAGTTTTCTAGCGCTGCATGGCAGACTTTCTGCTATATGTATCGTCAGAGGCGGGCCAGGCGCCCCACTATCCGCCGGTGACGGTCGGCGAACATATCGACAACATGTTCAGCCGCACCTATGGCTGACCCGCTACGGCCGGCGATTAAAACGTATGGCGGATACCGAGATTGAGCGCCCGGTTGCCTGAACCTGTCTCGATCGCGCTGCCCACCGTATAGCTTGCGCCGTTCTTATTGTGTATATATGCATACACAGCGTACAGATCGGTGCGCTTGGACAAGGCATAACGATATCCGATGGCCGTCTGGGTGGCGTCCTGATTGGCGGACATCTTGTCGTTCTTGTGTATGTACGACGCCAGCAGCGTGTGCGGGCCGAACGGCACGGTGACGCCAACCAGCACGTCGGCGCTGTCCGTCGTTACCGACGCCGCCGTTGGTGCGACCGCGTAGTTATATGGATTGCTCGTATTGCGCAGCGCGGCGCTGAACGGTCCCTTGTTAATCTCGTAGCCCAAATGCAATTTCAATATATTGAAGTTGTAGGTCGCCGCGAACAGCGTGTTTCTGGCGGTCGCCATCTTCGTGGTTGCCGTGTCGTTGTTGCGGACATGTGTGGCCACGCGCACGTCCAGCGGTCCTGGCGCATAACCGATCATGCCGCCGAGCTGCCGGCCCGTGGTGGTGCTGCCCGCGACTTCACCGAAACCATACGCCAGTTCGCCGCTGAATCCGTTGACGACAGGCATCGCGTACTTGACCGTATTGTCCATGCGACTGGCTCCGGCGCCCGTCGCCTGAAGGATATTCACCGAGTCCCCGGCGGAGCCGTTATTGAAGGGATCGACAAAGCTGGTGGTCAGGTATTGCGGCGTATATTGGCGGCCGAGCGTGATGGTGCCCATGCCGCCGCTCAAGCCGACGTAAGCCTGGCGGCCGAACAGCAGGCCGCCCTGGCCGGCCGCGCCGGTGTCGGCCTGGAAGCCGTTCTCCAGCAAGAACAATGCGGACAGTCCGCCTCCCAGATCTTCATTCCCTTTAAATCCGATCCGCGAACCGGCGGCCACGCCGCTCGTCAATTTGGTGACGGAGCCCGCCGCGCCGCCGCCTTCGAAGACAAAAGCCTCGTCGATCAGTCCGTAAATCGTGACGGAGGTTTGCGCAAAAGCGCCGTTCGTCATGCCCGCCAGCAAACCCAGAGCGCACAGTGTTTTTTTCATGATTCGATTTCCCTTATTTATAAATTGAAATGGCATTGAGCGCCCCTATAGCAGGCAAGGCCGTGATCGGCTTTACCTGATTTCCTCTTCCAGCGCGGTGGTGATACGAACAGGAATCCCTATGTCCTTGCATTTTTTCACTGCTGCGGCAGCAAAAAAATCAGGCTCTTTTTATTGATTTTTTCCTTCGGCGAGGCAACACTTTCCCGCCCTCCTGCACATCATGCGCAGGAGGGTTGCCGAACGGACTTGCTTAAATTCAGCTTCCCGGGACCGAATAAATTTCAGGGAAGAACACATCCTTCCAGCTATTCGGCCGGTTCTTGATCGAGCCGGTGTCGTACATGAAGTCCGCGAACTTTTTCACGCCATAGGGCGAAGTGGTGAACACCAGGTTCGGATCTTCGAGCTGCTTCTGGACCTCGGCCAGCGACATGGTCTTGTCGCCGGAGATTTTCAGATAAGTTTCGGCGGCCGCTTTCTTATTCTTGTTGATGAAATCGATCGCCTCGGTGAATGCCGCCAGTACCGCCTTGTAGGTACGGGGATTGGCATCGTGGAATTTGCTGCTCGAATACAGCAGCGAGAAAGAGCTCTTGCCGCCCATCACGTCGTCGGAGTTCAGGATGGTATGCACACCGGGCTGCTCCAGTTCGCGGTACATGTACGGCGGCGATGTGAAGTGCGCGGTGATGTCGCGCTTCGACAAAAAGGCGGCCAGACCGTCCGGGTGCGCCATCGACACCGATATCGGATCGAGCTTGGCGTAATTTGCCTTGCCCCATTCCTTGGCCGCCGCCATCTGCATGATGATCGCCGGGATCGAGACCTTGACCGAGCTGACGGCGATCTTGTCCTTTTCGGTAAAATCGCGAATGCTCTTGATGTTGGGATTGGTGACGTTGAGCCACATCGGCGAGGTGAAGGTGCCGGCCATGCCTTTGATCTCGTTGCCGCTGCCTTTGGTGCGGGACCAGATCGTCAGGACCGACGGCGGACCGTTGCTGCCGATATCCGCATTCCCCGAAAGCAGTGCTTCGTTGACGGTCGACGGATTGCTCAAGGTGAGGAAGACGCCTTTCACGTCGCCCAGGCCGGCGGCCTTCGCCTGTTTCTCGACCAGCTTCTGATCCTCCATCACCATCAACGGCACGAACGCGAGACCGTACAGCTTGACAATGCGCACCTGGTTTACCTCGGCATTGGCGCTGATGCATGTCAGGAGGCCGCAGGCTGCGGCGACAAAAAATCGGCGGTCAAACATCATCACTTGCTCCCATTTATTAAAAAAATTGTAATCGTCCGGGCCGCCATCCGGCCAGCGCCGGCGGCGATGTCCGCATTACGATTGCATTCCCCACTTGCGCACGGTCTTGCGTTCGATGACCTTGAAGATCAATCCCTCGACAATCAGGCCGATCAGAATCACCGAGAACAATCCAGCGAAGACATTGTCGATTTCCAGCTGATTCTTGTTTTCATAAATAAACCAGCCCAGGCCGCCTGTGCCGGAACTCGCGCCGAACACCAGTTCCGCCGCGATCAAGGTCCGCCACGCGAACGCCCAGCCGATCTTGAGTCCGGTCAAGATGCTTGAAAAAGCCGCCGGCACCAGAATCCGCATGACCAGGCTGAAGCCCTTCAAGCCGTAGTTGCGGCCTACCATGCGCAGCGTCGGCGAGACCGACTTGAAACCTGAATGCATGTTCAGCGCCACCGGCCACAGCACCGAATGCACCAGCACGAAGATCACGCTGCCGTTGCTCAGGCCAAACCAGATCAGCGCCAGCGGCAGCAATGCGATCGCGGGCAGCGGATTGAACATGGAGGTCAGCGTCTCCAGGAAATCGGTGCCGATGCGCGTGCTGATGGCGAAGGTGGCCAGCAAAGCCGCCAGCACCATGCCGATGGCATAGCCCTGGAACAACAGCTTGAGCGAAAACCAGACCCGGGCCGGAATCACGCCATCGGCTATTCTGTCGCGCAGCGCGATCAGGGTGTCGGTGCATTTCGGGAACAGCAGCGGCTCGTTGAGCCATGTGGCGTATATTTGCCAAATCGCCGCCAGCAACAGTAACAGCAGACCCTTGCGCAGATATGCGTTGTCCCACAGCTTTTCCCAGACGTGGCGCGGTTGCTCCACCACATGAAAATCCTTGCTGATATCGCGCTTGATTTCAGAGCGCGCCGTCAATACCGTTTTGTTATCCATGGACGACATTTTCTTCTTCAACCTTATCGATAAACAACATGTCGTGAATTTCGTCCGACAGCTTTTGGCCGGTGACGGGATTGACCTCGTCGTTACCGGTGCTATTGAGTTCCGCCTTGACCTGCCCCGGATGCGGCGACAGCAGCAGAATGCGGTTACCCACCTTGACCGCTTCGGGAATCGAGTGCGTGACAAACAGAATGGTGAATTTGGTGTCCTCCCACAGTTGCAGCAATTCGTCCTGCATTTTTTGCCGCGTCAGCGCATCGAGCGCGGCGTAAGGTTCGTCCATTAACAGAATGTCCGGCTCCATCGCCATGCCGCGCGCGATGGCGACCCGCTGCTTCATGCCGCCCGACAGGGTGTGCGGATAGCTGTCGGCGAATTTGCCGAGATTGACCTTTTCGATGTACTGCATGGCCTTGTCCTCGGCGTCGCGGCCGGTGAAGCGGCCGCTGGCTGTCAGCGCGAACATCACGTTTTCCTTGACCGTCTTCCAGGGCAGCAGCTGATCGAATTCCTGAAACACGAAGACCCGGTCCGGCCCCGGCTTTTTGATCACGTCGCCATGCAGCCGCATGGTGCCTTCCACCGGTTTGATATAGCCGCCCACCGCTTTAAGCAGGGTCGACTTGCCGCAGCCGGAGGGGCCGAGCAGCACATAGCGATCGGATTTGAATACATCGAAGTCGATACGGTAAGTCGCCGTCACCAGATGGTTACGCGTCTTGTACTGCAAGGTCACTCCCCGGACTTCAAGCAGCGCTTGCGCGCCGGAAGGAGGAAGCTCGATATTTGAATTCATCGCAAATACTTTCTTGTAAATGTCGGTTCAACTCATTAAGCGGTGCAACACGGTGTTTTTACGATGCTTTTTTGCTACTTGCAACCGGATGTGTTTGATTTAACCATCCGTAAATTATTTTGACTAATTGATATTTGATTTTTATTTTTAAGAAATTCGTATGAATAGGCATTTGTGATGCCAGGTCCATCGATCCAGCACCAAAGTGGCTCAATCCGGCGCCAACTATGGTGCGGCGCAGCCCTGTTTGAAGGCATGGAACAGCGCTGAAAATCATTCCGTCAGGTTTAAACCAAGGCGACGGTCGCCGCGATCAACGGCAGGAGAGCACGATCAGTACAGCGAACGGCAGGGCGGCAAGGCCGCCCTTTGCCGTTTCAGGCAAGGCCGAGCGCCAGGCTCTGGCCGATCTGGGCAGAGGCCTTCAACCCCGAACCGGTGAGGATCACGACAGTCGATTGGCCCGCGCCGACGATGCCCTGATCAAGCAGTTGCGACAGTCCTGCGGCGGCGACCGCGCTGGTCGGCTCCACGAACAGGCCTTTCGCCGAAAGCAGGCGCAACGCCGAGACGATTTCCTCTTCGCTCACCTGGAGCACGGCGCCGCGGCTGTCACGTATGTCGCGCAATACTTCACGACCGCGGGTCGGCTTCGATGACGCCACGCCTTCGGCGAGCGTGGCGCTGACCTCAATTGCGCCGGGGGCTTGTTCGCCGGCGGCAAAGGCGGCGAACAGCGGCGCGCAATTGGCGGCCTGCACACCGAAAAGCCTGGGCATGCGGTCGATTTCGCCATTGCGCAACAATTCTTCAAAGCCGCGCCGGCAACCCAGCACATTGCTGCCGTAACCCAGCGGCATCACGATATTGTCCGGCACCGCATAGCCGAACTGTTCCCAGATTTCATAAGCCAGTGTCTTGATGCCTTCGACGAAAGTCGGCTGCCAGTTATGGCTGGCGTAAAAGATTTCCTCGGCCTGGCGCACCGCTTCGTCGGCAACCGCCTGGCGCGGGCCGGGTATCATGCGCACATCCGCGCCGCAGGCGGCAATCTGGACGATCTTGTTGTAGGAGGCGGTCTCCGGCACCAGGATGCGGCACTGCAATCCGGCGCGCGCCGCGTAAGCGGACAGCGAGGCGCCGGCATTGCCGGAGGAATCTTCCAGCACCTGCCGCACGCCGTAACGTTTCAGGTACGACACCATGACGCTGGTGCCGCGGTCCTTGAAGGAGCCGGTCGGCATCATGAATTCCAGCTTGAACCGGACCGGCATCCCCTCCCATGTGGCGTCGACGATCGGCGTCCACCCCTCGCCCATGGTCACCGCGTCCGCGGCCGCCACCGGCAGCGCTTTCGCATAGCGCCAGATCGAGCGGCAACTCTGATCGATATCGGCCCGCTTCAAGCCGGGCGACGGTTCCAGATCCAGATACTCGCCGTTATCGCCGCGCCAGCGCGGCTGGTCCAGCGGGTAAGTCCGCCCTGTACTCGGTTCAATGTATTTCATCGTTCTATTCATCCTCCAGGAAGGCGCGGGTCAGGCCGAGAATACGCCCGACATCGTCCAGGTTGTTGTAGATATGAAAGGAAAACCGCAGCAGTCCGCGGCGCAGCGAAAACTTGACTTTATTGGCGGCCAGATGATTGGCAAGCGCGTTCATGCGGGGATCTTCGGTGCTGGCATGATTGCCATTGCCCAGTACGCCGATGGTCACGATGTTGGTGATGTGCGGCCCCGGCGCGCCGCCGCATACCGGAACGCCGAGTTCGATGAATCCATTGGCCAGCGTATGACTGAGCATGGCGAGATAGCGCTCGATACGCTCGCCGCCGAGGTCCAGCAACAGGTCGAGCGAAGCGTCCAGCGCGGCGGTCGCCAGGAAATTGTAATTGCCCAGATCGAAGCGCCGCGCGCCCGGCATCAACTTGTAAGTGTCGCCGCTCATCGCCGCTTCGTGCGCATCGCCCAGGTCGACGCCGAAACGCGCGAGGTAAGCCGGCCGCATGCGCTCGGCCCATTCCCGCCGCACATACAGCAGCCCCATGCCGTACAGGCCGAGCAGGCCTTTTTGCGTGGACACGGCGAGACCGTCGATATACGCATCCCGCACATCGGTCTTCAGGATGCCGATCGACTGCGCACCGTCGACCAAAAAGAAAATGCCGCGCTCGCGGCAAACGCGGCCCAGCTTTTCGATATCGGTGCGAAAGCCCGGCGCGAACGACACGCTGGACACCGTGACCAGGCGCGTGCGCGCATCGATCCGGCTGATGATGTCGTCGATCGGAATGTGGCCGTGGTGGGGAGGAACCATACGTGTTTCCAGCCCGCCGCCGCGCAGGTTGAGCCAGGGGTAGACGTTGTTCGGATGCTCCAGTTCCGGGCACAGAACGACGTTGTCGCCGGACGCCCAGGGCAACGCCGTCGCGACCATGTTGAGCCCATCCGAGATGTTCTTGGTATAGGCGATTTCATCGGCTTCGGCGTTGATCAGACGGGCGTATTTGTCGCGCACCCGTTCGATCAACTCGAACATCTTTGCCTTGTCGCCGCCGTTATACATGCGCTCGTCGAGATGCGCGTCGAGGGCGGCGCGCACCTGATTCGACAGAATGTCGCGGCCCGAGACGTCGGTGTAGGTCCAGCGTTCGGTGGCCGGGAAATCGGCCCGCACCGCCTTGAACAGATCGAATTGCTTCGATTCCTTGGTATCGCCATTCATGTGATGTCCTATCAGGCCGGTATGCGTTGTTCGAGCCGGTCGCGGGCGATGGCGGCATCGCTGCGCTCGCCCGCGTCGCCATATCCGCCGCCGCCCGGCGTGCAGACCCGCAATATGCTGCCGCGCGGAAGCATCACATCGGCGGCCATGGACGGCAGCTTGGTTTCGGTCGGCGTGCCCGGGTTGAGCACAAATTGCCCGGCGGCGCCGGCGCCGCCGTTGGCGGTGCCGATCGCGGCGACATGCTGACGCTCGGAAGACAGGCTGACCACCACATCGTCGGCCAGCACGCGATAGTCGCGCACCACGCCCATGCCGCCATGATAACGGCCATCGCCGCCGGAACCTTCCCACAGCGAATAACGTTCGATGCGCACCGGATACGCATGTTCCAGCGCCTCCACCGGCAGATTGGAAGCGCCGGATGCATGCACGCGCACCGCGTCGGTGCCATCGCGCACGGCCCGCGCGCCCATGCCGCCGGCGACAGTTTCATAGTTTACGAAATACCGGCTGTTGCGCGGATCGGTCCCCGCGAACACCATCAGATGATGCGGACCGCTGCAGGCCAGCGCTTTTTCCGGCATCGCCTGCGACAGCGCGCTGGCGATCACGTCGCCCAGCACGCCGCAGGAAATCGAACGGCAGCCGACCGCCGCCGGCGAGATCGGACCGACCAGCGAACCTTCCGGCGCGCTCACATGCAGCGTGCGGTAATACCCGGCGTTGGCCGGGACTTCCGGATCGAGCAGGCTCTTGGCGACCGTGTAGATGGTGGCCAACAACGCGCGCAGCGGAATATTGCGCGCGCTGTTGAGCTGCGGCCCGCTACCCTCGAAATCGAATTCGAGCCGGCCCTCGGCCACCGTCATTTTGAGGCGGATCGGCGCCAGCGAACCTTCCTCATCGCCGCTCAGGAAATCTTCCGCGACATAGGTGCCGCGCGGCAGCCGGTTGATGGCCGCGGCAAAGCGCCGTTCGGTGAAATCGAGATAGGTCGCGATCGCATCCTTGGTTTCCTGCATCCCGTAACGCTCGAACAGCGCCACCACGCTGCGCGCGCCGGTGACGTTGGCGGCAAACTGCGCGCGCAGGTCGCCCAGCCGTTCATCCGGCGTACGCGAATTGAGCAGCACCAGATCGACCAGATCGCGGTTGATTTCGCCCGCATTCATGACGCGCACCGGCGGAATCCGGATGCCTTCCTGGAAAATCGTCTTGCAGGTCGCCGATTCGCTGCCGGGCACCATGCCGCCGACGTCGGCGTGGTGCGCGATGTTGGCGACGAACGCGACGATCTGGCCATCGATGAATACCGGCGCGACGACATTGATGTCCGGCAGATGCGATCCGCCGCCGTTATACGGATCGTTGGCCATGAACATGTCGCCGGGGCGGATGTTGGCGACGTCGAAGCGTTTCAGGATCGCATCGACCGCGCCCACCATCGAGCCGAGGTGGATGGGCACGCGCTGCGCCACCGCAATGACCTGGCCGGCCGCGTCGAAAATCGCCGCCGAGCAATCGGCGCGTTCCTTGATGTTGGGTGAAAAAGCGGTGCGAATCAGCGTTGCGCCCATTTCTTCGGAAGTAGCTAGCAGGAAGCGCGACACCACTTCCGCGCGGATAGGATCGACATTTTTTATCATGATTACCTCGCTTCGCCGGTCGTGACCGGCTCCATTTCAATGTGTAAATAGCCAAACCGGTCATGCGTGACGGTCGTCTCGGGAGGGACCACGGTCGTGGTGTCCATCTGCTCGACGATGGCCGGGCCGCGGAATACGCAGTCTACCGGCAGCCGCGTACGATCATATACCGGGGTGTTCACAAAACCGGTTTCGGTGAACCAGACCTTGCGCATTTCCAGTATCGCGTCTTCCAGTTTTACACCGCTCAGTTGCGCTTGTTCGGCCGGCGGCGTGGCGCGCGTGGCCCTCACCACCAGGCGCAATGTGACGATTTCGACGCCGTTGTCGGGCAAACGGTAACCATACATGACCTCATGCCGTTCACCGAATCCGTCAACCAGTTTCTGGATATCGGCGGCGCTCAGCTTGCCTTGCGGCAACGGCAGGCTCAGCTCTCCGTTCTGTCCGGTATAGCGCAGGTCGACCAGCCATTCATAGGCAGGTTTCTCGTGTTTTTCCGTTTCGCCGTCCATCCAGCGTTCGCCCTGGGCGCGCAGTTCCGCGAGCGACGCATTGATCGCAGGCAGGTGGTTCACCGATGCGGCGACCATGCGGGTGAGGCTGAAATCGCCGCGCACGTCCGCATGCAGTTGTCCGAGCGCGCACAGCAGGCCTGGACGCGGCGGCACCAGCACGCGGCGCATGCCGATGTTGCGCGCCACTTCGGCGGCATGCAACGGTCCGGCGCCGCCGAACGCGACCAGCGTGAAATCGCGCGGATCCTCGCCCTGCTCCACCGAGATGACCCGCAGTGCGCCGATCATGTTGACGTTGACGATTTCCAGCATGCCGGCCGCGAGTTTCACCGCGTCGTTGCCGAAAGAGTCGCCCAGTTCGGTAGCGAACGCCTGTTGCGCGTTTTCCGGATACATCTTCATGCGGCCGCCCAACAGCGCGCGCGGGTTCAGACGTCCCAGCACGACATTGGCGTCGGTCACCGTCGGCCGTGTGCCGCCACGGCCATAGGCGGCCGGTCCCGGATAGGCGCCCGCGCTTTGCGGACCGACCTTCAGCAAGCCGCCCGCGTCGACCCAGGCCAGGCTGCCGCCGCCGGCGCCGATCGTATGGATGTCGAGCGTGCGGGTGCGAACCGGAAAACCGCCCATCTGGCGCTCATTCTTCTTGGCGGGTTCGCCCTTCTTGATCAGGCACACATCGGTACTGGTGCCGCCCATGTCGA
>JAQGLY010000078.1 GCA_028292625.1 Herbaspirillum sp. | reverse complement strand
TCGTCAATCATCGCCTCATCGCCGCCAAACAGACCGAACCGATTCGTTCGTTGCAGCTTTTCGATATCGTTGGCATTGCAAAGCTGTCCGGCGACAGGCAGTGGATCAATCAATTGCTGCCGATAGGACAGGAACAGCTTGATGCGTGCTATACGCCGTATTGGTGGGATTCGATTGCGCCGTGGGGTAAATGCGATTTTATCGCAGGGACGGTGATGAATGAAAAATTCAAAACGATCGGGTCGGAACGGGATATCAAACCGGATAGCGCCAAATTAATGGGCTTGTGGATCAACTCAATCAGGCATCACCCATTTTTCTATGCCGAACACCGCATCAAACATTTCAATGCCGAACTGAATTTTTTTGTCCCTTCACTGCTGTGCCGATTTGGCAAAGACGATGAAACGCATTGCCAGATATTCGACCAGGATCCCGATCAACGCGCACAACATTTGCGCTCAGAGATAAAACGCGATCATGTGCGCAAGAACATTGCCTTCTGGCCGGTAACATGGTTTGTTGCCGGACTTGGCTTGCTGGTAGCCTTACGCCGCCGCAACGATAATCCGGCGTCAACCGCTGTCGCCGCGCGCGTGCTGGCAGCGTCGGGCAGTTTGTATGGAGGCGCCTATCTATTGATTGGCGTGGCATCCGAAACGCGATATATGTATTGGACGATGCTGGCCGCCATACTGGCGTGCCTGATCGGATATCGGGATGTGAAACAGGTGTGGGCCGCGCGCGATCGACCGACGCTGGTTGTCGCAGGGCTGATTGTCATAGTCTTGTTGTTGGGGTTCGTCGCGCGGATCGCTGACATACAAACGATGGTGAGGTAATGTGTGTCGCCATATTAGCTGTGGACCGCCCCTGCCGGACGCAACGGCACATTGCCGGGCGAGACATTTTCCTGAACGCACGGTTCTTGGGCATAATAGGCGATCTTGCCACCGGATGTAGGGTAAAGGCCGGCGACTGCGATGGCATGCAATTTGCTGCCTTCTGTGTTCTTTGCTGTTTCAATCGTTTGTTGCACCAATCGCTAATCAACAAGGGGACAGACAGACCATGCTTCGCCCGACATTCAATATCCGCCGCACCGCCTGCGCCGTCACGGCAACCTTGACCTTGAGCCTGAGCAGCGCCGCCATCGCTCAGACCCAGCCCCAACCCCAGACCATTAACGTCGTCATGCAAGCGAGCCTGCGTTCGCTGGACCCGGTCATTTCCACCGCGGAGATTGTCCGCGACTACGGTTATATGGTCTACGACACCTTGCTGGCGCGGGATGCGAAAGACCAGGTGCAGCCTCAAATGGCGGAAAAGTGGAGCGTCTCGCCAGACGGCAAGACCTATACCTTCACGCTGCGCGACGGGCTCAAATGGCATGATGGCGCGCCTGTCACGGCCGACGATTGCGTGGCCTCGATCCAGCGCTGGGCCGCACTGGACAAGCTCGGCCAGTTGATGAACAGCCTGTTGGCGGACATGAAAACGGTCGATGCCAAGACCTTCACCATGACCTTCAGGGAGCCGACCAATATCGTCCTGCGCGCGCTGTCCAGATCTAGCAACGTGGCCCTTTTCATGATGCCCAAGCGCGTCGCGCAAACGCCGCCGACCCAGCCGATCAAGGAAACGATCGGATCCGGTCCTTTCCGCTTCGTTAACGCCGAATACCGTCCCGGCGTACAGGCAGTGTTCGAGAAGTTCAAGGATTATGTGCCGCGCCGCGAACCGCCCAGCGGACTGGCCGGCGGCAAGGTGGTCAAGGTCGACCGGGTGAAATGGATCACCATGCCCGATCCGATGACGGCGGTCAACGCGCTCATGAATAATGAGATCGATTTTGTCGAAGATCTGCCGGAGGACTTGATGCCGATGGTCGAAGGCAGCCCCAATGTCACGCTCATAGAATACAGGGAGCAGGGCGCGCAGAACGTATTGCGGCTCAACTTCACGCAGCCGCCGTTCAACAACAAGCTGATCCGCCAGGCGGCCTTGCGCGCGATCGACCAGAAGGACGTGCTGCAGGCGCAAGTCGGCAATCCAAAATACTACCGGACTTGCGCAGCCTTGTTCGGTTGCGGCAGCCTGTACGCGAGCGACGTGGATAGCGATAAATTCGTCAAGGGCGATCCGGTCAAGGCCGCCGCTATGCTCAAGGCCGCCAAGTACGACGGCACGCCGGTGGTGATCCTGCACCCGACCGACGTGCCGGCGCTGGCCGCGATGCCGCCGGTCTACGCGCAAGCGCTGCGCAAGGCCGGCTTCGTTGTCCAGTTGCAGACGATGGACTGGCAGACCGTCAATGTGCGCCGCACGTCCAAGGAGCCCGTTTCCAAAGGCGGCTGGAACATGTTCAGCACGCGCGTATCCCTGTCGACGCTGACCGATCCGGCAGGCACCCCGACCGCGGCAGCCAACGGCGCCGGAGCCTGGTTCGGCTGGCCCGACGTGCCGGCCATCGAAGCCTTGCGCCTGAAGATGGCCCGCACCCTCGATCTGGCCGGGCAACAGAAAATCGCGGCGCAAATCCAGCATCTGGCGATTGATGAAGTCGTCTCCATACCGCTTGGCGAGCGTTCGGTCGTATCGGCCAAACGCAAGAATATAAGCGATCCTGTGCCGGCTGCGGTTCCCGTATTCTGGAATATGGCGAAGACCGAAAAATAATTGGATTACCGCTGCAAAACCGGGGCCGGCGGACAATCCGTCCCCTATAGTTACCTCGGGGCCGATACTTCTCAAAAAATTTCGCGAGGTGTTTTGCAGATCCGACTTCATTACTGGGAGTTGTAATTTTGCGCCCACAAAAGCAAATGCCTCCCGTGAACTACACGGGAGGCATTGTCTTTATTGGTGCTGGCTGCAGGACTTGAACCCGCCACCCCCTGATTACAAGTCAGGTGCTCTACCAGATGAGCTAAGCCAGCGAAACTGGAAAGAACGAAATTATACTCTATTTGATTCGCTTGAGGGTAGGCCTGCCGCCTTTTTTCGCCGGACTGTTGTCGTCCGGACCCGGCGGTGTGTCGTCGCCGTCGTCGGATTTTTTTGCCGGTACCGATGACAGTTTTGGAGCGCTTGCCTGTGGCGGTTCGATCGATGCTTCCGTATCGAGTTCGCTATCCGTCCGCTCGCCCGGCGGTGTCACTTCGAACGCCATGCCCTGATTGTTTTCCTGCGCATAGATTGCGATGACGTTGGCGACCGGCACCGAAATCTGCCGCGCAACGCCGCCGAAACGCGCGCTGAAATTGATCAGGTCGTTATCCATTTTCAAGCCGCTGGTCGCGTCGAAACTGATGTTCAATACAATCTCGCCGTTACGCACGAATTGCATCGGCACCTGCGTCTGTCCGTCGACGGACACGGCGATGTGCGGCGTGTAACCGTTATCGGTGCACCATTCGTAAATGGCGCGCAGCATATACGGCTTGGTAGAAATTTCTGACATGTTCTCGATACTCGATTGATGCGTGAAAGACGTGCTGTGATGCAATGCTTGCCGGATGCCGGCGGCAGCGCCACCGCCGGCAATCGTCTAACGACGCATGACTTTTTCGGATGGCGTCAGCGCTTCAATATAGGCAGGACGGGAGAAAATCCGTTCCGCATATTTCATCAGCGGCGCCGCCGTTTTCGACAACTCGATGCCGTAATGGTCCAGACGCCATAGCAACGGCGCCAGCGCCACGTCAAGCATCGAAAATTCGTCGCCCAGCATGTATTTGTTCTTCAGGAACACCGGCGTCAGCTTGGTCAGGTGGTCGCGAATTTCCGATCTCGCTTTTTCCTGATTTTTTTCTGCCGCTTTGGTCTTTTCGTTTTCCAGCGTATGAACGTGGATGAACAGTTCCTTTTCGAAATTGAACAGCATCAGCCGTGCGCGCGAACGCATCAGCGGGTCGGCCGGCATCAGTTGCGGATGCGGAAAACGTTCGTCGATGTATTCGTTAATGATATTCGATTCGTACAAAATCAGATCACGCTCCACCAGAATCGGCACCTGGCCATATGGATTCATGACGCCGATGTCTTCAGGTTTGTTAAACAGATCCACATCCCGGATTTCAAAATCCATGCCCTTCTCGAACAATACGAGACGGCAACGTTGGGAAAATGGGCAGGTAGTGCCTGAATAGAGAACCATCATTTTGTTGTGCCCTTAAAAAACAAAGAGGGCGAGCGTTATACGGCTCACCCTGAAACGCACACCCGCAGGAACGCGGGCACGAAATATTACTTGATTTCTTTCCAATACGAAGCGTTCAAACGCCAAGTAAGCAATGCAAATAAACCAAGGAATAACAATACCCACACGCCCAGCTGGCGGCGGGTGTTCTGCGCCGGTTCGGCCATCCATTCCAGATAGGAGACCAGATCGGCCACCGCATTGTCGTATTCCAGCGCGCTCAACTTGCCTGGCTTGACTTGCGTGTAACCACCGAAGGTTTCTATGGTCTTGCTTTCGTCATGCGGATCCGCTTCCTTGACCATCTTGACGGTGCGGATACCTTGCAGATCCCACAGCGCGTGCGGCATGCCGACGTTCGGGAAAACCATGTTGTTCCAGCCGGTCGGACGCGTATCGTCCTTGTAGAAGGAACGGAGGTAAGTGTACAGATAGTCGCCGCCGGTGCCGGCATGCGATGCTTTCGCGCGCGCGATTACCGACAGATCCGGCGGAACCACGCCGAACCAGGCTTTGGCGTCTTGGGGTTGCATGCTGATTTTCATCAGGTCGCCGACTTTGGTGCCCGTGAATAACAGATTGTTTTTGATCTGATCTTCATTCAGCCCGATGTCGCGCAGCCGGTTGTAACGCATCGACGCCGCCGCATGGCAGTTGAGGCAGTAATTGACGAACAGTTTGGCGCCGTTTTGCAACGACGACAGATCGGTCGTGCCCTTGGGTTGCGTATCCAGAGGAAACTCGCCTCCTTCGGCCAGGGCCAGGATCGGCGCCAGCGCCAGGATCGCGATAAAGCTTTTGAGAAATTTCATGTGATGTCCTCTTGGCGGCTTAGTGCGGGTGGTATGTGACACGGTCGGGCACGGGCTTGAATTGCCCCATGCCGCTCCACCAAGGCATCAGCAGGAAGAAGCCGAAATAAACAAACGTACATATCTGCGAGATCGCGTTGCCGATCGGGCTGGGCGGTTCCACGCCGAGGTAACCCAGCACGACGAAAGCGATGCCGAACAGAATGTAGATGTATTTATGCCAGCCTGGACGATAGCGTATCGATTTCACCGGCGAATGATCGAGCCATGGCATGCCGGCCAGGATCATCACCGATACGCCCATCAGCACCACACCCCAGAACTTCGCGTCCAGAACCAGCATGCCGGCGACGACGGCGATGCCGATCACGGCGGCGATCAGCTTGCTCATTTTGTTCAGCCGCGACTTCAGAATCAGCAGTGCGACATAAGCGGCGACGCCGGCAATCAGCCAGACCATGAAGTCGGCCGTGGTGGCACGCAGAATCGAGTAGAACGGCGTGAAATACCAGACCGGCGCAATGTGCAGCGGCGTCTTCAGCGAATCGGCAGGCAGGAAGTTGTTATATTCCAGGAAGTAGCCGCCCATTTCCGGCGCAAAGAAAATCACCGCGCTGAATACCAGCAGAAAAATCGAAACGGCGAAGATGTCGTGCACCGAGTAGTACGGATGGAAGGGAATGCCGTCCAGCGGAATACCGTTGGCATCGGTCTTTTCCTTGATTTCGACACCGTCAGGATTGCTCGAGCCCACTTCGTGCAACGCAATGATGTGCGCCACGACCAGGCCGATCAGCACCAGCGGAATCGCAATCACGTGGAATGCGAAGAAGCGGTTCAGCGTTGCGTCGGACACCACGTAATCGCCGCGAATCCACAGCGACAGATCAGGACCGATGAATGGAATCGCGCCGAACAGATTGACGATCACCTGAGCGCCCCAGTACGACATCTGGCCCCACGGCAGCAGGTAGCCGAAGAACGCTTCGCCCATCAGGCACAGGAAAATGCCGACGCCGAACAGCCAGACCAGTTCGCGCGGTTTGCGATACGAGCCGTACATCAGGCCGCGCGCCATGTGCAGATACACCACGATGAAGAATGCCGAAGCGCCGGTCGAGTGCATATAGCGCACCAGCCAGCCCCACGGTACGTCGCGCATGATGTATTCGACCGATGCGAACGCCAGCGTCGCATCCGGTTTGTAATGCATCACCAGAAAGATGCCGGTGACAATCTGGATCACCAGCACCAGCAGCGCCAGCGAACCGAATGCATACCAGAAATTGAAATTCTTGGGCGCGTAGTATTCGGAAAGATGCGCCTTCCAGCTGGAACTGAGCGGAAAGCGCGCGTCGACCCAGTTCAATGCCTTGGCCGACACAGGCGCATCGGAGGGCAATTTTTTTTCTTCAAACGCTGCCATGGTTAAGCCTCGCCTTTCTCATCTTTACCGATGATCAGCTTGTTGGCGCCTTCGAACATATAGCGAGGCACTTGCAGATTGTCCGGCGAAGGCTTGTTTTTATAGACGCGGCCAGCCAGATCGAATGTGGAACCGTGGCATGGGCACAGGAAACCGCCCTCCCAATCGTCCGGCAGCGACGGCTGCGCGCCTTCCTGGAAGCGCGCGCCCGGCGAGCAGCCCAGATGCGGGCAAATGCCGACCAGGACCAGCAATTCGGGTTTGATCGAGCGGTATTCGTTGAGCGCGTAGTCTGGCGTAACCGAAAAATCGTGACGTTTGGACTGGGGATCGGCGACAAGCGCATCGGTTTTCTTCAGCGACGCAATCATTTCGGGCGTGCGATTGACCAGCCAGACCGGCTTGCCGCGCCATTCGACGGTTCTCATTTCACCCGGCGCCAATGTGGAAATGTCCACTTCAACCGGCGCACCCGCAGCTTTTGCCCGCTCGGACGGCTGGAACGTAGACACGAATGCCCCCGCCGTGGCCAATCCGGCCACTCCGCCCGCCGCGCACGTGGCGACGAGCAAACCACGCCGACCAGAATCGACCTGCTTTTCGTTACTCATACCAACCCCAATCAGTCAAAAAACGAAATCTGCACAATGTGTACGCCTCCCAAAGCGCGTCGGACCATTGCTACCGCAGCGAATAAGCGCGGGACCGGATTCTGCTGATTTTGTTGTCAATAGCGCAAACAATTGACAAAAAAATCATAGAGTTGAAAACCGTATTAATTACCCCCTGGATGGCTTGACGCTGCCCGCTCATAGCCGACGGACTTCTTGCAACCCTTGATTATATCGGACTCGATAGACGTTTTAAAGACAAACGCATACGAGAGTAAAGAAATTTAACAAATTTTTGCTTGAAGGCAATGCGCCAAGGCCGCATATGGCCGCGCTTTCTCCTATGAGGACGGCAAAGAAAATACTGAGCGGATTTACTTTTCGATAGTATCGGGCTATAAACCCGCGAAGGGGAACTGTTGGCTGCCCAAGCGACTCTTCCGAATCGGTACGCGTCCACAGTCGCCATTTCATGGAGAGTCGATTATGAGCATGATGCAGGAATTCAGGGCCTTCGCGATCAAGGGGAATGTGGTCGATCTGGCGGTCGGCGTGATCATCGGCGGGGCATTCGGCAAGATCGTCGAGTCCCTGGTGCAGGACGTCATCATGCCGGTGATCGGCAAGATTTTCGGCGGCCTCGATTTTGCGAATTATTACCTGCCGCTCAACGGTCAAAACACCCGATTGACGCTGGCGGAAGCCAAAAAAGCCGGCGCGGTGCTCGCGTACGGCAACTTCGTCACCATTCTGATCAATTTTCTGATTCTGGCTTTCATCATTTTCCAAATGGTGCGCCTGATCAATAAGGCACGCGAGATGGCCAGGCTCAATGAGCCGAAAGCGCCGGCCGTGCCGCCGGAAGAAATCGCGCTGCTGCGCGAAATTCGCGATTCGCTGAATAAAAAGGCCTGAGGCTGCCGCCGCTGCGTTGCGCCGGTCTGTCAAACCGGGTTGTCGATATCGACAAATCGATGTTGCACGCCGAATTGTTGCGCAAGGTGCGCGCCCAGCGCCTGCACGCCGTAGCGCTCCGTCGCGTGGTGGCCGGCCGCCAGATACGCTACCCCGCTTTCGCGCGCCAGATGGACGGTCGGCTCCGAAATCTCGCCGCTGATATAAGCGTCCGCGCCAGCGCCGATCGCATCGGCCAGCATGTTTTGCGCAGCGCCGGTGCACCATCCGATCGTGTCGAGCGCCTGCTCCGGGTCGCCGATCACCAGCGGCGGCCGGCCGAGTACGCGCTCGATGCGCGCCGCCAGATCGCCCACCGTCTTCAAATCCGCGCCGTCCGCCCGGCCCAGCCAGCCGATATCGTTTTCCGCAAAACGCCCGTGAGCGGTCAAGGCCAGCAATTTGGCCAACTGGGCGTTGTTGCCTAGCTCGGTATGCATGTCCAGCGGCAAGTGATAGGCGAACAGATTGATTTGATGGGCCAGCAATTGCGTCAGACGTTTTTGCCGTATCCCGACCACTCTTGGATCCTCGCCGCGCCAGAAGTAGCCGTGATGTACCAGAATCGCATCGGCTTTCAGATCGAGCGCCGCTTCGATCAGCGCCAGACTGGCGGTCACGCCGCTGACGATGCTGCCGATTTCAGCCCGCCCTTCCACCTGCAGGCCATTTGGGCAATAATCCCTGTATTGTTCGACATTGAGTTTTTGCGCAAGATATTTTACAAGCGCATCCCTATCTACCGTTTTCCGGATCATTTCTTTCTCTCATATGCAAATTCGACGTTTTTGGCTGCTGTTTGCGCAAACCGTGACGGTTGCCCTGGCGCTATGGTTCATTGTAGCGACCTTAAAGCCTGAATGGACCGCCGGCGTGCTGCACACCGCGCGCAAGCCGGTTGCCGCTTCCAGCGTGGCGATGCAGGAAGCCGAGTTGGAGCACCCTGCCCCCGGCTCATATCGCCACGCGGCCCAACTGGCGATGCCGTCCGTGGTGAACATCTTCACCACCTCGGACGCCAAGCCTCAGAGCGGCAATCCATTCATGGAGGATCCGTTCTTCAAGAAATTCTTCGGCGACCAGTACTCGGAAGAACCCGACGACAAATCGGCCAGCCTCGGCTCCGGCGTGATCGTCAGTCCGCAAGGCTATATTCTGACCAATAACCACGTGGTGGAAGCGGCGGAGGGCATCGAAGTCGCGCTGGCGGACGGCCGCAAAGCCAGCGCCACAGTGGTCGGCACCGATCCTGATACGGATCTGGCCGTGATCAAGATCGACCTGCCCAATCTGCCTGCCATCACGCTGGCCAATCCGGATAATACCGGTGTCGGCGACGTAGTGTTTGCGATCGGCAATCCGTTCGGCGTCGGCCAGACGGTGACGATGGGCATCATTTCGGCGCTGGGCCGCAATCATCTCGGCATCAATACTTTCGAAAACTTCATCCAGACCGACGCCGCGATCAACCCGGGCAATTCCGGCGGCGCGCTGGTCGATACCAACGGTAATCTGCTCGGCATCAATACGGCCATCTATTCGCGTAGCGGCGGCAGCCTGGGCATCGGTTTCGCCATTCCCGTCACCACCATCAAGAACGTGATGGAATCGATCATCAAGACCGGCCACGTCGTGCGCGGCTGGATCGGCGTGGAGCCGCAGGAAATCACGCCGGAGTTGGCGGAGAGTTTCGGCCTCACCAGGAAGACCGGCGCGATTATCGCCGGCGTGCTGAAGAACGGTCCGGCCGACAAAGCCGGCATGAAACCGGGCGATATCGTGGTGGCGATCGAAGACAAACCGGTGGCCGATACGACGTCGCTGACCAATTTGATCGCGCAATTGAAGCCCGGCGCAAAAGCCAAACTGACGGTGTTGCGCAAATCGCAGGAGACCTCATTGGCGGTGACCGTCGGCAAGCGGCCCATGCAGAAGCCGGCTCCGCCGGATGCAGGCGACAATAGCGAGGAATAAGACGGCATGCATATTCGCGATCTGACGCAGTACCTGGCGGAGCTTTCCGAAAACAATAACCGGGCTTGGTTTGTGATGAACAAACCGCGTTACGATATTTTGCGCGGCGAGTTCCTGGCGCTGGTCATCCGGCTGATCGCCGATATCGCCAAATTCGATCCGGCGGTGGCTGGCTGCAATCCCAAAAAAGCGATGTTCCGCATCAATCGGGACATGCGCTTCTCGACCGAAAAAATTCCGTACAAGACGGCGTTTTCCGCGGCGATCACCGCCAGTGGCCTGAAAAAGCCCAGTCAAGGTGGCGGCCCGGCTTATTATTTTCATATCGACAAACAAGGCAAACTGCTGATCGCCGCCGGCGAATACATGCCGCCGTCCGACCGGCTGCGCGCCATCCGGCGGCACGTCATCGACGACGCCGACGGCTTTGCCAAACTGATCAAAAACCGCACGCTGAAAGCGGCCTTCGGCGATCTGCAGCAAGAAAACAAACTGACACGGCCGCCGAAAGGCTTCGAGGCGGACGCGCCGCACATCGAATACATCAAGCTGAAGAGTTTTATCGTCTGGAAAGAGATCGACATCAAGCGCAAAATTCCAGCCGATCTGGGCAAGGATCTGGCGGCGGCATTCAAGCAGTCGCAGGCGCTGGTGAATTGGTTGAGGCAGGTCGAGCCTTGAGCGGCAGCAGCGAGTTCGCTTGCCGCTCTCTAGGCCCTGACTCAGGACACTAGACCTTTTCTTCTTCGGGACTTGGCGCCTGTGTGGCTTTAACGAATATCGGCGCCAGCAGCAAACCCAGCTCGTAGAGCAGACACAGGGGCAGCGCCAGCATCAGTTGGCTCATGATGTCCGGCGGCGTCACCACCGCGGCGATCACGAACGCGGCGACCACCGCGTACGGACGCACCTGCTTGAGCTTTGCCAGCGGCACCAGACCCATGCGCACCAGCACGATCACCAC